>CANDGI010000037.1 GCA_947384285.1 uncultured Lachnospiraceae bacterium
TGCTGCTGTTGTTTTCCTCTCTGTTGCTGCTGTTGTTTTCCTCTCTGTTGCTGCTGTTCCCTTTACCAGTGCTATTTCCCTTGTTTCCATTATTATTTTGGCTATTGTTTTTATTGCTGTTATCTTCTTTATCTTTGCTGCCGTTATTTTCTTTATCCTTATCCTTGCTGCCGTTGTTTTCTTTATCCTTATCCTTGCTGCCGTTATTTTCTTTATCCTTGTCCTTGCTGCCGTTATTTTCTTTATCCTTGTCCTTGCTGCCGTTGTTTTCTTTATCCTTATCCTTGCTGCTGTTGTTTTCTTTATCCTTATCCTTGCTCCCGTTGTTCTCTTTATCCTTCTTATCTTTTCTTCTGGATGCCCCGGCTCCCTCTTCCCGGCCTTCCGTTAAAACATCCTCAATCTTATGTGGATGTTCTACTGGTTCTGCCGATGCAGGTATTTCTGGCAAGACAGAAGGATCTGCATTTTCTTGTGGCTGGACAGCAGTTTGGGTTCCTGTCTCGTCCTCCTGACAAGGCTTTTCTTCCTGCCGAACATCCTGCCCAGGATTCTCGTTTTCCTCTTGAGCCTTCTGCTCCATGTCCTGCTCTTTCTGTAACCCCTGATCTGTGTCCGATTCCTTATCTGCAGGCTCTTCTGATTTCGAAACCGTCTCCTGCTCTGGCTCTGTTTTTCCCTGGTTTGACTCTGCTTCTTCCTGCTCTGGCCCTGTTTTTTCCTGGCTTGACTCTGCTTCTTCCTTCTCTGGCCCTGTTTTTTCCTGGTTTGACTCTGCTTCTTCCTGTTCTGGCTCCGTCTTTTCCTGAGAATCCTTTTTGCTTTCCTGTTCCTGCCGGACAAAATCCTTCCACACTTTATCTGATTCTGCTGAAAAGGTTAATCCTGCAAATGCATGCTCCTGGCAGCACCGTATTAATTCTGTTACTGACATTTGCTGAACAAGCGTTTCCTCTATTCCATACTTTTCTGCAAGCTCTGTCTCCAACTGCTTTCTTCCCTGGTTCTTCGTTCCTTTTTCTCCCTGCACAAAGGCAGTCAAAACACCGCTGACTCCTATTTCCTCCAGCCTCTGGTCTATCCGTTTCCCTAACCTGCCTTCTAAATCCTTATACAAAGTTTGATCTGGCAGGCAGATTGTCACTAAGATACCGCTGTCTTCCTGTAAATAGGACTTTGCCGCCGCATCCTGGAGAAGTAAATCCAGCACATCAAACACCGATTGTTTCTTATTCCAATTTAACTGTTTGATAAATTCTTTTCCATCCTGGTTTAAACCATTCAGCCTTTTTACCTGGCAATCTTCGTCCATGACAATCTGAACACTGGGATTAATATCCATAACCAGATAAACATCCTCCTGTTTTTTCCTGGAAATTCCAGAAACACATATTAAGAGCACCAGCAGACAGGTACAGAAAGACATTGCATATTTCGGAAAATTTCCCCAAAACGCATCCCACGGTCCCGGGGCTTTACGTGCCTTTTCCATATCGTTGATATTCTGGATGTCTGCACACGCTTCCTCATATTCTATTTTCACAGGCATCAGATTTTCTTTCTCCGCCCTCGCCATCACTGCTTCAAATATGCCCGGCGAGAGTTCTGAAAATCCGTCCTGCATCCTTCTTCTTATCTCCTTCTTCTTCATACCGGCCGCCTCTCACTAAATTCCTTCTGCAACTTCCGAATTCCTCTATGATACCGGGCAAGCACCGTCCCCAATGGCATGCCCAGTATCTCTGCAATTTCTTTGTGTTTCAGACCGCTTATATCATGCATAATAATCAGATTTCTATCTTCCATTGGAAGAATTTCAAACATCTTTTCCAAAATCATCCGATTATCTACATTTGTCATATCTTCAAATCCCAATTCATTTTCTACATCTTCATAATTCAAATTTTCCAGGCGTTCTTTTCTGCATTTCGACAAAAAAAGATTTTTGGCAATTTTCATCATCCAGGCCATGGGATTTCCCTGATCCTGATATAAATCACATTTCTTTAAAATTTGTATGAAAGTATCCTGCAATAAATCCTGCGCATCTTCGCGATTCAGGGTATAGGAAAGCAGGAATGCGTAGAGCGGCGTGTATGCTAACTCATACAGCTCCCGGAACGCATCCTGATCGCCGAAACGAATCCGTTCAAACAGTTGTTTCTCGATATAAACTTTTCGCTTCGGAGCGGCTTCCTGCATCCAAATACCCCTTTCGTCCTGTATCTTATGTCACTTAAAACTTCTCACATCCAGTCTTGGCCAAAAATTATTTTACAGTCACTGTCCTGGTGATAGAGCCAAAATTTTTCTCTTTTTTGGTCTTAACCCCATTGATGGTAATGGTATATTTTTCACCTTTTTTCATGCCGGTAATCTGAACTTTAATATTTCCTTTTGCTTTCTTTACAATTTTAGCTGGGCATACGCTGCCTTTGGAATCCTTTACTTCAACGGAAGCATCTTTGTAATAAGCAGCTGAGTTCATTTTCAAGGTTACGAAATTTTTCCCTGATACAGATACCTTGCCAACCTTGGTCTGGGTTTTCATTCCCTTAGCTGTGAAAACCTTCTTCACGGCAACGGCTTCTGTAGAATCTTTTCCGAGAATTCCTTCGATTGACAATATGTACTTCTGATCCTTTACCAGTCCGCTTACGGTAACTGTCAAAAGGCTTTTGTTTTTCTTTGTAATTCTGCAGGGAATCTCCTTGCCGCTTTCGTCGGTAATCACTGCCTTCAATGCATCTGTATAAGTTACTTTCTGCTTAAAGGAAATATTTACCTTGCCAGAAGAGGTACAAGTTACTTTCCCAACTTCCTGTGCTTTTGCCTTATTGGTCTTTTTGCTATCGGTACTATTCTCCTGGCCGCTGGGCTTGCTTGTTCCTTCAGGCTTCTTTGCCTTTGCCTCTGCAGACACTTCTACCGTGTTCCCATCTGCCTGATTGGGCGCTGCCATTACCGGGGTTCCAACCACCATGCTCAATGCCAATACTCCTGCTGCGAATCCTTTTACATAATTTCTTTTCATAAAAAATTACCTCCTTTTGTTTTGTTCTTGTTGTTACTAAGAAAACGCAAAAGGAAGTAATTTTATTGCATAAAATAAAAAACTTTTTATTTTTTTCCAGCCTTGCCATAAACCTCATTCTTTACGATTGCTGCATCCGCTTTGTTCCCTCATTTCCATCCACCAGAGCTTTGTTCTATGTGTCCCTGCCTGTCTTTGGAAGTTCTTCTAATGTTTTAAAGATATAACCCATCTCCTCCCATTTTGTTAAAAGCTCATCCAGAATTTCCCCATTTGTCTTGGACGTATTATGTAACAGCACAACGGCACCCGGATGCACCCGTTTCAGCAGTTTATCAAAAGCCTCCGCATGGGTGGGCTGGCTGTCCTGGTTCCAGTCCACATAGGCAAGGCTCCAAAAAATCGTCTGATATCCCAGATCCTTGGCAAGCTGCAGGCTGGATCTGCTGTACTTTCCCTGGGGCGGACGGTAATACTTCTTCATGGGCGTTCCCGAAATCTGCTGATACAATGCTTCCAGCTCCCCAAGCTCCTTGGTAAATTCCTCCTTGCCCATGTTTGACATATCCGGGTGGTGATAGCTGTGGTTCCCTACAATATGCCCCTCCTCTATCATACGTTTCACCAAATCCGGGCTGGTTTCCAGATAATTCCCTACCACAAAAAAAGCTGCCTTGGCATTGTGCTTTTTCAGTGCATCTAAGATTGCGGGCGTATTTCCATTCTCATATCCGCAGTCAAAGGTGAGATACAGAACTTTCTCCTGGGTATCCTCTGCATAATAGGCGTTGTATTTTTCCATTTCCTGAATGCTGGCGTTGGCTGCCGGAAGCTTTCCCTCCTCCTGAAAGCTCAGTCCCCAGTTTTCCTCTGCATCCGTCTGGATGGCTGAACTTATGGCAGGTGTAATCTGGGCTGCCAGCCGTCCCAGGACAAAGGAACCGGCAAACAGAACAAAGAGAGCCAGGCACGATGATATTTTTATTTTCCGCAACACAATAACTCCTTTTCCACTCTTACATAGCAGGTAACTGCAAAACTTCCAGCCTGTGTCATCTATGTTTTGCAATTGCCTATTGATATAGAGCAAATTTCTTTTATTACATTATATTGGCGCGGAAGGTTTTTCATGCCTGATTATGTATTGTTACCGTCTGGTATGGAATCTCTATGCCATTCTTTTTAAATTCTTTTACCAATGAAGCCCTGATATCGCTGCATGCCTTAAAGCTGTCATTTAAGTTCCGTGTCCAAATGGTAGTTTTTAAGGTGACGCCGTCCGCCACGAAGCTGCTTACTGTGACGCTGCTCTTATCGTTGTCTATGGTCAGCGCATGGTCTGTGCAGATTTCCTTCATAATATATATGGCTTTCTCAATATCGGCATCATAGGAAACAACTACCTCGATGAAATTCCCTACATTTTCCGTATAATTTGTGTTTATGATAACGGCTGAATCCATGATGGAATTGGGAACGATACAGCATTCCCCGTTAAACTGCCGGATAACCGTATGGCGTATGGTTACATCGCTTACCATCCCTTCCGCTATCACTGTGCCCCCTTGGAGAACCCTTATTTTCTCATTTACATTATAGGGCTTGGAGGCGGATACTGAAATTCCGCTTATCACATTTGCCAAGGCCTGCTGGGCGGCGAAGGTTGCGATTGCCACAATCAAGGTACCGCTTTGCAGCAAAGCCTTACTGATATCTTTCGTTATGTCAAACTGCTGGACCAGGCTGTAAATAATCACCACATCAACAAATACATTGATTGCGCTTTTTAAAAAACGAAGATGGATTGCATTTGTCTTCTTTGACACAAGGCGGTAACACAGATTTACCAGCTGGTTCAATCCCAGCCCGACCCCTACAAATAATGCGATTTTTAATAAATAATGCATATCTTCCTCCTTCTCAATGTAAGGCCCCCTCCTCTTCGCTCCGGCGGCAGGCCGTCCGAAGGCATTTCTATCATGCTTCGCATCCGCCTTCTTCCTATGACATTGTTCTTACAGCAATTCAGCCTCCCTCTTTGTTATGCTTTTCTCAGGCAAACCCTTGCTGTCCCACCCCCTATTGTAGTGAACATACATCCCCTGGTCAAGACTAAAGTTTGATTGCAGAGCACCCCCTGCCATGGTATAATATCAAAAGATATGATACGCGCCGAAGTGCGCATGTGCGGCCATACTATTTCACGGAGTGGCTATGGTATAATGTACAAGCATAAATTCAAGAAAGGAAGGCTAACCTATGAATGAAACATCTTTCCATCAAAACAGAAACGCCCGCAGGAGGCATTGGAAAAAAACAGGAAAAACCGCATGCTGCTTTTTGCTGGTCCTGGCTTTACTCCTTAGCGGCTGTTCCTCACCTTTTTCCAAGGAAGAAAATGCCCCTTCCACTGAAACGCCAACCGCTGACGAAGTGCCAGAGGTTACTGAAAGCCCTGCCGCCGACGATGCATCAGATGATTCTGAAACTTCTGCCGCTGACGATGCGCAAGATGCCGCTGAACCCCCGGTCGCTGACGATGCACCAGACGCCGCTGAACCCCCTGCCGTTGACGATGCGCAGGCATCCGCAGATACTGAGGGGGATTTCGATTTCAACCAGCCCCTGGACTTAAAAGCACCGGAACCAGCGGCAGGGGAAGCTCCTCGTATCCTGTTTGTAGGCAACAGCCACACCTATACCAACGATCTGCCCGTCCTTTTCTCTGAGGTGGCAGCGGCCATGGGTCATCCAAGCGATGTGCATGAAGTTACCGAAGGAATGTATACCTTGACACAGTTTGCAGATGATACCGATGCGCTGGGCGCTATCGTGAATCAGAAGCTTACCGAAGAAACCTGGGATTTCGTAATTATACAAGAAAATACCAATGATGCATTTTCTTTCCCAGAAGAAAATATGCTTCCCGCAGCTGCTTCCCTGAATGAAAAAATCCAGGCAGCTGGCGGGCAGACTGCCCTTCTCATGACCTGGACGCCCAAAGAAGGCGCAGGCATTATCGGGCCGGAATACGTCCAGTCCGTTCTTGCAAAGAACACAATTGCCGTCTCCAAAGAGCTTGACAGCCTTCTAATCCCAGGCGGTGTTGCATTTATGCGCTGCCTGGAGCAATATCCGCAGATTGAGCTATGGGATGAGGACGGGATGCACCCATCCCTGGAAGGCTCTTACCTTGCCGCATGCATTGCGTACGCAGTGATTTTCCAGGAATCTCCGGCAGGCTGCACTTATACCGCAGGACTGGAAGGGGAAACCTCAGCCATCCTGCAGGAGCTGGCCGCTGGGTTTCTTGCAGGGTAATTACCATGAAAGCTAAAACTTCCATAGCAATGACGCATTAATTTCGAAGTAATAGATGTACAAAAAAGGGAAGTATCGCCAGCTGCAGCCAAACATACTTCCCTTTTCTTAAAAATTTTTTATTTCCACATCAAATTCATTGCTTTATTCTTCCCTGTTTCTTTTTCAAAACAAAATCCATAGGTTATGTAAAACATTTGTTTTCTTATCTGCCAAATCAATGTGGATGGTCTGAATCAAACCTTATTTTTGATGGTTTCAAATTATTCCCATTCACTGCATGTTTATAAAAACCAATCCTTTTTCTAAAATTACTGGAGATACTTGGAAAAACATGGAAAAAGGAAGAAGAACTGTCTTATATTGAAAGGCTGTAATATGCCATTGGCTGCCTCTTAAATTATTGAGCAGTTCAGGGGCTATTGTCAGTAATTATAAGACTTTGCACCGCAAAAGCTTATGGGAAGTTTGAGTTATCTATATTATACCCATCTGGCAGCTAAGATGGACTCAGGTTTCCAGCAATCTTTCATCCCAAATTGCCTCCTCAATCACTTTTACACATTCTTCTACGTTGTCAGAAATATCCTTTCCCCAAAACCGAATAACGGTCCAGCCCTCAAACAAAAGCCTCTTATTTATCTCATCGTCACGCTCACGGTTTCTTGCAATTTTACTTACCCAGTACTGGCTGTTATTTCCTTTCTCCAATCTGGGTTTTAAAACCTCCCAATCCTTCCCATGAAAAAATTCGCTATCGCAAAAAATTGCAATCTTGTATTTTGTCAAAACAATATCCGGTTTTCCCGGAAGCTTATTATAGTTTTTACGATAACGGAATCCCTTTTCCCATAAAGCTTTCCGCAGTTTCACTTCGATGCTTGTATCTTTTCCCTTTATACGCTGCATATTTTTCCTACGTTGTTCCTGGGTCAGGTTATCCATACTCAAACTCCTTGCAATTTCTCCCTTACCGCTTTCGCCACATGCCAAAACATAACTGGCGGAATGGCGTTTCCTTTTGAACTAATCGTCGTTTTCACTTCAATATATCTCTTGCACTCATTTAACTCAACAGAACTGATATCATATCCAACCGCAAACTGCGTAGGTATCCGTTTTATCAAATGAATTAAATCCTCACGCCCTCCAAGCTTCATCCGCATACATTCATGTCCATGCACTAAACTTTCTCCAATATCGCCAATATCCTTAGTTGTCAGCATATCGTAATAAGTTTCTTCTTTCTAACATATTATATTCTACAACACCAATAAAAGCAATCTAATTTCAATATGCCTTCTGTTATCCTTCTATGGCTGTCTCCGGCAAAGAGCTGGAATCCGGCTTTTATCTGAACCATAGATTCCATACCTGCACCTCTCTGTTACGGTAAAAATCTTTGGCTTTCACCCTGCGGATGCCCCATACTCTCCCATGGCTCTTGCGAAAGCCAGGATTGTACTACCTTGATGCCAAATACCTCATACAGAAAATTTCCAAAAGGCCTTCCTCTACTGAATAAAAGCAGCAGAAAAAAGCCTTCCGACTCCCTGTCCTTAATCCATGCTGGTATCAAAATAATATTTCTCAAACAATTCCTTTGCCCTATCGGACACAAGAAATTCTAAAAAATCCCTAGCTGCTGCCGCCTGCTTTTCCCCTGCTTCCAAATTCACCACCTGGGCAGCCGGATAAACCACGTCACCGCTTAATTCACAGCTTACTTTCTCCAGGATATCCAGGCGGTCCTCATACCCATACGTATCAGAATAATAAGTTGTTCCTACTTCACAGGAACCTTCCGCCACTGCCAGAAGCGCCATGCTCACATTCGTCTGTTCACTGATTTCCACACCGCCCAGAGCCTTCGACACCTGGCTTGTACTAATGGATGCCGGGTCATCCGCTTTTTCAAGGATTCCCAGATTCATCAACGCCTGCCGGGTATACCTGCCCACCGGAACGCTGCCGCCTGCCAGGGCAATGCTTTGTGCATCCCCAAGATTTTCAAGGCCTTTTACTGCTGTGCCGCTGTCTTTCCCCGAAACAACCACCACCTGGTTATTGACAATATTTTTACGGGTTCCCTCCACCAGCAAGCCGTCCTCCTCCAACTGATCCATCTGTTTTTGGGCTGCGGAAAAGAAAACATCACATTCACAGCCTTCTTCTATCTGTGCCAGTAATGTTCCTGAGCTGTCCGTATTACAGACAAAATTCACTTCCGGGTGATCCGCCTGATATGTCATGATAATCTCCTCCATAACCCGGTTCAGGCTGGCTGCAATAAAAACCTGTATTTCTATTTCCTCTGCCCCTTCCGCTTCCGTTTCCGTTTCTTCTTCCGTTTCCGTTTCTTCTTCCGCTTCCTCGCTTTCTGGTTCGCCTATTGCTGCAGGCTTCCCCGCGTCTGTTTCTTCCTGGTTCTTTTTTCCTCCACAGGCTGCAAGCCCTAAAATTGCTGTTACCATCAATGCTGTTACGAATAATCTCTTTTTCATTTTCACTCACATTCCTTCCTATCTGTTCCAGTGCAATAGCTGATGAAATATTTTTCTTTCGGCCCATCGTCTCTTCTTCCTGCTATGCGCTGCCGCACTCCCCATGGGTTTCTCGCAGCAGGGAACGTCCATGGGCTAAATGGGGGAGCGCATATTCCAGGCTCTCCCGGACTGCCTTAGGGCTTTCCGGCAACGGTCTAGTGCTATCTGGGGGATATGGAAACCTAAGCATTCTTTTCATCCGCCCGGAATTTGCAGTATCCACAGAGCCTGCCGACGGGAGCCTTGACCGGGGACAGCGGGGGCGCATGGAAATCCGCGTAGATGTAAAAGGTGTTTTCTGCCGTGGCTCCGCACCGGAATGGGGGGACAATGCCATCTACAAAATGGCTGACATTCTCCAGGACATCCGAGCATTAAATGAAAATGATGCCGAAGAGGGAACCGAAATCAAGGTTCTTGTAAAAATGCTGGATAAAACCTGCAGCAAGGACTGGGAAGAAGCACGCTTCTTAGGCCGGTGCACTGTTACCGTTTCCCAGATTTTCTCTACCTGACCCAGCCGCTGCGCCGTGGCAGGCTCCTGCCCCATCTCCTTAGGCCGCCGCATGACCTTCGGAGAAACCTGGGAAAGCTGCCCCTCGAGAATGTCTAAGGCGTAAACAATACGTGTGAAAGGACTGTCACCGAATATGGCAAAAAAGAAACGAATTGTGATTGCCCTGGGCAGAAAT
Source organism: uncultured Lachnospiraceae bacterium (assembly GCA_947384285.1). Taxonomy (GTDB): domain Bacteria; phylum Bacillota; class Clostridia; order Lachnospirales; family Lachnospiraceae; genus Petralouisia. Next base: position 9,594 of record CANDGI010000037.1, read on the forward strand.
GCTCTGGGCAATACACTTCCAGAACAAATGAAGGCTGTAAAGATTACAGCAGAAGCAATTGCAGACCTGGTAGAAGAAGGCTGTGAAGTGGCGGCTGCCCACGGAAATGGCTCCCAGGCGGGCATGGTAAACGATGCCATGACTGCATTGACCTATGAGGATGAAAACCAGCCCAACACCCCCCTTGTCCGTCTGTGCGGCTATGAGCCAGGCTTATATTGGATACGACCTGCAAAATGCCCTGTGGGAAGAACTGCTGAACCGAACGATTGAAAACATCCCGATTGCCACCATGATTACCCCGGTACGGGTAGACCCGGAGGATCCAGCCTTCCAATAATACGGTATACTTTTTTTCTTTGGATACGGACAGAAATGCTTACTGGCAGATGTATTCCACACATTGTGGGTACATCCGGCAGAAAGCATTTTCAAAAACTTTCTCTTAGGCTCTCATTGCTCCGTCTACTGACAGCACTTCTCCAGTCACGTAGCTTGCCATATCGCTGGCCAAAAACAGGAAGGCATTTGCCACATCTTCTGGCTCTCCTACTCTCCGAAGGGGAATGGCCGCTGCCATTGGTTCAATCATTTCTTTTGGAAGGGCTGCTACCATATCTGTCCTGGTAATGCCGGGTGCAACTGCGTTGACGCGGATGTTGCTTGGTCCTAACTCCCTTGCCAAAGAAAGGGTCAGGCCATTGACTGCAAATTTGCTTGCCGGATAAGCTGCCCCTCCTGGCTGTCCGCTGATGCTTACCATGGAACTGGTGTTGATAATGCATCCTCCGCCCTGCTCCTTCATAATCTTTACAGCCGGCCGGACTGCGTAAAAGATGGAGTTCACATTCAGATTAATCACCTTTTCAAACTGTCCTGGTTCATAATTGTCCACTTTTGTGCTGTCGGAGATTCCGGCATTGTTTACGAGGATATCAAGCCTCCCAAATTTTTCTTTTACCGCTTCTATTGCTTCTTCTACTTTCTGTGGGTCGGAAAGATCTGGATAAGCGCCCTCTGCCTCCCAGTCTGCATTCTCCGCTTTTAAGGATGCAAGAGCCTTGTCCACGGTTTCTTTTCTGGAACCAAACAGAACGACCTTTGCGCCGTTTTCCAGATATTTTTTTACGATTGCATAGCCAATCCCGCGTGTTCCCCCGGTAACCACTGCTACTTTGCCTTTTAACATGTTATCCCTCCTAATAATGTTGTCTGTATCTGATCCAATTATCGCACACTTTTTTATAAAAAGATATACCTTTTTTAATTTTATACCAGGTAATCTCACAAACACCGTAAAGATATACACATCACTCAATTTTTTTGGAACATCGCCTGAAAATTTTTCGTTATACCGCTCAATACACTCCTCTACCACTTCGCTTCTTCCATTTTTCAGCCCAAGGTTCAGGACAATGGCACATGCCGTGCCAATGGCCATGCAGGCAATGCCAGAAATGCCCAGAAATAAATTCTGTCCTGTACGGATTTTGTAGTCTCATGGGTCATAATCAATAATTCTGCCTCCTTACACTGTTCCAGGAAGTATTCTCCTGCAATGGCTCCCACATGGTAATTATCTGATGTAATCCGTGCACTGATTTCCTCATTTATAACCTTATAAAACTCATTATTCATCGTCATATAGCTTGCGCCAATCAAACGGGAAGCATCCTGCCATTCCTTAACAGCCAATCAGTACTTCACTTCCGCGGAAAGCAAATCCATATCTGCGTATACGCTCCTTTGCTATCCCTTTCGCAATGAGAACCGCCTCATAATTTTTCTCCTCAATCTGCCTTAGAGCCGCATTGACCGTATCAGACAGCCCCTTTTCCCCATCGTCCATATCCTGCACCTTGAATTCCAGGATGATTGCATCATCTTCCTGCTTTCTGGGTTCAAGCATTACATCATACCTTCCAAATCCGCTCTCCCGGTTCGATGTAACCACATACCTGTCATTCAGCTCTACCATCAGCCCCAGGACAAAGCCATGGTAAAAACGTTCCGGCTGGCTTTCAGACGGCTTCTTTCCCGTATCAAAACAGCTGAATGTCCCCATTGCTACCCTGTTCATATAAGCATTCATCGCTTTCAAATCATCCTTCAGAAGAGCCTTGATAAAATCATTATAGTCTGACATGCGCCTCGCAAACCATCCATGTATCATCCCGCCAAACATCAATTTTACTTCCAGGTTCGTAATAGCCAGCTGACACCTAAGGGTATCCGCTTCAAATCCTGCTTCCTCATGTTCCTCAACCCTGATCACTTTCAAATATCCGCTTGCAACAAGAAAACTCCAAATTGCTGCTTCACTGGCATCCAGCATGTTATATACGATCTGTTCATCTATATATGCAGCCAGATGCTTTCCACAAAGAAGGTCTTCAAATGCCTGCTTTATCTCCCTGGTTCCCTCCTGAACCAGTTTGCCAACCAGCCTGTTAGAACTGGTATTAGCCCAATAAGCCCGGAATTTCCCGGTAGAAAGATAGTTGATAATGGACCATGGATTATAAATATCTGTTTTATTTCCAAATGTAAAACCATCATACCATCTCTTCACATTTTCTTTCTTTTCTGCCATACCATATTCATCCAGCGCAGCATAAACCTCTTTCTCTGTAAAACCAAAACATTCTGCATACTCATCTGATGTGGCAGTTATCACCTTCAAATGATTCAAATCAGAAAAAACAGATTCTTTACTAACCCTCGTAATACCTGTCATAACTGCCCGTTCCAAATACGGGTTCGTTTTAAATGCAGAATGAAACAGGTTTCTGATAAACCCTGTCATTTCCTCCCAATAACCATTCACATATGCCTCCTGCATAGGAGTATCATATTCGTCTAACAAAATAATAGCTTTTTTACCATAGTATCTTCCAAGAAAATCCGATAAAGAACGCAAAGATGCCGCCGCTGTGCTATCTGACATGCCTGCCGAAACCTCCTGATAAAATTCTTTCTCCTTATCATTCAGCAAATTGCCTTCCAGCAGATAATCATTTTTATTGTATTGTTCTTCTATCGCACGGCATATGCTTTTCCTTGCTTCCAGGAAAAGGGTTTCCTTAATATTGGCAAAGCTTAAGGATATTACAGGGTACGTTCCCTGGAGCCTCTTGTATTTCTCATCCTTCCATATGGAAAGCCCCTCAAACAAATCACCCCTGCCTGCATACTTAACAGAGAAAAACTTTTCCAGCATACTCATATTTAAAGTTTTTCCAAATCTCCTGGGACGGGTAATCAGTGTTGCCCTGTCTTTGCTTTCCCACCATTCTTTGATAAACATAGTCTTATCCACGTAAAAATTATCCTCTATGATTAACTGTTCAAAATCCTGAAAACCAATGCCCACTGCCCTGGCCATACATCCACTTCCTTCCCTTTCGGTGCTTCAGAACAATTTCTTGCGCAAAATAGTAAAATTTCTGCATTGCGCTTTTTGGGTCTATCCAAGTTAGTCCATCCTGCTTTATTTATTCTGGCAAGCACTCTATTGCAAAATAATACCTGGCAATATTATATCTTATCCCTGCTTTTTTCTCAACCTTCTGCTTCTGGCCAGGGTTTACGCTTTTCACAAAATCTGCTAAAATGGCTGCAGTAAATCCTGCTCTCCAATATTCACTTTGCATCCTGCAATAAAATTTCCTCTTCCTCTTTCAGGAAACTATTTTCTAATTTCACCGCCCTGTTATGAAATGTGGATTTTGACAGCCCGCACAGCTTTGCCGCCTCTGTGATATTCAGTTCCTTCCCACGCCATTTCCGGTAAACCTCCATAAAATTATCCGGCAGCGGAATCTTAGGCCTGCCAAACTTTACCCCTCTGGCCTTCGCCGCCGCTATGCCCTCTGCCTGCCTTTCCCGGATATTATGGCGTTCGTTTTCTGCTGCAAAGCTTAGAACCTGCAGCACAATATCACTCAGAAAAGTCCCCATCAAGTCTTTCCCCCTCCGGGTATCCAAAAGCGGCATGTCAAGTACCACAATATCAGATTTTTTCACCTTGGAAATATAATTCCACTGCTCCTGGATGTCCTGGTAATTCCTCCCCAGACGATCAATGGACTGGATACAAAGCACTGTATTTTCATTCAGCCTTTTTACCAGCTTCTGATACTGGGGGCGGTTAAAATCCCTCCCACTCTGTTTGTCCACATAAATATTTTCTGCCGGTATTTCCATCTTAGACATGGCAATCAACTGCCTTTCTTCATTCTGGTCCACAGAACTGACACGGCAATATCCATAAAATATCTGTTCCATCCTGCCTTTTTCGCTTTCCTCCTCCGAAATACTTTGCTTTTCTCAATTGCTGACATCTTCTGCTTTCCCCGAATTAATTATGTGATATGTAATTGCGCAACTGTACAATTCTTTACCGTTAAGCAATTCCTGCTCCAATACCATGCCGATTGTATCACTCATACAAAAGAAAATCAATCATCCTTCCTGCCCAAGCAGCTGGCACCGCTAAATTTTTCTGATGCAGCAGATGGACAGTTCTCAGGGATAAAAAATATGCCTTGGATATCCCTCCTCTAAGATACCCAAGGTAATCTGCACATTAATACTATTCCGAAAGTACCTTGCAGCGTTTTTTATCACAGGCAATTCCATATCGGTAAATGGTTTTCATCCCATCATCCCTCAAAGCCTCTTCATAGTTTCTGTCTTTCATTTGTTTCAGTGCATTGCTGCATCCCGTCTCAAATGCTACTTGTTCTGCATATTTTATTTCAATCAGGATGCCGGTTTCTTCTTCGATTTCAATATCTGAAAAGCCAAAATATTCATTATATTGCACGTCTTTTACCGTATATGCATTGAAATTATTAAGGCAAAAAAAAGATCTCTCTTTGGAAATCCTAAGGCATCCAGTCAGCACGGCAAAATACAGGCTGCCGTTGGCTTTCAACGCCTGCCCAAACAGGATTCTCCTCAAATTCACCATTTCGCCATAGCAGCCCAGATGATATGCCCGATCCAGAGGAACATCATATTCATCAATCCATATTCTTGGACGCATAAACAAATGAACCTTCCCAGGGTTTTCCAAAAGGGTTCGGATAAGGCCTGTTTTATCAATATAGCAATATCCCATTGTACGCATTTCTTCAAAATCTTCAATGCCCATAGGAAGCTTTATTTTGCTGCCATAAGCCTCTTTCCTTTTTATCTTTGTGTTTTCATCCTATCATAAATCTTATGGCTTTACAAGCTGAATGCCAGACCCGCCCAAAAAGGGGCTGTCGGGAAATGATAAGTTATCCACAATATATGCTGTGACTCTTTCAGTGGCACAGCTACATATTGTAGACAAATTTCATTTCCCGACAGCCCCAGAAAATTAGGAATGTTTAGATTTCATTGGCTGCATGGTATCCACTGCGGATTGCCGCCGCAATGTCTGCGGTGCGCTCGCCAAAGCAGTCGCCGATGAAGGTAACAGGTGCGGTAATGGCACTTGTGTCAAATACATTTTTCTTAGAGCCTAAGGCGTTGACAATAGTGTCCGCATGGATGGTAAGCTCTGCGTTGTCCTGGGTGTTTTCTGCATAGATAACATTGTCACGGATTTCTTTTACTTTTGTATTCACATGCTGTACCACCTTATGTACTTCAAAATCCTTCAGAATCAGAGGAAGAACCGTTGCAGACTCCCCGGATGCAATCTTATCAAGCATTTCTACAATGATAACCTTATGGCCTTTGGAAGCTAAATATTCTGCCGTCTCCGTTCCAACCAGGCCGCCGCCTAACACAGCGCAGACGCCAGAAGCCTCTGCCCCTGCCAGAACATCCCAGGCTGAAAGGATATTGCTGTTTTCCGCCGCCATAGGAAGTGCCATATTGTGGGCGCCCACAGCACAAATCACTGCATCAAAGCTGTTTAACTCTTCCGCGGCTGGCTCAGTGCCCAGTTTCAATTCCACGGAAAGGCTGGGCAGGATTTTCTCATAATAAGCAACGGCGCGCAGAATCTCACTTTTTCTGGGCGGTACGGCAGCTAAGTGGATCTGCCCGCCGATTTTGCCGCTTTTTTCAAAAAGAGTTACCTGATGGCCGCGCTTTGCTGCAACCCGGGCAGCTTCCAGGCCTGCAATTCCTGCGCCGACTATTGCAGTTTTTTTCACGCTGTCTGCTTCTTTTAAGAAAATATCAGCCTCATCCCCGTTTTCCGCATTGAGGATACAGGAAATATACCGGCGGTTCTGAATGGCGTCCACACAGCCTTTGTTACAGTTCAAACATTCCCGGATACATTCTCCGGCAGCTGTTTTCACTGCAATATCCGGGTCTGTCAGCAGAGACCTTCCATATCCGATGATATCTGCTTCGCCTTGCTCCAAAATCTTTTCCCCAGCTTCTACGGTGACCACTCTTCCCACCGTGGCAACCGGAATGGAAACAGCGGCCTTTACCTTCTTTGCAATGGGAAGGGTCCAGTTATAGGGAACATCCCCCATGGGCGGAATGGTGTCCCCCATATTTCCAGTGTGGTTTGCCTGGGCTGCCTGAATCATATCTACCCCTGCCTGTTCCAGAAGCTTTGCAAAGGAAATGGCTTCTTCCTCCAACAGCCCTCCTTTTCCTCTGAGGGAGCCGTCTGGATTAACGGTAATGAGCGGAAGCTTATATTCCACCGCCATGGAAGGAGCCGCCTCTTTAATGGCCGCCACAACCTCAAGGGCATATCTGGTACGGTTTTCAAAGCTTCCGCCGTATGCATCTGTGCGGTGGTTTAACAGTGTGGAGCACATGGAGCCAAGCAGGCGGTCGCCGTGGATTTCAATGGCGTCCACACCGGCTGTCTCTGCCCTTTTTGCACAATCTGCAATGCTCTGGCGGATTTGAACCAACTGTTCTACGGAAGCCTCATCTACAAAATACTGCATATCATGGCGCAGCTTTGCATAGGCCTCCTTGGTTGTCTTTTCTGCAAGCTCCGTCTGTTTTTTGGACTCTTCTTCATTTCCAGCCGCCTGCGCGTCTGCTGCAGCTTTCCGTGCCATGTTTGCGCCCATAATCAGCCGTCCCACGCCCTGCACATCATATTCTGGGTGGAAAATCTGCAGCGCCAGCTTGCTGCCGTGGGCATGCAGGGCGTCCGCCAGCTTCTGAAATGCTGGAATCTGGCTGTCATCATAGAGCATGGGAGTGGGGGAAGCAGTGCGGACAGGCGCAACATCCCCGATTACAATGTATGCCACGCCGCCTTTAGCCAAACGTTCATAAAAGCTAAGGCTCCGGGAGCCGATGGAGCCGTCCCGCTCCTCATAGCCCGTGGTCAGCGGAGGAAACATAATTCTGTTTTTCAGCGTCATACTGCCTGCCTGGATTGGATCTAATAGTTTTTTTCCCATAGTGTTTGTTCTCCTTTTTTGTGTTGTGGTCTGCACGGCCAAATGATAGGTGTGAAACAGTTGGCCGCTCCAGGTTATGTTAAAGAGTTTTTGCAAAATTGTGCGCATTTGTTATGGCGTCTTTTAAATTCCCTGACTTCTCGCAGTCTCCAAGCACATGGGCATGGCTGCAAGGCACGGGAGCCGGGGTATACCCCACGGCAAAGACCAGCGTATCCGCATCTGCGATTACATGTTCATTTCCATCTTTTTCATAGGTGATTCCCGTTTCATCTGCTTTTGTGACAGTGCTGTTTAATTCAAGCTTCACGCCCTTTCGGACAAGGCGCTGGGTCAGTGCGCTTTTTGCAGGGCCGCCTTCTCCAGCCATCAGCGAATCTGTCATTTCAATCACAGTCACATCCCGGTTTGCAGGGAACTTGTCATCAATCAGGGGAGCCAGGTAATCCGCGGTTTCACAGCCTACAGAGCCGCCGCCTAAAATCACAATTTTCCGTCCTGGAAATCCTTTGCCGGACAAAACATCATCTGCCGTCATGGTCTGTTTAAAGCATTGGAAGGCTTGGATTTCCTTTGGCCTTGCGCCTGTTGTGCAGATAATTTCATACCCTTCAAAATCACTGGAAATCATCTCCGGGGTCACTTCACAGCCCATGCGGACTTCAACCCCAGCGTTTTTCAGCCGACCTGCCATGAATTTAACCACCTTGCATAATTCCTGTTTTCCAATTGGAACAGCCGCTAACCGAAGCAATCCCCCAAGCTCCTGGCCTTTCTCACAGAGAACCACCTCATGGCCCCGCATTTTGGCGGTATATGCCGCTTCCATCCCTGCCGGTCCGCCGCCGATGACCAGTACTTTTTTCTTCTCCGGCGCAGGTTCAATGGCATCCGATTCTACGGAAGGATTGACGGTGCATGCAATTGGTTTGCCGAACATAATTCCCGTCAGGCAGCGGCCGCAGCCGATACAAGGCCGGATGTCGTCTGTTTTTCCGGCAGCAGCTTTATTGGCAAATTCACTGTCGCAAAGGTTGGGCCTTCCAATCATGCAGATATCCGTCTTGCCGTTTGCAATCAATTCTTCTGCAATCCAGGGCTCATTGATGCGGGCCACCGTGGAAACTGGAATGTTCAAATGCCTGCGGATTTCCTCGGACGCATGGGCATGGGGCGCCGGCGAGGTTCCCGGCGCTGGCATGGAGCTTCCCCGTTTGATGGTGTTGCCGCCGGACACATGGATAAAGTTTACGCCTGCTTTTTCTAATTGCTTTGACACATAAATCATGTCATTTAACGTCAATCCCCCGTCGCTGTACTCGTCGCCGGAAATCCGCACGTCAATGATAAAATCTTCTCCGCACTGTTTTCTTATGGCTTCAATTACCTCCAGGGTCAGCCGCAGACGTCCGTTGATGTCCCCGCCGTACTCGTCGGTGCGCTTGTTGTAAAGAGGTGTGAGAAAACCGCCCAGCAGCCCATGGGCATGTGCAGCCTGGATTTCCACCCCATCGCCGCCTGCCTTCTGAAAACGGCGGGCTGCTTCCCCAAACTGTTTTACAATGGTGTGAAGCTCTTCCACGGAGGCAGGCCGGGGCGCTGATTTGGCATAGTACGGCCCCACATTAGAAGGCGCGATGAGCTGAGGGGTTCCTGGAATGGGAAATGCCATGTAAGCTGGATGGAAAAGCTGTGATAAAATCTTCGTATCATACTGGTGCACAGCATCCACCAGCTTCTTCCAGCCTGGAATGTAGCTGTCGTCATAGATGGACATGTCCCCAGGCAGATACGTGTAAACGGGCTCTACAGTTGTCACCTCTGTGATAATCAGGCCTACGCCGCCCTTGGCACGGTTGGAATAATGTTCAACCAAAGCGTCCGTCACATATCCCTTGTCCGCCAGGTTGGTGGACAGGGGCGGCATAAAAATGCGGTTCTTTACGGTTGTGTTCCCAATCTGGATTGGGGAAAACAGATGCGGAAAATGATTCATAGCTGGTTCTCCTTTCGTTCTTTAAGCAATCACCTGCTTTTCTTACGGTTCCTAACATTCATTATATTTGGAAAAAGGATGAAATAACTATTATTTTTTGATATAATAGTATGAAATATTGATGTTTGAACTTTCTATATCTACATACGGTATCACAGCGCTAAAGCGAAGAAACCATATTTCGATACATAGATTATTCCCTCTGGAAATGGAGAGGCTTATGCAAAATTTATTCAAAATCAGGAAATACAGCCTGGATGCAGGCGCAAGCCGCATCTTCCGCCCAGGCCGCCGCTACCACATTATTTTTGTTCTTCGGGGTGCCTGCCAGCTTTCCGAAAACGGCCAGCAGTTCTGCCGCCCTTCTGATATTATTTTCCTAAAGCCCGGGCAGTCCCACAGGCTTCTGGCTCCTTTGCCAAAAACCTCCTGTTTGCTGCTCTGTATCAGCATACCGGAAGAGTCATTAACCCTTCTTTCCGATTCCACCTGTGACCTGGCAGCCAGCTTTCGGTTTGCTCCCCATGAAGCCGCCATCATCCATGGGGAAACGAAATCTGTCCTGCTGCTTCGCAATATGGCAATGAAGCTGGATACGCTGAGGAAGGAAGCCATTGAGCTGGGGACAGAATTATATGAAAAAAGCCTGTTTACCACTTTTCTGGTGCTGTTTCTGCGCACCTGCATTCAGAGCGACCAGGTCCACCAGTCCCATCAGAGGAAAATGCTGATGATTGATGACGTCTTTGAATATATCAGCCAGCATTTGACAGAAGACCTTTCCCTGAAAAAGCTGGAGGAGGAATTTTTTATCTCCGGGGAACATATTTCCAGGGAATTTAAAAAGAGTACGGGGGTTACGCTGCACTCCTATATCACCCATGCCCGGATTGATTTGAGCAAAAAATATCTTCTGCAGGGACTGTCGGTTCGTGACGTCTGCCAGCTCTGCGGATTCAGCAGCTATAACCATTTTTTCAAGATGTTTAAAAAGGAATGCGGCGTGACGCCTATGGAATATTACCGGAAAACACAACTGGCAATGCATTGAAAAGCCCCTGCTTTTATGGCAGGATAATTTTAGAAGCAAGCTCCCAAAGCTGCCGGAGGAATTAAAAGAGGACAGCAGCGATATTTTTTATGGGCGGAGTTTATCAATTCCAAACGGAAGGAGGACTTTGAAAAGAGCACAGGAAATCAAAAACCTTTCAACACCCAACAAGAACAAAGTCATGATTCATATGCATCTTAAGCAGAAGGGGTTATCGGGAAATGATACGTTATCTACAATATATACTGTGACGCTTTCAGCAGCACAACTATATATTGTAGACAAATTCCATTTTCCGGCAACCCCTTTTTCTGCGCGCTTCCATAATTTACCCAGATAAAAATTTTTCTACAGCTCCTATCCTTTTTTCCTTCTGGCTCGTTATACTTAACAGAGAGGACAAACGTTTGCAGCTTTCAAAAATGAGAAGGGAGGATTTTGTGAATGCAGACTTTCTTTTAATCCGAAAAATCAAGCAGGGGGATGAGGATGCCTTTGATAAGCTGGTTCGGAAATACTATAAAGATATTTTAAATTACTGCCGCTATCACTGCCCAGACCAGGAATACGCCGAGGATTTCACCCAGGAAACCTTTGTGCGCTTTTTCAAAAATATATCATCCTACTGTTTTCAGGGAAAAACCAAAAATTATTTATATACCATTGCGGGAAACTTATGCCGGGATTATTACAAAAAGAAGCGGGAGATTCCCATGGAGGAAACGTCATTCGAGCAAGCCCTGGAACCGGAAACCTGCCAAATGGAACATGCGGTGGACAAACTCACGGTAGAATGGGCCATACAGCAGCTTCCAGAGGAATTCAAAGAAGTGGTAATCCTCTATTATTTCCAGGAATTGAAACTGGCTGAAATCGCAAAGGTAACACAGACTGGGCTTCCACTGGTAAAATACCGCATCCGGCAGGCAAAAAAACAGCTGGCTCAGTTATTAGAAAAAGACGGATAATTCAGCGATCCTGGACTTAAAACAGTCCAGACAAAAACAGTCGGCACAGCCGCTGGAAAAAGAACAGGCTATAGAGAAAGGGGAAAATCTATGAATCTGGAAAAGCATCCAAAAAAATCAGCAGAACATCCCACAGGCTTAAAAAAGCACATGGAAAAAACAAAAACCTGGAAGCATCCAAAAAAATCAGCAGAACATCCCGCAAACCTGGAAGAACAGCTCAAAACTTACCGGGAACAGACCCAGGCAGCGCCCAAAGAAGCCCTCATACAAAAAACCATCCAGAACGCAAAAGATGCATTTTACCTTGCCCAGCAGGAACATACACTGCTTTACAGGGAGTTCCTCTGGATACAGCTAAAGCTCATACAAAAAAAATGGTGGCTTCTTCAAGCCCTGGTTTTATGCATGGCAGGTGCAGCCATTGCTTCCACCGGCTGGGAAGATTATATCCAGAGAGGCATGGCTGTCTCATCCACCCTGTTTGTCATCCTTACCGTCCCGGAATTTTGGAAAAACCGTTCCTGCCGGAGCATGGAAATTGAGGAGGCGGCTTACTACTCCCTGCGGCAGATTTACGCGGCGCGGATGCTCCTTTTTGGCATGGCAGACATCCTGCTTCTTACCTTGTTTTGCAGCACAGCCGTCACAGCCCTTCATTTTCCCTTTGAAAAACTGCTTGTCCAGTTCCTTCTGCCTGCAGCGGTAACCTCCTGCATCTGTTTTGGCACATTGGGCAGCAGGCGCAGAATCAACGAAACCTCTGCCGTCATTTTATCTATCTTATGGAGCGCACTATGGCTGCCAATTACTTTAAATGAAAAAATATATATCATTCTTACACCGCCCCTATGGCTGGGCTGCTTCGGGGCTGCCCTGCTGTTCCTGGCGTTTACCATTTCCCGCACCCTCAGCCGCTGCGGAGAATACTGGGAGACAGCTTAACCTCCCGCACCCTCAGCCATTGCGGAGAGTACTGGGAAGCGATTTAATAAGAAACACAACAACTAAAAAATCATTTTTGGAGGAACACGATGGAACTAGAATTACAACAATTAACAAAAAGTTTCGGCCATTTCACCGCCGTAAACCACATGAACCTTACCATGTCAAATGGCGTCTACGGCTTGCTGGGAGTCAACGGTGCTGGAAAAACCACTCTTATGCGGATGCTGTGCACCCTGCTCCGTCCTACCAGCGGCAGCATTTCCTGCAACGGAAAGGATATTTTTAAAATGGACGGGGAATACCGCAGGCTATTGGGATACCTGCCCCAGGATTTCGGGTTTTACCCGGAATTCACGGTACAGGATTACCTTTTGTACATTGCCTCAATCAAAGGCATCCGCCCTGCCGCCGCCCGGAAAAAAGTCCAGGAACTGCTGCCCCAGGTGGGCCTTGCCAAGGCTTCCAAAAAAAAAATGAAAAAGCTTTCCGGCGGCATGAAACGCCGGGCTGGGATTGCCCAGGCAATGTTAAATAACCCGAAAATCCTGATTCTGGATGAACCCACGGCAGGCCTTGACCCCAACGAACGGATCCGCTTCCGAAACTTAATCAGCGAGCTTTCCGAAGACCGGCTGGTGCTTTTGTCCACTCATATCGTTTCCGATATTGAATACATTGCCAACCAAATCTGGCTGATGAAAGACGGAACCCTGATACAGGAAGGAACTGCCCGGGAGGTCATCGCTTCCATGCCGGAAAAAGTCTGGAGCTGCCGCATAGAGCACAGCCAGGTTTCCGATGCAATGAGACGCTACAAGATTTCAAATATGAAATCGGAGCCCCAGGGAGCCATGCTTCGGATTATCGCAGAAAAAATTCCTTACCCTGGCGCAGTCTGCACAGAGCCCTCCCTGGAGGACGTATTTTTATATTATTTTGGAGAAAAGGTTGGTGAAGAAGCATGATTTTTTATGAAATCAAAAAAGTATTTTCAAAATCCATGAGCAAAATCGCGCTGCTGGTTCTTGGGGCAGCGCTGGTCATTGTCAGCATCCTTACCATAAACAATCTTGAGTATATTGAATATGCCGACGGCCAAAAACATGTTTTTACCGGGATTGCCGCAGCAAATAAACTCCGGGATGCGAAAAACCAGTGGGCTGGCTACCTTACGGAGGATGTGCTGGCAAAAGTAATTGAAGAGAACAATAAGGTCAACAGCTCCAAAGAATCCCAATCCGATGACTTCAATGAAAACGACAAAGCATATGCAGAGAAGCAGGGGTTTTCTTCCATCCTGGATCTCATCAGCCGTGCATTTTCAGAATACGGCGATTATGACTACTACCGGGCAGACAGCATTACCGCCCAGGAAGCAAAAGGGTTGTACCGCCAAAGAATCTCCTCCCTGGAGGCATATCTGGAAACTGAGGAAAAACAGTTTTCCGATGCAGAAGGGGATTTTATGAAAAAGCAATACCAGGCGCTTGATACCCCCTTCTATTATGAGTATGAAGATAACTGGAAAGCTTTGCTGCAGAATATTTCCACCTTTCTTCTGATACTGGCGCTGGCCATTGGATTTTTCGTATCCGGCATTTTTTCCGACGAATTCCAATTAAAGGCAGACTCCATCTTTTTCTCCAGCAGGCTAGGGAGGAACAGGGCTGTCCTTGCCAAAATAGCAGCAGGCTTTTTGATTGCCACCGGGCTGTACGCATTGTTTACATTCCTGTATACCTTTATCGTCCTGCTGCTGTTGGGTGCAGGCGGCTCAGGCTGCCCCATCCAGATTGACATGTGGGACAGCTGTTACAACCTGACTTACCTTCAGGCATATTTTTTGATTGTGGCAGGAGGATACATCGGGACTTTGTTTTCCTCCATGCTGGCTATGATTGTTTCTGCCAAAACCCACTCCACGGTCATTGCCATTATCGTCCCCTTTGCCCTCCTGTGCCTGTTTCCATTTTTGAGCAGAATCATTACCCTGCCCGGGCTCTGCTCTTTGTTCCCGGATCAGCTGCTGGAGCTATACATCCATCTGAAGCATTCCGTAACCTTCAGCATTGGCGGAACCATACGGACCTCCGTCCCCGTGCTCCTGTCTGCCTACCTTTTATTATGCGCAGCCCTTCCTCCGGCATTGTACTGCATCTACCGCAGAACCGAGATTAAATAAGGTTTTCTGGAAAATACAGGCTTTACATTTTCTTTAAATCGACTATAATTAGAATAGCAATCATGCAAAAACCAATAAGTTATAGTAAGGAGATTGTATTATGTATGAGATGAAACCAGAATATTATACCGGCATTGACGCCATTGACCGGGAGCATACCAGATTATTTGAGCTGGCTGAGGAGACCTACCAATTGCTGAACGATGATTTTCTTCAGGATAAAACGGACAACCTGATACATTTAATTTCTGAACTAATCAATTATACCAGGACGCATTTTTCCCACGAAGAAGAGTATCAGAGAAGCATAAACTACGCTAAGATAGAGGAACACATTGCCCTGCACCGTAAGTTCGAAGACAAGCTTCTGGAATTTGACTTTGATTCCCTGGGAGATGATTTCACCAGCCAGAACGAAACTGCGGAAGAGCTGTTAGGATTTTTGACCCAATGGCTGGTTACCCATATCATGAATGTGGATATGCTCTATGTAAAAAAATAACCGAACCTGGATAAACCAGAAAAGCACAATACAAAAATTCTGCGCAGGAAATTGTTTGTAAACGCCTAAGAAGAATACATATCATATGAGAATCAAGTCTGCCGGGAAATGGAATCTGCCTGCAATACATAGCCGCGCCACTGAAAGCGCCACAGTATATATTGAAGTTAACTTATCATTTCCCGGCAGACAATCATGAGCGTATCTCGCCACAATCAGCGAAAACTGGTTACGTTTCCAGAACAGCCCTATTTTCTACATTTCTTCCGGCATAATAATTGCCGCTACCAGATAAACAATAATCCCGGTTGTGGTGCACCCTAACAGTACAAACAGCAGACGGATAATCGTGGGGTCAATGTTAAAATATTCTCCAACGCCTCCGCACACACCGCAAACCACCCTGTTTTTCCTTGACTTAAATAATCTCTTCGGTTCCATATTCATTCCTTCTTTCTATTAAAATTATGTTTGCTTTCGGGTTACTCATCTTCAAAAGAAACCTCTACATTCCCTACCCCGCATTCAATCTGTATCTCCTTATTGCCCGGATTTTCAATGCTCTTGCTGGAGCCCAGGCCGCTGTAGTCGCTATTGCCAACTGCCACGCTTCCTACGCCGCACTCGATATCGTAACTGTAATCGCTCTCCCTTCCAGCCACTGTCACCTCGACGCTGCCCACTCCGCCTTCTATATCAATTTTTTCAGCCCGGATCAGCTCTGACGTAAATTCACCTACCCCGCCGTTTATCTCCAGCTCCTCTGTTTCCAGCTCCTGCAGACTGATGGCCCCAGCGTCCACTTCCACCGACATCTTATCTTGGGCGGCCAGCTTTTCCGAAACCTCACATTCCCCTGCTCCTACACTAATACTTATTTTCTTTGCTGTCAATGGTATTTCTACCAAAAGAGTGCCTCTTCCCTGCTCCAGGCTGAATTCATCCAGCCGCACCTGTTCCATCAGCTCCGCCGGAACCTCCAGGATAACCCTGGCGCTGTCGTTTTTCCAATTATACCCAAACCCATTGCTTTTCCCTTCAATTTTCAAAGTATTGCCGGACATTTTGGCCTTGACCTGATATTTATGGTTTTTCTTACGGTATCCCACTCTCAAATTAATATTTTCATCGCCTTCCACGATTTTCACACCGCTGTAATCCAGATCCATCTCAATTTTTTTCACGTCCTTCCAGGGAAAAGTGAAATCCTCATCCTCTTCGCCATTCCAGTCCATGTCCCAATCATCCCAATCATCCCAATCAAAATCATTATTTCCATAGCGTATAAAAGGTATTCTCTTAATTGGCCCAATAGAAAATTCTCCTGCTTCCACCTGCCCCCAGAAATCAGAAAACGTGAAGCCGATTCCCATTCCTACCGCGCACAATGCGCTTCCCAGCAGAACCAGAACCAGCACAATAATCAAGGCCGCTTTTGTAAAATTTTTCATGCTCTTCTCTCCCTTCCAGAAAATATGCTATTCCACAATCTCCCAATCAAACGGCAAATCCAGGGAAGTAATTTCCCACATACCCAGACACAAAGTATTGTGGCCAGGACTGCCAAGGCTAGAATCAAAAGACCAACCCCCGTCAATGCAAATCCTATCGCCAGGCCTCCCGTTACCATCTGGCCGATTCCTATGCCAAACAAAACTACACCCACAACATAGAGGGATCCTGCAATAGCTACTGCGGAAATGGCAAGGCCTAAAAGCGTGCCGCCTACGCCGCCTACAATCCCAATCCACAAGGGGCTGGTGATAATTGCAATGGCTGTAATCAAAAGAATCTCTGCGCCGGTTCGTCCGCTGTAAGTGGAACGTCCATCCCCGCTGTTTGATGCGCCGTCACCATAACCAGTTTTCTTTTTATCCTCATAATCATATTTATATTCCTGGCTAAATGACTGCCCCTGGCTTTGGGATTTCTTAGATCCCGTGTTTTTCCGGATATCTACCGGGTGTTTCTGTTCGAACCTGCTGTCCGCAAATCCCCGCTCTGTGTACTCACCCATTCCGCCAGCCTGCTCCATTCCAAGGTCTGCCTTGATGGTGGCGGCAACCTTCTCTGGTGATTCCAGCTCCTTTAAAATCCGTTCTTCATTCTCTATTCCTGCATCTTCAAAATAACTTCGATAGTAAGATAATGCTTCCTGCTTCTCTTCCTCCGATACGTCTGCCAGCAGTTGTTCCAGCTGTCTCATAAATGCCTCTCTGCTCATGCCATCTCTCCTCCCGAAAATAACATTGTAATTTTAGAAGAATAATTTACCCATTCTGTCCGGTACAGGTTTAACTGGGCGGTACCCTTTTCCGTTATCTTATAGTACCTCCGGTTCCTGCCCCCGCACTCTACATCATAGACTTCCAGGCAGTCATCCTTCTGCAGGCGCCGCAGTACCGGATACAGCGTAGATTCCGATACATCAATGGCCTGCCGTACATCCTGGGTGATCTTATAACCATATGTGCCCTCCTCTTCCTTACATACAACCGCAAGAACAATTGCGTCTAAAAGAGCTGCACCTGTGTTAAATACCATGCCATCACTCCTTACTGTTTTTAATATGATACCTTTGGGTTATGCTGCTGTCTCCCCAAAGATATTATTTGTGGTACATTACTATTTTTTAAATATTACTATTTTATATTTAATACTATACAACATATAATATTATTTGTCAACAATTATTATATAAAAAATTCCTGTCTATGCACAACACATAGACAGGAACATCTCATGACACCTTACATCTTTTGTCAATTCTGGATGAAACGCCAGCCTGTTAAGGCCTCCCCACAACCCCTTGGCTCCCCACACAAACAGCACCTTGAACCTTGTTTTATGGATATGATACACATCATCTGCCAAGGAAAGCACTTTGCTCATCAGTCCTCCTTTTCCAATGAAATGCCCCTTCAGTCCGGCGGCAAATCGCCGGAAGGCATTCGAATGATGCTCCTTTCTGTTTTTGATTCCACTGCCAGGATATATCAGCCTATTTTTTTGTACAAGCAATTGTCTTGTACCTGTGCAGCATCCTGTGTTACATTGTAAAATTTCCAGTCCTGGCATTCAGAATTCTCAGGAAATCCTCTGTTTTCAGGCACAAGGTAGTCCCGATTCTCCCTCCGCTGATATAAATCCTCTCATACTGCAAGGCTTTTTCATGCAAAAGCACAGGGTACTGTTTTTTCATTCCCAAGGGGCTGCATCCGCCTCTCACATATCCGGTCACTGCTGTAATCTCCTTGACGGGAATCATGTCCAGGGATTTCTCCGCCACAAGCTTTGCCGCCCGTTTCAAATCAATTTCCTCCGCCACCGGAAGAACAAGCACATAGTACTGCCTGCTTTTTCCCTGCAGAACCAATGTCTTAAAGGACTGCTCCGGCGGCGCCCCGGTAAGCTCTGCCGTATGCAGCCCGTCAATAAATTCCCCGCATTCGTACTGCAGAGTTTCATAACTGATTTTATGTTTGTCCAGCATACGCATAGCATTTGTTTTCATTTCTTTTTCTTTCTTTGCCATCCTCTCCTGCATCCCTTCCTGATTTTGAACCAGCCTGCTCTATTCGGCTCCCTCCACCAGGAATTCCACGAAATCTGCTGCCGCATCCTGGTTTTTGGAATACTGAAAGACAATGAGATACGCTGCCCCACTGTTCTGGTAGCCGTATTTTTCTAATATCCCGCTGTTTTCTACCCGAACCGCATCTTTTTCACAGATCTCTTTATGGGAAGATACAAACTGCTCCCCCATCAGCTCCTCCACCGGAACCAGGAAATTTTCTTCCTTGGAATATTCCTGGTAAACGCTTTCCGGGCAGATAAAAAGGTCTGCGGTATTGGCTCCCACCAGCGTAACCATTTTCATTCTGGTGGCATAGTCCATCTCGCCGGAACCATCCTGATCTGAAAATGCAACCGAAGTGTCCAGCGTATAGATGTGGCGCCGGTCCATATCCCCCCGATAAGCCTGAAACTGCTCCATGATTCCTGGATCCAGATTCCTTCCATTGACCACTGCCGCATACAGCGCTGTCTCATTCAAAAAGCTATCCACCCACCGGACAGCCCCGATTACCAGCAGAACTGCCCCAAATGCCAAGGCAATCTGAAGCTTATAATAGGTTAAGATATATTCCAGCCTTTCTTTCCCATTCATGGAACCCAGTTTTTCACGCTCTAACGCCCGTCTTTCCTGCTTTGTCATATCCGACTCATGCTTCTTTTGAAATTTTGTATCCATAGTTCCTCCTGATGCCTTTTCTATCGAAATATAAATTGTTTGCTCTGAGCTCGCAATTACCTCTCCTGATTTTGGGCTTCAATCTTTTCTGCCAATTCATTCAAATATACCCACCGCTCCATCTTCTCTTCCAGTTCTCCCTCTGCCTGCTCCTTTTCGGCAGACAGCTGGGAGAGCCGGACAGAATTGGTGGCATGTGCCATTATATCCGCTTCCAGAGCCATAAGCTTCGCCTCCAAAGCAGCCACTTCCTCTTCTATGACATCATATTCCCGCTGCTCTTTAAAAGTAAATTTTAATTTCTTCTCTCCGTACCGGGATTTCCCTTTTGGAGATTCCTTTTTATTTTTCTTTGTTTCTGCGGAGGAAACCAATGTCTCCTGGCTGGAACAGCGGTTCTTTTTTGCCCGCAGATAGTCCAGATAGCCGCCTTCATACTGCTGCAAATGCCCCTGGCCTTCAAAGGCAAAAATTCTGGCTGCCATTCGTTCCAGAAAATACCGGTCATGGGATACCGCAATCACAATTCCATCAAAAGAATCCAGATAATCCTCCAATATGGTTAATGTCTGAATATCCAAATCATTGGTAGGCTCATCTAAAACCAGCACATTGGGCGCGCCCATCAATACCCGTAAAAGATACAGCCTCCGGCGTTCACCGCCCGATAATTTCCCCACAGGCGTCCACTGCATGCTGCCGTCAAATAGAAAACGCTCCATCAGCATGGCGGCGCTGATTTTTCCGTCCCCGGTATCCACATATTCTGCAATCTCCCTGACATAATCGATGGCTCTTATGGTTTCATCCATATGGGAATTGTCCTGGGAAAAATAACCGATTTTAATGGTTTCTCCCTTTTCTATGCTTCCTTTGTCTGGAAGCGCCTGGCCTAAAATGATGTTCAGCAGGGTAGTTTTCCCACACCCGTTCGGCCCTATGATTCCAATCCGGTCTCCCCGCAGAAAAATATACGAAAAATCCTCAATCAAGTTCTGTTCTCCATATGCTTTCGAGACGCCCTTCACCTCAATGGTCTTTTTCCCCATCCTTGCAAACGCTGAGGACATTTCCACCCGCTTTTCCTCCAAGGGGCCGTCCTTGGCCAGCATATCTTCAATCCTCTGGATGTGGGCTTTCTGTTTGGTGGAGCGGGCTCTTGCGCCCCTGGCTAACCAGGCAAGCTCCTTTTTCAGAATGCTTTTTTGTTTCCTCTGGCTTGCCTGTTCCATATTCTGCTTCTGCATTTTCAATGTCACATAATCAGCATAATTTCCCGGATAGCTGTAGATCTTCCCATGCTCCACCTCCACAATCCGACTGACAATCCGATCCAGAAAATACCGGTCATGGGTCACCATCAAAACAGCGCCCCGGAATCTTACCAGATAGTCCTCCAGCCATGCTGACATCTCGCTGTCCAGATGGTTGGTAGGCTCGTCCAAAATCAGGATCTCCACAGGCTGCAGCAGCACATTCACCAATGCCACCCGTTTCTTCTGCCCGCCGGACAAATATTTTACAGGCTGGGATACGTTTGCAAAACCTAATTGATGCAGCATGGATTTCGCTTCCCCTTCCACCGCGCCATCCTGTATATCCAGCCCTTTCAAGGCAGATTTTAAAATGCTGTCGGTATTTTCCAGGGAAGGCGTCTGCTTCAGGTAAGCGATTTTCACATGGCTTCCAGTGATTACTGTTCCCTGGTCTGGCTCCTCCACGCCTGCGATAATTTTAAGCAGCGTAGATTTTCCCATGCCGTTGATACCGATTACGCCTACCTTTTCTCCCTCCTGGAGGCTGAAAGACGCATCCTTCAAAAGCGTGCGCTCTGCCGTGTAGGCTTTCTGTAAATGTTCCGCTGTTAATATATTCACTGTTTCCTCCTTGTTGCAAATTAAAGTTCACTGCATATTTGGAAAATGTAGAATTTCAGGTAATAGGATTCCTCTGCTGCCCACAAAATGGGATGGTCTGGCGCCTGGGTTCTAAATTCCACCTGTCTGAGCCGTTTATGTGCATTGGCGGCTGCCTGGCGGATGGTCTTTGCAAACAACTGTGCATCCATAAAATGGGAGCAGGAGCATGTGGCAAGGTATCCCCCTTCTTTTACCAGCTTCATGGCGCGCAGGTTGATTTCCCGGTATCCTTTCACTGCATTTTTTATGGAATTCCTGGATTTGGCAAAGGCCGGCGGGTCTAAAATTACCACATCAAATTCCTCTCCCTTTCGCTCCAATTCCGGCAGCAGCTCAAAGACATCTGCACAGGTAAATTCTATCCGGCCATCCAATCCGTTTAAGGCCGCATTTTCCCGTGCCTGGCTGACTGCAAGCTGGGAAGCATCCACCCCCAGCACATGGCTGGCTCCGCCAATCCCGGCGTTCAGGGCAAAGGATCCGGTATGGGTAAAGCAATCCAGCACCTTTGCATCCTTGCACAATCTTTGGACTGCCTTCCGATTATATTTCTGATCCAGGAAAAATCCTGTCTTCTGGCCGTCTTTTACGTCCACAAGATAGCGGACGCCATTTTCCAGTATTTCCACCTTCGTGTCAAACTCCGGCCCCAGAAACCCTTTCTGCAATTCCATGCCTTCCTGCCTGCGCACCTTTGCATCGCTGCGCTCGTAAACGCCCCGGATTGAAATTCCATCTTCCGCCATGCATTCTTTCAGAGCCAAAATAATCTCCTCTTTCCAGCGGTCAATGCCAAGAGCCAGGGACTGCACCACCAGGACATCGGAAAATTTATCCACCACCAGCCCCGGCAGCCAGTCCGCCTCCCCGAAAACCACCCGGCAGGAACTGATGTCCACCGTCTTTTTCCGATACTCCCAGGCGTTTCTGACACGCATTCTGATAAAATCTTTGTCCACTTCCTGATCCTTTTTCCGGGTCATCATGCGGATACGGATTTTGGAATTGGCGTTGATAAATCCTTTTCCCATGGGATAGCCGTCAAAATCCCGCACCTGTACAATATCCCCGTCTGTAAAACTGCCCATAACAGAATCTATTTCGTTATCATAAATCCACATTCCACCGGATTTGATGGTTCTTCCTTCTCCCTTTTTCAAGATAACTGCTGCATGTTCCATTGAATCTTTCCTCTCTTGGCTGTATGATTTATTTGCTTTCATAGTAAACTCCCAGCCGCCGTCTGGCGGGCCGCATGGCCATCCTTACTATGGAAGTCGAAGACTTTCATAGTAAACCCTCAGCTTGCTCAGCCTGCCGTCTGGCGGGCCGCATGGCCATCCTTACTATGGAAGTCGAAGACTTTCATAG
>CANDGI010000038.1 GCA_947384285.1 uncultured Lachnospiraceae bacterium
AGATAACTCCGAATTATCCATCAATTATGCAATATACCGAAAACCATAGAAAGAACAAAAAGACCACAAAACGCAGACTTTCATATTCCCAACCCAGGAAGCCAACATGAAAAATCGATGAATTGAAAAAGTAAATTCCAGTGCAGGACTAAATTCCATCGTTCTTTAAAATTCAGCCTGGATTATGAGGTTTTTAACGTAATGATTCCAGAAAGCTGTTATAATATAAGATGACTTTCTATAAAAAATCTGATTTCCGGACATGGTAAACAGGCTGCTGGAATCCTATGTGCGAGACTAAATTCCACCAGCCATATTCCAAAAATGTCAAAAGTCTGCTTCCAGCCTGACAGCAGATTTTTATAAGTTAGTGAGCGGTTGAAACGGATCGGCTTAGGCGTCAGGTTCACCTCGCCGGGTGAAATACGATTAAGCTGAAGTGCTTTCAAAGTATTTTCGCCGAATGACTACAATGCGGCGCCATAAGGTGTTTTTCCATCCAGGCTTTTCCTGGGAGTGGAGCTGATATGGTTCACAATCAGATTCACGTCCCATTGAGTCAGATACTCAAAGCTTGTCCCTTTAGGGAGTACCATGCGCAGCATAGTGCGGGCATTTTCCACGCGGAGCAGGGAATGATCTTGCCGCAAGCGTTTGTCTTTTTGCAGAATTTTTATTGTGATTTGTATGGAATATGGTATAATTATTAGACAAAATATACAAAACATGTTGAAGACAAATGAAGTGTAGGAAGAAAAACTGTACAGTTGGCTGTTCGGTTTTACGAAAAATAGGAATAGTGGGACATGTCTTTATTAAGATTCAGGAAGTGTGCAAGAGAACAGGGCTTTCAAAACGGAATATTGATTTTTATATGAAAGAGAAGCTGCTTCTGCCGGAGATGAACGAAGAGAATGGTTATTATAATTTCTGTGAGGAAGACGGCCACACCGTTTGCTGATTGTGTGGGAACTTTGCAGAGCGGGCATGGCTATCTCGGCTGTCCGCTCAATTTTAAATACACCAGCTGTAACCAGATATTATCTGCGTCTTCATGTAAATCAGCTGAAAAAGGAAATCAAACACCAGGAGCAGATAGTTGGAAATTTGAAATTTTATTCATGACAGGGAGGAAATGAATCAATGGAACAGAAAAAATTGAAAGACTTAATTTCACAAATGACATTAGAAGAAAAAGCCAGCCTGTGTTCCGGGCTTGATTTCTGGCATACGAAAGGGATTGAACGTCTTGGGATTCCATCAGGGATGGTGTCGGACGGACCCCACGGGCTTCGGAAGCAGGATCAGACGGCAGACCATCTTGGCATCAACGACAGCATCAAGGCAGTCTGCTTCCCAGCGGGATGCGCAACGGCTTCCAGCTTTGACAGGGATTTGCTTAGAAAGCTTGGAGAGACATTGGGGGAAGAGTGCCAGGCAGAAGATGTCAGTACAATCCTTGGGCCAGCCATGAACATCAAACGTTCTCCGCTGTGCGGGCGCAATTTTGAATATTATTCCGAGGATCCGCTTGTCTCAACGGAGATGGCAGGAGCCTTTGTACATGGGGTACAAAGCAAACATGTGGGAACCAGCCCCAAGCATTTTATGGCAAACAACCAGGAATACCACCGGATGACCAGTTCTTCCGAAATGGATGAGCGAACCATGCGGGAAATCTATCTTGCTTCTTTTGAAGGCATGGTTAGAAAAGAAAAACCATGGACCATCATGAATTCTTATAATAAGCTAAACGGCACATATTTGTGTGAAAACAAAGAAATGCTGATAGATATCCTGCGGAAGGAGTGGGGATTTGACGGCTATGTGATGACAGACTGGGGAGCCATGAATGAGCGTGTGGAGGCCTTGAAAGCAGGATGCAATCTGGAAATGCCGTCCTGCGGGGGAGCCACAGACGCAGAAATTGCAGCGGCAGTACAGGAAGGAGAGCTGGAAGAAGCGGTTCTTGATAAGCGTTGCGAGGAATTCCTGAACATTATCTTCCGCTATGAGGAAAACCGTGAGAAAAAGGCGGTATTTCAACTGGAAAGAGATCATGGGATTGCCCGCCAGATGGAGGAAGAGTGCATGGTTCTTCTGAAAAATGAGGGAGCTATCCTTCCGCTGTCCGCCGAAAAAAAAGCGGCGTTTATCGGGAAATATGCGAAAGCCCCGCGGTATCAGGGTGGAGGAAGTTCCCACATCAACAGCTTTAAAGTGGAATCGGCAATGGACGCAATCGGATTCTGTGAAAAAGTAAAGGAAGAAAATATTATTTTTGCACAGGGGTATGATGATGCAGAGGATGTGACAGACGAGGTTCTTTTGGCAGAAGCCGTAGAGGCAGCGAAGCATGCAGACGTTGCAGTTGTCTTTGCGGGGCTTCCAGACAATTTCGAATCGGAAGGCTACGACAGAAAACACATGGGCATGCCAGACTGCCAGAACCGGCTGATTGAGGCCGTGTCCAAAGTACAGCCCAATACCGTTGTGGTACTTCACAATGGGGCGCCTGTGGAAATGCCCTGGATTGGGAAGGTCAAGGCTGTGCTGGAGGCTTACCTTGGCGGACAGGCGGTAGGCGGCGCCGTGGTCAATGTGCTTTATGGAAATGCCAATCCCAGCGGACGACTGGCAGAGACTTTTCCCCTTCGGCTGCAGGATACCCCCTGCTATCTGAATTATGGGGGAGAGCATGACAAGTCTGTATACTCGGAAGGCGTGTTTGTGGGATACCGCTATTATGCATCGAAGGATATGGAAGTGCTGTTTCCCTTTGGCCATGGATTATCTTATACCACATTTTCTTATGAAAATGTGGCTGTAAACAAAGAAAAGATTACGGAAAGTGAGATGCTGACGGTAACCGTTGACGTGGCAAATACTGGAAAAATGGCAGGGAAAGAAGTTGTACAGCTTTATATATCCCCAAAAGGCGGGGCAGCCATCCGTCCGGTAAGGGAATTGAAAGCTTTTGAAAAAATTGAGCTGGCGCCGGGCGAGACGGGGAAAGTTCAGTTTACGTTAGACCGGAGGGCATTTGCATATTGGAGTACGCAGATTCATGGCTGGCATGTAGAGAGCGGAGAATATGAGATTCAGATAGGGAAAAATGCACAGGATATCCTGCTTTCGTATCCAGTGGAAGTGGAATCTGAAGGACATATACCGAAGGTATTCAACATGAATTCTACCATGGGGGAGATTCTGGCAGACCCAAAAGGAAAAGAAATCTTGGAACAGGCAATGGCAGGGACAGGAGCAGCGCAGGCAATGGCAGGGGACGGGGAGGCAATCAGTGGGGAGATGATGGCCGCCATGATGGAGGGAATGCCCCTTCGCCAGCTGGCTAGCTTTGTGCCGGGAGTGACAAAGGAGGCATTAAATCAACTGATTTCAGCGCTGAATGCGTAGAGGGTTTTATTTGAGCGGCAAAGGAGGCATTAAATCAACTGATTTCAGCGCTGAATGCGTAGAGGGTTTTATTTGAGCGGCAAAAGAGGCATTAAATCAACTGATTTCAGCGCTGAATGCGTAGAATGTTTTATTTATATGCAAAAATCTTTTCGCGGATGCTTCGTAGCAAGGATATCCCGCTGTTTCGCCACCGCCACATGGGTATAAATCTCTGTAATATTAATCGAGCTGTGCCCAAGCATTTCCTGGATATACCGGATATCAACATCCGCTTCCAGAAGGCTTGTTGCAAAGGTATGGCGGAACATGTGGGGCGTGATATGCAGATCTATGGAAGCAAGGGCAGTGTACTTGTTTATCATCCTGCGCACTGCCTGATCCGATAATGCTGTTCCAGATTGGTTTGTAAAAAACCGGCGGCAGGACTGGATTTCTTTGTGAAAGCTGTCCCGGTATTCTTCCAGGATACGGATAACGGCTGCATTTCCAATTTGGATGCGCCGTTCCTTATCCCCTTTCCCGTAAATCAAAATGATTCCATCGTATAAATTTACATCTTCATCCTTCAACGTACAAAGCTCTGATATCCGCATGCCCGTGGAAAATAGAAGCTCCACAACAGCGGCGTCCCGCAGGGCATTTCTTTTCTGATAGTCGGTTTTTGCATAGTTCCGCTGGCGGTAAATGGTGGCAAGGAATGTTTCAACCGTGTGCAGAGGTATGGTTTTTGGCAGTATCACAGGCTCCCGGAACCGTATCTGTATTTTGTTGAAAGGATTCCGGTCGATGATTTCTTTGTATTCGAAGTAGTGGAAGAGAGCTTTGACCGATGCAATCTTGCGTTTGGCGGTTCTGGGCTTGTACTGCTGGTGGAGTATGGTGATATATTTTTCTAGTATGTCGGAAGTGATTTCCGACGCATCTGCCGCGGCGGTTTGTTCCGAAAACTGTCTTAAGTCAATCCGATAGGCTTTTAAGGTTTTTTCATCCAGGCATTTTTGGGATGCGCAAAAGTCCAGATAATCTTTCATGTGTGTCTGCAAATTTTTCATAATGAATTTCTCCTTTGTAAAAATTTTCCTGCGGGCTGCCATCAGGCAGAAGCGCCAGTGTGGGATTTCGCCTGATAAAGATATATTGTAAACGCATTTTCAAAAAAAGGAAATCCGGGATACAGCCATAAGAACAGAGTTCAAAGGACTTCTAGCATGGAGTTTTGATTGGAATTCTGGAAGTGAAAAGCCGATGGGCATTTCCTCCAACCGGGAAATGGGGAAGGCTGTGCAGATATCCTTGTGGAACCGGATACCAGGGATATGGGCATTATCATAGAAGTAAATACGCCCATGACGGAAATCTGGATGCTGCATGAAGGAAAGCATTAAAGCAGATAGAATACACAAAGTATGAGGACGGACTGGAAGACGACGGGGTAGAGAATATCTTAAAATATGGGATTGGCTGCTATAAAAACGGTGTAAGGACATGCTGGTGAACGGTGCCCATTAAAATGTAGTATGGGCGTCAATTTAACGATAGTTGATAAGATCAATGAATAATGAAAGAGAGCTTACCCGCAGCGGAAGCGTTCGTTAAAGGGTCTAAAGGACAGATCTTTTAACGGCCGCTTTTGTCATGGTTGTAAGCAGGAGGCATATTTTGGTTTGGGACATTGCCATGACTGTGGACTGTTGTATTCCGTCCAGATGCGGTATTGTAATGGCAAATCCGAAATGATATAATCATACGGAGAACTCTATGGCAAAACCATGTGGGAAGGAAAAGGTGATAAAATGAAAAAGAAATGTTTCTTAGGGGCATTGCTGGCAGTTTTTGTGATGCTCCTGTGTTCTGGCTGCGGAGTGGAGCAAAGCATTACCATCCGTAAGGATCTCTCCTCCAGGATTTTGGTGAAATATTATACAACCAGCCAGGAGGAGGCGGCAGTGGCAGAAGCATTGGACGGTGTCGCTTATGAACAGTTAATGAAGGAGACGGGCTGCACTTATGCAGGAACAGAGGAATTAGGCGGGGTTTCCCACAATGTCTACCAGCTGGCACAGAAAATGTCAAAGGCAGAAACAAAGGAATCTTTTGCTGTACTGAATACACATCAGGCAGTATTGGGAATGGAGGATGTGCAGGAGATGTCAGATGAGCTTGTGGGAGGGGAGGAGTTTCCAGAAAATCTGAATTTTCTACAGGAAGGCCATGTAATGTTAAAGATTAAATATCCCTTCCCGGTGTACAAAGCCAATGGAACATTACAGCCGGACGGATACACGGTGCAGTATTCCATGGATGACATGAAAGCCAGCGGGAGAATTTATGCCGTGGACAGCAAGAAAATTGCGAATGCCAGGAAATGTACCATAAGCGGCGTGAAAAACAAGGGCTGCTACCGGAAAACGAAAAAAGTGAAGATTTCCTCTGAGGGAGTCATTACAGGTGTGGCAGTCAATGGGGAGAGCTATCCCTTGAATGAATATGAGGCAAGCCAGGATGGGACATACAAGATAACGGTAAAGCTCCTTTCGGGAAGCGTGAAAAATCTCCAGTTTATCATTGATAAGACCAAGCCGACCACCAGCGTCAAGGCAAAATCATATCGGAATAAAGTGAGAATTTCCTTCCAGGATAAGACTTCCGGCGTCAAGCAGGCAGTTCTTGACGGAAAGAAAATCAAGAATGGAACCGTGGTATCCCAGAAGGGAAATCATTTATTAAAGATTACAGACCGGGCGGGAAATGTAAGGTCTGTGAAATTTTCTGTGAAATAGAGGAATCCCAATGAAAAGAAAATCATATGAAATCGATATGTGCAACGGCTCCTTATTGCCAAAAATCCTGCTGTTTTCCATACCCCTTATGATGTCAAGCATCTTGCAGCTTTTGTTTAACGCGGCGGATATGGTTGTGGTGGGAAGGTTCGCAGGAAACTCTGCGCTGGCGGCGGTAGGAGCCAATGCTTCCCTGATTAATCTTTTGACAAACCTGTTCATCGGGTTTTCCGTAGGGGCAAATGTGTTGGTTGCAAGGTTTTACGGTGCAAAAAAGGAAAAGGAAATCAGTGAGACGGTGCACAGTGCCATTGTGTTAAGCTTTTTTTGCGGCTTGGGGCTGATGGTTTTTGGGATGATTGTGGCACCCCGGATTTTGGAGCTGATGGGAACGCCCCATGATGTGCTTGACCAGGCGGTTTTGTATATCAGAATTTATTTTGCAGGAATGCCGGTGATTCTTTTATATAATTTCGGCAGTGCGATTTTAAGGGCGGTAGGAGATACCCAAAGGCCTTTGTACTATTTATCTGCAGCAGGTATGATTAACATTATTTTGAATTTGATTTTTGTCATAGGATTTCATCTGGGTGTGGCAGGGGTGGCATTGGCCACTGTGATTTCCCAGATTGTATCGGCATTTCTGATCCTTCGCTGCATGTCTAAGATGGAAGGCGGCTGCCAGGTGGAGTGGAAGAAGCTGCGCATGAAGAAGGAAAAGGTAGTGCAGATTGTGCGCATTGGTTTTCCGGCAGGATTGCAGGGAACGGTGTTTTCCCTGTCAAATGTGCTGATCCAGTCTTCCGTGAATTCCTTTGGCTCTGTGGCTATGGCGGGAAATACAGCGGCATCCAATATTGAAGGATTTATTTACATGGCAATGAACTCTTACCACCAGACTGCCCTAAGCTTTACCAGCCAGAATTTCGGGGCAGGCAATTTTAAGCGGATTGGGAAGGTTTTGGCGGAATGCCTTGCCATGGTGGCAGGAGTAGGCCTTCTCATGGGCTGGGCAGCTTATCTGTGTGGAAACCAGCTTTTGGGCATTTATTCTTCTGACCCGGGGGTGATTGAGGTGGGGCTGATGCGTTTATCTGTCATATGCACCACCTATTGCCTGTGCGGGATTATGGATGTGCTGGTAGGAGCCCTTCGGGGGCTGGGATATGCAGTTATGCCCATGATTGTGTCGCTGGTAGGAGCCTGCGGATTTCGGATTTTATGGATTTTTACAGTGTTCCAGTGGCGCCGCAGCCTGCTGTCCCTCTATATTTCCTATCCGGTGTCCTGGGCATTGACCGGAGGGGTCCATATGATTTGTTTTCTTTGGGTAAGAAAGAAGCAGGCAGTTTCCTTGGGAATGAAATAGGGATATTGATTTTTGGCTGTTAAAATTATATAATAAATGAAAATAAAAGGCGGCAGTTCCCGGTGGGGCGCTGCCTTTCAAGTGTAAACGCTGTTTGCACAAAGGGTGCAGGCAGGATGCCAAAAATTTAAAGGAGCGCATATTATGGCAAAGGAATTAAAGAAAAGAAGCCAGGCTGCCAGGGAAGATACCTGGGCAATTGAGGATTTATATGCATCGCCAGAATTGTTTTTGGAGGATGTTCGCAAATTGGAAGAGTTGGTGAAGAAATTAAAAGGTTTTACAGAAGAATACCTTATAGAAAGCGGTGTGCATCTGCTGGAATATTTTCAGGAATTGGAGAAAGCCACAATTATTCTGGATAGGGGGCTGTGTTATTCCCAGCGCAGCGTGGATGTGGACACAGGCAATGACCAGTATCAGCTATTGAGCGGAAAAATGATGGGGGTTTACCATAAGTTTGTGACTGTGACCGCGCCTGTGGATGCCTGGATTGCATCTATGGATGAGGAGAAAATACAGAAATTTTATCAGGAGACGCCGAAGCTTACCGCCTATAAAGTAACGATTGACGACCTGCGCAGGTTAAAGGATCATACCCTTCCCTCGGAAATGGAGGAGCTTTTGGCTGCTTCCCAGGAAATGGGGGCGGCTATGGAAAAATCCTATAGTTTTTTGACGGATGCGGACTTTGAGCATCCAATGGTCAAGGATGAGACAGGGGAATGGGTAAAGGTGAGCGCGGGGCGGTTTATCCCTCTGCTGGAAAGCCGGGATAGAAACGTGCGGAAGGATGCTTTTTTTGCATATTACGATCGCTATGAGCAGTATAAAAATACCTTTGCATCTTTGTATGAAGGGAAGGTGAAGTCTAATATTTTCTATGCGAAAGCCAGAAAATACAACTCTTCCATGGAGGCTGCGGTGGATGCCAGCAATGTGCCCAAGGAGGTGTATCGTAATCTGATTGAAGCGGTCAACGAAAATATGCATTACATGCACGAATACATGTCCCTGCGAAAGAAGCTGATGGGCTTAGAGGAGCTTCATATGTATGATGTCTATGTGCCCATGGTGGCTAAGGAGACTGGGAAAATCACCTATGAGCAGGCTCAGGAGGAAATCATACAGGCGCTGCAGGTTCTTGGGGACGATTATGTAAGCGTATTGAAGGAAGGGTTTGCAAACCGCTGGATTGACAAATATGAGAATGAGGGGAAGAGAAGCGGCGCTTATTCTGCCGGATGCTATTCCAGCCATCCTTATGTGCTGATGAATTATCAGTATAACTTAGATTCTGAGTTTACCCTTGCCCATGAGATGGGGCATGCCCTCCATTCTTACTATTCGGCAAAGCATAACAATGTGTTTGACAGCGAGTATAAAATATTTGTGGCAGAGGTGGCTTCCACCTGCAACGAAGCCCTTTTGATGGATTATCTTTTGAAGCATACAAAAGACAAAAAGAAAAAGGCTTATCTGATTAATCATTTCCTGCACCAGTTCCGCAGTACCTTGTACCGCCAGACCATGTTTGCGGAGTTTGAGCTTTTGACCCACGAGATGGCGGAGGTGGGAAGGCCATTGACTGCGGAGTCGCTGAAAAAGCTTTACTATGACCTGAATGTGCAGTATTATGGAAAAGATGTGGTGATAGATGAGGAAATTGCCATTGAGTGGGCGAGAATCCCGCATTTTTATTATAATTTTTATGTATATCAATATGCCACCAGTTTTGCGGCTTCCATGGCACTTTCCAAAAAGATTTTGGAGCAGGGGCAGCCAGCGGTGGAGCGTTACCTGCAGTTTTTAAAAGGCGGGTGCAGCAAGGCGCCTATTGAGTTGTTGAAGGATGCAGGCGTGGATATGGCTGCGAAGGAGCCTGTCTGTGAAGCCTTGAAAATGTTCGGCGGGCTGCTTGAGGAAATGGAGGAACTATTCTGCCAGATTTAAGCGGTAAGTGATGAAGTAATGGTAGAGATGGAAGAACTATTCTGCCGGATTTAAGCGGTAAGTGACGAAGTAATGGTAGAAATGGAGGAACTATTCTGCCAGATTCAGGCGGTATAGGATGAAGTAGCGATAGAAATGGAGGAACTATTTTGCTGGATTTAGAAAAAGAGATAGAAAAGCGCAGAACTTTTGCTATTATTTCCCACCCGGATGCGGGGAAAACAACGTTGACAGAGAAATTCCTGCTGTATGGCGGAGCCATCAATCTTGCAGGATCTGTGAAGGGAAAAGCTACAGCCCGCCATGCGGTGTCTGATTGGATGGAAATTGAAAAGGAGAGGGGAATTTCTGTTACCTCTTCGGTGCTGCAGTTCAATTACGATGGTTACTGCATCAATATTTTGGATACGCCGGGACATCAGGACTTTTCGGAGGATACCTACCGGACATTGATGGCGGCGGATTCTGCGGTGATGGTCATTGACGGTTCGAAGGGTGTGGAAGCCCAGACCAGGAAATTGTTTAAGGTGTGCGTCATGCGCCATATTCCGATTTTCACATTTATCAACAAGATGGACCGGGATGCAAACGACACTTTTGAACTGCTGGATGAGATTGAAAAAGAGCTTGGGATTGCCACCTGCCCCATTAACTGGCCCATAGGCTCCGGAAAGAATTTTAAGGGAGTCTATGACCGGAATACCAGGAAGGTCAAAACCTTTTCTGATACGCTGAAGGGAACAAAGGAAGGGCTGGAAAAAGATATTGATGTGGACGACCCGGCGTTGGCAGCGGAAATCGGGGAAGATGCTAAGGCGGTTCTGCTGGATGAGGTGGAACTTTTGGATGGGGCAAGTGCTGAATTTGACATGGAACTGGTGTCAAAGGGAGAGTTATCGCCTGTATTTTTTGGCTCAGCACTGACGAATTTTGGTGTGGAGACCTTTTTGCAGCATTTTCTGCAGATGACCTCATCCCCTCTTCCCAGAAATGCAGATGTGGGGCAAATTAATCCTTTTTCCCAGGATTTTTCTGCCTTTGTGTTTAAAATCCAGGCCAATATGAACAAAGCCCACAGGGACAGGATTGCATTTATGCGTATTTGTTCTGGGAAATTTGAGGCTGGCATGGAGGTTACCCACATCCAGGGGGAAAAGAAAATGCGCCTTTCCCAGCCCCAGCAGATGATGGCTCAGGAGCGGAAAATTGTGGAGGAGGCTTATGCCGGGGATATTATCGGTGTGTTTGACCCAGGAATTTTTTCGATTGGGGATACCATCACCAATTCAGCTGGAAAATTTGCCTTCGAGGGCATCCCTACCTTTGCGCCGGAGCATTTTGCCAGGGTGCGCCAGGTAGATACCATGAAGCGCAAGCAGTTTGTGAAGGGAGTGAGCCAGATTGCCCAGGAGGGGGCGATCCAGATTTTCCAGGAGTATCACGGCGGGATGGAAGAAATTATTGTAGGAGTGGTAGGGGTATTGCAGTTTGATGTGTTGAAATACCGGCTGGAAAATGAGTACAATGTGGAAATCCGTCTGGAGAAGCTGCCTTACGAGCATATCCGCTGGATTGAAAATAAGGAAGAGGTTGATGTGGAGCGGCTTTCTGGAACCTCTGATATGAAGAAGGTTCAGGATTTGAAGGGCAATCCATTGCTTTTGTTTGTGAATAGCTGGAGCGTGGGAATGACGTTGGACCGGAATGAGGGGTTGGTTTTGTCAGAGTTCGGGCGGAATTAGCAGTGAGAGAGTTTCATGCAGAGGATAATAAAGCACGAACAGACGGAGGTGATGATTGTGGATCAAGGTGGCCAAGATGGCATGGAAAAAATCGGGGAACGAAAAGAACAGATAGAGAAGCTGCCAGCCGCACATATAATTAAGAGAAAATTTGAAACCAATATACGCATGGGAAAAGTTCTCGCCAGCATGGTAAAGCAGGTTCATGGACTGCAAAAGAGAGACTGCTTTGAAAGAATCAGCAAATATCTGTACAGCAATGACTATACTCGTGTATGCGCGGTTTATGGACTGCGCCGGACAGGAAAGACCACAATGATCTTCCAGGCGATCGCGGATATGCCGGCACACTCCGCAGGGGGGACGGATTTTGACAATGAGGAACTGACGGATGGGGATGCTTTCTGTTTGGAAATGGTAAAAATAAATCGACAATTAGAGAATGAATAGAGAAGGGGCTGTCGGGAAATGGAATTTGTCTGCAATATATAGCTGTGGCGCTGAAAACATCACAGTATATATTGTGGATAACTTATCATTTCCCGACAGCCCCAAACGCTTGGGATACTTATTTGCTTTTGGCCTTAAGCATTGCATCATGGAGGAGCAGAACCATCCATTGGTTACTGAAACAGCTTAAATTCATACCCCTGCGCCCTGGCCTGGTCGATAAAATCTCCCAATACCTGGGTATTTGTTTCAGATTCCGCATGCAGAAGGTAAAGGGCGCCCGGATGCAGGCAGTCTATCATTTTCTGCAGGCTTTCCGCAGGATCCGGCTGGTTCTCCACGTCATAGTCCAGATATGCGAAGCTCCAGAACACGGTCTTGTAATTTAAGTTGTTCAAAAGAGCCAGGGACTGTTCGTTAAATTTCCCGGCCGGATAGCGGAAGAGATGCATATCATAGCCGAACTGGTTCTTGATATAATCATGGAGGCCTGTAACCTCGTTAGTCTGTTCCTCAATGGTCTGGGAATACAGCCCGGCTGCGGGGTGGGTCACGCTGTGGTTGCCAACCTCGTGCCCTTCGTCAATCATTCGCTGTACTAAATCTGGATTCTGCTCTGCAAAGGGCTTGGTTACAAAGAAGACAGCATGGACATTTTTTTCTTTCAAGGTATCCAGGATCCTCGGGGAGCAGCCATATTCGTAACCTTCATCAATCGTTAAATAGATTACTTTTTTTTCTGTGTCATCCTTGATAAAATATGCGTTGTTTTTTCCATATTTCTCCTGATACTGCAGACAGCCAGCGGGGCGGTTCCACTGATCCTTGTCTCCGCCCTGCCCCCAGTCCAGCCCAGTGGTATCCAGCCCATTCAGGTCAATCTGCTGGTTTTGCAGTACGATTCCATGTTCGGTGGGCCGGATGTCAAAGCCATCTGGGTTGTCCAGGTCTGCCAGGGTGAATTCCTTTTCCGCTTCCGGCGTTACGGCTGCTTCGGGGGAGTTCTCTTCCTGTTTTTCGGCAGCCTGTTTCTTTTCCTTTTTTTCTTTCTCCGCTTCTGCCTGCGCCTGCTGTTTTAATTCCTGCTCTTTCTGCGCTTTGCGTTCCGCAGATTTTTTGGCGGCGCTGCTGATTCCTACGCCTGCAATAACCACAACAGCCAATGCTGTAAGGCCTACCAGGATACGTGCCCGGAGCACCTGTTTCCTCCGTCTTCTCCGTCTTCTCTCTCTGTCGTTCATGCTTTGTCACTACCTTCATTCTGTTCTAAATTTCTGGCATCATTTTAAACAGATACCTCTACCATTGTATACAATAAAATGAAAAAAAACAATTGTATTTTTCTTAAAAATTTATAGATTTTCCTCATCATCCGCCATCCGGTAGCCTACGCCCACTTCGGTAAAAATGTAGACAGGCTGCGCAGGGTTCTTTTCTATTTTCCGCCGGATGTTTGCCATGTTTACCCTCAGGATCTTATTGTCGGATTCGGTATATGGCCCCCAGACATTGTTCATAACAGCAGAATAAGTCATAACCTTGCCAGAATTCTGTGCGAGAAACGCCACGATTTTGTATTCAATGGGAGTAAGATGGATGGCTTCTCCTTTTACCGTAATGCTGCGTTTGTAGAAGTCAATTTCCAATTCCTTGGAGTGGTAAGGATGGGCGGGCAGGCCATTGCCGCTGTTCACTTTGTTGCTATGGCGCAAAGAAGTACGGATCCTGGCTAAAAGCTCCGAAATACCAAAGGGTTTTGTAAGATAATCATCTGCCCCGGCATCTAATGCGCGTACTTTGTCCTCCTCCTGGGTACGGGCAGAGACTACGATAATTGGGATGCCGGACCAGGTGCGGATTTTTTGGATTACCTCCATGCCATCCAAATCTGGAAGCCCCAGATCAAGCAGAATAATATCCGGGCAGAGAGAAGAGGCCAGGGAAAGGGCTTCGCTTCCGGTAGATGCGCAGGAGACACGATAGCCATGGGAAGTTAAGGCTCTTGAAGTAAAATCACAAATACTTTTTTCATCTTCTACGATAAGTACAGTAAATTTATGCATAATTTTCCTCCTTTGGTAAAGTGAACAAAAATTCTGCCCCTTCTGTATGGTTCTTTGCGGTGATGCTGCCGTGGTGGGCAGAAATGATGGTTTTACAGATGGACAGGCCGATGCCCATGCCTTTTCGCGTATCGGAAGAGGAACCGTCGGAGTATGTGCCGTCAAAGATATGGTTCAGATGGTTTTCCTGTAGTCCGATTCCGTAGTCAATGATACGGAAACAAATATCATTTTGTTGATTTTCTACGATTAGCTGAACTGGTTTGCTGCTCTTTGAGTGGGTAATGGCATTTTCCAACAGATTAATCAGCACCTGTTCAATCAGCATGGCGTCCATGGGAACTATAAGTATTTCGGTGGGAATGGATACGTCAATTTTAATGTCTGGAAACCTTTTCTGCAGACGGGTGACAGATTCAGCCACAACTTCGTCCACGATTTCCGGGCTGGTTTTTAATTTGGAGGCTCCTGTCTGGATTCTCGTTATGGACAAGAGGTTTTCCACCATATTTAAGAGCCAGCTTGCATCATCATGGATATTGTGAATCAATTCCTGGCATTCTAAGGAGTCAGGTTCCAGCTCTTCCGTTTCCATGGAAGAGACAGATCCAAGGATGCTGGTTAGAGGGGTGCGTAAATCGTGGGATATTGCGCGGAGGAGGTTTGCCCGCATTTTTTCCTTTTCGGCTTCAATTAATTGTTTTTCATGGAAGGCAAGAATTTCAGTCTGATGCTTCAGATGTGTTGTGGTAGCGCTGGTGATGCAAGAAAGAGTCAGCATGCATATAAATGTGAACGGATAATCCTGAAGGGAAAAATCCAGCCTGAAATATGGATAAGTAAAAAAACAATTGATGAAAAGGATGCTAAGGAAAGATGCAAAGATACCGCAATAATATCCATCCGTATACCGTGCAACCGTAATGATGCCGATAATGTAAAACAGAGCAATGTTAGCCGGGTTCTTGGAAATGAAAAGAAACAGAACAAATGTCAGCCCGGTTGTAAGGAAGAGCAAGCCAATTGTAACAGGTAAATCGTGTAACAGTTGCTTTAAGGAAGTTTTATTCATCTGTACACCTCAATCTGTGTTCTTTAGTATCTTGTCTGTCTTTTAATGTAACACGAAGAAGCAAAGTATTCAAGAAGGAAAGAAAAATTTAACATTTTTTTAGCAGAAATGTAAAAGTTATGTGAAAAGTGTGTTATACTATCAATATTATACATGCACAATAGAATAAGCATGGAATTTTAGAAAAATATTTTAGGAGGAAGCAGATATGGCAGTATTGGAGATTACAGTGGATAATTTTGAAAAGGAAGTGTTAAAGAGCAAGAAGCCGGTGCTGGTGGATTTTTGGGCGGTATGGTGCGGCCCTTGCCAGATGCAAGGTCCGGTGGTTGAGCAGGCGGCAGAAAGATTTCCAGAGATAACGGTAGGCAAAGTAAATGTGGATGAGCAGGGAGAGCTGGCACAGAAGTACGGCGTTATGAGTATTCCTACTTTGATTTTATTCAAAGATGGACAAGCAGCACAGAAAGCCGTAGGATTCCATTCCTTGGAGGAAATTGGAAAAATCTTGGCTTGACGAACCGGGAAATAGATTTTATAATGAAAGACAGTTACAGCATGTAACTGTCTTTTTTCTTCAGCAGAATATGGCTGTCATATAAAATTACAGAAAATGGTTGACAATCCCCCAAAAGTATAATAATATAAAAACGAACATTAGTTCGCAAAAGGAGAATGAATATGGCAAAAGAAGATAAGAAAGATGATAAATTAAAAGCATTGGATGCTGCGATTGCAAAGATTGAGAAGGATTATGGGAAAGGTTCTATTATGAAGCTGGGTGATTCCGTGGCGAATATGAATGTGGAATCCATTCCTACCGGGTGCCTCAGCCTGGATTTGGCATTGGGAGTGGGGGGTGTTCCCCGGGGAAGGATTATAGAAGTATATGGGCCGGAATCCAGCGGTAAGACGACAGTTGCGCTGCATATGGTAGCGGAGGTTCAAAAGAGCGGAGGAATTGCAGGCTTTATCGATGCGGAGCATGCCTTGGATCCGGTATATGCCAGGAATATCGGGGTGGATATTGATAATCTGTATATTTCCCAGCCAGACAATGGAGAACAGGCACTGGAGATTACGGAGACAATGGTGCGTTCCGGGGCGGTGGATATTGTGATAGTGGATTCCGTTGCAGCGCTGGTGCCCAAGGCGGAGATTGATGGAGATATGGGGGATTCCCATGTGGGGCTGCAGGCGCGGCTGATGTCCCAGGCTCTGCGTAAGCTTACGGCTGTTATCAGCAAGTCCAACTGTATTGTTATTTTTATTAATCAGCTCCGTGAAAAGGTAGGGGTTATGTTTGGAAACCCGGAGACAACCACCGGCGGCCGTGCGCTGAAATTTTATTCCTCTATCCGTCTGGATGTCCGCAGGATTGAAGCCTTGAAGCAGGCAGGCGAGTTTGTGGGGAACCGTACCAGAATCAAGGTGGTGAAGAATAAGGTTGCGCCCCCCTTTAAGGAAGCGGAATTTGATATTATGTTCGGCAAGGGGATATCCAAGGAGGGGGATATTTTGGATAATGCGGTTGAGCTTGGAATTGTCAACAAATCAGGAGCCTGGTTTGCATATAACAGCGCAAAAATCGGGCAGGGGCGTGAGAATGCCAAGCAGTATCTGCGGGAGCATGAAGAGATCTGTGAGGAAGTGGAGAAGAAGGTAAGGGAACAGGTGTTAGCGAAGACGGCAGGCGAGGAGGCTAAGAAGCCAGAGAAGGAAGAGAAGCCCCAGAAGGAAGAGAAGCCGGCAGGAAAAGCAGAGAAGGAAATAAAAGCAGAGAAGGAAATAAAGGCAGAGAAGGAGCCGAAGCCGGAGAAGGTGGAGGAGCCAAAAGAGGATACAGCCAGCGGGGCATAGAAGGTGGAAGAAATGTCAGGGATGATGGTTACACAGATTACGGAGCTTGACAAAAAGCGCATCCGCATATTTTTAGAAGGAGGGAACAGCTTTGTCCTGTACCGGGGAGAAGGAAGGAAGTATCATTTGCAGGAGGGAAGCCAGCTTTCCCTGGAACAGTATGAAGAAATCTGCAGCGAGATTTTAACCAAGCGTGCAAGAAGGAGAACCATGCATCTTCTGGAAAAAATGGATCGTACAGAGTCGCAGCTCCGGTTAAAGCTCCAGCAGGGATTTTACCCGGAGGATATCATAGAGGACGCCATTGGATATGTAAAAAGTTTTCATTATCTGGATGACGTCCGGTATGCACAGAATTATGTCAGGAACCAGAGAGAGAAAAAGAGCCAGAGAAAGATTTGGGCAGAACTGGTTGGAAAAGGAATCGAGAAGGAGACGGCTGCCCAGGCATTGGAGGAGGAATACCAGCAGGAGAAGGAGCAGGATCTGATTCTGAAATGGATAGAGAAAAAGAATTATTCCAGCGAGATGGCAGATTGGAAGGAAAAGCAGAGGATGTACCAGTTTTTGATGCGGAAAGGTTTTCAGCCAGATGATATTTTGCATGCATTAGACTACTTGACATAAAGCGGAAAAAAGTATAAAATCAATATGTTGTAATTCATGTCTGTAGATTGCAGGTAAGGACTGTAATTTATTGTATATGACATATTAGAAACGGATAAAAGTTTGCAATATGTACAATGAAAATTTAATAAGGAGGTGCTCCTGTGCCACAAATTTTAATCGCTGTAGTAGTCACGTTAATTTTTGCAGTGCCTGTTACTTACTTTTCAACGGTTGAATACCGGAAACGCGTGATAGAATCCAAAATTGGAAGTGCGGAAGAAAAAGCAAGGGAAATAATAGATGAAGCTGTAAAAACTGCTGAGACCAAGAAGCGCGAATCTCTGCTGGAGATTAAGGAAGAGTCTATCCGCACCAAGAATGACCTGGATAAGGAAATCAAAGAGCGGAGAAATGAGCTTCAGCGCAATGAGCGGCGGGTGATTCAGAAGGAAGAAAACCTGGATCGGAAACTGGAAGCCATTGAGAAAAGGGAATCCGGTTTTGCAGCAAAAGAAGAAGAAATTAACAGACAGAAAGCAGAAGTTGCAAGGCTGAACGAAGAACGTGTACAGGAACTTGAGAGAATCTCGGGATTAACCTCTGAACAGGCAAAAGATTATCTTTTAAAAATGATTGAAGATGATGTGAAGCTTGATACTGCAAAATTAATTAAGGAAATGGAAATCAAAGCAAAGGAAGAGGCTGGTAAAAAAGCCAGGGAATATGTTGTCACCGCCATCCAGAAATGCGCTGCGGATCATGTGGCAGAGACGACCATATCTGTGGTTCAGCTTCCGAATGACGAGATGAAGGGAAGGATTATCGGCCGGGAAGGAAGAAATATCCGGACGTTAGAGACGATGACGGGTGTTGATTTAATTATTGATGATACACCGGAAGCAGTTATTCTTTCTGGATTTGATCCGGTCCGCCGGGAAGTTGCCCGGATTGCTTTGGAAAAACTGATTGTGGATGGACGTATCCATCCGGCAAGAATTGAGGAAATGGTTGAGAAAGCCCAAAGAGAAGTGGAAGTCATGATGCGGGAGGAAGGAGAAGCAGCAACTTTGGAAGTAGGGGTGCATGGCATTCATCCAGAGCTGATACGGCTTCTTGGCAAAATGAAATTCCGTACAAGCTATGGACAGAATGCATTGAAGCATTCCATAGAAGTAGCGCAGCTTTCCGGTTTATTGGCGGCGGAGATCGGCGTGGATGTAAGGGTGGCAAAGCGTGCCGGCCTGCTCCATGATATCGGGAAATCTGTTGACCATGAAATGGAAGGATCACATATCCAGATTGGCGTGGACTTATGCAGGAAATATAAAGAAAGCCCAACCATAATTAATGCAGTGGAAGCACATCACGGAGATGTAGAAGCAGAATCTTTGATTGCGTGTCTGGTGCAGGCAGCTGATGCAATATCAGCGGCAAGGCCCGGTGCAAGAAGAGAAACATTAGAAACATATTCAAACAGGTTGAAGCAGTTGGAAGATATTGCCAATGGTTTTAAAGGTGTTGATAAGTCTTTTGCTATTCAGGCAGGTAGAGAGATTCGCATTATGGTGGTTCCTGATCAGATTAATGATGCTGATATGATATTGCTGGCGCGTGATATTTCCAAGCAGATTGAGAATGAGCTGGAATATCCGGGACAGATTAAAGTGAATGTAATTCGTGAATCTCGCGTAACTGATTATGCGAAATAGTGAGTATGCAGTTTTGAGAAAAGGGACAATCTTCCAGAGGAAGTTTGCCTGATATACTCAAAAATTTAGACCGTCAACATTTTGTTGGCGGTCTTTTTGACCGGTATATCACCTTTTTCTTTCTAAAAAAAGTGATGCTTCAGGAGGAGAACTATGAATCAGCCAATGTTAAAAAGAATAAAAAGAGTGTTAGAGCATGAAGGGACGATTCTTGATATCTATTCAGATTATATGGAATTGCCCGATGGGAAGATAGAAAAATGGGATTATGTGGAACATCGGAAAGGCGCTGCAGCAGTGGTTCCTGTATTGCCGGATGGCAGGATTCTGATGGTCCGCCAGTATCGCAATGCATTGGAGCGGTTTACGTTGGAGATTCCGGCTGGGGCAAGGGATACCAAGACGGAGCCAACCATAGAATGTGCAGCCAGGGAACTGGAGGAGGAAACAGGATACCGTTGTGAGCAGCTGGAGTTTTTACTGTCTTTAAGGACTACGGTTGCTTTTTGCAATGAGCTGGTGGATGTATATGCAGCCCGGAACCTGATACCTGCAAGCCAGCATTTGGATGAGGGGGAATTTATTGACCTGGAGCCCCATACACTGGAAGAGCTGTGCACTTTGATTTATCAGGGAGTGATACAGGATGGCAAAACGGTTGCCGCAATTATGGCATATAAAAATAAATATGCTTAACAGGAACGCGAAAGTTTCCATCAGCAGGGATGGCTGTGCGGCCTGCTGCACGACAGGCCTGGGATATTGGAAATTTCCTTGAGGAAGCGGGACATTACAGATAATTTTTTCAGGCGGTGCTGCATGATAGGCCTGGGATATTGGAAATTTCCTTGAGAAAGCGGGACATTACAGATAATTTTTTCAGGCGGACTTGCATAAGATAAGAAAAAAAGAATTGGAAGCTTATGAAAAAATTATTGCGTTTATCCTGGAGACAGAGAGACAGCATCACAAAAAATCAGTCTATATGGATAAAGATTATGAAAATTTTTCTTCTGCTGTCTTTTGTGGCAGGTATTTTTGCAGCAAATCTGATTGGACGGGAGGCCGTCTCCCATGCGGGTGTGTTGAATGATTATTTCATTGAGAAGTTTCAATACACGCAGATCAAGGGAGAAAATTTGTTTTTCTATGTGGTGGGGGAACGTCTTCCGATGATGCTTCTACTGTTTCTGCTGATTGTCACTTCCTTTGGAATTCCAGGAGGAATCCTGGCGTTGGGCTGGCAGGGATTTTCTGTGGGATTTATGCTTTCCACAGGAATCGCGAAATACGGCATAAAGGGGATCATGCTGGTTTTAGGCGGATTGTTTCCCCAATATTTGTTTTATTTTCCCGTTTACATATTTTACTGCTGTATGGCTGTCTTTCTGCGCCAGCGCCTGCATGGGCAGGGAGGAAATAGGCCGGAGCGTGGGTTTATATATGGGATGGGAATGCTGGCTGCGGTTTTGATGCTGGCCATGTTTACAGCAGGAATTTTTCTTGAGAGTTATGTGAATCCGGTAATTTTGAAGAATATATTAAAATTTTTCTAAGATGTGGGCTAGGGATGGCCAAGGCCCGCTGTTTACGGGAATAAAAGAGGTAACAGGGTTATGACATGTGAAATTCAAAAATTTGTTTGGTATATGAAAGAGGTTCGTAAGACATCTGACAATACAGTGGTATCTTATGAACGGGATTTGAGGAAAATGAGCCAGTTTTTTGTGGAGCAGGGAATGGACCAGGTAGGCCAGGTTACCGTTACAATGCTGAATGCTTATATTTTATTCCAGGAAAGGCAAGGGCGTAAGTCGTCCACCATTTCCAGGAGCGTGGCGGCGCTGAAAGCGTTTTTCTGCTATTTGTACAAAGAAGGGTACATAGAAGAAAATGTAGCGGAAGAATTAAAGGCGCCCCGGGTGGAGAAAAAGGAGCCTGATTATCTGACAAGGGAAGAAACGGCGCGGCTGCTGGGGGAGACGAAAGGAAAATCACCCAAGGAATTACGGGACAGCGCAATGCTGGAATTGCTGTATGCCACTGGAATCCGCGTGTCCGAATTGATTTCGCTAAAGATTTTGGATGTGAATTTAATCATGGAGTATATTATTTGCAGTGATGGGAACCGGGAGCGTATCGTTCCTTTTGGAAGAGAGGCAAAGCAGGCATTGGAACTATATCTGCGGGAAGGGCATCCTGTGCTGGCAGGAGAGAACAACCCTTATCTGTTTACCAATTGTTCCGGCCAGGTGATGAGCCGCCAGGGGTTTTGGAAATTGGTGAAGGGTTATGGCAGGAAGGCGGGGATTACAAGGGAATTAACGCCCCATATGTTAAAGCATTCTTTTGCCGTCCATTTATTCCGTCCGTAAGGAACTGCTAACAGTTCCTTAGGAAGAAAGCCGGGATGCCTTTCACCCTAAGTATCCGTTAGCTGCAGCTTTCCCCTGCTTTAAGGGCGGCAAGGAGCCTATTCATTCATTTCTGCAATATGATAAATCAATTCTTCTGATTCCTGCCAGCCCAGGCACGGGTCTGTGATCGATTTTCCATATACATGTTCCCCAACCTTTTGGCATC
Organism: uncultured Lachnospiraceae bacterium; assembly: GCA_947384285.1. GTDB lineage: Bacteria > Bacillota > Clostridia > Lachnospirales > Lachnospiraceae > Petralouisia. Next base: position 21,611 of record CANDGI010000038.1, read on the forward strand.
CAGGTTCCAGATAGCTTTCAATCATGACTCCTTTCACCATCTTCTTAATTTCCGGTGAGGTTCTCCGGTTGTGCATTACTTCTTTTACAATCCGTATCTGCTGTTCATATTGTTTGTTGGAATTGGAGTGGTTGGAATCAATGATGGCAGCAGGATTTACAAGATCCATTTTGTCATACATCTGAATCAGGCGTTCCAGGTCTTCATAGTGATAATTGGGAATGCAGACGCCTCGTTTGTTCACAGCTCCCCGGAGAACCACATGGGTGAGAGGGTTTCCTGTGGTGCTTACCTCATAGCCCCGGAATACAAAATGATGAGGATGCTGCCCGGCATATACCGAATTAAGCATGACAGAATAGTCTCCGCTGGTGGGATTTTTCATTCCGGCAGGAACGTCAAAGCCGCTGACGGTTAAGCGGTGGTGCTGGTCTTCTACGGAACGTGCTCCGATAGCAACGTAGGACAGCAGGTCTTCCACATAAGGCCAGTTTTCGGGGTAAAGCATTTCATCTGCTGCGGAAAGGCCGCTTTCTTCGATTGCGCGGATATGCATTTTGCGCATGGCAATGAGCCCCGCCAGCATATCAGGCCTTTTTTCTGGATCGGGCTGGTGGGCGATACCCTTGTAGCCTTCCCCGGTGGTACGTGGTTTGTTGGTATAGATACGAGGGACAATGACCAGCCGGTTCGCCGTCTTTTCCTGGACTTTGCACAGCCGGCTGATGTAGTCGCAGACAGCATCTTCATTGTCAGCAGAACAAGGGCCGATGATAACCAGGAATTTATCTGATCTGCCAGTGATAATATCCTGGACCATTTGATCCCGCTGCATTTTTATGGCGGCTGCCTTTGGGGATAAGGAATATTCTTGTTTGATTTCTTCTGGGCTTGGAAGCTGTTTTAAAAATGTAAAACTCATAATGATTCTCTCCTTTAAAATATATGTAAGTATCAATTTTTGAAGGAAATTTCCCATGGAATATCTTAATGGATTCTGTAAAATATGTCAATGGCAGAAATGATGCGGTTATTTTTATATTGCAATGAAGCCCGGGAGTTGCTATAATTAGTCTGCTGCTTTCCAGTGATAAGGAAAAATCAGGAAGCAGAAACAGAGAAACATGAATGGAGGAAGTCATGAATCATTTAGATGAATTGCGTATCAGGCTGTCTGTATGTGACGAGCAGATTCTGGAGTGCCTTTTAAAAAGGAATGCTATCGTAGAAGATATTATGAAATATAAGGAATCCCATAATATGCAGATTATTCAGCCGGAGCAGGAGAAACGGCAGACCCAGAAGCTGTTAGGGGAACTGGAAGGGCAGAGGCATGCCAAGGAAATTCTGGATATATTTAACCGTATTACATACAACAGCAAGAAAATCCAGGCCAGGCATTTGTTCCATTATAATATTGTCCTGATTGGGTTTATGGGAAGCGGTAAATCCACCATATCAGATTATTTAAGCACGATGTTCGCCATGGAGACCGTAGAGATGGATCAGATTATTTCTGAGCGTGAAGGATTGAGTATTTCTGATATTTTTGCAGTATATGGAGAAGAGTATTTCCGTAATCTTGAAACCAGCCTATTAATCGAAATGCAGGCGAAGAATAATGTGGTAATCTCCTGCGGCGGCGGCACGCCTATGCGGGAAAATAATGTGGTTGAGATGAAGAAAAACGGGAAGGTTGTCCTGCTAACTGCAAGCCCGGAAACCATCTATCACCGGGTGAAGGACAGCCATGACAGGCCTCTTCTGGAAAATAATAAAAATGTTTCCTTTATCTCAGAATTGATGGAAAAGAGAAAAGAGAAATACGAGGCAGCTGCCGATGTGATTATTCAGACGGATGGAAAGAACGAGCTGGAGATTTGTGAGGAGATTGTGCAAAGGCTGTTGGAGCTGGAGGAAAATGAAAGCGGAAGCATAAATTAATTTTGAATCTATAAAGCGGCAGATAGCCCCGCATATGGTTTCCAGAAACAAGGGGCTGCCGTGAATAATGGCAGGGCTGCCGGGATGTGGCAGCCCTGCCAAAAAGGAGATTGCAGGCCCAAACAATCAGGTAAAAAGGAAGTATGGTCTGTTTGGGCCAGGCATAAACCTGCGTTTTTACCTGCCTTTTGGCAAGCCCAATGATATAGGTTAAATAAAATCTCGTTTGTCTAAAACGTTGAGGATGTTCCGTGCCTCTTCCGTGCCTTCAATAATTCTTCTTGCCCGGACACTGTCCCCGATATTCATGATTTCTGTTTTTCCAGTATCGAAGCTTTCCTGCAGCTGCTTAAGGATTGGATTGTTTGCACGCATTCCAAGACATACGAAGCCATAATCAAAGGGAAGTTCTTCTTCTGTGCCGTCAGGATTCTTCACAAGGAAAGAAGCTTCCTTAACCTCTAAAAGTGCAGTGTTGGTAAGCTGTTTTACTCCATGCTTTTCCATTAAATTGAAGGTTCCTGTCTTGGATACCGGGTCGATTCCATTTCCGATGATGGGCATCATTTCCACAATGCTTACATCCGCGCCCCGGGGAGCAAAGTATTCTACAACGTCTAAGCCTACGGCGCCGCCGCCGATTACTACGACTTTTTTGCCGCTCATATCTTCTGGGTAATCTCCAGATACTACGTGGTTAATCATATTTAATATAGAAGAAACTTTGCCATTTTCTTTGTCAATCACATCATGAAGCCCTTTGATTGGGGGCAGGAGAGGACTGGAGCCGGTAGCATTGACAATAATGTCAGGATGCAGGCTTTGGATTTGCTCAATCGTTGCCTCTGTATTTTTGAAAATAAACATGTTCTTCATTTTTTCCGCGCGATGAATCAGGTAGTTGGGGAAATCTGCCAGGCGGTTTTTATCTGGAATCTTTGAGATTTCTGCGGCTAAGCCGCCCAGGTATGGTTTTTTCTCGATGATAAATGTGGTGCATCCAACTTCAGCGGCGGTGCATGCAGCTTCCAAACCAGCAGTACCTGCGCCGATAACCACTACGTTGCACTGGCGTTTCACACGTTTCTTTTTATAATCTTCCCCTGTATTGACGCCGGGATTGATGGTGCAGCGGATGGGGCGGTTAATGCCAATCCGGTGTCCGGCACAGCCGATGTTGCAGGAAATACATTTGCGGATATCCGCTGTATCGCCGAATTCGACTTTATTTACCCATTCCGGGTCTGCAATCAGTCCGCGGCCGATACCGATAAGATCTGCATCCCCTCGTGCCAGGATGTCGTCTGCAATCCTGGGGTCACGGATATTTCCCATGGTAATGCAGGGCTTGCTGTAACGCTCTTTGACGGCCTTTGCCATATAGGAGCGCCATCCATCTGCCAGGTAATTGGCATCAATCTGATATTGGATGGAGCCGTTTAAGCCGGCAGAGACGTCGAACACATCCACTTCTTTTTCAAAATACTGCAGATATTCCAGGGCATCTTCCAATGTATTTCCGCCTTCCATAAATTCGTCGGCGCTGATGCGGACAAAAATTGGGAAGAATGAGCCAACCTGCCTGCGGACTTCTTCGATTACCAGCTTGGCGAAACGGGCGCGGTTTTCCGGCGAGCCGCCAAATTCATCTGTCCGTTTGTTTGTTAACGGAGAAAGGAACTGGCTGAGAAGATAGGAGTGCCCGGCATGTATTTCTACTGCGTCAAATCCAGCTGTCTGCGCACGTTTTGCTGCTTTTCCGTATTTTTCCACAATCTCATAAATTTCTTCTTTGGTTAAGGGGCGCGGAATCTCGCCGCCTTCCTTAGAAGGAATATCGGAAGCGGATACTGGCTGTATGCCGGTACGCTGTGCCTGCGCAGAGGCGCCAGCATGGTTAATCTGGATGGCAATGCATGCGCCATGCTTATGTACGGTTTCACATAATTTGTACAATCTGGGGATGTAGCTGTCGTGGTCAATGCGCAATTGAGTGGTTCCGTTAGATCCCTGAGGAGAAAATACGCTGGCATTCTCCACAATAATCAGGCCTGTACCGCCTTTTGCGCGCTGCTCATAATAATTAATGTGCAGGAAACTCATTTCACCATTTTGTTCGCCGTAGTTGGTTCCCATTGGCGTCATGACGATTCGGTTTTTCATGGTCATGCGTTTTACGGTAAATGGTTCAAAAATATGTTTGTATTCATTTTTCATTGATGGTTACCCCCAAGTTTGTTTTATCGTGCCATATCTATATTCCCCGCTGCTATGCACAGGTGCAGATGCTGGCAGGGATGGCCAAAATATGGGTTTGAGAGGTTGTTAATATAGCATACATCAGAATACGGGCGGTTCTGATGTATTTCTGGTTTAAGTATAATGGAGAAATAACGGAAAAACAAATTGGTATTTTTGTGGAAATCTATAGAAAATGTGCATGGGTTTTGGTATGATACTTGTATAAGGAGCCGGAAAAGCATTTTATTTTGGGAAAGGATATGTGCAGAGTATGAATTTGAGTCAGCTTTATTATTTCGTAACATTGGCAGAGACGGAGCATTATTCCAGGGCAGCAGAGATTTTGTCCATCACCCAGCCCAGCTTAAGCCATGCGGTTGGAAAGCTGGAGGAGGAGCTGGAAACGAAGCTTTTTGAGAAAAAAGGGCGGAATGTTGTCCTGACAAAATACGGCAAGGTATTCCTGGAATATGCCACAGAGTCTTTGCAGTCCCTGGAGGTTGGGATAAAGAAGACAAAGGCTATGACAGGCAGGAATTCCGGCGTGATTGACCTGGCATATATCTATACCCTTGGATTGGAATTTGTGCCGGGGCTGGTGAGAAGCTTTCTTAAGGACAATCCCCAGATGGATGTGCAATTCCGGTTTACGGTGGGAAATACCCAGGATATCATCCGCGGGCTGAAGGAGGAAAAATATGACGTGGCATTCTGCTCCCGGAGAGAAGAGGAGAGGCAGATTGTGTTTGAACCGGTGGCAGAGGAAAAACTGGTGGTGGTTGTGTCAAGGGAACATCCCCTGGCGGCAAAAGAAGATATTTCCTTGAAGGAGACAGAAAGCTATCCGCAGATATTTTTCACCAAATCCAGCGGGCTGCGCCCTACCATAGAAAAAATGTTCGAGATGGCACAGGTTGTTCCAAAAATCGCTTATGAAATAGAAGAGGACAGCGCAATGGCGGGCCTTGCTGCAAAAAATTTTGGAATTGCGGTAATGCCGGAGGTTCCTGTGCTGAAATATTTGGATGTGAAGATACTGGATATTACCAATCCTGTGATTGAACGCTACATCTATATGGCGCAGATTAAGGATCAGTACCAGCCGCCGGTTCTAAAAAAATTTATGAAATATGTGCAGAATCACCAATTGAAAAAATAAAAAAGGTGTTATATAATAGTTGCCAAGAGGTTGTTAGAGATTTAACGAACGGGCAAGAAACAAATAGGAAAGATACAAGGATAATGACAAAAAGAAAGAAGGAAATTTATCATGGCAGAGAGAATTACAGGACATACAGAACTTATCGGATTGATGGCTTATCCAATCAGGCATTCAAGCTCACCGGCAATGCACAATGAGGCATTTGCATATCTTGGTCTGGACTATGCATATCTTGCTTTTGAAGTAGACAATGATACTTTGGAGGATGCTGTGAAGGGGCTTCGCGCATTGAAGATGGTTGGCTCCAATGTATCTATGCCCAACAAAACAGTCGTACATAAATATCTGGATAAATTATCACCGGCAGCAGAACTCTGCGGCGCAGTAAACACAATCGTGAATGAGAACGGCGTATTAACCGGGCATATCACAGATGGCATCGGATATATGAAAGCCTTGAAGGATAACAATATTGACGTGATTGGCAAAAAAATGACAATCGTAGGCTCCGGCGGGGCAGCTACAGCCATTGAGGTCCAGGCAGCCCTTGACGGCGTAGCAGAAATGTCTATCTTCAATATTAAGGATAAATTCTGGGACAATGCCCAGGAGACGGTAAAGAAAATCAGTGAAAGGACAAGCTGCAAGGTTGCTTTGTATGATTTGGCAGATTTGGATAAGCTGAAAGAGGAAATTGCGGATTCTTATCTGTTTGCAAATGCAACAGGCATGGGAATGAAGCCTTTGGAGGGACAGACCTATATTCCTGATAAATCCTTCTTCCGCCCGGATTTAATTGTGACGGATGTTGTGTACTCCCCGCGTGAGACCGCAATGCTTAAGATGGCAAAGGAAGTGGGCTGCAAGACCATGAATGGCATGGGCATGATGTTATTCCAGGGAGCAGCTGCTTTTGAAATGTGGACCGGAAAAGAAATGCCTATTGAGCATATGAAAGAAGTTCTTGACATTAAGTACGAATAGAATGAAATAGAAAAGAAGCTTGACAATTGAATATAGTATATGAATAATAGCGGACGGTGCATGGCGCACTGGGTGTGCTTTTGCACCAGTGGAGGGAAAAATGAAGAAAAAGTATTTGTTTAGTGCACTGATTCTGTATTTGAATTATTTTATCCATGGGATTGGATGTTCGATTTTGAGCCAGCAGGTTGTGAAGGAGACATTGATTACCCAATGGGGAATTGACGATGTTATGCAGGTAACTGCAATTGCGGCTGCGCTGGGACTGGGACGTCTCATCTCACTGCCTTTTGCAGGGCCTTTGTCTGATAAGCTGGGACGCAGGATTTCTGTTTTAATCGGCGTGGCATCCTACGTCATCTTTTTTGTAGGCATTGCATTTTCACCAAATATGCAGATTGCTTATGTGGCGGCGGTTCTTGGCGGCATTGCCAATTCCTTCCTGGATACGGCGACTTATCCTGCGGTAGCGGAGATTATCTATGAGTATACGGGCATTGCAACCATGGGGATTAAATTTTTCATTTCGATTGCTCAGTTATTGATGCCTTTCTTCCTGGGCGTGTTTGCGGGAACAAAGATGTCATATCTGACCTTGCCATTGGTGGCAGGCATTGCGATTGCAGTTCTCGGCGTGCTGGCTGTTTTTATGCCATTGCCCCAGGAATCTGCCAGCGGCAAATCAGAATCCTTCATTGAGAATTTGAAAAATGCCCATTTTTCATTGGAAAGCGTTGCTTTGATTTTGATCGGATTTACAAGTACAGCAACCTTTCAGCTTTGGCTTAACTGTGCCCAGACATTCGGAAAAGAAATTGCTGGTATTCCATCAGAGACCGTTTCCATCATGCAGACCTATTATTCAGCCGGAACGATGGTCGCGCTTGTGGTGACGAGTATTTTGATTACGAAATTCAAACAGGTAAGGTTTCTTGTGATTTACCCGGCAATCTCATCCGTGATGCTGGTGCTTGTGTACCTGATTAAGACGCCCATGATTTGTTATGTAGGCGCTTTTGTGCTTGGATATGCGGCAGCAGGCGGCGTGCTGCAGATGGCGACTGCAACGGTAAACGACCTGTTCCCGAAGATTAAGGGAACCATCACAAGCCTTGTTATGATTGCATCCAGCTTGTGTAATTATACGATTCTCAGTGCTGCATCAAAAATGACAGCTATGAATGTAATTGTGATGAACCTTGTGATTACCATTATAGGCGTTCTTCTTGCAGTATTTGTAAATTTAAGATATGGAACCTTGTTGGAGAATGCAGAGAAATCAAAATAAATGGGAGGGAACAGAATGAATCCGGTAGTTGTAAGAAATGTGAAAATAGGGGAAGGAATTCCTAAAATCTGTGTGCCGATTGTTGGTGTGACAAAGGAAGACATTATCAAAGAAGCAAAAACTTTTGATGCGATTCCGGTGGATGTGGTAGAGTGGCGTGTGGACTGGTTTGAGCACGTATTTGAGATTGAAAAGGTGAAAGAGGTGTTGAAAGAGCTGCGGGAAGCATTGAAGGAGACACCGATTCTTTTTACCTTCCGTACTGCCAAGGAAGGCGGAGAAAAATCCATTGATCCGAAAGCTTATGCGGAATTAAACAAAGCAGCTGCAGAAAGCGGATACGTTGATCTGGTTGATGTGGAAGCATTTACAGGGGATGAGATTGTAACAGAGGTGATAGAAGCGGTACATCAGCATGGAGTCAAAGTGGTTGCCTCCAACCATGATTTCGACAAGACTCCAGAGAAGGATGATATTGTAGGAAGGCTCTGCAAGATGCAGGAGCTTGGCGCAGATATTCCGAAAATTGCTGTGATGCCTCAGAGCAAGGAGGATGTTTTGACCTTGTTAGCGGCAACAGAAGAAATGAACAGAAAGCATGCGGATCGTCCGATTATTACCATGTCCATGGCGGGTACAGGGGTTATCAGCCGTCTTTGTGGCGAAGTCTTTGGTTCCGCGCTGACGTTTGGGGCTGCAAGGAAGGCTTCTGCCCCAGGGCAGATGGGAGTGGAAGATCTGGCACAGGTGCTTTCTCTTTTACATAAAAGCTTGTAATATATTTGACGGTACAGAGGGGTCTGACGATGTGTTCGCCAGTCCCCTTTTTCTTGTTTAAAAAAGCAAGAGCGAAGCGGCGCTGGCCGTTTTGTTTCCAGAAGCCGTTTTTAAAAATGAAGAGCGGCTGTCAAACGAAGAAGGAGGAAGTCTATGAAAAAAGTGCTGTTGTGGCTGAATGACAGCCTTGAGGAATTTCTTATGATTGCCAGCTTGGTTTTGATGACAATGATTATGGGGATACAGGTGTTTTCCCGGTATGTGCTGGGCGCATCTCTTTCCTGGTCTGAGGAGCTGACAAGATATATTTTTGTATGGGCTGGATTTCTAAGTGTTAGCTATTGTACGAAAAAATGTGTTTCTATTAAAATCGAACAATTTGTGGCTATGTTTCCCAGACGGGGAAAAGCAGTTTTTAAACTGGTAAACCATACGTTTGAATTAATCTTCTTTTTCTATCTGATGCCTTTTGCTGTGAAATATCTGATGTCTGCAGTGGAGAGCGGGCAGGTCAGCCCCGCTTGCCAGATTCCCATGTATTATGTACAGGCGGCTCCGCTTGTTAGCTTTCTTCTGGTAGCCATAAGGATTATGCAAAGGTGGTATATCGAGCTTCAGGTAATCCGAAAAGGATATGAGGAGCCAGGGAAAGGGAATCCGAAAGGGAAAACCGCAAAAAGAGAGGAGGCGCCAAAATGTCAGCAGTAATTGTTTTTATCATTTTTGTGATCTGCCTGGTGATTGCGATTCCGGTTTCCATTTCCCTGGGCATCGTATCCGTTCTTCCAGGCGCTTTTGATGCATCCTTTACAGCATCCGGGCAGTTTGTCATACGCTCTATGCTGGGCGGGATTGACAGCTTTCCTCTTCTGGCAGTGCCGATGTTTGTGCTTTCCGGCATTGTGATGGCCAGGGGCGGGATTTCCAAAAAGCTGTTTGATGTGTTTGCGTATTTTCTGGGCAAACGGACCGCGGGGGTTCCCTGTGCAGTGATTGTAACCTGCCTGTTTTATGGAGCCATTTCTGGTTCTGCACCGGCAACGGTAGCGGCAGTAGGGAGCATGACGATTCCGATTTTGACGAAGCTTGGGTATGACAAGGTTTTTTCTACCGCAGTGGTGGCGGTATCTGGCGGCCTGGGGGTAATCATTCCTCCAAGCATTCCATTTATCATGTACGGTATGGCGTCTGGGGCGTCAGTCAGTGACCTGTTTCTTTCAGGGATTATTCCAGGATTGTTAATCAGCGGCTTGCTCATGGTATATGCCATCTATTATTGCAGGAAAAATGGCGAGGATAAAGAGAAAATCCATGCAGTTGTGGGAGAACTCCACGAAAAAGGGCTTCTGGCTGTGCTTAAGGACAGCTTTTTTGCATTGTTAAGCCCGGTGATTATTTTGGGCTGCATCTATTCCGGCATTGCTTCCCCCACGGAAGCGGCAGTCATTTCTGTATTTTACGCACTGATTGTCAGCCTGTTTATCTATCGGACCATTCAATTTAGGGATGTTTGGGGAATCATGGAAGAGTCTGTCCGCACATACGCGCCGATTCTGTTTATTTTAGCCACCTCTGTGGCTTTTTCCAGGGTGCTGACGCTGATGCAGGTGCCCCAGGCGGTCAGCGGATGGATTCTTGCGCATTTTACCAATCGGATTGCGCTGCTTTTGGTTATCAACCTGTTCCTGCTGATTGTAGGCATGGTTATGGACACTACGCCGGCGATTTTGATTTTAACGCCGATTCTTCTTCCGATTGTGGAAGCGGTGGGCATGCATCCTGTTCATTTTGGAGTTATGATGGTGGTTAATCTGGCCATTGGGTTTGTTACGCCGCCCATAGGGGTCAACCTGTTTGTGGCAAGCTCTTTAACGGATATTCCGGTGATGAAGATTGCAGGAAAGGCAATGCCTATGATTTTTTATTTTTTGATCGCTCTGCTTCTTTTGACGTTTATACCGGCAATCAGCATGGCGTTTATTTAGCATTCTGGTGATATGTCAAGAACTTTTTGAAAAAGATTTTGATATGTT
>CANDGI010000039.1 GCA_947384285.1 uncultured Lachnospiraceae bacterium
AATGGATGGAGAAGGATTCGAACCTTCGAAGGCGTCGCCAACAGATTTACAGTCTGCCCCCTTTGGCCACTCGGGAATCCATCCATATTTCCAGAAGCATTCTCTACCCTTTTGCTTCCAGCCGTAATGTATTATAGCATATGATTTTTCCACATGCAAGCCCAAACTTAAAATATCTTCATAAATTTCCAGAGCAGATTTTTCATATTGGGACGAGGCTATCGGGAAATGAAATTTGTCTGCAATATATAGTTGTACCACTGAAAGCGCAACAGTATATATTGTGGATAACTTATCATTTCCTCACAGACAATCATGAGCGTATCCCGCCACGATCAATGAAAGCTGGTTACGTTTTCCCGACAGCCCCATCGAAATATATCTACATGGCCTGCAGCATTGTGCGCAGCAGCATGATATGATATTCCTCGTCACGGATGATTCTTGCCAGCACAGCATTTACACAATCATCCTTTATCATCTTGATATGTGCCTCATACTGGGCGATTGCCGCTTTTTCCGCTTCTATATCCGCCAGCAGCATATTCCTTAGGTTTTCTGGAATCTGCAGATATTCCGGCGTCCACATCTTAACGCCGCCATTGCGGTATCTGGCTGTAAAATTAATTGTCCCGCCCAGCAGAACAATCAGTTCTCCTAACTTCTGCAGATGCATCATCTCCGCCATGGCAATTCCAAGCAGGGTTCTTGCCACAGGACAATTCCCACAGGACAGGCGGTTCTCATTGTTGATGTACTGGGTAATTGCAGACATTTCAGAGACTGCACCGCAGTAGTCAATACTAAGCAGATTGGCATATACAGGGTTTTTCCCTCTCACCTGAACTGCAGGATACGGCAAATCCATCATAATCGGCCTGATTCCCATAAAATCACAGTTATTTACCAACGCATTTTCCTTCTTATCCATATCTTTCACTCCTATCCCTCATTCTAGCTATAGGATGAAGCATACGAACATGGCTTCCCCCTATATGATAATATATTGGAGTTTTCAGATATTGTGCAATATTATGCGCAAACGATACGCTGGCAAATCCTCTGGCTCACAGGATATGCCGCTTTACATAAGATTCCCATATTAAAAAAGTCTCTCTTAGTATAACGGAACTTTTTCCAAAATGTCAATCAAAACATCTTTGAGAGCCTTGATTTTCCAGGCCTTCCCGATTTTCTGCTTTTTCAATGAAAATGCGGTATTGGCAGAATTTATTTTATGTGTATAATTTCATCGTAAAACGAAAGAGGAACACGCCATGAAAAAAAACACAGAAACCAAATCCGCCAGCCTATGCCTCCAATTGGAACAGATTGGCATTAACATGAACCAGGGGTTGAAAAATTGCAATATGGAAAAGGATTTTTATCTGGAAATGCTTCAGACCTATTGCGGCCAGAAAGAAGAAAATTGCAAAACCATCAAAAAACTCTACGAAGACGACAACTGGCCAGGCTATACCGCCAAGGTGCATGCCTTAAAAAGCGTATCCCGCACCATAGGCGCAGAAAATTTTTCCAGGCAGGCAGAGAAAATGGAACAAGCCGGAAAAGCCAGGAATACAGCGTATATCAGGGAACACCATCACCATCTGCTCCGGGAATACGGGAACATATGCAGCAGATTATCCTCTATGCACAGCGGACAGGTGGATTTCTGAAATCAAATTTTTGATTTACTGCTTCCTCAATAAAGTGTATACTTTGGTCAGGAAACTGCTTTTGCGACAGGAGGCCAGGATGAAAAAGCCACACACCCAGGAAACAGACCAGGAATATTCCTTAAAAGAATTCTGCAGCATATTATCCATCTCTACGGCAACCGGGCGGAATTGGATCAAGCTAGGCAAATTAGAGCCGGACAGAAACCGTCTGGGAAAACCTTATTTTTCTGCTGCATACACAAGGAAAATACAAAAAAAACTGCAAAAAGATGATACCGGTTCCCTGAAATCCAGGAGAAATAAAAAGTATATCAGCGGAAATGCTTTATACAAAAATTATATTCCCGAAAATTCCCCGAATTTTCAGGTAATTCAAGGATTAGTCAGGCAGCTTGTGCCAGCCCTCCTTACGGAGCGGCGGATACGGTTCATCCTGGCAGAATGCGCCATCCAGCTTTTCTGCCAGGCCTGCAAGAAAAAAACTGCATATACAGAAAATTTTCTGTCTCATTATGTCCAGGGGGATATCACACTAGGTCCCTATGACGCCTTGATCCAGGAGCTTCTGCCAGATAAGAAACCAGAAACAGCTCTGTCCGTCCAGGAAAAAATTCCCCAGGCATTCCAGGTCTCCTTTCTGCTGGAAAAAAACGTGGATATCCTGGGACTGCTCTACATTTCCCTGAAAAATCTGGGAGAGCGGAAGGCAGAAGGCTCCTACTACACCCCAACCTGCACCGTGCAGACATTAATCCAGTCTCTGCTGCCAGAGGAATCCAAAATGCAGCCTGAATATGCCAGGGTATTGGATCCCTGCTGCGGCACAGGAAATTTTTTATTGCAGCTTCCAGATGGTTTTTCTATGGAACAGGTTTTTGGCAGGGACATCGACAAAACCAGCATCTTAGCCGCCAGAATCAATCTGGCGTTAAAGTTTCCTGACGCTTCGGTTTCCACAATCAAGGAACACATAAAGGTTTCTGATTTCCTTTTAGCAGAAAGGGACTCTTATGATTTTATTTTGGGCAATCCCCCATGGGGATACCAGTTTGGCAAAGAGATGCAAGACTTGTTAAAAGAAAAATTTGAAACGGCAAAGGGACAGCATATCGAATCCTATGATGTGTTTCTGGAACAGGCCTTAAGAACTGTGCCTTACGAAGGAAAAATTGCATTTGTGCTGCCGGAAGCAATGCTTCATGTAAAATCCCATCTGGCAATCCGCAAGCTATTCCTGCGCCAGGTACAGATTGAGCGGCTGGAATACCTTGGAAATGTCTTCGACAAAGTACAATGCCCGGCAGTCCTTCTGCAGATACGCAAAACAAAGGAGCCTTTCTCCACAAAAGAAATGCAGATTGCAGGAGAGGGCAGAAATTTCATCATCCAGACTGACCGCCGGACAGATCCTGAAAACTTTAATTTTTATATGTCTGATGAGGAGTATAGGCTGTTGGAAAAAGCAGAACACCAAAAACCTATGGCTTTTCTGAAAAATCAGGCAGAATTCGCCCTGGGCATCGTGACCGGCGATAATAAAAATCTAATCCAGACAGAAAAAACTGCTGAAAACGAAGTGGTTTTCAAGGGGGCCGACGTCCACAAATATAAGCTTGCGCCCAAGGATACCTACCTGGTTTATGAACCTGGAAAATTCCAGCAATGCGCCAGGGAAGCATACTACCGGGCAGAGGAAAAATTATTTTACCGTTTCATCGGCAGCCAGCTTATCTTTGCCTACGACAGCCAGCAGCGGCTGTCCTTAAACAGCTGCAACATCCTGATTCCCCAGGTGCCCCATATGGACATGAAATATATTATGGCAGTGTTAAACTCCAGGACTGCCCAGTTTATTTACAGCCGGAAATTCCACTCCATGAAAGTCCTGCGCGCTTATCTGGAACAGATACCCCTTCCTGTCCTTCCGGAAGGGAAGCAGCGGGAAATTATCTCCCTTGCAGAAAAAATGATCGAGGAGGCAAATCCTGAAAAATGGGCAGCATACTATGATGCAGCCGACCGAAAGATCGCCGCTGCCTATGGGCTGACGGAGCAGGAATATGAAAAAATCCGAAAGGCAGAATGAATTTTCACTCCAACGCCAGCCGCTTCATCTGCTCCAGACCGCGGGCTGCCGGCGGCAGTGCAAGAATAATCAGGGTAATCACCGCCTCCGCGCCCAGATAGGAGCCATTATACACAAGGGAGTAGACAGGAGCCGCCATGGTCTCTGGGGCATAGGAAGCAAAGAAAATGACGCCCGATAAAAACGTGAAAAAATACCGGCCCAAAACTGCCGCCACATAGCCTTTGATGAGCCCATGCTTTTGTTTCCTGAAAAAACCGGACAGCCCTAACGCGCCAAAGGCCAGAGGATAGTCCGTAAGCACCTGGGGCAGGCTGTAGAACACAGGCTCAATGACAAACTGCAATACCCCATAGGAGGCAGCCGCTACCACACCGATATAAGGCCCGTACCAGTAACCCACCAATGTGATAAACAGCATGCTAAGCAACGTAACAGAGCCGCCCATGGGCAGTTCAAACAGCTTAATCATGGAAGTCACCATGGCAAGGGCAATGGCGGCAGAAGAAAACACAAGCTGCTTTGTGGTGATTTTTTTTAAATGTTTCATAAGTCCCTCCATCTGCAATACTATAATATATTTAAAATCAGATTCCATTTCTATTGTCCCAGAACAGTTCCAGCTACCCTGCTATTATACACATCTATACACTTTGATGCAATAAAATGGTAAAGAATAAAAGAAAAAGATTGCAAAATAAAAAAAATCATACTAAAATAATACCTGGTAATGATAAAGAATAAAGATAAAGGAGAAAAAACATGAGCTACGTAGATGAAGTATTAGAGCGCGTAATTGCAAAAAATCCGGCTGAACCAGAATTCCACCAGGCAGTCAAGGAAGTGCTGAATTCTTTACGCCCGGTCATTGAAGCAAACGAAGAGAAATATCGGAAGGAAGCATTGTTAGAGCGTCTGACAGAGCCAGACAGACAGTTTAAGTTCCGTGTGCCATGGGTAGACGACCAGGGCCAGGTACAGGTAAATACCGGCTACCGGGTACAGTTCAATAACAGCATTGGACCCTACAAGGGGGGACTTCGGCTGCATCCTTCTGTAAACCTTGGAATCATCAAATTCCTTGGCTTTGAGCAGATTTTTAAGAATTCCCTGACAGGCCTTCCCATCGGCGGCGGCAAGGGCGGCTCTGATTTTGACCCGAAAGGAAAATCCGACCGTGAAGTAATGGCATTCTGCCAGAGCTTTATGACAGAGCTTTGCAAATACATTGGCGCAGATACAGACGTACCTGCCGGAGACATTGGAACAGGCGCAAGGGAAATCGGTTACATGTTCGGCCAGTTTAAGAAAATCCGCGGCACCTATGAAGGCGTGCTCACCGGAAAAGGCCTCTCCTACGGCGGCTCCCTGGCACGTACCGAAGCTACGGGCTACGGCCTTTTATACCTGACCGCAGAGATGTTAAAATGCAATGGGCATGACATAAAAGGGAAAACCGTCTGCGTATCCGGCTCTGGCAATGTAGCAATCTACGCCACACAGAAAGCCCATCAGTTAGGCGCAAAAGTCGTAACTGTCAGCGATTCTACCGGCTGGGTTTATGATCCGGAAGGCATTGATGTTGCTCTTTTGAAAGAGGTAAAAGAAGTGAAGCGTGCCCGCCTCACCGAATATGCAAAAGAAAGGCCAAGCGCAGAATACCATGAGGGCCGTGGTGTATGGACCGTGAAATGCGACGTGGCTCTTCCATGCGCAACCCAGAATGAGCTTCTTTTAGATGATGCAAAAGCATTGGCGGCAAACGGCTGCATTGCCGTTGCAGAAGGCGCTAATATGCCTACCACCTTAGAAGCAACGGAATACTTACAGGAAAATAATGTATTATTTGCTCCTGGCAAGGCTGCAAATGCAGGCGGCGTGGCAACCTCCGCACTGGAAATGAGCCAGAACTCTGAACGCTTAAGCTGGACCTTCGAGGAGGTAGACAGCAAGCTTCAGGACATTATGGTAAACATTTTCCACAACCTGGACGACGCTGCAAAACGTTATGGAAAAGAAGGCGATTATGTAGCAGGCGCTAATATTGCCGGATTTGAAAAAGTAGCGGAAGCTATGATTGCACAGGGTGTTGTTTAACCTTTTTAATATGAAAAAAACCAGCCTCCCGCCATTCCGTTTCGGAAAGGCAGGGGGCTGATTTTTGATGTTATTCTATTTCCAAAAGTTTCCTGACAGCCTCCTGCATTCCTGGAAGCTTCCGGTACTGCATGACCAGGCTGCGCTCCTCTTCCGAAAGAAAAAATCCATCCAGGGTATCATTATAACCAAAGGTGCCCAAAATATTATCAATATTATATATTTTGCAGAGGGTCAGCAGCGTATCTGCATCCGGCTGTGTCTGGCCGCTTTCCCAGCCGTAAATCGTCTTGGGCGCAACAGGAAGATGATGGTCTTCCAGCTTCAGCACCAAATCATTTACAGAATAATGGTTTAATTTTCGGTAGGTCTTCAAAACTTTGGAAATATTTGGATTTTTCATGCGCTCACCTCTTTTCTAATCATAGACTACCCCAAAATCTGCGTCAATAAAATTGGAAATTTTCTCTTGAATCAGCACAAACTTTTGTTGAATTTCTCTTGAAAAGGGGATATAATAGATGCTATACCAAACAATGACGGGAAATCGGAGGGATGACATGGGGGAGCAGGCGAAAAAATGGCTGGAAGAACAAATGAAGCAGAATCATATTTCACAAGAAGCGATTGCAGAGATTTTAGGTATCCCATGGGAAAACCTTCAGGTTGGGACAGGGAACCCTCTGGATTCCGATGATTTTCTGCGGATATGCACCTACCTCCACATCAGGCCCGAGGATATTTTCATAGAATAGATATTGCATGCTTTTTAAACCTTTCCACTCGGCCTTATCTCCAGAGTTTTCCTGCCCAGCCAGAAATGATAATCATGAAAGGTGTTTCATCTGTTCAAACAATTCTAAGTCAGACTGTGTAATCTTTAAATTGGAACAATAGGTCTTTCCCTCCGGGGTGGTAACGCTTACCTCAATCACCGTATCCTCCTTGATGCCTTCCGCGGCAACTGCCTTTAAAAACCGGGGGAATTTGGGGTGGTTTGAGGTAAACTTCTGCCATGCGCCCATGAATTGAAAAATCTGAGTGGTGTTTATCCCTGCCATAAGCATATATCCTTTCCATAATATTTTCTGCCAACATTATACTATAGCTGTATTTAGCCTTCAACATTTTTTATAAACAAATCCAGCAATTCTTTTTATATTGTTGGATTTTAAGTTTTATAAGCGCTATAATGATGGTAACGCCCAAAGGCGCATCTGCCCCGGCGCACCTGCCGCGGCAATGGGAAAGGAGAAGAAATATGTACCGGTTTACGGAGGACTGTTTGACAGGAATCGAACAGATTGATAACGAACATGAAAAATTATTTGAATTGATTAATCAAACCATTAATCTGCTGCACAATGAACTGCTGGAGGATAAATATCACCAAATTTCAGAGGTATTAGAAGAGTTAAAGGAATATGCAGACACACATTTCGCCAACGAAGAAGCATATATGGCAGCCATCAACGACCCGGAATTGGAAAAGCAGAAAAAGCAGCACATGGCATTCCGGGAAAAAATTGACGTCATCAGCTTTACCAATATCGATGAGCTGGAACACCAGCAGGAAATGCTGGACAATCTGCTGCAATACCTGGTTCGTTGGCTGTATCAGCATATTTTAAGCAGCGATATCCTGATTGGTAAAATGCCCTCTGTGGAAGAGTGGCGGAAACAGGAGAATCCTTGTGTCTTTACCGCAAAATACATGACAGGAATTCCCCTCATTGACGGCGAGCACGAAACATTGTTTGAAATCATCGGGGAAGCAAACGATCTGGTGAAGGCAGAACTGCTCCATGATAAATACGATGAAATTGTAGCAATTTTAGGAAAATTAACGGACTATACCAGAGAACATTTCCAGGATGAGGAAGAATATATGGAAAGCATCACCTATCCAGGGCTGGAAGCACAGAAAATGGCGCACCGGGCCTTCGTGTCAAAGCTTGAAGAAATCGACCTGGAGCAGGTAGACCAGAACCAGCAGCAATATTTAGAAGAGTTAATGGAATTCCTGTTCGGATGGCTGTCCAACCATATTTTAAAATCAGATAAATTAATTGCTGAAGCCATACAGTAGAAGTAAGGGAAAGAAACAGGATATGCAAAATCCCAAATCAGATAAACTAATTGCTGAAGCGATACGAGAAAAATGAAGGAGGCAGTAAGATATGAAAAAATTACCATTCGGGAAAAACACTCAGGGAAAGGAAACATCCTTATACATATTAAAAAACCAGAACAATGCAACCATAAAAGTATCGGACCATGGCGCAACTTTGGTATCCGTACTTGTACCAGATAAAAACGGGAACATCCAGGATGTGGTTTTAGGCTATGACAGCACAGCGGAATACGAGAACCACACCTGCTATTTCGGCGCTTCTGTGGGGCGGAATGGAAACCGCATTGACAAAGCGCAGATGGTGATAGATGGAACCCTCTGCCAGCTTACGGCAAACGAAGGCGAGCATAACCTGCACAGCGGGCCAAATGGATTTGAGCGCATACTGTGGGAGGTCAAGGAGCATACAGACAATCATATTACCTTTTTCCACTTAAGCCGGGAAGAGGAGCAGGGATTTCCCGGCAATCTTGCAGTGGAAGTTACCTATACGTTGACGGACGATAATGCAGTAGAAATTTCCTACAAGGGAAAAACCGACAAAACTACCGTAATGAACTGCACTAACCACTCTTATTTTAACCTGGCCGGGCACGGCAGCGGCTCTATGCAGCAGCAATACCTGCAGATTCTGGCAGAAGGCTATACCCCAGTACGGGATAAAACAGCCATCCCTACAGGGGAAATTGCTCCGGTGGAAGGGACGCCAATGGATTTCAGGGTTATGAAGCCTATCGGGCAGGACATCAACGCAGACTTTGAACAGTTAAAGTTTGGAGGCGGATATGACCACAATTATGTGCTCAGTGACAAACCAGGGGAAATGAAGGTGATGGCAAATGCTTACTGCGAAGAAACGGGAATTGCCATGGAAGCTTCCACCGATTGCTGCGGCGTACAGTTTTACGCTGGGAACTTCATTGGAGAACAAACGGGAAAAGGAGGAGCCGCCTACTGTGACAGATGCGGCTTCTGCCTGGAATCCCAATTCTATCCTGACGGCGTAAACCAGGAGAATTTTCCGTCGCCGCTGATACATCCGGGAGAAGAATTTACGACAAAGACCATTTACCGTTTTTACACGAAATAGCAAATTTGACAGCCGCAATTGACAGGCAGCTGGGGACAAGGAAATGAAATAGGAATCACACTCCTGATAAAAACAGGCACGCTATCTTTGGAACACCAAATGATGATTTTCCAAAGACGGCGTGCCTGCTGCATGTTATTTATTGCTCTTTCTCCAAATATGCATCTTTTCCGCTTCTTTGATTAAGTCATCCCGGAAATCAGGATGGGCTACAGAAATAATCGCCTCACATTTCTGCCAGGTGGACAAGCCTTTCAGATTTACCTTTCCATATTCCGTCACAAGATAATGGATGTTCGCACGGGTATCTGTAACAATGGATCCTGGATGCAGGGTAGGCAGAATTCTTGATTTCAATTCACCGTCTTTTGTTTTAAATGTGGAGGAACAGCAGATAAAGCTTTTTCCGCCATTGGAAAGATAAGCGCCCAGCACAAAGTCAAGCTGTCCGCCTGCACCGCTGATATGCTTAATCCCAGAGGATTCGGAGCTTACCTGCCCAAACAGATCCACATCCACCGCATTATTTATGGACATAAAATTGTCCAATGCAGAGATAGACCGGATATCATTGGTATAATTTACCGGCGCGCTTAACAGCTCTGGGTTGTCATCGATATAGTCGTACATTTTTTTCGTCCCTGCCCCGAAAGCATATGCCTGGCGGAACCGATCGATATTCTTCTTGGAACCATTGATTTTCCCTGCTTTTGCAATGTCAACAAAGGCATCCACATACATTTCCGTATGGACACCCAGATCCTTTAAATCCGATTCGGCAATCAGAGAGCCTACCGCGTTGGGCATGCCGCCGATTCCAAGCTGTAGGCAGGCGCCGTTTGGAATTTCTTCCACAATCAGTTCTGCAACTGCTTTATCTACCTCTGTTGCAGGGCCGCCGGCTCCAAGCTCCCCAATGGGAGGGTTTTTGCCTTCCACAATAAAGTCTACATCGGAAATATGCACGCCATTCTCAAATCCGCCCAGACACCGGGGCATATTTTCATTTACCTCTACGATAATCTTTGCTGATGTCTCGCAGACTGCGGTCAAATGGGACGCATTGGGTCCAAAATTAAAGAAACCATGCTTATCCATCGGTGCAGCCTGGAACATTGCAACATTATTTCTGACGGAAGACTCCCTGTAATAGCGGGGCAGCTCTGAATAACGGATGGGAGCATAATAAGCGCATCCCTTATTAATCAATTTGCGCTCAATCCCAGACATATGCCAGGAATTCCAGGTAAAATGCTCCCCTGCATCCTCACGCTCAAAAATTGCCAGCGGTTTTAAAAGTATACCGCCGCGAAGGTTGATGTCCTCCAACTCATCCGTACGCTCTGCCAATGCCTGATCCAGCAAATCAGGCGTGCCGTTGCACCATCCGTAGTCTACCCAGTCACCAGATTTGATGACTTTTACTGCTTCTTCGGCAGTTACCAGTTTGTCCTGATATTCCTGTGTGTAATCCATGGTTAAAACCTCCCTGATATTAGATATGAAATAGTTGGATTGTTAAATATGTAACATACTTTTATATTAGCATCTTTCCAGGCAGGGGTCAATGGATTCTAAAAATTCTAAAAAAATATATAGAAGAATTGCCCGTTATATATTATAATAAATAAGTAAGGCTACATAATATATAAAGGAGAAGAAATTATGAGATATTCAGTAATCGGTGATACCATGCCGGCAGTAGAAGTTGTTTTTGATGCACCAGGGGAGACCATGTATACCCAGTCTGGCGGAATGGCATGGATGTCAGAGGGGGTTTCCATGGATTCCAACATGAGAGGAGGCTTTGGAAAGAGCATTGGGAGAATGTTTTCAGGAGAATCTCTTTTCATGGCAACCTATAAAGCAGAGCGGCCTGGCGCTATGATTGCCTTTGCATCCACAGTTGCAGGGGAAGTGCTTCCAGTGGACATAGGCGCTTGCGGCGGCATGATCTGCCAGAAGGGCGCTTTCCTCTGCGCAGAAGAGACAGTAAATTTAAGCGTTGCCCTTACCAAGAAAATGTCTGCCGGTTTCTTCGGCGGCGAAGGTTTCATCCTGCAGGATATTTCCGGGAAGGGAATGGTATTCCTTGAAATCGATGGGAATAAAGTGGAAAAACAGCTTGCACCAGGAGAAGTCATTAAAGTAGATACCGGAAATGTGGTTGCTTTTGAAAAATCTGTCAAATATGAAGTGGAAACTGTAAAAGGTTTGAAAAATATTTTCTTTGGCGGCGAAGGTTTATTCCTGACAAAGCTGACCGGACCGGGAAGAGTTGTTCTGCAGACACAGAACTTCAATGAATTTGCCGGAAGAATCGCCCGGATGATTCCAGGAAAGTAAAAGCTTTTCTCTGAATACGGCTTACAACGGGGCTTGCAGGAAATGGCATTTTCCTGCAAGCCCCGTTGCCTTAAAGAGTGTTTGAAACATAGTTTGTAAAAAATGTTATCGCAAGTTATCTTCCTTCCAGTCTGGCAGAGTGCTGCAGTGCTGCCTTACATAACCAAAAACCTGCTGTCTGTCCATAGACCCAATGCTCCCTTCCCAAAAACGGATTTTTACATATAAGTTAGTATACTTGAAAACCGCCAGTAATAGAAGAAGCATTAACCCTTCTGGTTTATTTTCCCAAATTACGGCGCCATTCTTTGGTATACCTCGATAAATTCTTCTGCCATAATCCGAAACGTCTCTGCGCTCATCAGCTGGTCTTCTGCATGCATCAGTATCAGCCCTGCCTCATTCAGCTCTCCTCTTGCATCCTGCGCCAGCAGATCCCCATGGATATGATGCCCCTCTGTAAACGCCTGGTCTCCCTCCTTGATCTGCTCCTTGGCTTTTTCAAACTCACCCTCTTTGGCACACTGCACTGCGTTGATAAAACATGACCTTGCGGTCCCTACATATGTAATAATCCCAAAACATGCCGTTTCAAATGCTTCTGTCATTTTTGACTCCTCCCTAAACTACCAGAGGTTTAAAGTCCCACATTCCGCTGGGACTAAATCCTCTTCATTATCAATGATTTTACCAGTCCTCATCTGCTTCCTGTTTCTCTTCCGCCTCTTTTACAAGATTCAGCTTATCCACCCTTCGGACAAAGGGAAAATACAACAGGAAGGAGATAACAAAAATAATTAGCTGCAAAAGCGCAGTCCGCCAGCCCCCGATTAAAAATCCTGATATGATAGGCGGACAGGTCCACGGAACCTGGGTTGCGCCATAAAGGGGACAAAGCCCAGTATAAAGTGCGGCATACTGCAGTACGCATGATATCACCGGCATGGCAATGAATGGAAATGCCAGCATGGGATTCATGACGATGGGAATGCCGAACAGAATCGGCTCATTGATGTTAAACAGCGCAGGCACAAGCTCCAGCCTTCCCAGTGTTTTCAACTGCTTTGACTTTGCAAGGGCAAACATATAGATGACAAGCCCGATGGTAATCCCTGCACCAGTGGTATTGATAAACTGGTCAAAAAACTGCATCGTTACAATATGCCCGCCATTTTTTACCGTCAGTTCAATGCCTTTTTCCACCAAAGCCTGGTTCTCAAGGCTGTTTGCCTGAAGAATGCCTGTCATAATTCCTCCCACGATGGTGGAGCCATGAACACCAAAAAACCATAAAAACGGCGTCAGGAAGCACATCAGGGCTGCACCGCCGATGGAATCCGTCATGCTTTGAAGGGGAGTCTGGATTACATTGTAGATTGCCTCCATGGCTGTAGTGTGAAAGCCCATGGAAAAGATACCATGCACAATCGTTGCTCCCAGTACAATGACCGCTCCCGGAATCAAGGCTGAGAATGCATTGGATACGCCGTCTGGAACCCCTGCAGGCATCTTAATCCTGATATTTCTTTTCAGAAACCAGCAGTACACAAAGCCTACGATAAGCCCCACGATAATTGCTCCTACCATTCCTTGTCCTGCGGTCCAGCTTTTGTTGATAATGCCGCCCACAACATCTCCGCTCTCTGTCGCAATGGAAGCCGGCGTCATCATAATAAATACCCCAAGCGCCACAATGGCTCCGCTTAGGGGCTCCTGCCCCTCCAATTTGATATAATTATAGGAAATGCCAAGCACCGCTATCATCGCGCTGATATTAAATGTTGCGCCGTTTGCCTGTTCCAGCACGGCCTTGATTCCCGTCTGTTCCAGCACGTCCACCACTGCCTCAATAGGAAAGTTGGTAATAATCAGAAATACAGAGCCTACAATCAGCAGCGGCATGGAATACACCATACCATCCTTGATGGCCTGAATACCCTTCATGTTAATAAACGCCATGATCTTAGGAATTATTTTTTCATTCATTAATTTTTCCATCTCTCACTACCTCCGACCTTCTCAATCCTACTTGCCCTGCGACAGCTGAAAAGCAAATTTCAGCACATTCATCCCATTGCACATCCCATAATCAGCCATGGGTATCACGTCCACCGGCACGCCTTGCTGTCCGCATATCTCTTTCGCCTTGGAAAGCTGGTAGCCGACCTGAGGCCCTAAAAGAGCCACGTCCGCTTCACCGATAAGCCTTTCCATATCAAGGATTGGATATGCCTTGATATCCACTTCCTTTCCCTTTTCTTTTGCCGCCTCTTCCATTTTTTTCACAAGCAGGCTCGTTGACATTCCATTCGCACAAAACAATCTTATTTTCAGCATTTTTGCTCCTCCCATTGACATTTATAAAATTTCTCCGTTACTTTCAATTACCTTCTGATACCATCCAAAAGAATCCTTCCGGATTCTCTCCTGCGTGCCTTTTCCCCGGTTATCTTTATCCACATAGATGAATCCATAGCGTTTTTCCATCTCTCCTGTCCCTGCGCTTACCAGATCGATGCATCCCCAGGGCGTGTACCCCATCACGGGAACTCCATCCAGAACCATTGCTTTTTTCATCTCGTTTATATGCCTTTTGAGATAATCCACCCGGTAACTGTCATGTATCTGCCCATGCTCCAGCTTATCGTAAGCCCCGAAACCGTTTTCCACAATAAAGATGGGCCTGTGGTATCTTTGATGCAGCAGGTTCAGGGAATACCGAAGCCCCTGGGGGTCAATCTGCCATCCCCAGTCGCTCTTTGCTGCAAATGGGTTGCTGGCAACATAGATACCCTCTGCCACCTTAAAGCTGTCCTCCGTTTTTACGCTGCTGATAGTGCTGCTCATATAGTAGCTGATACCGATATAATCCACGCATCCTTCTTTCAGGATCTCTTTGTCCTCCTTGGTGATGTCCAGGCAGATATTGTTTTCCCTCCGAAACGCTTCCATGTAAGCTGGATATTCCCCAAACACATGGAGGTCTCCGTAATAATACAGCCGGTGCTCCATTGCAATCTGCGCCGCAATCTCATCCTCTGGAGAACAGGTTCTGGGATAAAAGGGAACCATAGCAAGCATACACCCTATTTGAAATCTGGGATTAATCTCATGTCCGATTTTCACCGCCATGGCACTTGCCACCATCTCATAATGCACCGCCTGCTGGAGAACGGTCTGCACATCTTCCTCCTCCCGGTAAAGAATTCCTGAATTAGTCCAGCCTCCCCAAGCATTCTGGACGCTGGACTGGTTATTAATCTCATTAAAGGTCATCCAGTATTTCACTTTGTCCTTATAACGCCCCATAACTGTCTCGGCAAACCGGACAAAAAATCCAATCAGCCTGCGGTCCCTCCAGCCGCCGTATTTCTCCACAAGATGATAGGGCATTTCAAAATGGCTTAACGTGATTACCGGCTCTATCTTGTACTTTAACAGTTCATCAAACAAATTGTCATAAAATTGAAGCCCTTCCTCATTCGGCTCCTCCTCATCCCCATTTGGAAAAATCCGCGTCCATGCAATTGAAGTCCGAAAACACTGGAATCCCATCTCAGCAAACAGCTGGATATCCTCCTTGTATCTGGTATAGAAATCAATTGCTTCGTGATTGGGATAGTAGCGGTCCTTTTGTATCCCTCTTGTTATTTCCCGGTCCTTGCCATTGGCCCCTGCGGTCATAACATCTGCGATGGATATCCCTTTTCCCCCTTTGTCATATGCTCCTTCTAATTGATGGGCTGCCACTGCGCCGCCCCATAAAAAATCATGCGGAAACCCTTGATGATTCATGCCCTCCTAATCTCCTTATTTTTTATTTGTGATTCCATCCAGCCAGAAAATGGCAAAGCAAGCGTCGGATTTGCGGCTGGATGGAATTTTAGGTTCCACATGAGCGCTCATGTTCTATGGAAATAGTACCATATATCTTTTTCTTTTCAATTGTTTTTGATGATTTTGACACATATTTGGCAAAATAAAATTTGTTACATAAAAAAAACAGACACCCTGTGCATCTGTTTTCATAACTTCTCTATTTAAAATATTTCTGCATCTCGGCTGTAAGCCTTTCTAACAGGTATACCACCGGAATCTGGGATACCTGGTCCATATACCCAGCTCCAAAACCTCTGTGAGCCTCCGGCATATAACAGGAAAAATTGACATCTGATATCCGTGCGGCCAGGCATTGTTCTGCATTGGTTATGCTGACCAGCGCTGCGCCCGCTCTTCTAAAACTGTTCATCACAGAAATAATCTCTTCCCCGTCCCCCTGGGCAGACAGAATCAAAACTGCATTCTTTGTTTTCCCTCCCGGGCAGGCTGTCCCATATCCAGGCTCCGCTGGGAAAGCCGCTTTGCCAATACTGTTTAACAGATATGCGCCGTAACGGATTAAGGTTCCGCTCCCTCCGTCTCCTGACAGAATGACTTGATCTGCATCTGCACAAATCACAGCCGCCTGTGCCAGCTTTTCCCCAAAGGCCTGATCCCCTGTAGAATAAGTGATATACTGGACCGCGGGAACAAAATCAAAGCTTTCCTCTTTGTTCTGGGCGGCGGCTGCCTGCCGGAGCCGGTACTTCAACTCCGTGTAACCGCCGCAGCCCACCTTCTCACAGAAGCGGAGCACAGTTGTTGTGGAAACTCCCACCGCCCCTGCAAGCTGCCTGATATTCATTTCGTGAGCTTTATTCAAATGCGAGGCAACAAAATTATAAACCCGGAGTTCCCCCGGATTCATGCCTTTTATCTGTTCATAAGAAAAAAGCGCCATGCCCATCCTCCATGTTCCAACATGCTCTAGCTTTCTGCATCCTGGTTCTTGCCGTTGTAAAGCTTTTTGGCCAGCGTCTCAATGATATAAAGCACCGGAATCTGCGTGGTTACATTCCTATCATTCACCATTTTTTCCGTTACATGATAGGAAATGTTGCAGTCCGCCATTTTTGCAAGGACAGAATTCCCATTATTTGTAATCGAAACCAGCGCAGCACCCCTCTGCTGAAGCTGTGATGCAATAGAAACCGTCTGCCTGGTCATCCCTGACTCTGAAAGGGCAATCGTCACGGTATCCTCTGACATATTCTGCAGAACCGGCTGCCAGGGATCATCGATAAACAGGCTGAACTGCCCTACATTAGAAAAATACCTTGCGCCGTACCTTCCAAGAATCCCAGAAGACCCAATCCCGATAAATATCGTACACCGTGACCCGGAAAGATATTGATATGCCCTGTTGATGCTGTCTTGGAAATCCCCGGAACGGATTGCCGCCATGAAGCTCTGCAGTTCCATACCGCTGTCACCCTTAAGGGTTTCACGTTCTCCTTTCAGATATTCCTTGTACCTAAGCTTCCACTCACTATAGCCCTCAGCACCGCTTTTTCTGCAAAAACGCAATACTGTGGCTGTTGAAACATGGGCTGTATCTGCCAGCTCCTTGATGGTCATCCTGCTGATACGCTCCCTGTTTTTCACAATACTTTCATAGACTGCAAAATCAAGTTCTGTAAATCCTTCCATCATTTCCTTTGTAAACATCACTCTTCACCGTCATTAAGTATGGCATGCTTTCGATTTACGATGGCTGCATCGCAATCATTGAGTACATTTTCTGCCGTCTGCATACTCTTTTTCCCAATCATAAAATTTTTCAAACACGCTCTAAGCCCTCTTCTGCATCTTTTGCAGCTTACTGTCTTTTCATCCATACTCCTCTCTCATATCAGGAAAATTTCAGGATGAGTATCATAAGGGATTACCATAAGAATAGCAAACAAACAATGCTAAGTCAATCGTTTCTATGAGGTTCCCCTATGGTACGTGGTCTTGGTAAGAAATTACAGTCATAGCATATGCTGTATAAACTCTCACAGAAAGAAGCCGCATCCACGCTTAGCGTGCCTGCTGCCTTAACTGGATGTAATTGCTTTGCAGCAACTTAATGATGTCTTTTTCATTCCCTATGGCTTCTTTCTCCTTTCCAATTTTTATACCCATATATCCCCCGCTGTATGTTCCGCTGCCAGGGATTTAAGCTTGTAAATGCAGGAACCTATTTGTGGTAAGTTTATTTCTTTTTCCTTTTTATTATAAATGGCAGCCCGCCTGGTTGATGGGCTGCCACTCTTAATGCTGTACTTATAACTTAAAATAATCTGCTATTTCATCATCTGTCATGTCTGTATCTGGATGTGTTGACCTGTACCAATATATCGCGTCCTCCCTGCAATCATTAAGTTCTCCTTTGTAAATCATCCCTGTATCTGTGCTTTCTCCAATATGAACCTCATGACCATCTATGACGCTTTTTAGATAATGCAAGCCATCCTCTCCTATCTTTAAGTCATAACCTACATAGAAGTCTGAATCACCTAAATCCTCTTTTGGCATACTTTCCAAAATTTGATTTATGGTATGCCCATCAACTTCTTGCCCATTTGCCCTGAACGCATTGTATCTGTCATAGGCTGCCTGTAAATCTGCGTCATCCTGCTGCTCATTCGTGACAAACTCCTCTGTGTCTGCTGTTGGGACATTATCCATTCTTGACATACATACATATGTATCTACCAATAACTGTAATGCTTCTTCTTTTGTAAGCAATTGGTCCCAGCGCGTATCTTCTTCCATATCGATGATATTGTAGTCTACCGCTACGATCAATGCCGCATAAAGATATTTTGGCATTCCTGCGTCACGGTCTTTCATTGCTGTGTTTAACGCATCTAAGGTATTCTCTTTTGCCTCTATGTTTAATTTTGCATCCGTAAACTGTATTTCTGTCTTTTCATATTTAATCTCATTGCCATCCTTAACTGCTACAGTCGTATAACCATTAACTTTACCGTTAGAATCATCACCTGTTTGTAACAGTTCGTCCCTGTAATACCTGTTCACAATCATGTAAATTGCTTCTGCTCTGGTTATTTCTCCATCATAAGTTGTTGCATCAAGACCGCCATTTTCTGTTGTTAAGTAACTGTTGTTCTTTAAATTCTGTGCATATTTGTTATAAGCTGATTCCCCTACTGCATCTGCAAATTCTGTATCTTCTTTTATCTCCTGCTTTGGTGTGTCTGCACGACAAACCATTGTCATGAACTCTTTCCTGCTTAATGTATGTTCCATGTCTGCCTTGCCCTGCTCTTGGTCTGGCAGCAAGTTAAAGTAGGCATTTAGCCCTGCTAAAAATGCTTTGTCTATGTCTTCGCTATCCAGGTCTGTATAACAATTTAATACTGGTTCTACAAAGTAGCTCTTCATATATAGATTATCTTGTGTCATTTCATTTTCCTCTTCTGCAGAGTCAAATTCTGCACACATGTTTATAACTGAGCCCTCATTATTTACTATGGCGTTCTTGAATGTATTGTTGTTGTCACTTTCACCATTATTATTTTTGTAAAATATTCCCTCTTTACCTGAGTCTGTCTGCTGCACACCTGTTGACAGTTCCCATGCTTCCCTGATCTCTGGCACTGTTGTCAGGGACCCCAGCTCTACCCACTCTAATTCCTCCTCTTTTTTATCCCCTGTTTGTTCCTCCTTTGATGCTGATTCGCCGCTGTCTGTATCCGCTGTTTCTGTCTCTGTCTCTGCTTCCTGGTTCCCTTCTGATATTTTCTTTGTTTCCTTCTGTGCGGACGCTGCACAGCCCATAAACTGTGACGCTATGATAAGCAGAGTTAATGCTGGCGCTATTATTCTTTTGGCTTTCAGATATCTTCTATCCATGTTTTTCCTTCCTTTCTTTTTTTAATTTTCATTTGGCGTTTGTTTGGCTGCTTTATTTTCCCCTTAATTGGCTTTTGTCAACTTTTACCCCTCAAAAATTTCATCATTTCCAGACTTCCATTTTTCCGGTATAGTATATCATCTTTCAGCAGTCTTTTCAATGTTAAAAGAATATTTCCATTAACCTGCAGATATAAGTCTGCAGATATAAGGGAGTAAGCCGTTTAACATTCCCCGCATCCCTTTCAATGTCCTGTGCAGGGCTTTTACTGCATAAAGTGTGTTCCATTCTTCCTTTGCCAGCTCTAAGTTTTCTTCCAGCAGTAAGGCTATGCTTGCAGCTTCCTCCAACAGTTCCTTAAACTCCCCCACTTTTCTTTCCACGCTGTCTGCTTTCTCCTTCATTGCTTTTTTCCTTTCCTATTTTTTATTGGGATAGGATTGTAACGCTGTGGGGTCTGGCGTCAAGACAGGAATAGACGGTGTTGTGCCACTGCTTTTAGGAAGCCTGCACAAAAAAAGGCCGGAAACCCTTGATTTTAAAGGCTTCCGGCACCCCTGCCAAGAATCGATGCGACAGGATTTGAACCACCTAGCGTATCTGAAACCCTTGAAAAGAAAGGAGTTTCCGGCACTTCATCCGGGTTGTTCTCAAATTTGTTCTCAAAAATAATTGATTGGTTATCGGCTGGGAACCTATCAAGATGATAAAAATATTTAGAATGATATAAAACGAAATAAAAAGCCAAGGAGCCTGTCAACCCCTTTACCGGATGGCACTTGCAGGGCAAGTGGGGGTTTACAGGGCGGAATCCCGGCAGCAGCAGCCCTACCATGGGAAAAGGGGTATTCCAATGCACTTCTATTGGAATATCCCTTGGTTATAATGAACCTTCCCCTGATGCCCTTCCATCCAGAGGGTGGGGGAAACACTTCCAACAGGCATCCCCCACATGCCAGAGCCATTGCCTGCCTTGATGCCAATAAAAGAAATTTACAGGATTAAGGGCTGCACTCTGGCTAAAAAACAAGCCCTACCAAGAAAATTTGGTAAGGCCTGCATATTTTTATGGAACGCTGTATATAATACTATTAGTCAACATCCATAAAGAATGTTCCAATAGGGTACCTCTCCAATGCCAAAGGAGCTCCATGGACTACTTTGCCTGTCTTTTTGTCAAAGGCTATCTGGATATAAGTACCCCAAGAGCCTCCGCCACAACTGCTATGGGCGGTACAATCACGGGAAAGATGGTTAGCCAATACAAAATCAAATGTTGTTTCACCACAGCCATCACACTCACTTGCTTTAGCTGTTACATATATCCACCCATCACCGTCGTCCCATGTGCCAAGTGTCTCCCCACAAGCAGTCATCTTGCAACCCTTGTAATCCCAGTTGAAGCGTTTGTGGATTGCGCTGGCATAGGTTCCGTCTTTGTCTTTCTTTGGAAGGTTAGTTTCCTTAGATGTGGCAGCCTTGCCGGACACCTTAACCAGCTTAGACCAGTTGCTTTTTCCGTCGAACCTTACCGTCATGTAGGCGTTTTTGTAAGACGCCAGCTTCTTGTTGCTGATTGTAAATGTGTACTGGTTCCTGCCTTTCTTCGTGACCTTTGCGGTTGCCCTGGCAGCCTCGAACTTCTTGCTGTTCTTGGTGGAGCCGTAAGAGACTGTAATCTTCTTTACGTTGCCCAGCTTCTTTACCTTGGAAGCCGGTACGCTGACAACTACGTTTACCTTGCCCCCAGAACGTTTTGCGGACTTAACGGTCGGCGTCACCCCCGCCACTTTCTTGTTGATGAATGCCGTCCCCTTGGCTTCTGCCTTCATTGGGGCGGAAACGCTGCCCAAGATAACCGATGCCGCGATGGCTGCCACAGCCATCCCCTTAACAGCCTTCTTCATTTTCTCTTTCATACAGATACCTCCGTCCTTTCCCATAGGTTCCATGCCGGGGCTTCCCATATACCTTATCATATGCCCCCGGCATTTTTTTGTTACCCACTTCTATGCCTAAAATTATATAACTTAGCAAATTGTTTGTCAATCCATATTTTGTTATTTCCCGGCAAGGCCTGCCTGCCACCACCACAACTGACTATTGCCCCCTGTCCTGCTGCCTGCCAAAGTTTTCCCACTCTATACGAAATATATTTTTCGCCTTTGTAAAAAGACGCTTCTTTGCTATAATATAGCCAACAGATAAAAAGAAACAGGAGGGAAAACATGCATTACCAAAGACCAACGGAACCAAAATACAACCATTTTTTATGCCATGACCATGCCACTGGAAAAAAAACCTTGCTGATTGGCGTAGGCAAGGGCATGGAACAGGAGGAAGCGGCATTGCTCATTGAAAATCCCCTAGTCCTCTACCCGCCCGGGTTCCTTGACAAATTTTTCAGATTGGGCACAGAAAGCCGGCAGGCTGTAAGCTCTGCGCTGGAAACACTGGGAGGGACACAGGGCAGGGGGGAAGGGTTTTACGCCCCCTATTGGGAAGCTGCCCTTGATTTTATTTTCGCCCGCTATGGCATGACCTTGCGTGACATCGCATATGAAATGGGGGAATATTACGCTTTCGATTCCGGGAAGCAGATATATGACCGCTTAGACAAATTAAAAAATTGTAAGAAGCCACGCCCGGAAACATGGGGCACTATCCGGGAACTGCTCGCATATTACCTGCTCACGGATGACCTTGTCACGACTGGCAGGGGGAAAATATACAGCTTTGCCCAAATGGAAGACCAAGAAGCGGCCATGCGTTCAGTCCAGAACTACACCCCAGAGAAAATCCACAGCCTTTGGGAGGAAGACAGCGGGAAAGAATTGAAGGACATTATCCTTGGGCTGACAGGGATGCCAGAAGAAATGCTGGTGGAAACGCCTGTGCAGGTCGCTTTTTTAAAAGAATGCATGAACCCAGACACTATAGAATGCATGGAAGCGGTAATAGATGAATTACATAAAAGGCAGTAATGCCCCAGAATGGAAAGCAGGGTTTCCCCCTGCTTTTTTTGTGGGCTTTTATCCCCATACAGGATATGCTTTCATGCCGCGCACCCAAAATGCAGGCAAAACCCGAAGCATATCTGAACTGCCAGTGCCGCATAAGCGAACTTCCACTTTCGGCTAGCGGGCGCGGGCAGACATTTGATAGTATCAAGGTGTAAACGGGACACAGCATAGCCTAACTGTTTCCGCATTGGCTATGCCGCATACACGAACTTCCACTTTCGGCTAGCGGGCGCGGGCAGACATTTGATAGTATCAAGGTGTAAACGGGACACAGCATAGCCTAACTGTTTCCGCATTGGCTATGCCGCATACACGAACTTCCACTTTCGGCTAGCGGGCGCGGGCAGACATTTGATAGTATCAAAGTGTAAACGGAACACAGCGCAAGACTTAACCCTCCCCGCATTGGCTATGCCGCATACACGAACTTCCGTTTTCGCTTTAGAATTTTTGTCAAGAATATGCCATTATCTAAATGCAACAAAGATGGCATTGCAAATCCAGAAAAGGGGGAAAGGCAAAGATGGGCTTGCCACCCGGGCTGTAACTAAAATTAATTGCATATTAAGAAAGGAGCATACGGTATTATGAAAAATAAAACCACGCTGAAAGGAAATAAACTTTCGGCACAAGATTTGTGGCGTCCTTTATCCGCCTTTTTATCGGAAAACAGCCAGCTTGCACTTACAGAAGTGCGCCCTGTATTCCATTACGATAAAGACAAAAAGCAGACGGAACAGATAGAGGCATGGAAATGCACTGTAACGGAAATGGAAACGCTGTCTTCATTCAGTGTCCGCGTCAATTCCACAACCCCAGTAATCACGCCGGAAGAACTGGAGGAAGCGGAGGAACGCGTGTTCATTGAGTTCCCGATGGAAGAAACCATCGTAAAGCCGTACAAATTGGAGTATGGCACTGCAACTGTGTCAATCGTTGCGCCATATGCAAAACTATCGTCACCAACAGATTCCGAAGAAGATTAAGGGGGAAAAAATTATGGTAACACCTATCAGCCTTTCACAATTGATTATGCTCATTTTGTCACTTTTCGGCGTGTACTGCATGGGGCTGTATGCCATCCAAAAAATCTGCAATATCAGCGTGCAGGAGGCGAAAGCCCTCCTGTGGCAGAAAATAAAGGACGGCCTGCCGGGTGCGCGCCTGAACCTGCCAGTTGCGGAAGGGACGGTTGCGGAAATACTGGACATAATTGCACAGTTTTCCGCAATCTCGCGGGAGAACACTTCCATTACGTTCAACAATTACTCTGAACCCCCCTCCCTCCGCATTGAGATAATGGATTCCAGTTTCACGGAGCATTGGGCTGCCATTGAAAGCAACATATACCGCTCATTCGGGAAGCTGTTCAGCTATTCCGGCGTGGATGGTCTGGCATATGTTGCCTATGAGCGCACAGTAACGCAAGACCTTTACCGCATTGTGGCGTACTGGGCTACGACACCGCGCTCCAAAAAAGCATTGGGAAAAATGCGCTCCAATATCATAGAATACAACCGCCGGACGGACATGGAGAAAAACGCCCCCTTTGTTGACCGGGATTTGGAAAAAGAAATGGAGAATCTTGAAGATGGGCGCAAAGATTAAACTGGGCTATGACATACAGACGCAAGCCCCAATATACGCTGATTTATACAAAACAGGGGGAAGTTTATGCATAGTAGGTGGGAGTGGCAGTGGAAAAACAATTTCCACATTTTTAACCCTGAACAGCGTATTGAGCCTACCTGTGGAAATAGATTTATTCATAGGGGACTTTAAGAAATCCGGCAATTACAAGGGGCTGTCACGCAATTTTGCGGAATTTGACAAGGTTACGGCACTCATAGATTCGTTTTACGAGGAATTTCAGAATACGCCGGAAAACAGCCCCAGCATTAAGATACTCCTACTGGATGAATACGCCGGATATATTGTCTGGCTTACACAGAACGACAAAAAGAAGTGTGAGGAAACCAAGGGGAAGGTCAGCAATCTCTTAATGCTGGGGAGAAGCCGCCACTGCTATGTCTGGACAATACAGCAGAGAATGACGGCACAGCTTTTCCCCTCCGGCATAGGCGCATGTGACAACTACCAGATATGTATGGGGCTTGGGAGGTTAAGCCCAGACAGCCGGAAATCACTTTTTGCCGGGGAACATTTTGAGGATAAGGAATTTGAAGAAAGCTACCATCCGGGGCAGGGACAGGGAATCTGCCTGATTCAAGGACAGATTTTGCGTGCCATTCAGATACCAAGAGTTTCAGACGTGGGGAAACTCCATGCACTGTTAGCGCGGAAAGCTAAGGCGCATAACTGCATATGACGCCCTGCGCCTGTCCATCCCCCACCGCGCAACTGCCTGCGGAGGCGCGCCAGCGTCGGAACAGGCAGCGGAGCGGTGGGGAGGATGGATGGGGGAACTGCGCCATGCGCTTTCCGGGCTTAGTATTACCCCGGAAAAATGAACAGAGCGCAAAAAAGCATGGAAAGCCTATAAAACCGCGGCTTCCGGCGTGCAAACCCTGTGCGGCTCCAACCGAACACAGCGCACAGCCATATATATTAAAATAGGATTAAATAATTTGCAACCCAGATATTAAGCCAGCATTAAATAAACTTAAAAGGCGGTGGACAAAATGCCGGAAAAAAGGCAGCAAAAAGACACACAGTCAAACAAATACCAGCTTACAATAAACAACCCTTTGGATTATGGGTATACGCATGAAAAGATATTTGAAACATGCCGGGACAGCTTCCAGACACTAGCATACCTCTGCATGGCAGACGAACAGGGCAGCACATTCCACACCCATGTCTTTGTATGCTTTGGCTCAAGGGTACGGTTCTCAAAGGTGAAGAAGCACTTCCCAGAAGCGCATATCGAGAAGTGCAAAGGCACAGTAAGCGATAACATAAATTACATAAAGAAATCCGGCAAATGGAAAGACGATACAAAGCATGGGACAAAAATAGATGGCTCCTTTGAGGAATATGGGAGCAGGCCGCCAGACAGCAAAGGAAAACGCGGGGACATGACGGAACTGTACCAGATGGTAGCGGACGGAATGACAAACGCGGAAATACTGGCAGAAAACCAGGACTATATACTCCAGATTGACAAGATAGACAAACTTCGGACGATGCTCCTGACCGAGAAATACAAAGGCACACGGAGGCTGGGCTTAAAAGTGGTCTATGTTTACGGCGCGACAGGCAAAGGCAAGACAAGGGGCGTGCTTGATAAGCATGGGGATTCCAATGTCTACAAAATCTCCATTTATAAGAATCCATTTGATTCCTACTCCGCAGAATCAGTGCTGATGCTAGACGAATTCAGAAGTTCCTTAAAAATTTCTGAGATGCTTGACTATCTGGACATATACCCTATAATTTTGCCGGCGCGCTATTCTGACAAATACGCCTGCTATGAAACTGTTTACATAATCTCAAACTGGGAACTCGAAAAGCAGTACCGGGAAGTCCAGACGGACAGCCCCGAAACATGGAAAGCATTCCTACGGCGCATACACGAAGTGCAGGTATATCAGGAAGATGGGAGCATCACGGTGTATGACACGGTTGAAAAATACCTGAAACGGAATGAGCAGTTCCATACAATTACAGGAACAGAACAGCAGCAACTGCCATTCAAGGAGGGATGAAAAAATGGAACAAGAAAACAGGAATGAAAAGATTATGGATGATAAGGAGGAAAGAACAATGAAAAACAGTAAAAAGGAATTTAATAAGGCAACTATCAGCGGACAGAAAAAAGAAAATTACAATGCCGTGCAAGGCAACCGGGATGGGAACAGCAACATAGGCAGCCATTCTTCAATCACAGCAGAACTTCCGTTGCATATGGTAACTGAATTTCTCAAAGTCAAAGAGCATGAATTTATGGAAGAATACACGAATAAACCACTTGTAGAAATGCTGCTTGAATTAGGCTTGGGCTTACTGTCTTTAGATAGTTTGGAAATACTGCAACAGCAATTATATTACCGCTTTGTCGCCCACTTATTTGACGATTCAGAGTTCCGGGAACTGACTGTCCTCAGCCATTTTTACAAGAGTGACGGAACCCACTTTTTCGGTCTGGCTCCTTTAGGCTCTTATAACCCATGTGTCTATGGAAGTGAAAACACTTATGACTGGGTTGCACTGCTCGTCAATGTCAATGATGGCAATACCATTTCCCTTAACTGCTTTACATTGCCTGACAGTGAAAAGGTAGCAGATTCAATTTTTGTGGGGAACAGCGTCCACTTTATGATTCAACGATTATTCGTCAAATAATAGCAACTGCCACATAAATATTCAAAAAGGGATAAGCCATTATAAAGAAACCAAGCAGACAAGAAAAGTGGACGGCAGGAACATCTACCATCCATGTAAAATTTAATCTATAAAAGGGCTGGAAAGCCCGGAAAGGAAAGAAAGAAGTTTTCCCTTCCAAAACAATTGCAGTAAATATGGAAATAGCAGTGCTGGGAATCACCTTTCCAAGGTGAATCATGGATAAGACAGCCACTGGCAAAAATGAAAAAATGAAATGCTTGCTAAATATCCTGTCATGCAGTAATATAGACATGGATGAAGTGCTGGATAATATTGAATCTATGGGAAACAAAAAATTATTAGCACAGCACGCATACGCAATCACAGAAAATAAAGATGGCAGGTTTTCAACCTATGTGCCAGATGGCACAAAGCCAAACCACCGCAGGAAGATTGTAAAGCCCTCCCGGGAGTTATTAGAAAAAGAAATCATCAAATTCTACCGGGGGCGTGAAGCGGAAAATTCACGCGGCGAAATATGCCTAAGGAATTTTTATGAGGAATGGCTTGCCTACAAGTCACTGCACACCAATTCCAGCGCATACCTAAAGACGATTGACGAGTTATGGAAACGGTATTACGCCAATGACACAATAGCGGACGTGCCTTTCGTAAAGCTGGACAAATACCGTCTGGACAGATGGGCGCATACGCTGGTTAAGGAAAGGTCGCTGACGAAGAAACAGTATTACAACATGGCTGTCATCATACGCCAGTCCTTAGACCTTGCAGTGGAAAAAGGCATACTTCTGGAAAACCCATTTTCCAAAGTCAAGGTTGACACAAAGCTGTTTGCCCCCGTAAGGAAAAAGGCAGACGAAACACAGGTGTACCTGCTGGATGAGCAGCCCCTTGTGGAAAAGGAAGCATATAGGGATTTTAGCAGAGCCAATTCATCCGCGTCCCTTGCAATCCCCTTTGCGTTCCAGACAGGCTTGCGGGTTTCCGAACTGGCAGCCCTGAAATGGTCTGACATTGGAGAGGAAAAGGAAAACTGCATCCACATACAGCGCATGGAAACAAGGGAGTATGAAAGGCGCCCTGACGGTTCATGGGGCGGTGAAAGATATACCGTCACGGAGCGCACGAAATCCTTTGCCGGGAACCGAAACGTATACCTGACATCCATAGCAAGGGATATCTTACAGAAGGCAGAAGCACATAACGCTTCCCAAGGCTATACAGACAATGAATATATCTTCTTAAAGAATGGGAAGCGCGCCACAGCAAGGGACTTGAATACCATACTGCGCCGCTGCTGCACGAAAGCCAATATCTCCGAAAAGGGGATGCATAAAATCCGCAAAAGTTTCATATCAACGCTCATTGACAATGGGGACATAAACATCAACTTTATCCGGGAGCAGGTGGGGCATACAGATGAACGTACAACCTACGGGAACTACTGCTTTAACCGCAAGCCCTCCCTCCAGACAGCACAGGCAATGGAACGCGCGCTTGCACACAGTAATCCATAAGCTGTTCTCAACTGTTCTCAAAAAACAAGGCAAATTTGAAGACAAAAAAATACGGGAATCCCAGCAAAATCAAGGATTCCCGATGTTTTAAGCCACTCGATGCGACAGGATTTGAACCTGCGACCTCTGCGTCCCGAATCAGAAGTTCCATGCTTTTTCCCTTTTATACGTCCGTTTTCCCTATTAGATACGTTGGGATTCCCTTTTATACGTCTGTTTTTCCCCCTTTCATACATTCTCCCGCACTTTTCCGTATTTTTGTTGGAACGTTGTTGACCCTCCCCAAAAACCATTGATTTATCCTTCATCTTCGACTGTCAGGGCTTCTTCATATAATTGTTTCATTTTATCTAATATGTTATACTGCTTTGCTAACTGCTCCAACCTCTCAATATCCACATCACCCTCATATGCATTTAATAATGTTTCAAATAAATGGAACTCATGCCTGTTGTACCTTACCATGTCACATACTGTCTGTTCCGGGTCTGTCACGCTTAGATGTCTTGATAAACTTACAATGTTTTTTGTGTTTACGTTTGGCACAAACAACATTGCCAGTGCAGAATCTACAGAATAGCCATAATAGTCCATTGCATTGTCATTTACCAGAAATATTGGTATATCATAAGGAAATGTTGACAGCCCCCAGTAAGATGTGGCTGCTTCCACGCCTAGAAGTCCGGAATAGTCGTATTCTATAAGTGCTTGTATGCTGTTATCTAATTCCTTACCCATTTTGATTCCTGTGTGTTCCATATCAAATCCTCCTGATTATATCCTATATAAAACGGCTCTAAAAATGTTGAACTGTAGCCTATTAAATCCCCAATGTATGGCTTGTTGGTTATCCCTTTATACATCTGGTATGCGTGCTCCAAATCACTGAAATTCTCTGGTGTCAGCATATTTGTCAATGCCGCATCCGGGTGTTTTTTGTTAAGGTGTTCCATAATGTTGATATAAGAATAACTCTGGATTGCTGCTAACACGGTTATATCATACAGGTCTTTAATACGTCTGAATATTTTCCTTGACGATACAGCCGTTATCTTATCTGACAGCATGGTATATGTGTCATATGTCGTTAAATTTAGTATAGGCGAATAGT
The DNA here is from genome assembly GCA_947384285.1 of uncultured Lachnospiraceae bacterium. Taxonomy (GTDB): domain Bacteria; phylum Bacillota; class Clostridia; order Lachnospirales; family Lachnospiraceae; genus Petralouisia. The sequence continues at coordinate 29,139 of CANDGI010000039.1, forward strand.
CCACAGTGATTATATGATTGCTTTTTATGTTCATGTCCATTTTAAACTGCATTGCCTTTCCATTATCGTTTAACGAAAATGTTAATGAATCTGATGTTTCCAATCCCTTTTCTTGACTGCGTCTTTTGGTTATTTTGTAAATATACCCCCTGTCATTAATGTTTAGCACGGATTCTATGTTTGTATAAAAATCCATCCAGACTTCTTTTTTGTCACAATGTATGTCCAAGTCACGTGTAAGCCGAAATAGATCTTCCCTGCCACACTCTATGAGTTTTGACAGTAAGACGGAGCCACCTTTTAAAATTATCTGATTTCCGAATCTTGAGCCTGCTATCAAATTAGCAGTATATCTTAAATATTCAAATATATCTGGCATTTATTGTTTACCCTTTCACTTTTTTAATATTATACCATATTTTTGGTTTCTTTACAAAAAATGTTCGTTGGGCATCAAACAGGCATTTCGAGGGTTAACAGCTATTTTACACTATAATGATAAAACTGGGATGCCCTTATCAGCCAGGCATCCCAAAGTCTTACTAATTACCGGGACATTGTTCTGGATACTTTGCCCCACCATCTTCTGTAAAAGATATTGCTTGTATTCTGATTTATGTGTTAAATCTAACATGTTAGCTATGTCTAGTACAACCCCTAAGACTACTTCATTTTACTTTATTGGCACCTCATCTATATATTCATAGGCCCTTGTGTTTATTGGTATTGCCTTTTCTCCTTATTATAAATGGCAACCCACCTAGTTGATGGGTTGCCATTCCTTATACTTTGTTTTGTTTAAAAATCCCAGTAATCTGCTATTTCGTCATCTGTCATGTCTGTATTTGGATGTGTTGTCTTAGTCAAGCTTAAAATAGCTAGCTATTTCATCGTCTGTCATGTCTGTATTTGGATGTGTTGACCTGTACCAATATATCGCGTCCTCCCTACAATCATTAAGTTCCCCTTTATAAGTCAGTCCTTGGTCTGTTTTTTCGCCAATGTGTACTTCATGTCCGTCAATGACACTCTTTAAATAGTGTACACCATCCTCCCCTATCTTTAAGTCATATCCTGAATAGAAGTCCGAATCTCCTGCTTCTTCTTCTGGTATACTTTCCATTATATCCATAAGTGCATATGGGTCAACTGCTTCTCCCTTTTCCCTTGATTTTTTGTAACTATCGTAAGCTGCTTGCAAGTCTGCTTCTTCCTGTTGTTCCTTTGTGACAAATTTTTCTGTGTTTGCTGTTAGAACCCCATCTTCTGAGTTTGTAATTCTATATGTATCCGCTAATAATTGCAATGCTTCATTCTTTGTAATTGGTTCATCCCAGCGTGTATCTTCTTGCATATCTATTAAATTAATTTCTGCTGCTATTAGCAGTGTCGCATAAAGATATTTTGGCATTCCTGTGTCTGGTCTTTCAAACGCTTCATTTAATGCTTCTAAAGTGTTCTCTGTTGCTTCTGGGTTTAATTTTGCGTCCGTAAACTTAATTTCTACCTGTTCTGTTGTAACATTGCCATTATCATCTTGTGTATCCACAAATTTATATCCACTTACCCTGACAGACTCAGCTTTTCCGGAAAGTTTATCCCTAAAATGCCTGTTTACAATCATATAAATGGCTTCTGCCCTTCTTATATCCCCGTCATAAGTTGTCGCATCAAGGTCGCCATTTTCTATTGATAAGTAGCTGTTGTTCTTTAGGTTTTGTGCATATTTGTTGTAGGCTGATTTTCCTACTGCCTTTGTAAACGCTTCATCTTCTTGTATCTCTTGCACTGGTGTTTCTGCACGGTAAACCAACGCCATAAACTCTTTCCTGCTTAATGTAGAATATATGCCTGATTTACTTTTCTCTGTACTTGGCAAAAGATTGAAATACTCATTTAAACCTTCTAAAAATCCTGCTTGTATATCATCATCTTTTATATCTGCATAACAGTCTATTACTTTCTGTGCTGCGGCTGCTTTAAAATCAGATTCTGATTCTATTGCAAAATCTGGTGATGTATACCTATACAATGTCGAACCAGAATTGGAACCTACAGCATTTTTGAATGTATTGTTGTTATCATATCCACCATTATTGGCATAAAACATTCCTTGTTTTCCTGTGTCCGCCTTCTGTGCACCAGTTAATAAGTCCCATAGTTCCCTGATTTCCGGCACTGTTTCCAAGGATGCTAACTCTATCCATTCTAATTCCTCCTCTTTTTTATCCCCTGCTTATTCCTCCTTTGATGCTGATTCGCCGCCGTCTGTATCCGCTGTTTCTGTCTCTGTCTCTGCTTCCTGGTTCCCTTCTGATATT
>CANDGI010000040.1 GCA_947384285.1 uncultured Lachnospiraceae bacterium
ATTGATGCAGCATCCGATATTTCAAGGAAAAACATTGATGCAGCATCCGATATTTCAAGGAAAAACATTGATGCAGCATCCGATATTTTAAGAAAAAAAACTGATGCTGTATCGGGCAGTCAAATATAAAATACCATACGAAAAGAGGTTTCATACATGATAAACGGAATATTATACGGAGCCGGGGTAGGGCCTGGCGACCCAGAGCTTATGACCTTAAAGGTTGTAAGGCTCATTAAAGAAAACGAAATCATTGCCTTGCCTGGGAGCAATCCAAGGGAAACCGTAGCCTACCAGATTGCATCAGCAGCAGTACCGGAGCTTGCGGATAAACAATTGCTTCCAGTCTATATGCCTATGACCCATGACAAGGAAGAACAGAAAAAATGCCATAGGAAAGGTGCAGATCTTGTGGAAAGCTTTCTGAAACAAGGAAAAAACGTGGTGTTTCTCACACTGGGGGACTCTACGGTTTACTCTACCTTTGCTTACATTCAGGAGCTTGTAGAAAAAGACGGATATCAGACACAGTTAATCAGCGGAATCCCCTCCTTTTGCGCCGCCGCAGCAAGAATGAATATGCCCCTGGCTCTGTGGAATGAACAGATCCATATCCTCCCGGCAGTCCATAACCTGTCGGAAACCCTGCCGGACTCCGGCACCTGCATTTTGATGAAATCAGGAAGCAAGATGAGCCAGGTAAAAGAGATTTTAAAACGAAGCGGCCGGGAAGCAGTTATGATAGAAAATTGCGGGACAAGCAACGAGCACGTTTATCTTCATGTAGATGATATTCCAGACACAGCGGGATACTATTCCCTGATTATCTCAAAAGAAGCGGAGCAGCTATGATTGTTTTAAAGAATTTAACAAAAAAATTTGACCAGTTCAAGGCGGTGGATGCTGTCAGCCTGACCATTGAGACAGGAGAATTTTTTGGGCTTTTGGGCTTAAACGGCGCGGGAAAGACTACCACAATCGGCATGCTCTCCACACTTCTTCTGCCAACCCAAGGAGAAATTTTTGTGGACGGGGAACTGCTTACAAGGAAAAGAACCGACCTGAAACGAAAAATCAGCGTGATTACCCAGGAATATTCCATGCGCCAAGATATGAACATGAATGAAATCATGGAATACCAGGGCCGTCTCTACTATATGCCCAAAAAAGAAATCCGAAAAAAGACCGAAGAATTGCTGGAATTCTGCGGCCTGATCCAGGACAGAAAAAAGACCGTCCGCAAATTATCCGGCGGGATGAAGCGGAAGCTTATGGTATGCAGGGCATTATTGACAGACCCTGAAATTCTTCTGCTGGACGAGCCTACGGCTGGAATGGATGCCGTATCCCGACGGCAGATGTGGAACCTGCTGCGGCAGTTAAATGAAAAAAAGCTCACCATCCTTCTGACCACCCACTATATGGAGGAAGCAGAAAGCCTCTGTGCCAGAGTGGCAATGATGAGCCATGGAAAAATAGAAGAAATCAATACCCCCAAAAATTTTATTGATGGACTGGGACAATTTGCTGTGGATGAAACCACCGAAAGCAAAACAATGACCCATTATTTCCACACAAAAGAGGAAGCCCTGGCGCTTGCAGCCCGGACGGATGCCAGCTTCCACTTACGGGATACTACCTTGGAGGATGTATTTGTGGAACGGGCAAATAAAGACGAGGGCAGGTGAACAATATGGGAATTATTACAATTTTATGGGAAAAATGGGTGGAATTCCGCAGGGATTTTTATAAAATTACATTGGCTGCCATGATTGCTCCCCTGATGTATCTTTTGGTATTCGGGCTGGGCATCCAGACCATGTCCCATGGGAAGCCTTACCTTCATTATCTGATTCCAGGCGTCATATCCTTGACCACAATGAATGGAAGCTTTAATGCAATTGCCCAGAACTTAAACGTCCAGCGGCTCTATGAAAAAGCCTTTGACCAGGTTATGATTTCGCCCACCCCCTTGTGGCAGTTTATGATTGGGCAGATTATTGCTGGCTCTTTCCGGGGGCTCTATGCAGGAGCCATTATTCTGCTTTTGGTATTTCCAATACACACGGGACTTATTTTCAACGGATTTTCCTTTTTTGTATTGTTTTTAAACGGCGCGGTATTCTCAGCCTTAGGGGTGGTGGTTTCCTTTTTGGCAAGGAACCATGCAGATGTCCCCAGGTTTTCCAATTATTTCATTATGCCCATGGCTTTTTTGTGCAACACATTTTTTTCCACAGAAAATATGCCAAAAGGCATCCGGGATGCTATCGGTATTCTGCCCTTATCCGAAACCAGCAGTATCGTGCGGCACATTGCCTACGGAGAGCCCTGGAGCCCCACGGGAATTTTCGTTCTTTTTCTTTATCTGTTTTGTCTGGCAGCAATTGGGTTATGGTTTGTTTACCGGAAACAAAATCTTTGATAGGAGCGTAAAGAATCGTATGTTTAAAAAAGTATATCTAACACAAAAAAATAGCGGCAAGGGAATCATTGCAAAAACCATGTTCCTGCTGCTGGCGCTCCTGTCAGCATCATTTTTGTGCGGCTTTCAGATGGAAGACGGAGCCTACAGCGTATCCCTTGATATCAGCGGCGGCAGCGGAAAAGCCTCTGTCACCTCTCCCACGCTCCTTACCGTGGAGCATGGAACGCCGGTTGCCCGTATCCAGTGGAGCAGCGCCAATTATGATTATATGGTTGTGGATGGCATCACCTATTATAACAAGAGCGAGGAAGGCATGCATTCCGTCTTTGAAATCCCGGTTCTTTTCTGGGATCAGGAAATGGACGTCATCGCAGACACAACTGCTATGGGCCATCCTGTGGAGGTCAATTACAAATTTTTCTTTTACCGGGATTCCATCGGAAGCAAAAACGAACTGCCCCAGGAGGCGGCAAAGAGAGTTTTGCTGGTGGCTTTTGCTATTATTGTAATCGGCGGCCTGCTGAATTATATTTTGAAGAAGAAAAATTCATGACTTTCATGTATGAAATCAAAACAGGCAAATACGTACATTTTGTACTGAAATCGTAGAACAAAAACAATTTTCAAACATGTTTCAGGAAAAGGAGAAGGTTTATGGAGTTTGGAATTGTGGGGATAAATTACAAAAAAGCACAGCTTGACGTGAGGGATAAAACATCTTTTACCCAGGGGATGAAATTAGATTTTTTGGAGAAAGCTTCATCCTTTGGGGTGGAACAGGTTATGATCCTCTCTACCTGCAACCGGAGCGAGGTGTACTATTTTTATGAAAATGAGACACAGCAGTTGCAGATACAAAAAATTTATGAGAAAATGTTTCAGGATATCCGCCTGGATAAATATCTGATTACACTGTCAGGAAAGGAAGCCGTTACCTACCTGTTTCGGATTGCGGCAGGGCTGGAATCACTTGTGTTAGGAGAAAACCAGATTTTAGGGCAGGTAAAAGAAGCCTTGGAATATTCTGTAACAATGGGGCATAGCGGAAAGGAACTGAATAAAATAGTAAGGGATGCGGTCACCTGCGCAAAAAAAATACAGACAAAGCTGAAAATCAGTGAAAAACCTCTGTCTGTCAGCTATATAGGCATCCAGAGGTTAAACGAAATCTGCAGAATTCAAGGAAAAAACGTCCTGGTTATTGGAAGCGGAAAGACGGCGGCGCTTGCATTAAAATACATATTTGAATACCAGGCAGACACCGTCACTGCCTGCAGCCGGAATTACGCCCACGCCAGATTGCTTCGTGAGGAATTTCCTGGCATAAAGATTATTCCTTATGAAGAGCGGTATGAAGCGATGCCAGAATGCCACATTGTGATTTCTGCCACTGCCTCCCCTCATCTGGTGGTGAAAAGGGAATGCTTTTCTCCCAAAAAGCCTCTCGTCTTTTTAGATTTGGCAACCCCAAGGGACATTGACATGGCATTTGCCAAGGAGCCTTTGGTAGATTTAATCAATTTAGATGAACTTCATAAAATTGCAAAAGAAAATGAGGAGGAGCGCAGGAAGCTGGTAAAAGAAGGGGGAAAGCTGATTGAGGAAGATTTGCAGGAAACCGTGGACTGGTTTCTTTCCAGCCGGATGGATCCTACCATTGCATCCTTGCAGCAAAGATGCCATACCATTGTAGAAGACAGCTATGGATATTTAAACCGGAAGATGGAATTAAACCAACGGGAACAAAAGCTATTGCGGAAGGTTTTAAACGCCTCCCTCCAGCGGCTCTTGCGAGAACCCATCCAGGAACTAAAGCATTTGAATACAACAGACGAGCAAGAAGAATTTAAAAAACTGGTGGAACAGCTTTTTCAAATATAAGATTGGAGACAGACTATGAAGTATATCATTGGAACAAGGAAATCCAAGCTGGCCATGGCGCAGGCGCATTTTGTCTGCGAAAAACTGAAGCAGTCCTATAAAGAAGATGAATTTGCCATCCAGATTGTGGAGACAAAGGGCGATTTAATTTTGGACCGGCCCCTCCATGAAATCGGGGACAAAGGCCTGTTTGTGAAAGAAATTGAAGAGAGGATTTTAAGCCGTGAAATAGACATCGGCGTCCACAGCATGAAGGATATGCCCGCATTTCCAGCCCCAGGCCTTAGGTTCAGCAAAACCTGGAAAAGAGAAGATCCCAGGGACGTTTTGATTCTGCGCGAGAAAAATTCACTGGAAGAACTGGAGCCGGGCTCTGTCATCGGCACTGGAAGCAAACGCCGGGAATTCCAGTTAAAGCGGTTAAGGCCGGACTTAAATGTCATAAATATCCGGGGAAATGTGGATACAAGGCTTCGAAAAATGAGGGAAAACAAGCTGGATGGCATTGTATTGGCGGCGGCAGGCCTTCACCGCCTTGGAATGCAGGATCAGATTACCATGTATTTTGAGGAGGAAGCGATGATTTCCGCCCCCGCCCAGGGTGCCCTTGCACTGGAAATCCGGGAAGGAGAAGAAAAGCTTCTTGAAATGCTGGATGCATTTGCAGATGAGGAAACCGCAAACCAAATTGAAGCAGAACGGGGATTTTTACAGGAAATCGGCGGAGACTGCCATATTCCGGTGGGCGCAGCCTGCAAAAAAGCAGAAGACAATACTTATGAGCTGCGCGCCATGTTTGGAAATGAAACAGGAACGAAACAATCCTATGCATTTGTCCGGGGCGTCCATCCAGAGGAGCTTGCAAAAAAAGCTGCAGCAAAGATACGCCGGCAAATGGCAGGGCTTGTCTCTTTGGTGGGCGCTGGCCCGGGGGATGCAGAACTGATTACCTTGCGAGGGCTAAAAGCCATCCAGGCGGCAGATTGTATCGTATATGACAGGCTTTCCAATCCGGAACTGCTGAATCAGGCAAAACCGGGATGCGAATTTGTCTATGTGGGAAAAGAAAACCACCATCATACCATGAAACAGCCAGAGATTAACAAGCTTCTGGCAGAGATGAGCATGAAATATGACAGAACCGTTCGTTTGAAAGGCGGCGATGTCTATGTATTTGGGCGCGGCGGCGAAGAGGGATTATATCTGCAGGAAAAGGGCGTCCCTTTTGAAGTGATTCCAGGAATCAGCTCTGCCATCGCGGGGCTTGCCTATGCAGGAATCCCCATCACACACCGGGGAATCGCCCATGGTTTCCGGGTGGTTACTGCCCATGACAAAAACGATAAACTGACCGATATTGATTTTGCGTCCATGGCAGCTGGAAAAGAAACCTGCGTATTCCTCATGGGCTTTAGCAAGGTAAAAGAAATTTCCCATAAGCTGATGGAAGCAGGCATGGCAAAACATACAAAGGCAGCAGTGATATCCTGTGCCGCTACGCCAGAGCAGAAAACCTGCGTATCCGATTTGGCCCATATAGCAGATGAAGTGGAACAATCGCATTTGGTCTCACCTGCCATCATTGTGGTAGGAGATGTTATCTCCCTTCGGGATAAACTTAATTTCTTTGAAAATCGGCCGCTATTTGGAAAACGGTACCTGCTTCCGGCAATCGGAGAAAAATCCACCAGGCTGGGAGAGCTTTTGCAAAAGCAGGGAGCCGCAGTGAAAGAGGTACAGGCAGGGCGGATTGTAAACCAGGAAATTATATTTACAAAGGAAGCGTTACGCCATGTGGACTGGCTGATTTTCACAAGCAAGAACGGGGTGGATGCATTTTTTTCACGGATAGCTGCAAGCAAGCTTGATGTGCGAAGCCTTGCTGGCTGTAAAATTGCAGCCATCGGAGATAAGACCTCAGAGCTTTTAAAAACCTATGGAATCTATGCAGATTTAATTCCCAGGGAATTCCACAGTGATGCCCTCGCAGAAGAGTTGAAAAAAGCTTTGGGAAAAGAAGAAAAGGCCTGGTACCTGAAAGCGAAAAATGCAGACAGCCATTTAAAAGAAGCTTTGGAGGACTGCTGCAATTTTGAGGAAATCGTAGTTTATGAAAATGAAAGCCTTCCACTGGAACAAATAGAATTTGGAAACGTTAAAGATTATGACGGAGCCATATTCACCTGCGCTTCTTCTGCTTCCCGGCTTATAGAAAAAGCAGGAAAAGAATGGGCAGACTCCGTCACATCCTTCAGCATCGGCCCAAAAACCACGGCACGTTTGAGGAAGCTTGGGATAGAAAATATCCAGGAAGCAAGGAGGGCAGACTACGACGCATTATGCGAATTGATTTGCCATTCAGCAGAAAACAATGAGAAGGGATTATGACAGATTACGTGAATTGACATGCTGTTCATGTGGACAGCCACAAAGAAATATGGTATGATTTTTGATAGAGAAAACAAGTGATTTCACACAATGAGGTATCCTTTTATGAATGATTATACCTTTCTTAAAACAATGAACCGGGGACGCCACCCAGAAGACGCTGGGATAGAAAACAGTTCGTATTGCATTTTTTCCAGCCCAATCCAGGATTCCATTATGCGCCAGCGGATTTTTGGTGACGAAACTGCCCTGACTCTGGAGCTGAACTACGGGGAAGGCGATTTGCTGAATGATTTCCGTCTCCGCCAGGAGGGCACGAACCTGATACTGGAGGAATCCCCGGAGGGCCTGTTCCAGGCTTTCCTGATGGATAAAGACATCAAATACGTAGGGCAGGCTTACATGTATGCCCTTCTGTTTAAGATTGCCAATTTAAATGAATTAATTGAATACAGTATTAAGGATATGAAGATATTGGAGGATTCACTGGATAACCGCATTGACAACAGCGGCACCTACCAGATTCTTGATTTCCGCCGCCGCTACACGGAATACGGCAACCAAATCATTGCCTTAAAGGAAATTATTACCCGCATCGACAAAGGCTACTATCCGATACAAATGCAGAACAGCTACGTACTTCAGGGACAGGTAGCATTGGATTTCCGCTTCTTGGAAGAGCGTTATGAGCTGAATAAGAACACAATTATCAAAGATTTAGATACCTACACTTCCATTGTCAGCAACAATTTAAGCCGCAACACAAGGCTCTTGACTTTGGTTTCCCTTGGCGCTGTAGCCTTAAACTTTATGTTTGGAAGCCTGCTGGCGGTCAGCCCAGCCATCGGCGTTACAGGCGGTGTTTTGATTGGCGGATTGACTGCAGGAGCCGCTGTTTTATACCGCACCAACGGCAGCCGGCGTTTCCCACGGCTCCATGACAGCCATATTCTCTCTGATTCGAATGCCTTGGAGGAAAAATCTGCCAATAATCCCAGCATCCTGGAAAATAAGCAGGAAACGCCAATGCGCTTGGAGGAATCCAAAAAGGATTCCAAAGATTTTGATGAACAATGATTATTTATTATTTCTTTTATCTGTTACCCACTTTATAAAAGGGCTGCCGGAAAAGGATATTTCATACAGTATACAGGCATAATCCATAAATATATATGCTATATACTGTAGAAGATACAACCCTTTCCGGCAGCCCTCTATATTTTTCTTTTAACTGCATTCTGCCCGGCTGGCACGCCAAAAAACATCAATGAAAATACTATACCTTTCCAAATTTATCGGAAATTACTGTTCGCGGGTGTTCCGCTTCCTCCTCGGAATCCCAGGGAAGCGCATCCCCTGGTTCCCGGAGGTAATTGAGCACCTGCCAAAGCCCTTCCCCCGTATAGGAACTGACCCGGAACACCGGCCTGCATCCAGCCATCTCCAGCCATTGATGCGCCCGGTCCGGATGGGCATCCTCCCGGTCAATCTGCGTCACAATTCCAATCACAGGCCGATTGCAGGCGGCAGCACAGCAGGGCGGATAAATGGAATAATGCTCTGCTGCATTCAGCAGAAGCCCAACCACGTCTGCCTCGTAGGAATATAGAGCCAAGGCACGAGCTAACGAGGAAGTTTCCGCATACTCTCCTGGCGTGTCAATCACAACATCATAGTGATTAATATATTGTGTTTTGTGATATGAAATCACATCACCCTTAAGCGCCTGGGTCAAAGTGGTCTTGCCACATTCGCTGCGCCCCATTAAAATGATCTTTTTCATGTTCTTGTAATCTCACAAACTGTAAAACCTAAATTATTCTTTAAATAGGCAAGAATATTGGAAACCGCAGATTGAACATTAGAAATCCTTCCTGTAAAAATCAGCGTTCCGCTGAAACGGTCGATAAACCCAATTTCAATCGGAGCAGTTTTCATTGCGATATCACCAGCAATCACAGATATCTCAGAAGGACACATACTTAAAATTCCAATCGCTGACTGTTTATAATCCAACTCTGGGTTCAAACCCAGCTTTTGATAAATAATCTCACCAGGACTGGCAATAATATGCGCCAAGGTCACCTGTTTTCCAGGAACTGTCTCCTGAATGATACGCATCTTACCTTCCGCAGACGCACCAATATCCAAAAGGTTCATATCCATTGCCAACTCACTCCCTTTCTTTGCATCACATCAGCTTTTCCAGCAAACCCTTGTGTGGCGACGGAATTACGCAGCTGCTGGTAATCTCACCGGCTTCCGCTAACTGAGTGAGGCAGGAATTCAATGCTGACTTCACAGCTGATACCTCGCCTGTAAAAATCAGATATCCTTTTCCACCCAGGCCTCGGGCTACCCGAACCTCCATAAGGGTAATATTGGATGCCTTTGCAGCAATATCAGCAGCCTGCACTGCAGTCAATGCTGACATTGTCTCCAGCATACCCAGGGCAGTGATACGTTCCACATCAACTGTTCCCACCAGAGCTGATGGTACAGATGCATGGACATTATTGATGGTATGATGGCAGATAAGGAAAGTCCCCGCAACCTGTCTGCCCTTTTCCATGGAACTTTTTACCGCTCCTACCTGGCCGCTGATAATAATAATGTATTTTCCTGGGCAGATAGCAGTAGCCACCAACAGCTCCACATTCGCAGCCTTAAGCATTTCATCCGCAGACTGTACGCCTACGGGAATGCTTTTCAGCTCCAATAATCCAATTGACTTTCCCATACGCATATCCTTTCTAAAAATCTATCTCTTATGCTTGAATTACAATACTGTCACCAGTGACAGCTGCTACTGTGCCGGAAATGCTTGCATGGAGGTTTGCCCCCAATTTTCCTTCAGGAATCCGGGCAATCAAATCACCCTTTTCCACCTGGCTGCCCTCTTCTACCACCGGTTCGGCCGGCGCCCCCACATTCTGCCGAAGGGGCAGGGTAACTTTTCCATAAGCAGGCGTCCCGCCCTCTTCCATGGGAGCATCAACATCATAAACTGTAAGGCCAAGCTGATGGATAAGCTTATGAACCGGGTAGCGCTTAAACTCTCGGAAAGGCGCACCATGTTCTGGCTTGTTATTCAAGCTGTTGCGAATGCCCTGCTCACCTAAAATGTTCTTAAGATTGCCGTTTAGCTTCCAAGGCTGCAGTCCCATCACACAAGCATATTCGCATAAACGGCATCCGCAGCAGAGATAGGCATTCATTGGTGTCTGCGCTGGGTCACACATGCTTCCATAGGCGGCAATACGCATCAGCTTATGGGGCTGGATGCGGTGTCCAAGCAATCCCCGGGGACAAACCTCAGAACATAAGGAGCACTGCATACATGCAGTTGCTGCCTGCCGCAAGGATACGCCTAAGGGGCGTTCCAGGCTGTTTAAGAGAGGATGGCCTGCCGGAACCACGATAAGGCCCTTAGTGGTCTTTGTGATTGCACTTTCTGGCGAAACCAAACGTCCCATCATAGGGCCGCCGTTTACAATACGGTAATCCGCTGTTGCAGCGCCGCCTGCCAATTCCAGGGCTTCTGCTGCTGTAATACCCAATGGAACCTTAACGGTCTTTGGCGTGCGCACAGCGCCAGTCAACGTTACATATTTTTCGGTAACCGGATGTCCATCCACGGCATCCATTACATTCAGGGCAGTTTCCACATTGGTTACTACTACGCCCACATTGATGGGTATTCCCCCTTCCGGGACAATCCTCCCAGTGACCTCGTAAACAATCACCTGCTCGTCGCCTGCCGGGTAAAAGGCTCCCAGCAGATGCAGACGCAGCTTGGGGTAGTTCACTAACTCACGCTGCAGAGCTTCCGCTGCAGTGTGGTAATGCTCCTTCAATGCTACAATACCTTCTTTTGCTTCTAAATGTGTGACAATCTTGTCTAAAGCCGCAAGCAGCCGGCCGGCCTGTTTTGCCATAAGCTGCTGATCTACCCTTAAGAGCGGTTCACATTCAGCCCCGTTAATAATTACGGTGTCTGCTTTGGCATTCAGCTTTACATGGGTGGGGAAGCCTGCGCCTCCCGCGCCCACAATGCCAGCGCTTTCCACCAAAGCTGTTAAATTTTCCTGCATAGGAGCACCTCCCTAATCAGCGTACATCCAATCCTCCGACTAATACGCATCTACGCCGCCGTGCAAAGGATTTTGCTGAAGTCAGCCCTTCTCCGGTAGGGCCTGCGATGGTAAATGTCGTATGGCCTTCGCCGCCTACGCCGATTCCGGCATAAGAAGGACCGTTCTTTACAAAAATCGTTGTCTGGATAAGCTTAGCCATCTTGGTCAGCTTATCTACATTGCGGGAATGCATGATAGCAGTATGGCGGTTGCCATGTTCCACACGGATAGCCATCTCGATCCCTGCATCCACATCCGGCACCCGTACAACTGGAAGAATCGGCATCATCAGCTCTACCTGGACAAAAGGATGATCCTCCGCAGCCTGTACCAGGATAACCCTTACGTCATCATCTACCTGAACGCCCACCTTATCCAGAATATACTTGGCGCTCTTGCCTACAAAGGATGTCACCGGGCTCTTCCCATTCTCCTGAACCACCAGCTTTACAAGCTTGTCAATGATTTCTGGATCCTTTACTTCATAAGCGCCATTTTTCTTCATGTTAAAGATTAAGTAATCTGCCGTGGAATCTACCACAATAACCTCTTTTTCCGCAATACAGGGCAGATTGTTGTCAAAACTGCAGCCGTCGATGATGTCTTTTCCTGCTTTTTCAATATTAGCCGTTTCATCCACCACCACCGGAGGATTGCCTGCGCCTGCACCGATTGCCTTCTTTCCACTGGAAAGTACAGTCTTTACAATGCCAGGACCGCCGGTTGCCACAAGCATCCGTACCAAAGGATGGTTCATCATAGCGTTTGTATTCTCGATAGACGGCTTGGATACAGTAACCACCAGGTTTGCCGGTGCCCCAGCTTCAGCCAAAGCACGGTTAATCAGACGAACCAAATGCAGCGAAACATTTTTTGCCCTTGGATGAGGACTGAATACCACACTGTTTCCTGCAGCCAGCATTCCAATAGAATTGCAGATAATTGTCTCTGTGGGATTCGTAGTAGGCGTTATGGCTCCGATTACCCCAAAGGGAGAATATTCCACTAACGTAAGCCCATCGTCACCTGACATTGCATCTGTGGTTAAATCTTCTATTCCCGGCGTTTTTGTTGCCGCAAGCCGGTTCTTAATTACCTTATGTTCAAAATTTCCCATTTCCGTCTCTTCTACAGACTGGCGGGAAATATATTCCAGATTCTCCTGATTGAGCACCACGTCACGGATTGCCTGCACATAGGCTGCCCGCTCATGCATGGTGCGGTTTAAATACTCTCTTTGTGCAGCGGCAGCAGCCTCTACCGCATCATCCATGTTTTCAAAGATACCCCAGTTATCTCCTCCCGTTTCTGCGCATGGGCCGGAAATATCATCCAGTTTACCCAAAACCGCATTTACTATGCCCGCTACCACGCGTTCATCTATATTCATTGCTTTCCCTCCTTACATAGACATTGCATAACGTGCAATCTCCATATCCTGTTCTACTGTCCCGCCAGATACGCCAATGCCTCCTGCCACCTGGCCATCCGCAATATAGGGAAAACCGCCCCCGAACAGGATGATTTTTCCCGGCGCAGCATTCTCTATCCCGTAGAGTGAGCCGCCCGGCTGTGCTGCCTGGCCCAATTCATGGGTCGGCATATGGAACGCATTGGCAGTATACGCTTTCCCAGCTGATACCTCCACACTGCCTGGCAGCGCGCCTTCCATCCGTTCAAGCAAAAGAAGGTTTCCTCCGCTGTCAACAGCAGAAAAAACCACCGGAACACCAATCTCCCGTGATTTTTCCTTTGCCCTTGCTGCCATGTGCTCAAGAACCTCAAGAGAAATAGGAGGAAGGCCGCCCGTATGCTTTGCCAATATGCCCTTTACCATTTCTGTCACCTTCTCCCGCATCTGTGCTTCCGCCGCCAGCTCCTCCTGGAGACGCGCCATTGCATAGACAGCATCTGATAAACGGTTGACATAGCGCATCACCACTTCACGTACCGGACGCATTTCTGCCAAATCCACCATGCGCCGTTCTGCCCGCCGTACAATGGTCCGGGCTACATGCAGAGCAGAGGATGCCGGGTCTACGCCAGGAACAACAAAATGGGTCATTTTCCCAGTTGTCTCCGTGCATGTATCCACCACATGTTCCAAAAAGGCCACATCATCTTCAGAAATCAGGCTCTTTAGCTTTGCAGCGCCTTCCCCATCACTGGCCAGCTCCGCTCCCAGAGAAAACAATCTTTCCTGAATGGTGTGTACCGTAGTTCTGATATATTCCTGGCATGTATTGGAATAAGCCAGACCCAGCATGGAATTCGCCTCGTCGATGGTGCCATAGCACTCTACCTGAAGGTCCGATTTTCTGACCCGCGAGCCGCCTACCAGGCTAGTCTGGCCCTTATCACCAGTTTTGGTGTACAAATTTGCCATTAACTCACCTCCACATTATCCACAATGCCTACAATGGACGTATCCACCGGAGCCGAGCCATCGCCAAAAACATAACGGGCTGAACTGCCCTTACAAACAATTACAATTTCACCGGTACCGGCTCCTACAGAATCTACGGCAATCTCAGTTGAACCTTCCCGTTCCAGACGTTCTGTCAGTTTTTCAACCATCAAAAGCTTCATGCCAATGAGATTTTCGTTCTTACTGGTAGAAACTACAGTTCCAATCACTCTTCCTAGATACATTTTTCCACCTGCCTCATGATTCAATCTCTATGCGGATGTCCCGTCTCCGGGCTTCGTCAGATACCAGCTGGGTGATGATTGTCCGTCTCGGAACGATGATTGTAGCATGGTCTGGATAAGATTTTATGTGCTTTCCGCTAAACACACGCCCTTCCAGCTCTGCCCGGAACGTTCCTGCAGCCATTCCCGTTTCTGGTTTGTTCTCTGCTTGTCTTTTCGGCTCCGGTCTGCTAAAGGCAGATGCAGAAGCAAAACTCATAATAGCTTTTTTCGCTGTCTCCCGTAACTGATCCGAAGTTGTCAAAAACGCGCCGAAACTCTTCAAGGTATCCTTATTCTCCCGGAGCTTACCCTTAAGGGCTTCTGTCATACGAAATCCCCGCCTGATCCGCTCTGGATTATCGGGACAACAGCCATCCACAGCTGCCACTACATTTTTTCCCCGCATCAATCCGTCCAGGATAATAGCAGCAGCGGGAGTATCCGCCATACATGCAGCAACATGTGCTGCAGTGTTTACTGTCAATGCAGGAACCAGGATTGTGTCATATCGGGCAGTAAGAGCTTCCGGTGAATCTGCAGGCTTTTCCACCCAAAATTCCTCCGGATCCAGGGCGGAACAAATTGCCGATGTATCCAGCAAATCAGCTGCACTCCGGGTCAATAATACCCGAAAAGTAAATCCATCTTCCTCACGCAGCTTCCTTAGGCATTCCAAACCAGGATCTATACCCATATTTGAACCGGTATAAACCACCAGCGCTTTTTTCTGGCGTTCCAAAAGTTTCTGCACTACCCGTTCTGCAAGCACTTGCGCTACAATACTGTGGATATGTTGTTCCTGCTCCGTCAACGTCCTCACCCTCCTCTCACTTCGTACAATTCATAGCAATACCTAAAGGCGTTACCAACAGCGGAGCCGCTGGTTTTACCACAGGTGTGCCAAGATATTTTTCAAAGACTGCCTCAAACTGAGTAAAGCAGCATGCGCCTCCTACCACATAGACTGTATCTACCGGGTATTTTTCTAAACTCCGTTTGACGATTGCAGCCATTTTTTCCACTACCGGTTTCACTACAGGAAATACATTTGCCTCCTGAGCTTTATCACGTTTCATAATTTCAGCTTCCTGGGTGCTGCATCCATAAAATCCTGCCAGCACCAGGGTCATATGGGTGCCTCCTGTGGGTTCGTCACTTGTATAAATGACCTTCCCGTCCTCCAGGATGCTAATCCCAGTAGTTCCTCCTCCCACATCCACCACTGCTCCATCTTTTATCCCCAATACGGCAGCGGCGGCAGTAGGCTCATCTACAATTTCAGTCAGCCGGAACCCAGCTGACTCTACCACATTTCCAATCGCTTTTACATTGCCAGACAAAATTCCTGGCGGAATTGCGCAAGCCCCTGCATCCAATGTCTCACCCAGCAATTCTTCCAATTGGCTTTTCAGTTTTGTCACGGCCTGTACAGCCCCTACGTAATCTACTACAATGCCATCCCGAACCACGGTTGATGGAAAAGTGGCGCCAGCCACTGGTTGATTTTCCTCATCCACCACTGCTAAAACAATGTTGGCAGTACCTAAGTCCACACCAGTGCGCAGAACGCCTTTCCAATCTTTCTTCTCACCATTCTCTATCAGCTGTTCAAACTCCAACAGTGTTTCATTGCATTGTTTGATATCGCACCCCATATGCACTTCCTCCGCTGTCTCTAATCTAGAATGATGTATGCCCTGTCTTTATTTTTGACGCCTAAAGCATTGGCCTCTTCCACGTCAATGTGCATCTCGGGGGCAAATTTATCAGACACACGCAGCAGCACATTATCTAATAGTGCGCCACGCTCTCCTTCTATCTTTACCTTGGCAATCTGCCCGTCATGTACACCCATACGCTCTGCAGTTACCAGATCAAGGTGAATATGGCGGAGAGCAGCAATAACGCCTTTTTTCAGCTCCACTTCTCCCTTCGGGCCAATCACTTTTATGCCCGGCGTTCCCTCCAGCTTACCGGATTCCCGGACAGGAGGGCGTACGCCAAGCACAAAACTATCACCGATGGAAATTTCTACCTGAGATTCCTTACGTAGAGGACCAAGCACACGCACACGTTTCAATTCACCTTTTGGACCTTGGATTGTCACTGTTTCCTTGGCAGCATACTGGCCTGGCTGTAAATCCTTGATCGGCGTCAATTCGCTGCCAGCCCCAAACAAAACGTCCATATCCGCCCGATTTAGATGAATGTGGCGGTTAGAAATACCGATAGGAACAGAACGCTCCCATCTGGATAATTCCTCTACCACTAATTTTACTATTAGACGCAGAAACTCTTCCTGCGTGTATTGGCTTTTCTCCACGGCTTATTCCTCCCCTCACAGATCCTTCGGAAGGATTCTTTCCACATCTGTGTGCGGACGCGGAATAACGTGCTGTGATACAATCTCGCCCACTTTTTCAGCGGCTGCTGCACCTGCATCCACAGATGCTTTCACTGCACCTACGTCACCGCGGACCATTACGGTCACCAGCCCTGAACCAATCTTTTCATAGCCAATCAGCGTAACATTTGCTGATTTTGTCATGGCATCGGCTGCTTCAATAGCTCCTACAAGGCCTTTTGTTTCAATCATGCCAAGAGCTTCTCCCATAACGATAACCTCCAATCTATCTTATTCTGTAGTCTCATTCTTACTGCTGCGCTTTCCTCCCTTGCGTCCCTTTGCGGTTCCCCGCTTGGCCTGCTTGGGAGCTGCAGGTTCCTTGGTTTCCTGTTCTGGGGAAGCTTCCCCTTCTGGATTTCCTGCATCCTGCGCTTTTTCTGCTGGCGCTTCTGTGCCGCTTTCCTCTGCTTCCTTAGAGTCTTTTGCAGGTTCTTCCGGCACTGGAGCTTCCCCCGTTTCTTCTTTTTCTGCTGGTGCTTCTACCCCATCTGGATCTTTTTCCTTAGAATCCTCTGCTGGCACTTTCTCTCCATCCGGTTCTTTTTCCTTAGAATCTTTTTCTGTCGGCTTTGGTACAGGAGCCTTCTCCATCTCCTTTCCCTCTGCTGGCATTTCAGCTTCCTTAGATTCTTCCGGTGCTGGAACCGGCTGCGTTTCTTCTGCCTGCTTTGTCTCTTGTCCGTCCGGCTTTGCTGCCTCTTCCTCTTTCACCTTTTTCGATCCCTTTGGCGGTGTGGGAGGTTTTGGCATATCCGATCCCTTTGAAGACTGTTCATCCCCGACAGTATCTGGATTATGCACCAGTATGTCAAGTCCGGCAGAGGGACGGGGAATTACCCGTGTGCTTACCACCTGGTTCACCTTAGCGGCTGCCATACGGGCTGCATCCACGGCAGCTTTCACTGCACCTACATCACCCTGAACCTTAATGGTCGTCCAGCCTCCGCCTTTTGTCAGCTCATAACCAATCAGTTCCACGTTGGCTGACTTCACTGCTGCATCTGCTGCCTCAATGCCGGCCGCCAAACCCGCTGTCTCTATGAGCCCTAAACTTTTCTTCATGCCTTCACCTCCCTTCTAAAGGTTTTAATGGCAGCTTCTTCACCAACCGCGCTGCATTGGCGCCCAAAATACGTGTCTGCCCCCCAGACCCAACTGGAACCTGGAACAAAGGCTGCTCACGCTTTAATTTGGAAATATGCAAAACCGCTGTCCTCCCGTCCATGCCCACTCCTACTCCAAGGCGGGAAGACTGGGCGCCTTGCCATGCCAATGCTAACGCATCTTTATGTTCCTCCGTCCAAATCTCACAGGGAATGCCCTCTTCCTCCAATCCGTAAAGCAGCTGCTTCACAGAATTTTCTGGAACATCTAAGCTGCACAGTACATGAACCGTAGGCTTTGTCATTACGCTTTGGGCAACATTCATATCAGTTCCCCCTTTCCGTTAAGGAAAGCACCAATCCTGTTGCCACTGCGTTACGAGGACCTTCTGTTCCTCGGATATTACCGCGGCCTGCCACAACCTTATACTGGGACAGTGCGTCCGTAACCATCTGCGGCACTTCAAAATCTAAAGCTGAGCCGCCTACCAGAACAACAAACTGAATATCCCGGACATTGCCCGTAGGGCTGACCCTGGCCAAAGCACGCAAGGCATTGGTTACAAATACCTTTTGTTTTGCCTGGCGCCTGATAAGACGAATCTTCTCCATAGACCAATCACCCTCTAGAGGAATCATATTCCCTTCTTTGAGTATGACAGTCTTGGCAAAAATATTAGGATCCAATGGTTCAGAGAAAAATTCCACTGTTCCGTTTTCATGCCGGACATGGAAAAAGCTTTCCACCTTAGCCAATGGATATTTTTTCACATCTTCTGCAATATCAAAGCTATCCAAACCCATCTCTGACTGAATCAGAAGCGTTACCATATTACCCGCACCTGCCAGATGGATGGAATGGATTTCCCCTTCCCGATTGATAATTGATGCATCTGTAGATCCTGCACCCATATCCAAAATAGCCAGGGGCTTATTGGTACCCGGTGTCGTCAATGCCCCCCGAATTGCCATATCAGCCTCTACGCCCCCAACCTGGACTGGGATGTTTATCTGTTCAGAAAATTCTTTGGCAATGGCTTCCATTTGAAGGCGGTCAGCCTTAACCATAGCAGCAATGCCTACCGCGTTTTCTTGTGAAAACTCATTTGCCAAACCTCCCTGGACCTTCTGGGGAGTAAACGTATCTACTGCCAGTAAATCCTGAATATGTATATCTTTTGGATGCTGTTTCGTCAGATTCGCCATGACCTGGCGGACCTTCTCCAACATGCCGCCTGCATTGGTTCCTGGTTCTCCCCGGACATCCTCCAGGACAGGAAGGGACTCCACAGCCTGCATAATTTTTTCGCCCCCGGCATCTACATCTACCTTCACTGTCCGGTTCTGGCCATAAAATTCAATCATGCCTGCTGGGATTTTCCGCTCTTTGACATCCCCTGCAGGAGTTTTTATTACCACAGCAGAGCGGTTGCCAATCAATGCACGGGCAATCGGAACCACCTGCCGCGTCTCCTCCGAAGACAATCCAAAAAGCGTTGCAATCCCATATGGATTAGAGAGTACTTCCACCACGCCGCCTACACCAGCAACCTCCACTGCGGAGCGCATGCCCATAGGAACCTTATCCACCAAGGCCACTTCATCCACAATGGGAATCTTATGATTCAGACGGTTGTGAATCAGTACGCCGTCATCCCGCTGGACAATAGCTGCCGTTACCTGCCGGGTTCCGGCAGAACCTTCATTAATCAGCCTTGCAGCATCTTCAAAATCTACACTGGCAGGCACTACCACGATATAATCCTTTCCTCCTGCCGCCGCAGCAAGCTGCGTAATTAAAATGGTCTCCCCTACGCCAACGCCCATACCGCCAGGCGTAGAGGGATTGTGTCCAATCATAGTAGATTCCGTGATGATGGTTTCCGTGATGGTTTCCATAGCTACGTCACCGATAACCGGAGCCGCTTCATTCAGGCAGACCTGTGAGAGCTCTGTTATCTCAACGCCCACCTTTTCCATCGCACTGGTCAAGGAATGGACGACGCCATTGATGTTCTGCCGGGTTCCCTTGATACCTGTTGTTGGTACTGTGCCGCTGGCCAGAAATTCTACCTGATTTCCGTCAATCCTTGCCAGAGCTGTTTCTGTTGTCGCATTTCCAATATCAATGCCTGCAACAATTTTCATAGTGGAACCTCCCAACTTTGCAGAATCTTAGAATTTTTTCAGCCTGCCTCGCTGCTCATAAACATCAGCGGCCTCGCGCACGAGGGTTGCTGCTGCTTTTGCGCCATACTTCTGATCCAGTTCATTTGCAATGTCAATCAAATCCTGTTTGCTTGAACGGTAAGGACGCAATGCATTGTAAATCTCCAGCAAACGGTCATCCGGTACAGCAATCAGCTCTGCTGCACGGCGCAGGTTGCCTGCAAATGCCTCACGGTTTACAGACTCTGCTACCTGAGCCTGCATTTCCAAGGTTTCTGGAGAAATACGCATATCATCTGCGGTAAGCTCACCGGAAATTACCTTGTCATAGCTTAAAGAAGTGAAAGGCTTACCGGTAGGTGTTTTAATTTTATCAGCTAAATTTTCAGCTAAAGGATAATTCTGTGCTGTTACCTTACCACCCACAGAGGCAGCTGGCGCTGGCGCAGATCCGCCACTCTTCATGGCCTGCATAACCTGTTGTACAATCTGTTCCATTAAACGTTCCTGATCCATTATTCTACCTCCTTTCACTGAAATGAAACTGATACAGCCTGAGGCCGTTTATCGTTGTCAACATGTTCGGTTTCTTTGATATGTAATAAAGCTGCAATAGCCTGATAGGTCGGACGAGCCATCTGGTCATTACGAACCGGCACTGGCGTAGGAGCCTCGCCCTTCGCATATTTAGCAGCATTCTTTCCAATCTGGCGGAAGGTATCCATCTCAATCAACGGAGCCTGTGAAAACAGTTCCAGGTTGCTAAGAGGCGGAAGATCCTTCTGATGGATTACGGTTGTACCCTTGGACTGGATGCCGATGCCAACGCCTGAGCCTGAATATTCAGCTGCATCATGGGCAATAAAGCAAACGTCAGAGGTACGGTATACACGTACTACACGCCATTTTAATCCTTCCTCTTCGATACCAGCTATAATCTCACGCAGCACCTTATCGTGGGGCTGATGGATAATAGTTTCTTTCTGATATACGCCAAAAGCTGGAGCAAGGCCGATTACAACCTCATCTGGAGCTGCACCCTTCGGTGCGTCTCCCTGCTCTGTTAAAGTCATCTTGCCTGCTGCAAGCTGAGCTGCAGGTGCAGGCGCTGCTGCTGCCGGCGCTGCCTGGCCAGCCATTTCCTTAACTACTTCTGCAATGACACTACGCAGTGTTTTTTCGTCAAAAGTCATTATCTGTCACACCTCCTTCTTAAATGTCTTCCGGCCGGATGGCATTGGGGATATCGCTAATCTGTTTCCATCTTTCTTCGCTTATCTGGTAACCAGTCATTGGCCCATGATAATCATTCGGTGCATTAACAGCAGACAATACATGGAAATTGTCTCCGAAAATGGAAGCTGTGTGCAGATAATCGCCTGCCACTTTCTGGCGAAGCATGTTGTATATATTCTGCGCTACATCCGGGAATCCAGCTTTGTCAAGAGCCTTAACAAAATCAACACCCGTTACATTGCGCGCCATCATATCTTCAATAGCCTTCAAATCTTCATTTACGTTACGGTCTGGCATATCATTGGAGCCATTTGCATAGGTAGCTGCTTCTACTTCTGCATCTGTGATAGGCGGAAGACCCAATTCACGGAACAAGCCCTGAAGAGCACGTGCTGCCTTGTTGCGGGCTTTGAGAACATCATCTTCACGTACAGGCTGAAGGCCGCCGTCAATCTTCATATCACGCTGGATAATATTCCAGTCATCATAATCCTCTGCATCCCAGTTGGAGCCAGCGAACATATTATCATAGTTCGGTGTAGCAGAATAACCGGAGCAGATATAATCTGTACCAGAGAAGAACTGTGGTACGCTGCGGGCCACACGACGCAGATCAGAATGAGTAAAGGTCTGGTCATTGGATGTGGTGGATTCAAGATCCAGCAGCATAGCAATCAAGTTCTCTGCTGCGATTGCACGGATACCGCCTGGCACTGCTGCTGGTACGCCTACGCATGATACGGAACCATTCTGTGTTCCCTGTACGCCTGCGCCCTTGGTAACTGCAAGACAGCGAGCTTCCAGATACAGCATGGATTTGCCTTCTGCATAACCCATCTGAACCTCGGAACCTGTACCGGAGGTGAAACGCATCTTC
The DNA here is from genome assembly GCA_947384285.1 of uncultured Lachnospiraceae bacterium. Taxonomy (GTDB): domain Bacteria; phylum Bacillota; class Clostridia; order Lachnospirales; family Lachnospiraceae; genus Petralouisia. The sequence goes on from CANDGI010000040.1 coordinate 21,320, forward strand.
AAGCCGCGGCTTGCATAGCAGCTTGCCAAAAATGCTTTTGAATAAGGAGTATCATCACCATCCATAAATACCGGCTCTGTACCATATACGGAAATTGTCTCAGCATATGTAGTGAAACCACGCATGCCAAGCAGCAGCTCTGTAGCTTCTTCCAAAGCACACTGTGTCATAACGCCGGGACGTCCTACCTGAGCGCCTACCATAATAGCAATTGCATTAAATGGTGCATAACGAGCGATACCAACGGTTGTCTCCATCTCTGCAAATCCACGTACGCCAGCTTCTGCCGCATCAGCTGCAATCTGGACAGGGTTATCTTTTACATTCGTAACATGGCACTGGTTTGCGGGCATCAGGCGGGCACGCATCTTTGTCATACCCATCATGATTTCCACGATTGTCATCTTTCCTACAACCTCAGTTAATTTTGCAGGGGTAATGGAAAGTGTAATATCAAGGATTTCCTGGCGTGTAACATTGATATCCACAATCTTACGTGCGATTTCCAGTGAATCCAATGCCATAGCTTTTTCTGCATTTTCCAAACGGATTGCATGGTCTGCAATAAAGGTATCTAACATATCAAAATCAGCGCGGCACTTGCCATCTAACTCTGTTACGCGCCCATTTTCAATTTTGATACTGGGAGTCGGGTCGAACGGGCTGTTCATAGCAATCAGACCAACTTCCGGCCACTCCTTCACGTAACCATCCTTATTTACCGGACGGTTCGCCAAAACTTCAAAACGTTTTGATTTCATAGCTTTACGGCTCCTTCCTGATTAAAGAATATAAGGGGTAGTGGTTGATTTTAATTCTTCATCCGGCTCTAATGTTTTCAATAACTGAAGTCCTACGTCACGAGCCGCAATAATTGCCTGTTTTACTGCTCCAGAATCACCAGAGAAGAAATAATTTACTTCGTTGGAGAAGCTGGTTCCGCCATTGCCTGGCGTTGCAAGGGTTACAGCATCAATGGTTGCTGCCTTGGAAGCCGTATCAGCCAAAATCACGCCAATACCTGCCGGAGCTCCTACGGTAATGCCAAAAGCTTTTCCAAGAGGAGCGCCCCATACTTTATTCAATACATGGGAAGCGCGTGCGCTGTACTGGAATTCCAAATGTCCTGCGCTGTTGCCGTAAACGTCACCCATAGTACGTGGAATCTCACGCAGGCAAACTTCTACTGCACGGCGGGCATCAGATACATCCTCAGCTCCAAAAATAATCAAAGAGCCATGGCCTGCTCCGCCTTCTGTATCACGCGGGCATTCTACCAAAAGACATTCACTGTTGGTTGCTTTTACAGCTTCATCCGCTGCAAAAATCTGCGGGCCTGCTCCTACACGGTCGCTGATAATACCGATTGCCCGGTATTTTGGGTCAATTTTAAGAGCTTCGTGAACCTGATGGTCAACGTTTGCAATTACCAATCCGATTGTATGTCCTAATGTTGTACCTACGAACTCTGTCAAATTACATGTTGGTGCACTGGCAGCTGTTTCACAGCATTTTTCTTCTGCAGGAGAAGCTGCAACAGCAGCGCCAAGCCTTTTCATAACTTCTTCCACGATGTTGTTGTTCAATTCATCCATGTTGTTTTCCCTCCAAAATATTTTTTTGCTTATTCCGCATTCTCACAAAGGTGGCGGGTTTCCTCACAAATCCCTATTAAACTTCCATTATTCCATATGCGGAAGGATTTTCTCCACATCTGTATGTGGTCTTGGGATTACGTGGCAGGAAACAACTGTTCCGACTTTTTCAGCAGCAATGGAGCCAGCATCTACAGATGCTTTTACAGCGCCTACATCACCGCGTACCATAACGGTAACTAAGCCGGATCCGATTTTTTCATAGCCGACTAAGGCAACATTTGCAGACTTAACCATGGCATCAGCAGCCTCAATAGCGCCAACCAGACCTTTTGTCTCCACCATACCAAGGGCTTCTTTTTGCATTTTGATTCCTCCTTGTAATGTTCTGTGTTGTAATGTTTTGCGGCGCATCCTTCCATCACTTGGTTTCCATCAACCTCTTCGAATTACATCCGCAGCCAATTTCCGTTGAAATAGATGGAAAGCTACACACACAATTGGTTAACTTGTTGCTATTTTCTATTATACTAAAAGCCACCTTGTACTTTCTTGTCATAAACAGAGACTTTTTTGTCTGATGCTTTGTCTGATTTGCACAATCACTTCTTCTATATAAAATATCCTTTATAGTATGAATAGATAAAATGGAAAATTAGGAAGAAATTCCCAGAATTTTTTTGTAAAAAACCAACAAAAAAGAATTTTTAACACTACAACAAACAATATTTTGATACATAGGAAAGGAAGGATCTCCTGGCTTCCTTAGCCGCAGCCAGCAGTTAGTTCGCCGGAACGCTGCCCAGCCTGCGTGTCAAAGAGCCATCCTTCCTTTCCGTTTGTACCCCAAATATGAAACATCCGCTGTAACAGCTCTAATTGAAGTTAACCTGAAACCTGGTCAATCAAAGCCCCCACCGCTTCTTCATCTGCCCTGCGGGGATTGGTGGCATAAGTAGCATCCGCCAAAGCAGTTGCGATCAATTCCTTCCGCATCTCCTTCACCTTGGCCAAGTCAGCGCCCCATTCCCTGAGGGTGGAAGGAATTTGCAGCTTATGGTTCAGACGTTCTACCTCCTGAATCAGATTCGCTACTCCAAGCCGGACCGTATCAGCCGGGAAATCCATAATCCTTGCAATCCGCTGGTATTTTTTTGCTGCCAGGGAATACTCTCCCCCGGAAACACAGGACAAATTCGCATTAAAAGCTAAAATTTTCGGCAAAAGCATAGCGTTGATGCGCCCATGTGCAATATGGAATTTTCCCCCGATGGCATGAGCCAGGCTGTGGTTGATACCCAAACCAGCAGAATTAAATGCCAATCCAGCCATACAGGAAGCATTCTGCATTTCTGTCCGGGCAAGCAAATCCTCACCATCCACATAAGCCAAAGGCAAAAAACGAAAGACTAAAGATATTGCCTTTTCGCACATTGCATCAGAAAAATCATTGGCATTTGTTGAGACATAGGCCTCCAGCGCATGTGTCAATACATCCATACCTGCATCAGCCGTTACAGATGCAGGGGCGCTGGCTGTAAGGGATGGATCAAGGATAGCCACCGGCGGCCGCAGCGCCTGGCTGTCCAAAGGATATTTCACTCCCCGGGCCTTGTCGGTAATCACAGCATAATCCGTAACCTCAGAGCCAGTGCCGCTGGTGGTAGGCACAGCAAAGCATTCCATCTTATCCGTCTCAATGTTTAAAATCTTCTTCGCAATCGCCCGGATTGCCTTGGCAGCATCAATGGTAGATCCACCGCCTACGGCAATTACAGTCTCTGCCTGGCATTCTGCAAAAGCATTCACTCCCGCAGCCACTACCTCAATAGGCGGATCCGGCACTACGCCGTCAAATACACTGACTTCACATTCCGTCAGATAAGAAACCACCCTGTCTATCGCCCCAATCTGAACCATAAAACGATCCGTAACGATAAATACTTTCCGGTTCTTTACCCGACGCAAACGTTCCAGAGCACCTTCTCCAAAAAAAATCCTGGTACTAAAACTGAATTCCTGCATCGTAACCCTCCATTTCCCAATATCCGAAAACTTTCCATTTTGGCCCATATCTTCTCCGGCATATGCCGCTGTCCCAATATTTCCCTATGTACCGGCTGCTTCGCCCGGTATTATGTTTTCAGGCAGTCCTTCCCACCGCAGTAAAGCTCCCGGTACTCCATAGGCGTCATTCCAACCTTCCGCTTAAACGCTTTGCTGAAATAATTTGCCTCACTGTAGGAAAGCTCATAAGCAATACTGCTGACAGGCATGTCCGTGTTCACAAGCATCTCCTGGGCAACTATTATTTTGCAGTCTGTCACATATGTAATAAAATTTACCCCGGTAATTTTTTTAAAAACCCTGCTGAAATAATAGGAGCTCATGTTTGCATATTCCGCCGCCTGATCCAGGCTGATGCCATTCTTAATGTTGCGGTCAATATAATTAATGACTCTCTGTTCGCTGTCCACCTGATAACTGCCGTCCTCATCGAAAACAGTGAAAACCACATTGAGCATCCTTCTCAACACAAGAAATGTATCATACTTCTGCACCTGCTGCTCGAACCGCAGCTTAAACTGATCCACAATACCTGCCAGTTTCATCTGGACAGCAGTCCCCAGGGGATCGCCCAGCTGTGCAAGCCCCTCAGCAAACCGGAGAACCTGGAACCGAATGACACTTTTATTATGAATATCCTGATAAAGAGAATCAAGGTAATCTTTTGCAACATCTATGCATTTTTTATAACAAAAAGCCCTCATCTGCTCAGCCAAAAGCTTCAGATACTTTTCCCGGCGCTGCTCCTCCCTGTCATTTGAGGCAATGGAAGCATCTCTTTTTAATGCACGGACCGCCGCCAAGAGCCAATCTGGGCGGCACGGCTTCAACAGGTAATCCTGAAGCCCTAACCGCCAAACATGCGGGGCAATATCCGCCCGTACGCCCACGGAAGTCACCAAAATGGGGGTATCCGGTGACAGCTGCCTGGCCTGCGCCATCATATCACAATGGTGCAGGTCAAATCTGGGCACGTCTGCTATCAGTAAATCCACATCCCCCTCCCGCAGCAGCCTCATAGCTGTCTCCTCCTCCGGCGCTAGAATAATCTCCTCTGATTCCAGGCCTTCCGACAGAATATTTTTTGTAATCTCCCGTTCCAGCTGATTTTCATTCAACAATAAAATCTGACCCATTCACTGTACGCCCCCTTATCCCTCTTTTTTCTGAGGCAGGTAAAAGCAAACCATATACCCCGCCTGGTCATCCTTCCTGGATCTGATAGAAAGGCCGTACTGCTTCCCAAAAATCCGTTTCAGGCTCCGATCCGAATCTCTCAGGGAAAAACCATCCTCCTGAGAAAAATCACCAAGCCGCGCATTCATTTCCTCCAAAGTCATTCCCTCATTATCGCTGATTACCTGAATCAGCACATTCCCTCTATCCTCCTCAGCAAGTATTTCTATCTCATGAGCCTCCCCAGCCTCACAGCCCTGGACAGCAAGCCCTGCTAACGGTTCCAAAACCATGTATGGGCAATTTACATCCCAATACTCCTTCGGCACTGAAATATCGTACTTTAACGTATCCCCCAGCCATGCTTTCTGGATGCGGAGTAAAGCTTCTACATAATGTAATTCCTCCCCAAGCGTAGAAATCTCATGGTCTGTCTCTGTAACATAGCGCATCACATCTGCAAAATCATAGGCCACTGCTTCTGTTTTTGCAGCCTTTTCCTGAAAAGCAAGCTGGGAGACAATATTCATCACAAAGAAAAAATAGCGAAGCTTCCCCTGCTGCTTCATATTTGCAAGCTCACGTTTTTGAAAAGAAAACTCCATGTGGGAGCCGGTTTTCCACTCTGCCGCCGGCTCTATGCCGGTTTTCTCCAGAATCTGATCCGCCTTCCCGCCATTCTGCATCATAGATAAAATCATATCATGCAGCAAGGTAACCGCTGATTTGATTTTATCATAAGAAACCATCTGCGTCTCATGATATGCCTCATCCAAAACCTTGTCCTTGCGCCAATCTGTCTGTACAGGAAGAATGCATTCCAGCTCCCCTTTTTCTCCCTGGTCTAAGCGGATTTGCCCGCCCATCAGCGACCCCATATAAATGCCATCGCGGATTAATGGCAGCGCAAAATCCACCAATCCTGCATGACAGCGGTAAATGTGAGGCTCACCGGTAATTGCAGCCTGAAAACCGCCGTGGGCATCACATTGCTTGCACATTTCAAAAAATCCCTGATTTTCCCGTCCCAACCGGCAATAGGGAGTAAAACCGCTGTAGTGGGTGATAGGACATCCCCGGTAATCTACTGTCACAAAAGCCAGCCCCATAGCCTTAGAACAATTATCCTGCAGCATTTGAAGAAAACCAATATCAAGATAATCAGATATTTTTTTTGATTCTTCCAACATAATTTCCATCTCCATAAATTTATCACAGAAGCTTTTTCATTTACTTTATCCATATTTCAAATTATAACAAAAAAATCCCATCTGCACAATTCCTTTTTCTTTATAAAGATATTTTTTTGTTCTATTTACAAAATTATTTTAATTTTTATTTATTGTGTATAAATAGTCGAAATATGTATATGATTCATCCATAGAGTTTTACTATTTTACAGTTAAATGCATTATGACAAAATTTTACAGACAAAAAATTACAGGTTGACATTATAATAGAACTCATCTACTATGAGAATAAATAAACATAGGAAATATCTTGCGGATCTGATGGACTTTGTACATACGCAGATGCTGCGGCCGCCAGTTTCGCAGCATTTATGTATGGGCACCTTTTCGGAGTGGAGGGGTGCCCTTTTCTTTTATCCATAGAGAAATACGAAAGGAGAAATTAAAAATGAAACAAAAACTTATTTCCATTTTCCTTATTGCCGCAATGGCGGTTTTGTGCGCCTGCGGGGGAGCAGACAGCCAGCCCCGGAATACCAGACAGCCCCAGGCTTCTGATGGCAAAACAAAAGATTCTGATAAGGAAACAAAACGTACCATGACCGACCCAAGCGGAGCAGAAATCACGGTTCCCCAGCAGATAAATTCCATCATCACACTATCCCCTTCTTTTTCTGAGATTGTGGCAGCTCTTGGACTAGGAGATAAAATTACAGCTTATGACATCTACAGCGCCGGTATCGAAGGCTTGCCTTCGGATGTTCCCACCTTCGACATTACCAACCCGGATATGGAACAATTGACAGCTTTAAATCCTGATATTATGCTGGTTACTGATGAGAGCTTCTTTGACCAGGAATCTCCATACAAAGCACTTATTGACGCCGGAACCTGCGTAATCTGCATCCCCAACAGCATGGACATTGCAGGAATCAAAAATAATATCAAATTCCTTGCCGATGCCCTGGGCGTATCCCAGGCAGGAGACACACTGCTGAAGGATTTCAATGAACAGCTGGAGGAACTGGCAGATACCGCGGCCGAAATTCCAAAAGAAGAACACAAACGGGTCTATTTTGAAATTGCCCCCGCGCCGAATATGTACAGCTTTGGCAAAGGTGTTTTCCTAAATGAAATGATAGAATGGATTGGCGCTGAAAATATCCTGGCTGACCAGTCCGACTGGCTGACGGTAGAAGGTGAAACCATTGTAAAAGCTGACCCAGACTTTATCTTTACAAACGTCAGCTATACGGATGATCCTGTAAAAGAAATTTTAAGCCGGGACGGCTGGGCGGACATTTCCGCTATTGCCAATGAAAATGTATACCTGATTGACAATAATTCTTCTTCCCAGCCCACCCACAACATCATAAAAGCCATGCGCCAGATGGCTGAGATTATTTATCCAGATTATTATACAAAAGCAGAATGAAATACCATGCAAAAATGATTGTGCTGCTTTTTGCAGCACTGGCCGTATTGCTTTTGGGCATCGGCATAGGCAGCGTGTATGTGGCTCCCGGAGATATCCTGGCCGTCATTGCAAATCATTTCTTTGGCACACCGCTTCCAGAAGCCTTACCTGCCAGCTATCCAGCCATGGTGCTGAACATGCGTCTGCCCCGGGTCATCCTGGCGTTTCTTACCGGAGCGGCGCTGGCAATGAGCGGCACAGTCACCCAGTCAATCCTTCAAAATCCCCTGGCTTCTCCATTTGGTCTGGGCATATCTTCTGGAGCAGCCTTAGGCGCGGCCATTGTAATTATATCCGGCCTGTCCGCAGCGGGCCTTGGCGCCTTCCTTCTGCCTGGCGTAAGCCTGGGATTTGCTCTGCTTACTATGTTTTTGGTTATTTTAATTTCCTCACGCCTGGATCGAGGCGTATCAAATATAACCATAATCCTGGTTGGTACTGTGTTTTCTTTGTTTTGCAATGCAATTATGAACCTTATGGCATCCAGTACCCCAGCTTATGGGGAACGTGTGCAGCTCTGGCTGTTAGGCAGCTTCTCCATGAAAGAATGGAACGCTGTATGTGTACTGGCCATAGCCACGGTTCTCGGGCTTATTTTCTTCCTGTTTTATGCCCGTGAACTGGATGTAATGACTTTTGGTGAAGATTCCGCCCGAGCAATGGGAGTGGACTTGTTAAAAATCAAACGTATCCTGCTGGCTGCCATAGCAGTCTTAACAGGAGCTGCGGTAGCCTTTGTGGGGGTCATTGGCTTTGTAGATTTGATTGCACCCCATATTGTACGCCGCTGGTTTGGCGCCGCCCATAAGAAAGTGCTTCCTGCCAGCGCATTATTTGGCGGAACCTTCCTGGTACTGTGTGACCTGGCGGCGCGGACACTGCTTCCGGCCCGGGAAATTCCCATCGGCGCCATCACTGCGCTTCTGGGAGCGCCCTTTTTCCTTTATATCTTCTTTGCAGGAAAGAAAAACCGATAAAATAATTGCTGCCATCATGCCCAGACAGCTGCTGGACATAGGAGACAGTGCAGAGATGGAAATTCCTTGATTTATATAACTGCTGTACACACTGTCCAGGCAGGCTCTGGGCATGATGAGCATCACAGAAATGGAGATTATTATGCTGCAAGTGGAACATTTAAGCTGCGGCTACGGTGGGCCGCTGATTATAAAAGATGTCTCCTTCCAGGTAAAGGAGGGAGAAAAATTATGTATTTTAGGTCCTAATGGCTGTGGAAAAACCACGCTTTTACGGGCATTGGCCTGTCTTCTGCCCAGCGATGGCAGGATGGAACTGCTGGGCAGCAGCCTGCGCGCCATTCCTTCCAGGCAGCGCGCACAAAAGCTTGCCCTGATGAGCCAATTTTCTCCGGCTGCTTTTGATTATACCGTTTATGAAACCGTAATGCTGGGACGCTACGCCCATCAGGAAAGCGGCCTTTTAAAAGGAGAAAGTAAATCAGACCGCAGGATTGTTGAGGAAAGCCTGCGCCTGACCGGAACCTGGGATTTGCGGGAACGTCTGGTCACCAGGCTTTCCGGCGGACAGCTCCAACGGGTATTCCTGGCAAGAACCTTCGCCCAGGAGCCCCAGGCCATCCTGTTAGACGAACCTACCAACCACTTAGACCTGCGTTACCAGGTAGAGCTGATCGAAAGCTTAAAAACCTGGGCTGCCCAGGGAGGACGCTGCGTGGTGGGGGTGCTCCATGATATGAACCTTGCCTTATCCTTCGCAGATACCATGCTCCTTCTAAACCACGGGCAGGTACAAAGCTGCAGCAAACTGGAAGACTTTGACCTTTCCTTGCTGGATAAGCTTTATGACATGGATGTACGCGGCCATATGGTGGCTTCCCTTCAGCGCTGGCTTTCATCAGGAGATTAATTTGGCTCTAACATAATCTCCTGTATTTTGCCCGCATCCATCTCATAGACTTTATCGCATAAAATCCGAATATCTTCGCTGTTATGGCTGGCCAGGATAATGGTCTTGCCCTGTTCCTTCAATTCCAGAAGAAGATTTCGGATATCTTCTACCCCGTGCTTATCCAGCCCGTTAAAAGGCTCGTCTAAAATTAAAAATTCTGGATTCTCCATAATTGCCTGGGCGATTCCAAGGCGCTGGCGCATCCCTAAGGAATATTTTGATACAGACTTTTTTAAATCCGGGTCTAACCCAGCCCTTTTTATAGCTTTTCGGATTTCCTCTTTGGAAATTTTTCCTTTCAATCCAGCTAAAATTTCCAGGTTTCTCATACCTCCCAGGTTTGTGAGAAATCCAGGCGTTTCAATAATCACGCCGATGCTTTCTGGAAAATCAATTTCCGTACCGATTATTTTTCCACCCACCCGTATCGTGCCTTCTGTCACAGGAAGAAATCCGCAGATGCATTTCATCAGGACGGTTTTCCCTGAGCCATTGTTGCCGGAAATTCCATATACCTTCCCTTGTTCCATGCTAATATTAATATCATGTAAAATAACATCTTCACCAAACTTCTTTGTTACATGGTTGATTTCAATATAACCGCCCATTTTTACCTTGTATGATGTTTATAGAAGCAAAAACACCATAACTTCCTTTCTTTTTAATA
>CANDGI010000041.1 GCA_947384285.1 uncultured Lachnospiraceae bacterium
CAAGCCCATAAAATTCAAAAGCGGAATGATGGGAAATATAACTGTTTTCTGTTATGGATGAAGCAATCTCAAAAGGAGCTGCAACAGCCTCCTTTGTCTCCAGACTTATCGCGGCATAATAATTACGGCGTACTGACTGCAGCAGCCCCTTTTTCTTTAGAGTGTACAATATATTCCTGGCCTTGCGTTCATCCCCAAATATTTTTGCCGCATCATCAAATGAAAAACATTTTAACCGCAGCAATTTTTCATAGTATTCAAGCAGCATAAGCTCCTCCTTTTCTTTAATAATACAGCAATAATCTTTTTATTTCAAGACTAACGCGCAAAAAATAAAGTTTTATTTTTATGATACCTGATTTTCCCTGATAAACCTGCCGTATTCTTTTCCCCAGACCTGCCGGTTCTTTTTGAGAAAGTAAAAATCACCGTACCATCGGCCGGGCATTGGCACAATTCTAACCTTTCCCTGTAAAGGCATCCATGCTATATCTGCTACAGTCAAAATCGAGTAACACTATATGAATCCCGAAACAGCTACAACCGTTTCCTGTTTGCATTTTGGACAGTAGATGAAAAAAATTTTTCAGTTCTGTGTCTTCTCTGATTTTACTGTGCATTTTTCAGGACATCATGGTATACCCAAAAGGTGTTACTCGTGAATTTTCTAACCGCTCAGAAATTATCCAGAGTTTTGTGGTAATGAAAAGCTCCTCGCGAGGGATACTGCCTATCTTCAAATTTAAATTCATATACATTTCACCGTATAACCCCCAACAGCACAAACCTCGCATTATCAAACTCATAACTACAGGTTGAGAGTGTCATAATCTGGTCTGTGACTGCAGGAGTAATTTCGCTTTTAAAGCAGGAACGTTCTTTCGTCTCCTTCAGCCAGCTTTCAAATTCCACATCAGAACCCATGGCTATCTCCCAGGCATTGTCCTCAACGCTTGCCACATAACCGACAAAGATTTCCACCTGGATATTCTGTTCCGGTGTCATAAGCAGAACGGCCGGATACTCTTTGGCATACTGTGCCAAAGAACTTTTCCAAGTCCATATCCACCACATATACATAGCCTTCATTTACATTCTTTTGGCATTGTTTGAGAGCGTCATGGACTCCCCGTTTCGGGTAGAAACCAAAACTGTTCTCCGAGAATTGCTCCTCGTAGATTGGTGTAAGTGCCTGTGTGATTGCCTGTGGAATCACCCGGTCTACCACTAACGTTTGCAGCCTTATCCTTATCCTTAACCATAGCCTGATGTGATTTCTGTTCGTCAGACCAGAAATCTGCCTCCGCCTTCCTTCAGATTCCCCTCGTGTTAATCATAGTCGCTGCTATGAATAGGACACCCTTGGTCTTGGCTGTATCCTTCCCACTGCCAGTGTGGATTAGGCGCTTTTATCCATTAGCGACGTGCGCCGCCAGGCGCACAAAGAAAGCCAGGAACCTATATCCTGCATTCCTGGCTCTATGACAAATATTTTATATGTTTCGTTCTGCTTTCAGCTGGTCTGCTTCTTCGTGAGAAAAACCTAAGATATTTACAACCTCCTCAAACAAGGATTTTTCCAGATAGGTTTAGAAAAAATAATTATACCGCCCTGAAATCCCTCACCAGTATATCACTCTTTTCCAAAAATTCCTCTATCGTGCGGTATCCAAGCCTTGCCAGCAGCTCCGGCACAAAGGGATTTTCCAGCGGCGTTTTGTACTCCGCCTCATCCCCATACTGCTCCACATTCTTTCTCCCTTCCTCTTTTCCAATAATAATCCTAGGTCCGCCCACACAGCCGCCAGGACACCCCATGCCTTCAAAAAAGTTGGCCTTCGTCTCTCCCTTTTGCAGCCGTTCAATCATCTCCCGGCAAGCCGGAACGCCATCCGCCTGCTCGGCATGCACCTCAATTTTCCGGTCAGGATGCAGCTGCTTTACGGTAGCTTTTACTGCTTCGCTCACGCCGCCTGTCCTGGCATAAATCCGCCCAGCCCTGGAAGAATGCTCCTTTTCATCCTCCCCCAGCACCTCCGGGTGGATATCCGCCGCTTCAAACATCTCCTGCACCTCCTGGAAAGTCAAAACATAGTCTACCGCGTCTGCAATATCCGGCTCCCTTGCCTCCTTCTTTTTTGCCATGCACGGCCCTACAAATACCGTAACCGCATCCGGGTGCAGCTTTTTCACCACCCTGCCTGCGGCAATCATCGGGGATACCGCGCCTGGCACATGGGGCATCAGTTCCTGGTATACTTTCCGTATCATGGCAATCCACACCGGGCAGCAGCAGCTGGTAAGCTGATAGTCCTGCTCCTCCTTGATGTTTGCGTCAAATTCCAACGCTTCTTTTAAGGTTAAGATATCTGCAAACACTGCCACCTCGATCAGCCCATGAAAGCCCATGGCTTTAAATGCAGCCCTCAGCTTTCCCGTGGTCACCTCCCTGCCGAACTGCCCCAGGAAAGCCGGAGCCACAAGGGCATACACCTCACGTTCTTTTCCCCGGACTGCCCGAAGCACCGGAACCACGTCCTTGTTAGCCGCTAATTTTTCCAGCTTGCAGGCCTCCACGCAAGCCCCGCAGCCAATGCATTTTTCTTTGTTGATGTGAACCTTTCCCGATTCATCCTGCTCAAAGGCATCGAAAATACAGCTGCGCTCACAGGCTCTTTCAAAGGCGCACTGTTCGCACTCCTCTGCAAAAACCACTGGTGCATGCTGCTCTGGATGAAGCAGGCAGTCCATGTGGTAAGGATTATAATCCTCCTCCAGCACACGTCCCCGTCCAGCTTCCTGCTCCAGAATGTCCAAATACAATTGATGAAAAGTTTTCATGTTTTTCCCTCATTTCTGTTTTTTTATAGTATGAACAAAAATGTCAGGAAAAATCTTTTTTCCACCAACTGTTTTCCTTCCCTTGTTTAGAAAAATTCCTTTAAATCTTTTCCCTGCTCATATTTCATAATTTCCCTAAATCTATACTCCGGTTCAGGTAACGAAAAAGAATACAGTGGAAATGCTTATTTTAAAATTATTATCAGAATCTGATATGTATAGCTCCCAGATTGTCCAGGAGCTGAAAAAACGCAGTAATCAGCAATTTGTCGTTTTAGAAGGCACCATCCTTGTTAGAGAGCAAGGATGGTGCCTGCTTATTACTTTAACCTGGAGTATAAATAGAATGATTTTTCAAGGATTTCACCTTCCGCTCTGTGACCTTATCCGTTTCACCAATTGTGCCGCACAAAATTGGTGATAGCGGATCATATTTGCTGCAATTTTGGGCAGTGCTTTCACTGCTGTAATTTGCATAGCAATATCTACACCCATTTTTACAAGTGTTGTATGTGCCAATATCCACACTCTCCAGGCATCTGCATGAGGGTCTCTGCCCTTTATCCTTTGATGCTTTTAGCTGACATCCGATGATGCTTTCTATCAGCGCTTTGTCAATACAGGAATTATGCTCTATCCCGCACTCATCCAAATCTATTTGTTCAGCGCAGCTTCCCACGGCTAGCCCATTGGCTTTTGCAATTCCGCTTATTCTTCTTGCAAATTCCACTAATCCTGGGGCGGCCATTTCATAAAAATCAAGTGATTCCATATGCTTTTTATTCTTTGCATAGACATCTACAAAACTTATCACACACCTTTTGGTAAAGCCTTGAAGCGCCTCTGCAATCTGACGAAAGGCTTTCAAATGATACTCCGGCGTATAAGTTTTTGTAAAAATAACAGGGTCATATCTCCAAATCACCCGTTCGGCTCCAATCCTTCTGGATAAATCTTGGAAAACCGGTATCATTCTGTCTTTCTTATGGGGAACATTGCGCTCCATATCTCTTCCATATCCCGTCAAGGTGAACTGAAAATAATAAGGATAGGCCGAAAGCTCATCCATCCTGCCCATCATCGGCTCTGGATTTTTCGTCCAGAAAACAATGCAGTCAACAACATCCCGGGATATAGCAATCTTACTGACTTGACGTGGGTTCATAGGATTTCTGGCATATGCAAACCCTTCCTTGATTCTGTTATAAAACCACTCCGAATAATAATTGGGAATGTCCGTTCTGCGGCTTACGCTTAAAATCATAACAGTATCCTTTCCTGGCTAGAGGGTGTCTGAACATTCATTCCTACGTGCCTTTCCTGGCTAGAGGATGTCTGAACATTCATTCCTGCCATTGCATCCCCCACTTAACGCGATAGTTACACCAAATCCAGGTCACATAGCCCGCTACGCCCCATCCTGCCGTTCGCTTATAAAATTCAGCAATTTCCTACAAATACATGCTCCAAATATTTTCCCGCCAGATTTGCTAGACGGTAAACCAGCTGTACATCCGTCGGCTTTTTATCCTGCATCTGGCAGTGGGGAAAAAACCGGGTGATATGCAGAGGAATCTGCTGCCCAGCTTCTCTGGCAATCCACTCTGCTTCCGCTTTTATTTCTGAGACAGTATCATTTTCACCTGGTACAATCAAGGTGGTAAGCTCCACATGGCACTCTCTGGCAGCACGTACGATAAATTCCTGGACTGCCTTCAGGCTGCCGCCAAGCCTGCGGTAATACTCCTCCTGAAACCCTTTTAAGTCAATATTCATTGCATCCATATATGGAAGAATTTCCTCCAAAACCTCCATAGAGGCAGTGCCATTGGTCACCAGCACATTCTTCATCCCAGATTTCCGAACCAGCTTGGCGGTATCGCGCACATATTCCCAGCCGACCAATGGCTCATTGTAAGTATATGCCACCCCGATATTCCCAGATTTCCGACAATCCAAGGCTTTCTGTGCCAGCTCCCCAGGAGACATATCCACCACATCCGGCATTCTCCGCTGCAGGCTATCCCCAGATCCCTCAAGGCGCGCCATAGAAATCTGATGGTTCTGGCAAAATGGGCATTTTAAATTGCAGCCAAAACTGCCCACCGACAAAATCATGCTTCCAGGATAAAACATGTTCAGCGGTTTTTTCTCAATGGGATCCAGAGCCAAAGCCGTGACACGCCCGTAATTTTCCGACACGATATGCCCATTCTCATTTTTTCTCACCCCGCAAATGCCCCTCTGTCCCACTTCCAGGCTGCAGGAATGCATACAAGTTCTGCAAACTGCCCTCATCTTCCAACCTCCAGCGTATCATATAGCTCCACAATCAAAATGCGTTCAATTTCCAGCTTTATTATATGGCTCCACTGCCAAAATTCGTTCAGCCTCCGGCTCTATCTGTGGCGCACTACCTCAAACCGCTCCAGCTGCACTTTTTCCTGACAGCCAATGCCAGCCTTCTGCCTGGCAATCGCCACCTGCTCTTCTATGGTATCTACACCTTCCAAATTGGGCAGCAGCAATCCGCGCCTGCGGCCCTTGGTCACCACAACGCCATAACGTTTTACATCCAGCTGGTCTGGCGAATCAATTTCTTCCATCTCTCCCAGCACATCCACGCTCACATCCAGACGTTCCAATTCCTCCGCCGCCACTGCCGGAAATCTTGGATCTCTGGTGGACGCGCTGATGGCGTTAAAAATAATTTCCTCTGCTATGGATGGGTATACTGCCTGGATGGTTCCAATACACCCCCGCAGCGCTCCCTCCTTTTTGATAGATACGAATACCCCCGCTCTGTTCTGGTACATTTCTTCTGGAAGGCTCTTTGGCACATCCATCCTCCTGCCTGTACGGATAAACTCATCCATTGACTTTCGCGCAAGCCAAACGTAAGCATCCTCTCCCATTGTCCGTTCCATTCTGCTGCTCCTTCCTTTCACACTTTCGTCTGCAAGCCAAATGCAAGCATACTTCCCTGCTGTCCATTCTATCCTGCCGCTTCTCTTCCTAGCACCCCATCCGGCCAGAAATTACAGTTGTGCTTTGCATGATTCGTGCGAGAGCGTGTTTGAAAAATTCTTAGCTCTAATTAATTTCATAGCTGCAAATCCCATATCCAACGCCAAAGGGTCCTTCATAGGACAATCGCTGTGCATGGACAGGAAGCCCCTCCAAGGCACCTGCCAGAATCGCAAAAGAACGATGCCCGCACTCTCCTGCTTCTGCACAAAAACGTTCAGAAAACTTGAAAAGCTCTCCGAAATCCCCCCGTCCCATAAGCTCCATAATGCGGGCGTCATACTCCGGCCCTTCCTTCCGGTATCCATAAGGGCCGTCATTTTTCAGCCGATGGGATAAATCGCCGCTGGCAATCACCACTGTTTTCCGTCCCAGCGCATCTATCGTGTCCTTGATGCACCTTCCCAGCTGGAAATGAGGTTCCAACGGCTGTCCTGACAACCCAATTCTCACAAGCTGATACCCTCTCCAATATTGATTTACAAAATACAGCGGCACCATTGTCCCATGATCCAGCCGTGGATCCCGCTCTCCCTTTGTGCCAGCCGGCAAGTCCCTATTTCCAGCCCTATGGCACAACTCCTGTACAAATTCCATGTCATAGGGAAGATTGATTTTTACCTGCCTTGCCTGGAACTGCCCGAAATCCCCCTTCCCATGGCTTCCCGGAGAGATATGGAAATAATCTGCGTACATAGTGGAATGGGGTGAGAACACAATAATTGTCTCTGGTTTTAATTCTGCAATTTTTCTGGCTGCTGTGTGATATGCATCCACTGTCCTTTGAATCTTTTTCTCTTCCCCTCTGCCGATCTCCGGTACAATCAACGGCGGATGCGGAAGCATAAATGCTCCTAAAATTCCCATTTTTCTTTCTTATTTCCTTTCACTCATAAAATCCCTAAAACATATACGTTCTGGGGATTGAAGTACGTATTTGATACTTCGGTTTCTTAACGCTTGCATAATTCCGAATGCCCAAAACACGGCATTTTCAAGCACTTTGTTGGTTACTTGCCACTTACCTGAATGATTTCATAGTATTGTATGCCATCTATCACTACAATTGCCCCGCATTCTAATTTAATGTCACAGATATTTTTTTCCCAAGCGATTCCGCTATTTTAGCAAGGAAATCCAAGCTGGGATTATAATTTCCGCTTTCCAATCTGGAAATATTGCTTTTCTGTGTACCTGCTCTTCTCGCAAGTTCCGCTTGCGTTATGTTTTGTTCTTTCCTGGCTCTTATAATCTGCTCAACCGCTTCATATCTAGGTTTTAATTTTTCATATTCTATTTTAAACTCTTCATCCTTAAGCATATCGGATTTCATTTCTTCAAAGGATACTCCTGCTTTACTCATGATTCAGACTTCCTTTTATAATCTTCCATTTCATGTAGAAATCTAATTCAATAATTTAAACATCTTTTTCGCTTATGACAAATGTTATCATATATGATAACATTTGTCAAACACATTATACTTTCTTGTCATGTAAAAAACCCACAGACAAAAACTGTCTGTGGGTTTTCCATATCTTTCCTGTCCACAAAGGACTGCTTATCGCTTGCTGAACTGTGGTGCACGCCGTGCTGCCTTCAAGCCATATTTCTTTCTTTCCTTCATTCTCGGGTCACGGGTGAGATAACCTGCGGACTTAAGGGTAGGCCTGTAATCCCTGTCTGCCTGCAGCAATGCTCTGGCAATCCCGTGCCTGATTGCACCTGCCTGGCCGGTATAGCCGCCGCCCCTTACATTGACCAAAACGTCAAATTTATCAACAGTGTCTGTAGCTACCAATGGCTGGCGGACAATAACCTTCAATGTTTCCATTCCCAAATAGTCATCGATATCTCTTTTATTGATTGTAATCTTGCCAGTTCCAGGTACTAAATACACTCTGGCAATTGATTTTTTTCTTCTACCTGTTCCATAATATCTTGCATCTGCCATCTTTTCTGCTCCTCCTGACTAAAATGTTAAAACTTCTGGTTTCTGAGCTGCATGTTTGTGTTCCGGTCCTGCATACACGAATAACTTCTTGTACATCTGTCTTCCCAACGGTCCTTTGGGGAGCATTCCGCGGACTGCAAGCTCAACTACTCGTTCCGGTTTCTTTGCTAACATCTCTTTTAATGTGGTCTCTTTCATTCCTCCCACATACCCGGAGTGGTGGTAGTAAATTTTCTGTTTTAATTTCTTGCCAGTTACTTTAATCTTGTCTGCATTCACAACGATGACATAATCGCCTGTATCCAAATAAGGTGTAAAAATCGGTTTATGCTTTCCTCTTAACACCCTTGCAATTTCTGATGCCATACGACCCAATGTCTTTCCTTCCGCATCAACCACATACCATTTTCTTTCTACTGCTTGCGCACTAGGTACAAAAGTTTTCATCAAAGTTACCTCCTTGAATTTTACGATGTTACTCTGATATCCAGATGCCGTCCGCTGCTATTGGAAACCTTTGTCTCCCAATAGGAATAACCATATCTCTGCCATTGGAAACTATGGCTGTTTACGGCTTTCGCCAAAAAAAGAATCCATCTGTTCTATCATTTTCACACCATTTACATTTTTCCTTGTACATCAAAGCAAAAACGCTTCGCCGGAGAAAGGCTTGCATTTCTAACTCGCCATACCCGTCTATTATATTACATAGATTTCCCAGTGTCAAATACTTTTTCTTTGTATCTCATCCCCATATTGAATCCCTATCATGGTAAGCCCATGAGCCGGCGCTGTGGGACCCGCTTTGCTCCGGTCTTTCTTTTCCAAAATCTCTGGTATGGACTCCGGCAAAATCTCCCCTGTGCCGACGGAAATCAAGGTTCCAGCAATAATCCTTACCATATTATATAAAAAACCTGTCCCCGTAACCCGGATTGTAATGATATCCTCTGGAGATTTCACCACGGTACAGGATAAAATTTTCCGCACAGTGTCCTCCGCGCTGGTTTTTACAGAACAAAAGCTTTTAAAGTCATGCTGGCCTTCGAAATAAAAAGCCGCCTGCTGCATCTTTTCCAAATTCAGGGGACGGTAATAAAAATACGTATCCCGGCGCAGAGTGGGAACTGGAATTTTCCGGTTCAAAATCCGGTATTCATAGGTTTTTTCGCTGTAGCAGCGGCGGGGATGAAAATCATCTGGCACCTGGCAGGAGCTTTGCACTGCAATGTCCGCCGGCAGCCTCTGGTTCAGCGCATAGCAGATTTTTTCCGGCGGAATCCGCGTCTTTGTGTCAAAAACTGCCACATTTCCCAGGGAATGCACCCCGGCATCTGTCCGGCTTGCGCCTGTCACTGCAATATTCTCTCCCAACAGCTCTGACAGCGTACGGTTTAAAACCTCTTCAATTGTACATCCATTGGGCTGCACCTGCCACCCACAGTAATTTGTACCCTCATAGGCAACAATTAATTTTACCCGTCTCACTACTCCTTCTACCGCCTATTCTCAATAAGATATTCCTACAGCCATATCCGCAGCAAATTTCTTTACAGCCATATCCGCAGCGAGAGAACTGCTGCAAAATACCCTGCAATCAGCAGATAGGCTGCGCCGTCCCTTCTGGCATATTTCAAAGGCTTCATTTTTGTCCTGCCCGCTCCGCCGTTGTAGCACCTTGCCTCCATGGCCATGGCAAGGTCGTTGGCCCGGCGGAAGGCTGAGATAAACAGAGGCACCAGCAAAGGCACCATGGACTTTGCTCTTTTTATCAGGTTTCCGCTTTCAAAATCTGCTCCCCGTGCCAGCTGCGCCTTCATGATTTTATCTGTCTCCTCCACCAGAATGGGAATGAACCTCAATGCTATGGACATAATCATGGAAACCTCATGAACGGGAATCCCGATTTTATTCAAAGGCCGCAAGGATTTCTCCATGCCGTCTGTCAACTGGTTTGGCGTGGTGGCCAGCGTCAGCACAGAGCTTCCCAAAACCAGGTAGGCCAGCCGTACGACCATAAACCCCGCGCTTTTCAATCCCTGCTGAGTGATTTTAAATTTCCAGAAGGATACCAGGGGCTCTCCCGGCGTTAAAAACAAGTTAAAGGCTGCGGTAATCACAAGAATCACTGCAATTGCCTTTAACCCTTTCACCATATAGCCAAAAGGCACCTTCGAACACCGGATGAAAAATACAAGCCCCGCTGTCACCGCAAGAAATCCTGGAACTCCCCGGAAAATAAAGAGGGACAGCACATATACAAGGGTACCCATCAGCTTTACCCTGGGATCCAGCCTATGGATGATAGAATCCGAGGGATAATATTGTCCGATTGTAATATCTCTTATCATAACATCTCCTGCTTTGTTCCCTGCTGCTGATTCCTGCCCCGTCCTGAAAATACCTGCAGAATAGATGCCTGCGCCTCTTCCAGGGTGGTGGCTCCAGTGTCTATGGGAAGTCCATGTTGTTTCAGCTCATGCATCAGATAAGCCACCTGGGGCGCCGCAAGGCCCACTTCCTCCAGTTCCTGGTAATGCCCAAACACTTCCTTTGGGGCGCCATCCATCATAACGCTGCCTTGGTTCATCACGATAATCCGCCCTACATATTCTGCCACGTCCTCCATGCTGTGGGAGACAAGAAGCACCGTCATATTTGACTCCTGGTGCATAGCCGCCGCCTGTTGCAAAATCTCATCCCGGCCCTTAGGATCCAGCCCAGCCGTAGGCTCATCCAGGATAAGCACTTCCGGCTTCATAGCAAGCACGCCTGCAATGGCAACCCTGCGTTTCTGTCCGCCGGAAAGCTCAAAAGGAGACTGATACCAATATTCCTCCGGCAGCCCTATGCTGCGCAAAGCGGCAAATGCCCGAAGCTCTGCTTCCTTTTTGGAAAGCCCCAGATTCTTGGGTCCGAAACAGACATCTTCAAAAATTGTGCTCTCAAACAGCTGATGCTCTGGATATTGAAACACCAGCCCCACCTTGCTGCGCAGCTCTTTTCTATTATAATCCTCCTCATAGATATCCCTGCCATTATAATAGATGCCGCCTGACGTAGCTTTCAGCAGCCCGTTTAAATGTTGGATCAATGTGGATTTTCCAGAACCGGTATGCCCGATAACGCCGATAAATTCACCGTCTCCGATCTGTAAATTAACATCCCGCAGCGCATGGCTTTCATAGGCAGTCCCCTGGCTATATATATAATTCACTTTATCTAATATAATCGACATAATGATTCCACCAGTTCCTCTCTTGTGAGAATCCCTTCCGGCACATCCAGCCCTGCCTTTCGCAGCTCATATGCAAGCAAAGTAATCTGCGGCACGTCCAAACGATAGGATTTCAAAGCCTCTGCCTGGGAAAACACCTGCCGTGGCGTTCCCTGCATCACCACTTTTCCATGATCCATCACATAGACCCGATCCGCCCGGATAACTTCTTCCATATAGTGGGTAATAAAAATGACCGTAACGCCTTTCTCCCGGTTCAGCGTCTCCACCGCTTCCAGCACTTCCCTTCTTCCATTAGGGTCAAGCATAGCCGTAGGCTCATCCAAAACAATGCATTTAGGCTCCATAGCCATAACCCCGGCAATGGCCACCCGCTGCTTCTGGCCGCCGGAAAGCTTGTTAGGGGAATGAGCGCGGTACTTGAGCATCCCCACGGAGCTTAGGCTCTTTTCCACCCGTTTCCAGATTTCGTCTGTGGGAACTCCTATGTTTTCCGGGCCAAATGCCACATCCTCCTCCACCACGCTGGCAATCAGCTGATTGTCCGGGTTCTGGAACACCATCCCGGCGCTCCTTCGGATATCCCAAAGATATTCCTCGTCCATGGCATCCTTGCCATCAATCCAAAGGGTTCCCTCGCTGGCACGCAGCAGCACATTCAAATGTTTGGCAAGGGTGGATTTCCCAGAGCCATTGTGCCCTAAAACTGCCACAAATTCTCCCGGCTTTACCTGCAAATCCACCCCGTCTAAAGCCGTAAGGATTCCTTCCACATTCCCCTCTTCGTCGCGTCTGAAATATTCATGCACTAATTTTCTGGCTTCTATAAAATTCATGTCTTTCACCCTCCCAGCTGCCCTCCATCGGCAATTCCAATGTTCCCGGCAGCATCCATGAAGCCGTTGATTTCAATTCCCTCGGCACAGTCAATGGAATCGCCAGCTTCAATCTTCCCGGCACAGTCAATGGAACCGCCAGCCTCAATCCTCCCAGCTTAACCGATGGAGCTGGCCTTCCAGCTTCATGCCAGAGAACTGGTTCTGCCGCAGCGCCTCGTACAAAACAATAGCCGCCGCATTGGAAAGGTTCAAAGAGCGTCTCTCTCCCATCATAGGGATCCGGATGCATGTTTCTTTATGCTCTTTTAAAATTTCTTCGGGAATTCCTGCGCTCTCCTTCCCGAACATCAAATAACAGCCTGGCTCATAGGAAACCTCCGTGTACAGCTGCCGTCCTTTTGTGGTAGCCATATAAATCTTTGCCCCGGGATTCTTCTCAAGAAAATCCTGCCAGTTGATATACCGGGCCACATCCACATCCTTCCAGTAATCCATGCCGGCGCGCTTCACCGCCCTGTCCGTCAGCTGGAATTTCAAGGGCTCAATCAAATGAAGCCTTGTGCCTGTGGCTACGCAGGTTCGTCCGATATTTCCCGTATTGTCCGGGATTTCCGGCTCATAAAGCACAATATTCAAATCTGCCATCTTAACCCCTCACTTTTCGGATAAATGATTCCATCCGGTCCAATGCTTCTTTCAAGCTATCCAGGGAATATGCATAAGAAATCCGCAGAAAACCTTCTCCGCAATCCCCAAAGGCAGTGCCAGGCACTACAACCACTTTTTCTTCCTGGAGCATCCTTGTGGCAAACTCCTCCGAAGTCATGCCAAACTCCTGGATACATGGAAATGCATAGAAGGCTCCGTAAGGCTCAAAGCATTTTAAATCCATCTCACGGAACCGGTGCATCAGATAACGCCGCCTTCCATTATACTCCTCACGCATCCCTGCTACATCTGCATCTCCGTTCCGCACCGCTTCCACGGCTGCATACTGGCTGGTGGTGGGTGCGCACATAATGGCATACTGATGGATTTTTAACATCTGCTCTAAAATCACTTTGGGCGCACAGGCATACCCAAGCCGCCATCCGGTCATAGAGTAGGATTTGGAAAATCCATTGATTAGAACGGTGCGCTCCCGCATTCCCGGAAGGGAAGCAATGGTCACATGGTCCTGCCCCTCCAGATAGGTAAGCTCTGCATAAATTTCATCACTCAGCACAAACAAATCATGCTTTTTTATGACCTCTGCAATGGCCTCCAAATCCTTCCGTTCCATAACCGCTCCGGTAGGATTATTGGGAAAGGGCAGCACCAAAAGCTTTGTTTTGGGCGTGATGGTATCCTCCAATTCCTGGGCGGTCAAACGGAATTCATTTTCTTCTTTTAAATTGATAATCACCGGGACGCCATTTGCCAGCACGGCACAGGGCATGTAGGAGACATAGCTGGGCTGGGGAATCAGCACTTCATCCCCTGGGTCTAGCATGGCGCGCATTGCCATGTCAATGGCCTCGCTGCCTCCCACCGTAATCATCATTTCTGTATCATAATCATAGGATACCTGGAACCTGCGCTCCAGATATTTTGCGATTTCTATCTTTAATTCCTTTAACCCCGCATTGGAGGTGTAGGCAGTCCTGCCTTTCTCCAAAGAGTAAATCCCTTCATCCCGGATATGCCAGGGGGTATCAAAATCCGGTTCTCCCACTCCAAGAGAAATCACATCCTTCATCTCTGCTGCAATATCAAAAAATTTCCGTATCCCGGAAAAAGGAATCTCTGTAATGCGTTCCGATAATGGATTTCTCATCAGCTCACCAACATCCTTTCATCTCCCTGCGGTTTTGCAATCACGGTTCCGTGGTCTTTATATTTTTTTAAAATAAAGTTCGTTTTCGTGCTCAGCACCGACTCCAATGGAGAAAGCTTATCGGATACGAACTGCGCCACCTCCCGCAATGTTTTTCCTTCCAAGGTCACCAACAGGTCATATCCGCCGGAAATCAAGTACACTGCATTCACCTCTGGATAATTGTAAACCCGTTCCGCAATACTGTCGAAGCCCCTTCCTCTCTGGGGCGTCACGCGCACCTCAATCAAAGCATTTACTTTTTCAATGCTGGTCTTTTCCCAGTCAATCAACGTATGGTATCCGCAGATAATCCGTTCCTCTTCCATGGCCGCCATCTCATTTGCAACAGCCGCTTCCTCAACCCCAAGCATAATTGCCAGTTCCTTCAAATCCACTCTGCTGTTTTTTTCTATAAAGGTTAAAATCTTCTCTCTCATTTCCATCCCGTCATCCTTTCTATACCACTTTGTACAATTCGTCGGTTTTCGGCGGCTCCAGAAATCTTCTTTCCTCCTCATTGAGCAGCACACGATCATTTCCATCCACTGCCTTCCCGATTACCACGGCGTGGATTCCATCTTTTTCCAGGTTCCGCACAAGGGTATTCCCATCCGGTGCTGCCATCAGCATGCATCCGCTGGAGATCAATTCATAAGGGTTAATCCCAAAAAACTCGCATATTTCTATGGTTTCCTGCTTGACAGGTATTTTTTTCAGGTCTATTTCCAGCCCAATGCCAGAGCTTTCCGCCAGTTCCCAGAGAGCGCCGAAGATTCCTCCCTCTGTAACATCATGCATTGCGCGAACGCCGAACCGGACAGCCAAGGCAGACTCCGGCAGTACAGACAGATATTGGTCGAAGTCCTGGGCTTTCTTTACCAGCGATAAGGGAAAGCGGGCGGAGAGCTCCTGTTCTTTTTCCTTTGCAAGAATGGAAGATCCTTCCAGGCCAATCCATTTGGTCACCAAAATATCGTCTCCCGGCCTGGCGCCTGCTGTGGACACCAATTTCCCTTCTTTTGCCTTTCCAATGCCGCACACATTCACCAATGGCTGGCAAACCGCCCTGGTGACCTCTGTATGGCCGCCCATAATCTGGACGTTTGCTTCCTGGCAGACAACCTCCATCTGTCCCATAATTTTCTTTAAATCCTCTTCCAGCGCCCCTTCTGGCAGAAGTATGGTAAGCATGACCCCTACCGGCTCTGCCCCTGCGGAAGCCAGGTCATTGAGGGTAATGTGAATGGCAAGGTTTCCAATATCCGTAGCCGTCCCCGTTACAGGGTCTGTAGAAACCACGAATACTTCATCCTCTGCAAGCTTGACCGCCGCGCAGTCTTCCCCCACGCCCGCCCCCAGCAGAACCTCTTTTCTCTTTGTATGTATTTGCCTTAATACAGAACGCTTCAACACGCTTTCTGGAACTTTTCCTATTTTCATTCCTTCCATCCTCCGGTATACGGGAAAGTAAGAAAGCTGTCTCACAATTGAAACAGCCTTATTACCTGCACCTTACTCCTATGAGATACCGCCGCCAACAGCCTGGCATCATAGAACTTTCAGTTTATTGCAGCGCTTATTCTTCCCCGCCTTCCTCTGGGGGCTCTTCGCCTCCCTCGTCGCCTTTATCGTTTTTCTCTTTCTCTTTGTCCTTGTCTTTATCCTTATCTTTGTCCTTATCTTTATCCTTTTCCTGCTGATCCTGCAGCTGCTGCTGTTGCTGAGCCGCTGCTGCCTCTGCTGCCGCCTGAGCCGCCGCTGCCTCTGCCGCTGCCTGCTCCTGGGCTGCCTGGATGGCTGCATCATTCCACTGAGCCGCCGCTGCCTGGATGGTTCCTTCATCCTGGGACGCAACCGCCGCATTCATTGCATTTACTGCATCAGGATTCCCAGAAGCAGTTCCTACAGCTACAATCCTTGGGGATGCCTTATAAGTACTCTTATTAAATATCTCACGGCTTTGCTCCACGCCATTTACGGTAACCACCTTCCACAGCTGAGCTGTATAGCCAGTGTGGGAAGACTGCACCTGGCTCATTGAGCCGATGGGGCTTCCCGGTGCCGCCTGGTACTGTGTGCCTGGCTCCGTGGTGCTTAATGTTTCACTGACAAAACTGATTTCCCGGTTGGCATCCCTGGTCTCCTGGCCGAATATGTTAAAGTAGATGGACCTTCCAGAAGTATAGCCCTCAATATAAATAGGAGCCTTCGTATTGTTCACAAATTTCAGGTCTTTATATGTTCCGGCAATCGCCGCATCCGCAGAAGCATCTACATAGCCTACAATCATGGAATGGTTGAAACGCTCAGTAACCTCCAGCTCTGCACGGATTACCGCATTGTACAATGTGGTGGACACCTGGCAGATCCCTCCGCCGTAGGTCTCTACGGTAGTTCCATTTTCATAAGAACCAGCAAGCTCATATCCATTCTCCGGCTCAAATGGGCTGACCGCTTCATAGACAGAAAAACTGTCTCCTGGATAAATCACAGAACCATTTATTTTATTGGCTCCATTTTCCACATTTTTGGAACGCCCCGCACCGGAAGATGCGTAAGAAGTATTAAAGCCTCCCAGCAGATCCTTGACTTTTCCAAGCTCTTCCTCGGTTCCCTTGGGATCTACCACGTCCGCTGCAATCTCTACGCTTCCAGAGCCGCCTTCCCATTCCAGGGAAAAGTACTTTTCCAAAATCTCCACGGATTCTGCTATGTTTACCGTAACGCCCTGGCTGCCCGGGATCACCGTAAACTGGCTGTTTTCCCTGGTAAGCCCCGCATTCACTGCCTCGGTATTTAGAACCTCTGAATTATTCTCCAGCATTTTCTCTACTTTGCTTTTATCCACCTGGAATGCCAGCTCATACACCTTATCCTCGTTTTCCAAATCCTTCATGGCCTTGTAACGGGTAATCAGGTTTCCGCTTTTTCCAAGCCCGGCAGCTTCTGCCGCAATCTCTTCATTTCCCCAGGAAAGCCCCATCTGTGCAACAGGAACCTGTACCGTGTTCTTTCCGGCCTGCAAGGTAATGATTTCGCTTTGCAGTTCTTCTACATGCTGTTCTACCGCAGCCTTGGCTTCCTCCTGGGTCATTCCGCCCACCGCAATATCGCCAAAGTATACGCGCTGGGGGATGGTATCTGTTTCCTTCGTCTCCGCCTTCACAGGAATGGTAACTACGGCAATAAATGCCAGCGCCAGAACCGCCCCTGCAGCAGAAACATATTTCTTCCAATTTTTCTTCATCATCTATTCTCCTACCAATCTGCTTCGTTTTTCTCCTACCCACTCATTTTATCATAAAAAAGCTTTTTTTCAAGATACGAAACAACGAATTTCATTGACATAACATCACACTTTCTGTATATTATGAACAGATAGCGGCGGGTCTACACGAAGGCGGAGAGAAATACGGATACTACCATAGACGCCACCAGAATGATTGCAATCACGGCAGCAAATGTTTTCTTCGTCTTCGGATTATGAAAATTTATCATCAGGCTCACCTCCATTTTGTAATAACTATATGGTTAAATTGATAAAAAAGAAAGGAATCTGAATGTTATGAGAGTCCCTGTACTATTCTGCTGGGTTATGATTTTTGTTGTTGTCGTTTCTTACAAACGCCGCAAGGCAGACCGCAGCCGCGAAAAAACCGAACGAGACTTCTGGGATCGTGAGAATACTGCAAATGCTACCAGAAAACAGGATATTTCGAACCTGGATTATGTAGACTTTACTTCTGTCACCCTTCCCTTTGCCTTATTTGCCGACGATCTGTTAAACCAGTGCGAAGCGCAGGTTTTAAAATTAAAGGATGAAAAAATCCTCAACCTGACAGGCATCAGCAACACAGATTTGAAATTGTCATACGGCGCTGCCAACCTGCCCCTCTTAACCCAGTATGACCAGAACTTTACCTTGCTGGTACGGACGTTAAATACCTGGGGGCATCGGCTTTTTGAGCTTTCCCACCCAAACGAGGCCATGCAGGTACTGGAATTTGCCGTATCCATCGGGAGCGATATCAAGGCCACTTACCAGCTTCTGGCCCAGTTATATCAGCAGGCCGGAGAAATGGAACGGCTGAAACTGCTTCCCCTTTCCGCCTCCCAGCTGAATTCCCTGATGAAAGAGCCGATTCTGTCCATGCTGAAAAATATGATCCCAGAATAAGCATTTTCCCACCCCGCCCAACCGGCTGCCTGGCAAACCGCAGCACGCTGTTTCGGAAAAACCTCTTCCTGCCTAATTCAAGCCGCAGCACGCTGTTTCGGAAAAGCCTCTTCCTGCCTAATGCAAGCCGCAAAATGTTATTTCGGGAAAGCCTTCGCTTTCTCACTTCCCTGGAACACCCCTGGGTGCTTTTCCATAGGCCGCCAGGATGCGGTCTGTCATCCTGGAAGCTTCGTTCCTGGTCAGGCTGTCTATCTCAACATTCAAATCTATTTTATGCCAGTCCGCCAGTTCTTTCAAGCGCTTTTTTTGCCTGGCGGACGCCGGCCCTTGCTTTTTCACTTGATACAGCAGCGGTTTCGGAACAAATGCCTCCGGCTCCTGTCCCTCGAAACGCTCTTGCAGATATTGAAGCAGCAAACCGGCAGCCTTGGCATCCTCCAGCGCCCTGTGGCTCTGCGCCCGGGGAATTCCAAGCCAGCTGCAAAGGTAATCCAGCGTCTTCTTCTCCGCCCCCGGCAGAAACTTCCGGGACAGCTTCAACGTATCAATCCCTTCTTTTTCAAAAGAACCGCCGTGGTTTACGGCACATTGTTTTAAAAAACTAAAATCAAACATAATATTGTGCCCTGCCAGCGGAAAGCCTTCTGCAAAATCCTGGAATTCCTTCACCGCAGCTTCTGCCTCACAGCCGTCCTCTGTCATTTCATCGGTAATTCCCGTCAATTCCTTTACCTCTTTGGAAAGTTTCATCTTTGGATTTATCATCCGGTGGAAGTCAGCCACGGCCTGTCCCTTCTCCACCTTCACTGCGCCGATTTCCAGTATCCGGTCTGTCCGTGTATGGAGCCCGGTCATTTCCAAATCAACCACTACATAATTCTCTAACATGATTTTCCTTCATCTCTCATCATTTTCTATCTTCCTCACCTTCGCCTGCCCGGTCAGAGGATTGCGCTCCTCATAGGAAAACAGGTAGAATTCCCTAACCGGCTCTTTCTCTGGATATCTGTTCAATTTTTTCTGCCCCATGATTTCTTCCATATCGTACCAAAAGGGTTCCAGGTGGGACTGCGTTCCCTTTTTACAGTATTTTCTGGTTTTCTCTTTATATTCTGCCAAATCCGGTTCCAAATGGAGCGGTTTCCCCTTTTGGGGATGCCCGAGGGCTTTTCCTTCTGACACATCCGGCGCCCACAAGGGGCGGGTCTTCATATTTTCCCGGTAATACAAATCAAAGGTCAACGCTTCCTGGTAAAGCTCCAGATGCTGCAAATCCTTTTCTGCCAGAAATTCCAGCAGAATCTCACACCGCCTAATACGGGAATGGCTCATAGACAGCAAGCCTTTTTCCTGGTAAAATCCCCCCAGCTCCAGAAACATGGAAAAGGGATGGGGAAAGGCAAGCTCCATCAGCTTTATTGTCATTTCAAACTGGCCGCTATTATAATACACTTCCAGCATCTCCTCCACCAGCTTCATAGAAAGAATTTCTTCATAGGTAAGCCAGGCTGTGGACCTTACCTCATAGGGAGGATATTCCTGGTAAACCATCCCGTATTCCTTCCGGTTTTCATACAAAAAGGAGCCTTTTAACACTTTCAGGAAACCAAGCTGCAGCTGCTGGGGCTTCCAGCTATATACCTGCCGAAAGGACTCTGCAAACCTGGAAAACCCTTCCTTTGGAAGCCCTGCAATCAAATCCAGGTGCAGATGGATATTTCCCGCCTGCTGCAGCTTTTTTACTGCCTGTTCCAGCCGCCCCAGATCCATGCTCCGGCGAATCTCCTGTATGGCGGGCGCATAGGTGGTCTGGACGCCGATTTCCAGCTGAACCAGCCCTGGCCTCATGGTGGCAAGCAGGGCAATTTCCTCCTCCGTCAATAAATCCCCAGATATCTCAAAATGGAAATTGGTAACTCCGTTATCATGCTCCTTGATGCAGTGCCAGATTTCCATGGCATGGCTGTGGCTGCAGTTAAAGGTACGGTCCACAAATTTCACCTGGGGCACCTGTTGTTCCAGAAAAAACTGCAGTTCCTTTTTTACAATGGAAAAGGAGCGGAACCTCAGCCCCTTTTCAATGGAAGAAAGACAATAACTGCAGGAAAAGGGGCATCCCCGGCTTGTCTCATAATAAATAATCCTGTTTTTAAAATCCTCAAGGCAGCCATAACAAAAAGGCAGCGCATCCATATCCAGCGGCTCCCTTGCCCCAGTCCGTACGGGTTCTCCCCTTTTGTCCCGGATCACCAAGCCTGCAATCCCTTTTAGCTCTGGCATATTTGTGCCTTCCACATAATATCCGCACAGTTCCCGGAAGGTTTCTTCCCCTTCCCCCAGCATTACCCCGGATGCCCCAGGATTGCCTGCCAGAAACATTTCCGGTTCATAGGATACCTCCGGCCCTCCGGCCCAGATGGGAAGCTGCGGCAGCAGCTTATGGATTTCCAGTATTAATTCCTGCACGTACCGGAAGTTCCAGATATAGCAGGAAAAAAACAGCACATCCGGCTTCTGTTTATAAATCTGCTGTAAAATAAACTCACAGCGGTGGTTGATCGTATACTCCGCTATGCTGATATGCTCCTGGTATTCCTTTGCATACCCTTTCAGGCTGTAAACGGCAAGATTGGAATGAATGTATTTGGCATTGATAGCAGCTAATAATAAATTCATAATTTCCCTTTCACAAATTATTTTAACCTGGATAAACCAGAATAGCGCAACACAAAAATTTTGCGCAGGCAATTCTTTTAAGCGCCTAAGGTAAAACAGGGGCTGTCGGGAAATGATAAGTTATCCACAATATATGCTGTGACCCTTTCAGCGGCACAACTACATATTGCAGACAAATTTCATTTCCCGACAGCCCCCAAATTCATAACTTTTTATGCCTGTACGAATGCAGGCGTGTCTGCTGGCGCTGCTAAATACTTTTTCAGCTCATCATCCAGCTTCAACAAGGATACAGAATATCCAGCCATATCAATGGATGTCATATAGTTGCCAACCAATGTCTTAGCAACTTTAATGTTCTTCTCAGCCAATACCTGGGATACTCTTAAGTTTGCCAGATATAACTCCTGCAGCGGTGTTCCGCCAAGTCCATTTACCATAACTGCCACTTCATCGCCTTCATGATAAATATCCTCTGCAAAAATCTTTTCTAACAATGTATCCGTGGTTTCGCTGACCGTGCGGATTTCCTCTCTGTGTGTTCCAGGCTCGCCGTGAATGCCCATTCCGATTTCCACTTCATTGTCCCCCAGCTCAAAGCTTGGCTTTCCTGCTGCCGGAACGGTGCAGGGTGCAATTGCCATGCCCATGGTGCGCACATTTGCAATTACCTTTTCTGCAACGGCCTTTACTGCCTGTAAATCTCCGCCTTCTTCTGCACATGCGCCTGCAATCTTATGTACAAAGATTGTTCCCGCGATACCCCTTCTTCCAGTTGTCCATGTGCTGTTTTCCACTGCAACGTCATCATTTACTACAACCTTTTCTACCTGGATGCCTTCATCGCTTGCCATGTCCGCTGCCATTTCAAAGTTCATAACATCACCGGTATAATTCTTAATTACCAGCAATACGCCTTTGCCCCCATCGCATGCCTTGATGGCTTCGTATACCTGATCCGGCGTAGGCGAGGTAAACATAGCTCCTGCAACCGCTGCATCCAGCATTCCTTTTCCAACATAACCGCCGTGTGCAGGTTCATGTCCGCTTCCCCCGCCGCTTACCAGGGCAACCTTCCCCTGGGATCCGCCTGCTCTTACGATTACGTCACATCCATCTACTCTCTTTACATATTCTGGATGGGCTGCCACAATCCCCTGCAGCATTTCTTCTACTACGTCGTCTGGTTTGTTAATCATTTTTTTCAAAGCAATTTCCTCCTTCTCCTTAAAAACTTTGTTTATGTTATGGAGCAAAATCCATGCCGATCCTATTCCGGCAGTCTTTGGGTATTCCGCTCCATAAGGTTCTGTGTTAAAATTTCCAAAAGGCTGCTTACCTCTTCGAGAGGGTCTTTGCCTGTTCGGCAGCTTCCACTACCTCTTTGAGTGTTCCGCCGATAGAGGCCTGCACTGCCGCCCCTACTGCGCCTTCCAGAATCGGCGCGTCTGCAATCACCACTTCAATATCCTCCTCCAGCAAATCAATTGCTGTCTCAGAGCTTAATACTCCGCTTCCCAAATCTGCCAGAATTACCACCCCGTCTCCATCATCTGCTTCCTGGATTCCTTGAAGGATGCGTATGGCATCTGTCCCAATGCTTCCATCCTCCATGCCGCCTACCGGTATCATCCGGTGGTCCTTCCCTGTCATCTGGGCCGCAAGTTCAAAAATTCCTTCTGCTGCTTTCTTGCTGTGGGATACAATCACTATTCCTACCATAATTTCCTCACTTTATATTTTCTAAATAGAATGTCCGAATTGCTTCCAATGTAATCAAAGAGGATGTGGCTCCCGGATCCTGGTGGCCGATGCTTCTATCCCCAAGGTAGCTTGCGCGGCCTTTGGTTGCACGGATGGTCTTTGTAAATTCCACGCCTTCTTTTGCGGCCTCACACATATGCCCCAGGCAGTCCTCTATGCTTTCCCCTGCTTCCAGCCCCTTCGTGAGGGCTTCCATTGCCGGCTCTATGGCGTCCAGCATAGTCTTTTCCCCCCGCTCTGCTTTTCCCCTCATCTTAATGCCGCCAATGACAGCTTCCATCATGTTCTTTGCGTCTTCCAATGTGATTTCCTTTTTCCCAGCAATGGCTCCGGCTGCTTTCATATAAGCTGTGCCGTAAAGAGGCCCGGACGCGCCGCCTACCTTTGACAGCAGCACCATGCCTGTCTTCTTCAATACTGCGCTGATGTCCTCTTCCTCCTGAGGAAGCTGCTGCAATACCTCCGTAAACCCTCTTGCCATGTTAATTCCATGGTCAGCGTCGCCAATGGCAGCATCCAAATCTGTCAGGAAATCCTTGTTTGCAATAATATCCTCCCCGATTTTCTGCATACATTGATATATTTTGGTTGCCATAAAAACCCTCCTGTCTCCTTGTTATTTTATATTAATTAATTTTTCCTGCAATGTTTAATGGTATTTCTTCCGCTGAAGGACATTGGGTATATGAAGCTGTCCACGGTATTCGCTGCAGTGCGCCTGGAAATGCCTGCGTCCATTTTTTCAAGCTCCTGCACAATCTGGGAATCGCTCAGAGGCTTGCTTACCGTAGATGCTTCTGGGTCTGCTTCATTGCCATATCCAGTTCCATTTACACCATCACCTCGCAATCTATTATAGCACACCTTGCCATGTATCCGCAATGCGACAAAAAATAAAAACCGTCTATTTTAAAATTTTTTCTGCTGCTGGAGGATGACTGCTGAAAAAGATAAATCATTTATTTCTTGTCTATTTTCCAGTATAGATATTACTCCATACACATCATGCTGAATTATTTCTAAATAATTCTTTACTATATTCCAAAACCATACGAAAGGCATAAAAAATATGGACAAGCATGTGACCTGCTAAGTAATCTGCATAAGAAAATCTCATCAAATATTGAAGGGAGCACCAGCTGGCTTATCAGGCTGCCCAAGGGCATATTTTTTAGGGAAATCGGCGCAGGCTGATTTCTCTGTCATTTTTCTCCAGCCCCAGCTATAAAGCCTTTTATGCAGAGGTTAAAGGAATTACAACAATTCTTTTGACAGTTTCCCTTATCTGTGTTATTTTTTATGTATCTATTAACTTTCCTGGTACCATATGAAAAAAGGAAAAGAAGGAATTTCCATGAATCAAAACGAATTTGAAAGACTAGCAGAATTATTTAAAATATTCGGGACGCCCACCCGGCTTCAAATTATGCATGCCCTGGCAGATAAGGAAAAATGCGTCTACGATATTGCACAGGAACTGGGAATGTCCCAAAGCGCCATTTCCCATCAGCTCAGCATCCTAAAACAGAACCGCCTGGTCAAAAACCGCAGGGAAGGGAAAACCATCTACTATTCCCTGCTGGATTCCCATGTGCTGACGATTATTGACCAGGGATTAGAGCATATCCGTGAATAACAATTCCCACGCACCCGCAATTATCGGCCAGGGTTTAGAGCATATACGCCAATAACAATTCCCACGCACCCGCAATTATCGGCCAGGGTTTAGAGCATATACGCCAATAACAATTCCCACGCACCCGCAATTATCGGCCAGGTTTAGAGCATATACGCCAATAACAAATGCATTAAATAAAATTCCAGATATGCCCTAAAACCACATCCATTCCTCCTGCAGCCAGCAGGAACCCCCCTGCAAGATAAGCTTTTATCTTGTGCTCAAAGCCCAGGCGGTAACCGGTATACATTCCGATTACCGTTACCAAAATCGTCGTCACTGCAAGAAGCAGCAGCACAATGAATAGATTTCCTCCCAAAAAACCAAGGGCAAGGCCGGTAAGAAGCGTGAACATGCTGGTTCTTCCATAGAGCCGGAGGAATTCTCCCAGGTCAAAGTTTTCTTCCCGGTGTTCTACAATCCGCTCGTTCCGCCACGCCTTTAAAAAAAGGCGCACGCCCTGGCAAAAGAAAATGACAGCTGCGGCCACCTGGCCCAGAAAAATCTCATTTTCTTCTGCCGCGGTTTTGCAAAGGAGCAAAGATATAAAGCTGCCGATTCCCAAAGCCGCCGCCTGGCCCATCACCAGAATGAAGCAGAATACCACCAACTGTTTCTTTTCCACTTTCGCAACCAGTGAACCCTGGCATTCCATCACGGCAAAAATATCCAAAGATATCCCCAATATAATAATAAACTCTTCCACAATACTCATATCTTTACTCCTGCAGCCTTCTCACCAGCCTTTACTCTTGGTCTTCCTCTGCTTTGACTGCTTCGGTACGAAGAATAAACTTTACAGAACCCTTCGTTCCATCTGCAGTCTTGGTAAAGGTCTGGTACTCTTTGCCTGCTTCTACCACTGCCTCCAATTTGCTTAAGAGCCCTTTGATATCTCCATTATAAGCGTCTAAAAGCTTTTGGATTCCTTCTTCATCAAACTGAACCATACCGTCCATCAGCTTATCGGAGCCATCGGCAAGCTTATCTACTCCGTCCCCAATCTGCACGGCTGCCGTGGACAATTTTCCGGCCCCATCCACCAAGGCTCCATTGTTGGAAACAAGGGCAGCTGCCCCGTTGGTCAGCTGGGCAATCCCTGCCGTTAATGCTGGAAGGCTGTCATTCATGGTCTGGGTTCCATTGCTCAAAGCCTGCATGCCGCTTACCAGGCTGTAGCCGCTTGCTTCATCCGTTGCGTTAATGGCCTGGGAAATCTGTGATTTTGCAGCAGAAACTGCGGTCAGCGCGGCAGACTCTGCTGCTGTTTTTGCCGCTGTCTTTGCGGTATCTGCCACTGCGGCGCCTACGGTGTCTTTGGCTCCATCCGCAATGCCAGTTACAATCTGGGAAGCTGTGGAATTCATGCCAGCCTTCAAAGTCTCATTTCCCATGGCCGCCGCTACCGCAGAGGAGGTCAATTGGGCTGCCGTCGCCTGAATCTGCGCCTGGCCCTCCGCTGACTGCATACCTGCATTTACCTGCGCTTCCAGCTCAGCCATTGCCTGGTTTGCAGCCGCCTCCTTATTGGCGTTCACCTGCTCCATTGCTCCAGCATGTATCTGCTCGTTGGTTCCCACTGCCGCCGCTGCCTGGTCGCAAATGCCCTTTATCTGCTGCAGTGCCTGTTCCTGGCTCATTGCACCATTCTCCATTGCAGCCATCAATGCGGGCAGATTTGCTGCTAATGCTTCATAGATTCCATTGGCGGTATACCCAGCCGCCGTCTGCTGTGTCCCTGATACCACAGAATCAGCTGTTCCTGCCACTGCCTGCTGGATTGCTGCGGGAGCGTTGGCTGCTATGGCCTGGTTCTTTGCCATTTCAGGAACTGCCTGCTGGAACGCCTGGCTTAACACGGTATTCAGCACTGTCTCTGTGTAGGTATCCAGCCCTGCCGCCACCTGAGCTTTTGCCCCCTCGTTATTTGCCAGGCTTTGATAGAAAACAGAAGCTGCCTGGGCTTTAATGGCCTCCGTCCCGGTTTCTGCATTGCCAAAGGCTGCGTCAATGGCATCATCCGCCTGCTGAATCAGGGAATCCCTCTCTTCCTTCGACATGTCAGCTTTCAAGGTTTTATCCAGTTCTGCCACACCGTTATTCAGCGTAGCCGCACTGCTGTTTAAGGCGCCTACCCCCTGGGCCAGCGTACCGGAAGAGCCTGCCAGCGTATTGATGCCATCATTCAGCTTGGAAGCACCGTCTGTATAATTTGTAATTCCGCTTTTCAGGGTATCTACGCCCGCGGCAAATTCTTTCATGCTGTCTTTCAACGTGCCCAATCCTTTGGACAGCTCCTTGCTTCCATCCATCAGCTGCCCGGAAGCATCTGTTAAGGTATCCAAATCCTCATCCAGACTGCCCAGGTCAAAGGTTTCCGCCAGGTTTGCCTGGCTTACCAAATCATTCATAATCACAGACATGGACATTTCCAGGGAGAAATTCTCCACGTCCGCGCTTACTTCCACATACTCCGGGATTTCAAGTTCTCCATCCAAATCCCCTTCTTCAATCCCCAAACTCTCTTTCAGTCCAGGCATTGCCATGCCTACAGCAACCTTTTTGCTTCCATCCGAAATCACCTTTCCATTGGTGACCTCCACATTCGAATAATCCTCCGGCAGAATCATGCCTGTCATAACCGTAAAGGGCACATATACTTCATGCTCTTTTCCATCAATCACCTGGGTGGTTTTTTCATTGTTGGTATAGTCAAAACGGATGACAGCCTTTCCGCTTTTTCCTGCCATCTCCTCTGGAGACATTTCCTTGCCGTCCATGAAATACGTTACTTTCTCCGTAACTGGAAGCGCCTTATCGGTGGTTCCCTGGTAATAAATATCCTTGCCCTCTGCCTGCCAGGTAATCTTATCGCCGTTTTGGGTAAAGGTCTCATCCCCCTTTACATTCTCAATATCTTTCAAATCAGAAACGTCCTCTATGGAAGAAGAGCCATCCTGGTTTTTCAGCCACTCGCTTACGATAACGCTTTTTGTCTCGCCGTTAGGGCTTGCCACCACATAAACGGTCTCCTCCTTCCCAGCATTCTGGTCTTCTTCTCCCACAGACAAGGCTTTTTCCAAAGTCTCTCTTTCCTTTTCCACTGTCTCATCCTCATCCTGGGATTCCGCTGCAGCCACAGCCGCCTGCTGCTTCTCTGCCCGTACGGTGTAAGCGCTGATACCTGTGCTGGTTCCAATGACAGCAACAGTAACCACCCCTGCCGCTGCCCGAATCACATATTTATTGCGAAAAATTTTCTTTAACTCTAAGTTTTTCATTCTGGTTTCCCTCCTGCTTTTTGCCAAAAATTTACAATTGATTCTAATTCTTTTCCTACACGGTTTTCACAGCTGCCTTTGATTCTTTTTTCCGGCTGCCAAAGCCCATGCTGGACTTGCAGATAAGCTTATCAAACACCATGAACATTGCCGGAAGGATAAAGATTACCACAAACATACTAATCAATGCGCCTCTTGCCATCAAAATGCACAGAGAGCTAATCATATCAATATTTGAGTACATGCCAACGCCAAAGGTTGCTGCAAAAAAGCTTAACGCACTGACAAATACGGACTGTACGGATGTGGAAAGGGCAATGGTGACAGAGGTTCTTTTGTCCTCGCCCCTGTTCCGCTCTTTCTTATAACGGTTGGTCATCAGGATTGCATAATCAACGGTTGCGCCCAGCTGAATCGTTCCGATAACGATGGAAGCGATAAAGGGCAGGGTGGTTCCTGTGTATGCCGGAATACCCATATTGATAAAAATTGCAAATTCAATGACGGATACCAGGATAACCGGCAGTGAAATAGATTTGAATACCAACAGGATAATCACAAAAATCGCTCCGATGGACACAACGCTTACCGTCTGGAAGTCCGTATTGGTAATGGAAATCAAGTCTCTGGTGCAAGGCGCCTCGCCAATCAGCATAGCCTTTTTGTCGTATTTCTTAATGACCTGGTTCAACTCGTCAATCTGTGCATTTACCTCATCGGATGCAATGGCATATTCAGAGCTTACCAGCATCAGCTGGTAATTCTCATCCATCAGCGCCTCCTTGATGTCATCTGGTATCATTTCCTTTGGAACCGCCGGGCCAACCACGGAATCCAGCCCCATGACAGATTTTACACCGTCCACCCCTTCCATTTCCTTTATCATGGCCGATGCATCCTTGCTGGAAAGGCTGCTGTCTGCCAGCACCATATGGGTGGAATTCATTTCATATTTTTCCTGCAGCTTATCGTTTGCCTGGATGCTTGCCAGCTCCTTTGGCAATGTGCCCGCCAGGTCATAGTACACATCGGTATGGGTATATCCATAAACCGCCGGCCCTAGCACCAGTAAAAACACCACGATAAAAACAGGAAACCGTTTTGTGGCAAAATCTCCGATTCCTCCTAAATCCGGGATAATGGGTTTATGTTTTGTCTTTTCAATGGCCTTATCAAAAATCAAGATCATGGAAGGCAGAATGGTTACACAGCCAATTACGCCGAATACCACGCCTTTTGCCATAACCACGCCAAGATCCATGCCAAGGGTGAAGCTCATAAAGCACAATGCCACAAAACCTGCAACCGTCGTAATGGAGCTTGCCACCACAGAAGCCAATGTATTGGATACCGCATGTGCCATGGCACGGTTCTTGTCGTCTTTATATTTCTCACGGTACTCCTCGTAGCTGTGCCACAGGAAAATGGAATAGTCCATGGTCACGCCTAATTGAAGCACTGCGCTCAAAGCCTTGGTTACATAAGAAATCTCTCCCAGAAATATATTGCTTCCCAGATTATAAAGGATTGCCATTCCTATGCTTAAAAGGAAGAACACCGGTGCCAGGAAGGAATCCATGGTAAGCGCCAATACCAGGGAAGACAACAGCACTGCAATCAGTACATAAATAGGTGTTTCCTTATTGGACAGGTTCTTAATATCCGTTACCACTGCCGACATGCCGCTGACAAAGCATCCTTCCTCTGCCAGCCCCCGGATTTCGTCAACCGCATCCATGGTTTCATCTGCCGACATGGAGGTGTCAAATAAAATTGCCATCAATGTGGTTCCTTCTGAATTGAATTTATCCACAACATCTTCTGGCAGGAACTCCATGGGGATGGATAAATCTGCAATGGAATCATACCAGATGACTGCTTTTACATGGCTGACCTCTTCGATCTGCTCTTTCAATTCCACAACCTCTTTGTTTTCCATTCCTTCTATCACACACATGGAAAACGCCCCAGTCCCGAAATCATTCACCAGAATGTCCTGCCCCGCCATCGTTTCAATATCCTTTGGCAGATACGTCAGGATATCGTAATTGACCCTGGTTTTTATCATGCCCAATGCGGATGGTATCAAAAGCAGCAGGCTGATTATGAAAATCGGCACTCTTAACTTTACGACTCCTTTTCCAAATTTAATCATCTCTTTCTCTCGCTCCTCTTTCATATTTTTTATTTCAAAAAGAAGTATAAAAAAAAAGATTGAATAAATAAATATTCAATCTTTTCCCCCTGTATATTTCAAATATACATTTCGGCCGATTTGTAGTTTTTGGAAAAACACTTTTTTAACAATGTATATCCTCACAATTCCTCAATCACCTGGCTCATAGAACGTGTCATCATATAATTGTAAAGCTTTGTAATCTCTTCCGGCTCCACCGCCATCTTGTCCCGTATCCAGCTAATCACCACAAAGCACATAGCCTGGGCATAAAACTGGGCAATATGCTCCGGCGTCAGCCAGGGATGCGGCTTTTGCTGCTTGGGCTTTTTTGTTTGAATGACCTCCATCAAAATATCCTCGATACACTTTTTCACAATCGTCTCAAAGGAATTCTGTCCCTCCAGCCGGACTGCCATCTCATAAAATCCTCTTTCTTTTTTCACCGATGTGAAAATCAAAATCAATGCCTCGTCAATCATCCCTGCGTGAATCAGGGGCTTGGTAGGCTCTAAAACCTGAACCCGGATTACCCATTCCAGCAGCTCATATTTATCCTGGAAATGATTGTAGAAGGTAGGGCGTATCACACCGGCCTTATCCGTTATAGCCTTAATTGTAATTTTTTCAATGGGCTGCTGGCAGGCAAGCTCTTTAAAGCTTTCCGCCAGCAGGATGTCTATCGTTTCTTTCTGGCCTGTCACATTCTCACTTCCTGTTACACAAATAATTCCAAAACCGTCAAATCCTTTGCATCTTCCCCATAAAGGTCAATGATTTCCCCGTCCGGCAGTGTGCAGGCCTTAGGCCGCAGCATGGATTCCCGGTTATTTTCTATTACTATGGCATTTCTCCCATCAGAAAGGGCAATTTCACATCCCACCGGATAGATTGCAATCTTTTTCGTCAATAAATCTACCAAATCTGGATCGAACTCTGCGCCTGCATTGGCCAAGAGATAATCCATCGCGCCCGAAGGGGTAACCGGATCGTGGTAAGGCAGCTTCGAAGTCAATGCGTCAAACACATCGGCAGTCTTGATAATCCTGGCAAAATAGGAAATTTCATATCCGGACCTGCCCATGGGATACCCGCATCCATTGTACCATTCATGATGCTCCAGCACGCCTTTTAATACCTCCGGTTCAAACTCATAATGCTCCATCAAAAAATCATAGCTTAACTTGGGATGCTGTTCTACAAGAATCCGCTCTTCCTCCGTCAATGTGCGTTTTGCATTCAGCACATTTGCTTCCACATAACGCCTTCCCACATCGTGCAGCAATGCAGAGGCAGTAAGCATAGTTATTTCTTCCATATCCAGATTGCCAGATGCCATTCCAAGCATGGCTGCCAGCGCCGCTACGTTCACAGAGTGGAAAAAGGCATAGTTCTCTAAGCTGCGCGTATCTATCTTATTATACAGCCTGTCTTTTCCTGCAAATATCTCTCTGGCCATTCTCCTGGCGATTTCCTGAATATCATCCTGGCTTATCTCCTGGCATCTGCTTTCATCAAACAAATCGTGCACCAGCCGCAAAGCTTCCCTCTGCAATGCTGCACTAATCAAAGGCTCCACCTTAATCCCGCCGCTGACACTGTCTTCCACATAAATGCCCCAAAGCCCCATCCCTGCAAGCTCCTGAACGTCCTCCTGCTGGAGCATAGTCCCTGTTCCATACAATACTTTTCCTTCTCCGTCATAAATATCCTGTCCCAGCGACATTCCCGTCTTTACTTTTACAATAGGCATGTAACGCATCCTTCGAATACCTCCCTTCCATGATATATA
This sequence comes from uncultured Lachnospiraceae bacterium, assembly GCA_947384285.1. GTDB lineage: Bacteria > Bacillota > Clostridia > Lachnospirales > Lachnospiraceae > Petralouisia. Next base: position 31,305 of record CANDGI010000041.1, read on the forward strand.
GACTCTCGGAATCTCAAAGCCTTATTTTATGCGGCTTCCAAGACCCCATT
>CANDGI010000042.1 GCA_947384285.1 uncultured Lachnospiraceae bacterium
CATAATAAAGCTGAAAGACCAAACGGCAGCGTCCGTAGTGGAAGCGTTGGACCGGTTAGAAAGGAAATGGGGGGATATGTTTAGCAAAGTATTCCGTAGTATTACGGTAGATAATGGGGTGGAGTTTGCAGACTATGAGGGTATGGAAAAATCCGTGTTCGGAGAGAAAAAGCGTACCTTTGTTTTCTACTGCCACCCTTATAGCAGTTGGGAGCGTGGAAGCAACGAGAATAACAATAGGCTTATCCGCAGACACATACCAAAAGGGGAAGATTTTGACGGCAGGCAGGACGCAGAGATAGAGTATATAGAAAAATGGATTAACGATTATCCAAGGGGAATCTTTGATTACAGAACATCGGCGGAACTATTCGAGGAAGAGTTACAGAAATTGGCATAAATTTTTTTTCAAAAACTTGTCGCAAAACTATTGACAAAAGATAGAGCAGGCAGAACAAGTAAAAAAACATTGACTTGCCAGCGGTTTTGTGGTATTCTCTATGAGTATGCCGCACAGTGAGGCTTGAAAGACTGCAGATTGCAGCGCCGCAACTGGCGAGTAATGATAATAGGAGGTGCAGTATGTACGCAATTATAGCAACTGGTGGTAAGCAGTACAAAGTATCCGAAGGCGATATCATTACCATTGAAAAACTTGGTTTGGAAGCTGGTGAAAAGGTTACTTTTGATCATGTATTAGCAGTAAACGATGGTTCCATGAAGGTTGGAGAGAATGCAGCCAACGCTACCGTAGAAGCTTCTGTTGTAGAAAATGGAAGAGGAAAGAAGATCATTGTTTACAAGTATAAGAGAAAAACCGGTTACCATAAGAAGAATGGCCACAGACAGTCATTCACCAAGGTAAAGATTGAAAAGATTAATGGTTAATCGATTGGAATTGTTATGATTCATATAACAGTTTATAAAAACAGTGAACAGGAATATACTGCGTTCCGGTGTCTGGGACATGCAGGATATGCCCCGGCAGGAGAGGATATCGTCTGTGCCGCAGTTTCTGCATTGGTGATTAATACCATCAATTCCATAGAAATGCTGGTTTCAGATTTATTTGACCTAGAGATGGATTCCAACAGCGGCCAGATAGACTTTTCCTTACAGGAAGGATATTCGAAGGAATCATTATTGTTGATCCGTTCACTGGTTTTAGGTTTGCAGGGAATACAGAAAAGTTACGGGAATAATTACATTACGATTACATGTAAGGAGGTGTAGGGACATGTTGAATATGAACCTTCAATTTTTCGCTCATAAAAAGGGAGTTGGATCTACCAAGAACGGAAGAGATTCCGAATCTAAGAGATTAGGTGCGAAAAGGGCTGACGGGCAGTTTGTAAAGGCTGGAAATATCTTATACCGGCAGCGCGGAACCAAGATTCATCCAGGCATGAATGTTGGAAGAGGCGGCGACGATACCTTGTTCGCTAAAGTTGACGGCGTTTTAAGATTTGAGAGAAAAGGAAGAAATAAGAAACAGGCTTCCGTATATCCAGTAGCAAGCAATGAATAATTGATGTCCCAGGGCACAATTGTATTTGCATTTCGCGGAATTGATAGACTCGACTGTATAGCCGGGTCTATTCTTTTCATTCAGCAGAGCAGGATTAGGAGGAAACATGTTTGCGGACAGTGCAAGAATTATAATAAAATCAGGAAAAGGCGGCGATGGGCATGTTTCTTTCCGGCGGGAGAAATATGTGCCAAGCGGCGGGCCGGACGGCGGAGACGGCGGCCATGGCGGAAATATTATTTTTCAGGTAGATGAGGGGATGAATACCCTAAATAATTTCAGGCATAAGAGAAAATATGCGGCGCAAAACGGGGAAGATGGAAAGAAACGCAACTGCCATGGAAAAAGCGGGGAGGACATGATTGTAAAAGTCCCTGCCGGAACAATTATCCGGGAAGCGGAAAGCGATAAAGTAATTGCAGATATGTCCGGGGAAAATGTTCGGCAGATTATTCTCAAAGGAGGAAAGGGAGGCCTTGGCAACCAGAACTATGCAACTGCCACCATGCAGGCGCCCAAATACGCACAGCCGGGACAGCCGGGAATTGAACTGGAAGTCCGTCTGGAATTAAAGGTAATCGCAGATGTAGGCCTGGTTGGGTTTCCCAATGTGGGGAAATCCACCTTATTGTCCCGGGTCACCAATGCCCAGCCTAAAATTGCAAATTATCATTTCACTACCTTGAATCCAAACCTTGGCGTGGTAGATTTGGAAGGAACCAGCGGCTTTGTGATTGCCGACATTCCAGGGTTGATTGAAGGAGCCTCTGAGGGCGTTGGGCTGGGACATGCTTTTTTAAAGCACATTGAGCGTACAAAAGTCATGATTCACATGGTGGACGCCGCTTCGGTGGAAGGGAGAGATCCCATTGCAGATATTTATGCCATCAACAAGGAGCTTAAGAATTATGATCCAAAGCTTCTGGAAAAGCCTCAAGTGATTGCGGCAAATAAGATTGACGCGATTTATGATGAAACAGAAAGCGCCCTGCCGGCATTAAAAGCTGAATTTGAGTCTCAGGGGATAAAAGTATTTCCTATCTCTGCAGTAAGCGGACAGGGCTTAAAAGAATTGCTGTATCATGTAAATGAGCTGTTATCAACGGTAGATGACGCTCCTGTCATCTATGAACAGGAATTTTTCCCAGAAGCCACAGTATTCCAAAGCGAGCCATACACAGTGGAATTTAACGAAAAGGATCAGGTCTATGTGGTGGAAGGACCCAGAATTGAGAAAATGCTTGGATACACCAATATTGACTCAGAAAAAGGTTTTTTGTTTTTTCAAAAGTTCCTTCGGGAACAGGGCATCCTGGAAGAATTGGAAAAAGCTGGAATCTCAGAAGGCGATACGGTGCGGATGTATGGATTGGCATTTGAGTATTATAAAAACTAAATCAGCGGCCATGCGGCTTGCCGGACAACAGATTTTGTATGCTGTGGCGCTGGCTCCATGCGCCGTAAGAGAGAACTGAAAATTCCAAGTAGGTTCAGAAAGGATACGATATGAAGTTAACAAGTAAACAACGCGCTTATTTAAAAGGCCTTGCCAACAGCATGGATTCTATTTTCCAGGTAGGAAAGGCCAGCCTGACTCCTGAAATCATCCATGCAGTGGATGAAGCGCTGGAAAAAAGAGAATTGATAAAGCTTTCTGTATTAAAAAACTGCTTTGACGATCCCAATGAAATTGCTGACATCATGGCAGAGCGCAGCAAATCACAGGTAGTCCAGGTGATTGGGAAGAAAATTATCTTATACCGCCCTGCAAAAAACAACCCCAAGATCCAATTGCCAAAATAGCAGGAATATCCCATGGAAAAAGAAACGTTAAAAAAAGTTGGAATTATGGGGGGAACCTTTGATCCGATTCATTTTGGCCACCTGATGATAGCGGAAAATGCCAGGGAACAGTTTGGGCTTGAAAAAGTCCTTTTCGTTCCTACCGGCCATTCTCCCCACAAGCAGGAACAGGACGTTACATCGGCGTTCCACCGCTGCCGGATGGTTTCTCTGGCAATTGCAGATAACCCAGGCTTCCTTTTAGACCGGATAGAGGTGGATTTTAAAGATGTCAGCTACACGTACCGCACATTGGAAAAGATAAAGGAATACTATAAAAATACAGAATTGTTTTTTGTTTTAGGAGCTGATTCTCTGTTTGATTTTGAATCCTGGAAAGAGCCGGAAGCCATTTTGGAAAATTGCAGTGTTCTGGCTGCATACCGAAAGCATCAGCAGCAGGAAAAATTTTTTCAGCAGATAGATGTCTTAAACGAAAAATATCCAGAGAAGTTTTTCCCATTGAATACGCCAAGCTTAGAAGTTTCCTCCCAGGATATCCGGAATCGCCTGCATTATGGACGAACCATCCGGTATCTTGTTCCAAAAGAAGTGGAACAATACATCAGGGCTTACCATCTATATGAAGGAGAGGTATCGGAAGATGAAGCGTGCAGAAATAGAAAAAAAATTGAAAAAGGAATTGGATAAGGAACGATATGCCCACACTCTGGGCGTGATGTATACTGCCGCTGCAATGGCAATGGCACATCAGGCGGATATGGAACAGGCAATGTATGCAGGGCTGTTACACGACTGTGCAAAATGTATTTCCAATCACGATAAACTGAAAATATGCAAGAAGAATAAAATTTTCGTTTCTCCCTCTGAGGAGCGAAGGCCCTTTTTACTCCATGCAAAGCTTGGCGCTTATTTTGCCAGAAAAACCTATGGTGTGGAGGATAAGGAAATCCTTCATGCCATACAGGTGCATACTACGGGTGAGCCAGGCATGAACACCCTGGATAAAATTATATATATTGCAGATTACATTGAACCAAACAGAAATAAGGCGCCAAATTTAGAAGAAGCACGCAGACTGGCATTTGAAGACCTGGATCGGGCAATGCTGAAAATACTGTCGGATACGCTAAATTATTTGGAGCGGAAGGGCGGTGAGATAGACCCTCTCACAGTTGAAACATATGAATATTTTAAGGAGGTTATACAATGAATATTTCCCGGGAAATGGCGAAGCTTGCCTGCCATGCATTAAATGATAAAAAGGCAGAGGAAATCCGTGTCATTGATATCAGTGAGATTTCACCTCTTGCAGATTATTTTGTCATTGCAACAGGAGCCAATACAAATCAGATTCAGGCAATGGTAGATGCAGTAGAAGAGGAACTGGGCAGGCAGGGACATACGGTAAAACAGATTGAAGGAAACCGTAATTCCAGTTGGATTCTTATGGATTACAGAGACATTATTGTCCATATATTCTCAAAAGAGGATCGTCTCTTTTATGATCTGGAACGAATCTGGACAGATGGAAAAAAAGTTGCAGTGGAAGAATTGTAATCAAATATATCTAACTTGGATAAGCTGAAAAGGCAGATACAGGATTTTTGCCATTTTGCGTAAAAACCGCTTGTACGTGCCTGGAGTGAATCTTTCATATGCAAATGCAAAGATCAAGGCAGGATGCCCCTTTGGCACGCAAAACTGGGCAGCCTGTCTTTCCTGTGTATCAAAATATTGATTGTTCGCTGTAGTGCGGGAGCGTGTTTGAAAAAAGGTATTTTACTCGAAAAAGCGAAATACGCCAAAGACTTTTCCAAGGATCATGCAGTCTTCTACGATAATGGGTTCCATGCTATCGTTTTCCGGCTGAAGGCGGTAGTGGCCATCTTCTTTATAAAATGTCTTTACCGTGGCGGAATCATCCACCAGCGCAACCACCATATCTCCGTTTTCTGCCGTAGACTGGCGCTGAACCAGAATGTTATCTCCATCAAAAACTCCGGCATTCACCATGCTTTCCCCTGTTACCCGGAGCATGAAGGTCTCTTCATTGGGCACATATTCAGAGGGAATGGGAAAATAAGTTTCAATATTTTCCACAGCCAATAACGGCTCTCCGGCAGCTACACGTCCAAGAAGCGGAACATTTACCACCTCCCGCCGGACCAGATTAAATGTATCGTCAATAATCTCAATCGCCCTGGGCTTCGTAGGATCCCTGCGGATATAACCGTTCTTTTCCAATGTTTCCAAATGGGAGTGTACGGAAGAAGTGGACTTTAAATGGACGGCTTCACAAATATCCCGCACTGCAGGGGGATAACCCCGGTTTAAGATTTCACTTTTAATATATTCTAAGATTTCTTTCTGTTTATCACTTATTTTTCCATATGCCATGGCCATACCTCCTGAAGATAACCCAAATTTTAATATAAACATCATAACACATCCGCGAAAAAAATGCAAACAAATATTCCGAAAATTTGTTCGCAAAATAGCTTGACAAATGTATGTTCTTAATTTATAATTCAATATAAACAAATGTTCGGAAAACACGTTCGATCCAGGAGGAGGGAATTATGAAATGTGGGAATATAACACGATTTGTAAAGCTCTATCGTTGTCTTTTGATTTTCATCATAATAGCAAGCCTGTTCGCTATTTGCATTATTTTAAAATTTTCCAGCTTTCCTTCCCCGCAGCAGAAAGCAGAAGCCAGCAACCGCTGCAAATCATATACCAGTATCGAGATAAGGCCAGGCGACAGTCTCTGGAGCATAGCCTCCGAACACATGACGGAAGAATACGAGAGCATCCAGGATTACGTAAGTGAGATTAAGTCCATCAACGGCCTTGGCAGCGATGAGATTCATGCAGGCAGATTTCTGCTCATACCATATTATATCCGCTAAAGCATATCTGAAAAATGCTTTCCAGCAGATGTATTCCACAATTTGCGGAAGATGCAGGCGGCAAGAACAATTTTTCAAACAATCTCAGCGCAAGAGCAGACACTATATATTTCGATGCACAGGAACGACCGGATTGCCCTTTGGCACGCAAACTGGGCAATCCGGTCGTTCCATCCGTCCCCAAAATCTAAAACGTCCGCTTCAAAGATCACCGGATATCAACATTCCCGCTCTCACACCAAATTTGAATATTTCCCTTTCTGCCATCCTCCTGTTTTTGATAGAGAACTGTCCCATCTTCGTCTTCTTTTACTGCTTTGCCGTCCATATCAATGGCTCCGTATTCTGTTTTCAGATTGTAGTTATAGCTGGAGGGTCTGTCCGCCAATTGCAGGGTAACATTTCCATATTCAGAGCTGATATCCATGATTTTAAGTGCAGCGGATTTTAAGACCAGATTGCCGGACTCCATAGAAATCGTCCCCTTTTGATTGGCAATGCTGTGGATTTTGCAGCTGCCATAGGAAGCGTTAAGAAAAAGCGTATCTGCTTCCAGCTGGGAAAGCTCCAGATTTCCCGATTCCAATGTCAGGTCAGCCCGCTTTAAAACAGAGACTGTATTTCCTATAACGTTTCCATAGGAAGAAGAGATAGATAAATCATCACAGGATATGTGTTCCGGTTCTATATTGCCGGATTCAGCAGAAATATTCAGGGTAGTTCCTGTAAATTCCTTCAAATTTAAGTTTCCATAGCTTAGATAGAGTTCTGCCTTTTTGGCATTTAATTGTTCTATATCTGCATTTCCGCTTTCCATAGACAGAAGAAGAGACGTAAAGTACTGATCTTTCGGGACATAGAGGTTCAGGTAAAAGTGATCCCGGCTTACTGAGGATCCGAATAAATGAAAGGATATACGGTATTGCTCCAGTGTGTCTCCTTCCTGAAAATACAATGTTCCATTTGATATATCATACTCAGGCTCTTTACTTGTACCATCCAGGCGGTATTCCAAATAAAAATCATCCGAAGGCAGAATCGCAACATTGGCATTCTCCAGATATATGGAGGCTTCGGAAAATTCCTCTATTTTAGTTTTTTTCAGTATGTGGGGCTTGGGATGGTTCTTTTTTACGGTTTTCGTATTGCGGATGGAAGTATTGCCTGCCTGGATACCGGTTGTGATAATAATGCCGGAACACAGAATACCTGCAAAAATGGCAATTCCTAAAATAAGAGTTAACAGCTTTCTTTGTTTCATGAAAATATCCTCCTTGTATCACTGTATGTTCTTGGCCTACAGGCATTTCGCAGCAGAAAAGGAATGGCCTGGCAGAACCTTCTGTTTACAATAACGATACAGGAAGGAGGATTACTTCAAGATTCATGTATTTTTCTGGTAACGCTGAAAGGCAATACGTGGAGTCCCATCCTCCACGTAAATGATACCGCATTCTTTAAAACCGTTCTTCTCTAACAAATGCCGCATGATAAGGTTATCCTTATGGGTATCAATCCTGATATTATTTGTAAACCTTTCGCTAAAGCTGAGGCACTCCTTCAAGATACCTTTCTGCCTGCCGTTTCCAGCGATGCGGTGTATTACGCCATAGGGCAGCTGGTTTTCCCATTTCCCCTCAATGTAACGGTAGGTGGGTTCTTCCCCCAGCAGAAAAGCAAATACACCTGCAGGCTGCCCTTTCGATTCAACCAAAAACAGATTGCCATGGCTGATATCCTGCTCTATGGTCTTAAGCGCTGGCCTATCAGCGCCCCATTGGCCAGGATTTCCATTTGCCGCCATCTGCTGCCTGGCATAGGCATAAATGGGAAGGATATCTTTCAAATCAGAGATTTCTGCTTGTCTGACTGTCATAGCGGGCTCCTTATGTTCTTTTGCTGAATAGTTATATTTATGTTTTGTTCCGATTCCGGTCAAAAATGGCCGTTAGATTGCTTTTTCCTGCTGTTTTTCAAGATTCCGGTCAAAAACAGCCGTTAGATTGCTTTTTCCTGCTGTTTTTCAAGATTCCGGTCAAAAACAGCCGTTAGATTGCTTTTTCCTGCTGCTTTTCAAGGTTTTTCTGGGCGGTAGACAGCATCAGTTTAATGCGGTTGAGCTGGTTCACCTCGGAAGCTCCAGGATCGTAATCAATGGCCACAATGTTAGAAAGAGGGTAGCGGTGGCGTATTTCCTTGATTACGCCCTTTCCAACCACATGGTTGGGCAGGCAGCCAAAGGGCTGCGCACATACAATGTTGTTTGTGCCGGAGTGAATCAGCTCCAGCATTTCTCCGGTTAAGAACCATCCTTCCCCCGTCTGGTTTCCCATGGAAACAATGGGAGAAGCGTAGTCTGCCAAGGTCTGAATCCGGGCAGGAGGTTCAAAATGGCGGCTCTTTTCAAATTCTTTTCTTGCGGTGCCCCTTAACCATTCCAGGAATTGGATTCCTAAGTTGGCATTGCGTGCAAGGGATTTTTTCAGCCCCAGCTTTTCGGCCCGGAAATTCTGGTTATAAAAGCAGTAGAGTAAAAAGTCTGTCAAATCAGGAACCACGGCTTCCGCGCCTTCCGCTTCCAGCAATTCCACCAGATAATTGTTGGCAGCAGGCAGGAATTTTACCAGAATTTCTCCTACAACGCCTACCTTCGGCTTGCTTTTTCCGGTAACAGGAAGCTGGTCGAACTCCCGGATGATTTCCCGGCAGTACCGCTTAAATTTCTGGTGGGAGCATAGTTTCTTTGTGGAAACGAAATCAATACACTTCCTTTTCCATTTTTCATGCAGTTTATCTGCTGCTCCCGGAACTGCTTCATAAGGCCTGGTATGATATAAGCAGCGCATGAAAATATCGCCGAAAATCAAAGCGTACAGCCCTTTTTGCAGCAGAGGAAGGGTAAATTTGAAGCCTGGATTAGATTCAAATCCGCTTAAATTTACGGAAATTACCGGAATATCCGGGTATCCGGCCTTTTCCAGCGCCCGGCGGATAAAACCAATGTAATTGGAAGCCCGGCAGCCGCCTCCCGTCTGGGTAATCACCACAGCCGTTTTCGTCAGATCATATCTGCCGGATAAAATGGCATCCATAATCTGTCCCACCACAATCAAAGACGGATAGCAGGCGTCATTATTGACATATTTCAGCCCCATGTCAACCGCCGTTTTCCCGTCATTGCCCAACACCTCAATCTGGTATCCAGCAGACTGGAATGCAGGCTGGAGCAGTTCAAAATGAATGGGCGACATCTGGGGGCAGAGGATGGTGTAGTTTTGCCGCATTTCTTCTGTAAATACCACACGTTTGTAGCTGGAGGGCTGAACAGATGGACATACCTTCTGTTTTTCCCTGACTCTTAAAGCCGAGAGAAGAGAGCGGATGCGGATACGGGCAGCCCCTAAGTTATTCACCTCATCAATTTTTAAGCAGGTGTAGATTTTTCCAGATTTCCCTAAAATGTCACTGACCTGGTCGGTGGTGACAGCATCCAGGCCGCAGCCAAAGGAATTCAGCTGGATCAAGTCCAAATCATTCCTGGTTTTTACAAAATCTGCGGCAGCATAGAGCCTGGAATGGTACATCCATTGATCCATGACAAGCAAGGGACGTTCCACCTTATGCAGATGGGAGACGGAGTCTTCCGTCAAAACTGCGATTCCGTAGGAATTAATCAATTGCGGGATTCCGTGGTTGATTTCCGGGTCAATGTGATAGGGACGCCCGGCAAGGACAATGCCCCGGCATCCAGTTTCCTTCATGTATGCAAGCGTTTCCTCGCCTTTTTTGCGGATATCCTCGCGCATGCGTTTCAATTCCTCCCACCCAGCGTCTGCCGCAGCCTGGGTTTCCTCCGGGGAGATGGAAAATTCCTGTTGGAATACAAGCTTTAGCTGCTCTGACAATGCGTCCTTTGAGGCAAAGGACATAAATGGGTTTAAAAACCGTACGTTTCCAGAGGTAATTTCATCCACATTATTTTTAATATTTTCGGCATAGGAGGTGACAATGGGGCAGTTGTAATGATTATTGGAATCTGGAAATTCATCACGCTCGTAGGGAATGCAGGGGTAAAAAATAAAATCAGCCTGATGCTGTATCAGCCAGGATACATGCCCATGCGCCAGCTTTGCCGGATAACATTCGGATTCGCTGGGAATGGATTCAATTCCAAGCTCATAAATTTTCCGGGTGGACTGGGGGGACAGCAGAATCCGAAACCCCAGGGTGGAAAAAAACACGGCCCAGAAGGGGTAATTCTCATAAAAGTTCAGTACCCTTGGAATCCCTACGGTTCCGCGGACAGCCTCTTCCTTGGAAAGAGGCTGGTACTCAAACATCCGTTTGTTTTTGTATTCGAACAGGTTTGGAATCTGCTGCTTGTTCTTTTCCTTCCCAAGTCCCTTTTCACACCGGTTTCCGGTAATAAACTGACGGTTTCCAGAAAAACGGTTTATGGTCAAAAGACAGTGGTTGGTGCATCCCTTGCACCTTGTCAATTTCGTATCAACCTTAAGTTGATTGATTTCCTCTAAAGAAAGCATGGTGGTGGAAGGGGTTTCCTCATAGCGTTCCCTTGCAATCAATGCAGCTCCAAAAGCTCCCATAATTCCGGCAATATCCGGACGGATGGCTTCACAGCCGGATATTTTTTCAAAGCTGCGCAGCACTGCATCATTATAGAATGTTCCGCCTTGCACTACGATATGTTTTCCCAGGTCTTTTGCATCCGATACTTTAATGACCTTAAATAGAGCATTTTTAATTACAGAGTAAGCAAGTCCTGCTGAAATATCGGAAACCTCCGCCCCTTCTTTCTGCGCCTGCTTTACTTTTGAATTCATAAATACCGTACACCGGGTGCCTAAATCAATGGGATTACGGGCAAACAGCGCGGCCTGTGCGAAATCCTCTACGGAATAATTCAAAGACTTTGCAAAGGTCTCAATAAAAGAGCCGCAGCCAGAAGAGCAGGCTTCGTTTAACTGTACGCTGTCCACGGTCTGATTTTTGATTTTAATGCATTTCATATCCTGGCCGCCAATGTCCAGAATGCAGTCCACCTGGGGACTAAAAAAGGCTGCTGCATAATAGTGGGCAACCGTTTCCACCTCCCCATCGTCCAGCATAAAGGCAGATTTCAGCAATGCCTCCCCATATCCGGTGGAGCAGGAGTGGACGATGGCTGCCTGCTCTGGAAGCAGGGAATAAATCTCCTGTATGGCAGAAGTGGCAGTGGCAAGGGGATTGCCATTGTTGCTGCTGTAAAAAGAATATAAAAGAGAGCCATCTTCCCCCACCAAGGCTACCTTTGTGGTGGTGGAGCCAGCATCAATGCCCAGGTAGCAGTTCCCCTGATAATGAGATAAATCCCCGGTTGCCACATGATGCTTGCTGTGGCGCTTCTGGAAGCTGTCGTAATCCTTCTGGGTAGCAAAGAGAGGCTCCATACGTTCCACTTCAAATTCCATATGGATATCAGAGGAAAGCTTCTCTAAAATATCCTTAAGCTCCATGGATACTTCCGGCTTGCAGTTTAAGGCAGAGCCCATAGCTGCAAATAGATGGGAATGGCCTGGGGCAATGATATGGCTTTCATCCAGCTTCAGGGTGCGGATAAACGCAGCTTTCAATTCTGGGAGGAAATGCAAAGGCCCGCCCAGAAAAGCCACATGGCCCCGGATGGGCTTGCCGCATGCCAGCCCGGAAATCGTCTGATTTACCACTGCCTGGAAAATAGAGGCAGACAAATCCTCTTTGGAGGCTCCTTCATTAATCAGGGGCTGGATATCGGACTTGGCAAAAACGCCGCAGCGGGCGGCGATTGGATAAAGGGCTTTATAGTTTTGGGCATAAGTGTTAAGCCCCGTAGCATCCGTCTGGAGCAGGGAGGCCATCTGGTCAATGAAGGAGCCTGTTCCGCCGGCGCAGATTCCGTTCATACGCTGCTCCACGTTTCCCCCTTCAAAGTAAATAATTTTCGCATCCTCTCCCCCAAGCTCAATGGCTACATCCGTTTGGGGCGCATAATCCTGCAGCGCAGAGGCAACTGCAATGACCTCCTGTACAAAAGGGATATCCAGGTGCTTTGCAAGTGTCAGGCCGCCGGAGCCGGTGATGACGGGGGACAATAAGAGATTTCCCAGTTCATCCTGCGCCCTTGCCAAAAGATCCGAAAGGGTCTCCCGGATGTTCGCAAAATGTCTTTGGTAATCTGCAAACAGAATTTCATTTTCGGGATTTAATATTGTAATTTTTACGGTAGTTGAGCCGATATCAATGCCCAGCTTGTGTAAAGCATGTTCTTTCATATCATTTCCTCCAGGTTTTTGGAAACAACTGCTGATGCGAAAAAGAATGCATCAGGAACCTAAATCAAGATGGTAAATTTTGCTGTTTCTTCTTATTTATAATGTAAGCGTCCTGAATTTGAACACCGCTTATTATACGACAGGAATTTACAAAAAACAATTACTTTTTTGATTTTTATGGAATGTTCATAAATTTATGCCAAAGGAAAGGCTTTCTTCAAAATATATGTCCAAAATGATAATACAGAACAAAAGGAAGCGAAAATTCCAAATGGATGAAAAAGCCAAAAGAACCGTTTTTTTCCCTGGGAATATAATAGATAGAGATCATGAAACTAAGATGGAGGAAAATTTATGGCAAAAATTATTCCAATTCCAATCGGGCCCATTTATAACGAAGGGTCATGCCGCGGAATGATACATGTAATCGAAAAAGGCGATACCTTGTACCGTTTGGGCAAACAATATCATGTAAGCGTAGGGCAGTTGATGTTTGCAAATCCTTTTGTAAATGTATACAATCTGCAGATTGGAGATGAGCTGTGCATTCCAATCAGCATCCAGCCTAGGAATCCAGAGAGCAGGATGCAAGGAGAATTGATGGAGGATATGGGAATGCCAAGGGAACTGCAGGCAGAGCCCTCCCAGGGCTTCCAAGGGAGAAGAGATATGGAAACAGAGCCTTCCCAGGGCTTCCAGGAGCAAAGAGATATGGAAACAGAGCTTTCCCAAGGCTTCCAAGGGAGAAGAGATGTGGAAACAGAGCCTTCCCAGGGCTTCCAGGAGCAAAGAGATATGGAAATAGAGCCAGGACAGCCGGAGGAATTATAAACTTTTAATAAAACTATGCCGCTTTCGTTGACAAACCTGCCAGGAAAACCTATAATGGATACTTGAAAGCAGCGTGTCTCTGAAGGAGGATGTTATGGATTTTCTAAATAAACTGGAACGGAAGCTTGGAAAGTATGCAATTGAAAATTTAACATTCTGGTTGATTGGAACCTGGGTAGTAGGCTTTATTATCCAATATACCATGCCGGAAGTACAGAGACTGCTATTGTTGGAGCCTGCATTGATTCTCAAGGGGCAGGTGTGGAGAATTATTTCCTGGCTGCTGGTTCCGCCATCGGTAAATATCTTGTTTTTGCTTTTTTTCCTGTCCTGTTACTATTTTATTGGAATTTCCATTGAACAGGCAATTGGCACATTCCGCTACAATGTATATCTCATTGGCGGCATTTTATGTTCCATCCTTGGAGCGTTCTTACTGTATGCATTTTATTATTTTGCAAGAGGAATGGCTGTTTCCGGCATCGGATACTATTTTAGCACGGAATATATTACAATGTCCTTGTTTATGGCATTTGCAGTCATTTATCCCAACGTGGAATTCCGGCTGTATTTTATTATTCCCATCAAGGCAAAGTGGATGGGCATTGTAGATGCAATATGGATGATTTTTATGTTTTTTGTATCTAATGCGGCAGGCAGGACGGCAATTCTTGCTTCCCTGATGAATTTCCTTATTTTCTTTTTCAGCACAAGGAATTACAAGCGGGTATCCCCCAAGGAAGTTCGCCGAAGGCAGGTTTACCGGCAGCAGATGCGGCAGGCAGAAGGCATTACGCGGCATAAATGTGCGATTTGCGGCAGGACAGAGCGGGATGGCGCGGAACTGGAATTTAGGTTCTGCTCCAAATGTGACGGCAATTATGAATACTGCCAGGATCATTTGTTTACACATCAGCATATCAAACATAGTTGATGTGTTCATTGACAAATAATGGATAAGAATTTATAATGTTCATAATGTGGCATATCTGAAGTTGCGCTGCAGCTTCCGATATGCTTTGTTAGTTACTTAAAACTCAGGAGGGAAACAGATGGAAAATGAAGTGATTTCCAGAAATTTTATTGAACAAGAGATTGAAGAGGATTTAAAGGAAGGACATTACGAGACGGTAAGGACGCGTTTTCCACCAGAACCCAATGGGTATCTTCATATAGGACATGCAAAATCAATTTTGCTGAACTATGGCCTGGCTAAGAAGTACCACGGAAAATTCCATATGCGTTTTGACGACACCAACCCTACAAAAGAAAAAACGGAGTTTGTAGAGTCCATCAAAGAAGATATTCAGTGGTTAGGTGCAGACTGGGAAGACCGTCTTTTTTTCGCTTCTGATTATTTTGACCAGATGTATGAGGCGGCGGTAAAGCTGATTCAAAAGGGAAAAGCTTATGTATCGGACTTGAACCCGGAACAGATACGGGAGTACCGGGGAACCTTGACAGAACCAGGCAAGGAAGATCCCAATGCAGGAAGAAGCATAGAAGAGAACCTCCGGCTGTTTGAGGATATGAAAGATGGCAGATACAAGGATGGGGAGCTGGTGCTGAGGGCGAGGATTGACATGGCGTCGCCGAACATCAATATGAGGGATCCTATTCTCTACCGGGTAGCGCATATGTCCCATCATAACACCGGGGATAAATGGTGCATTTACCCGATGTATGATTTTGCCCATCCCATCGAGGATGCCATTGAAGGCATCAGCCATTCCATCTGCACGCTGGAATTTGAAGACCACAGGCCCTTGTATGACTGGGTTGTGCGTGAATTGGAGTATGAGAATCCTCCCAGGCAGATAGAATTTGCAAAATTATACCTGACCAATGTGGTAACGGGAAAGCGCTATATTAAAAAGCTGGTGGAAGATAAGATTGTAGATGGATGGGATGACCCGCGGCTGGTATCCATTGCTGCATTGCGCCGGAGAGGGTTTACCCCGGAATCCATTCAAAGGTTTGTGGAATTGTGCGGAGTATCCAAGGCAAACAGCTCTGTGGACTACGCCATGCTGGAATACTGCATCCGGGAGGATTTGAAATTGAAGCGTTCCCGGATGATGGCGGTGTTACATCCCATTAAACTGATCATAGACAATTATCCCGAAGGGCAGACAGAGTATTTGGACGCTGCCAATAACCTGGAAAACGAAGAGCTGGGGACACGCAAGATTCCATTCTGCCGGGAATTGTATATCGAACGGGAAGACTTTATGGAAGAACCGCCGAAAAAATATTTCCGCCTGTTCCCCGGAAATGAAGTGCGGCTGATGCATGCATATTTTGTAAAATGCGAAAGCTTCGTCAAAGATGAAAACGGAAATATTACAGAGGTACATTGCACGTACGACCCAGAAACAAAAGCAGGAAGCGGATTTACGGGACGGAAAGTAAAAGGAACCATTCATTGGGTGCCTGTGCCTTTTGCAAAAGAATGTGAGATACGGCTGTATGAGAATCTGGTAGATGAAGAAAAAGGAGTTTACAACAAAGAAGACGGCAGCCTGAACCTGAATCCTGACTCATTGACTGTCCTAAAGAAATGCTACGTGGAGCCTGCTTTGGCAGACACAAAGCCATATGACAGCTATCAGTTTGTGCGCCAAGGATTTTTCTGTACAGATGCAAAAGATTCCAAGCCTGATGCACTGGTATTCAACCGGATTGTATCATTAAAAAGTTCCTATAAACTGCCAACAGGGAAGTAGCAGTATATAAGAGGAGTAAATCAATATGAATTTGTTTTCAGGATTAGAAAAGTTCGGGTTGGAGGCCCAGGAATCCATGCAGATATACGAAAACGGAAAGCGTGAAAACGTGAAGAAGGAGGCGGAGGAGGAGAAAAAGGCAAAGGAGCGGATTGTTCCCAAAGAAACGGACTTTATTTTGCTGAAAACAATTCAGTGCAAGGTATGCGACCATGTATTTAAGGCTAAACTGGTGAAGAATGGAAAAGCCAGAAGAATGCAGCCAGACAAGGATCTCCGCCCAAGGTTTCAATATATTGATACTTTGAAATATGATATTATCTCCTGCCCGGAGTGCGGTTATACGGCAATGACAAGGGATTTTGACCGGATTACCCCCACCCAGGCAAGAATGATCCGGGAACAGATTTCTTCCAGGTTCCGCAAGGTTTACGAACCGGATACCGGGGTCTATTCCTATGACGCAGCCATCCAGCGTTACAAGCTATCCTTGCTGAATGCGGCGGTCAAGCGGGGAAAAGAAAGCGAGAAGGCCTATACCTGCCTGAAAATTGCCTGGCTATACCGGGGAAAGGCAGAGACCATGGGGATGTCTACTCCCCAGGAGAAAGCCAAGAAGATCGCTTGCCTGAAAGAAGGGGAGGAATTCTATTTGCAGGCATATGAAGGATTTATCAAGGCGATTTCCCAGGAAATGTTTCCGATTTATGGAATGGATGAATATACCGTAGACTATTTGTTAGCCTATATGTCTTTCCACTTTAAAAAATATGAGATGGCATCAAAATGCCTGGGAAGCGTATTGACCTCTTCATCCGCAAGCAGGCGCTTAAAGGATATGGCTCTGGACCTAAAAGAGGAGATTATTTCCCAATTAAAAAGGTAATAAAAATAATGCAGCGTGAAAAGTAATTGGAGGAGGAACATGACAAGACATATAAAATTGGCAGCAGCAGGAATGGCAGCGGCAATCATTGCAATCTGCCTGTCCGGCTGCGGTGGTCCTACGAAAGAGCAGAAGCAAGCTGCAGAACAATACAGAGCAGAGGCAGAGGCCTATATAGGGAAGGAAGATTACGCCAAAGCACAGGAATCCATGAGGAAAGCTTTGGAGCAATTGCCAGAGGATGAAGCCTTGCTGGCGGCCTCAGAAGAGATAGACAAAAAAGCGGAAGAGATTAAAAAATACCATGCAATCATGGAAACTGCCAGGACAGCCATTGAAGCGGACGATGCGGCCGGGCTGGATGCTTTGCAGGAAAGTGAAGAAGGGAAAGCCTTGCTGGAAAAAGCAAAGGATACCGGAAGCTATATTTATTTTCCAGAGGGAGGAGACAGCGGAACAGGCATTGGATTTTATACCTTTGACGGCTGCGAATGCGACCAATGGTACTATGGAGATTACGTGGAAGGCAAACGGGAAGGCAATGGAATCTGGTATTATGCCAGCAGCCATACGGAGGATGGAAGCTTGTACAAGGAAGTGTATGACGGACAGTGGAAGGAAGATGTTCCGCAAGGAAAGGGCCATCAATTGATTGCCCTAGGGGACACCATAGATACAGACCAGGATTTTAAAGTAAAAAAAGGATTGTTTTACGGTAAATATAAGATAAAGGATACCTTGGAGGATGGAACGGAAGTAAGCGGGACCTATAAGCTGAAAAAGGGGAAATATGTAACGATTTCCGACGAAGAACTGGAAGCCAACAACTTTGTGGTGCCAGAGGAGCCCCACCTTGCCATTGCTTTTCTATATAACGAGGCGGGGGAAATCAAAAGCTGCACCATGGTATATGCCAAGGATGCCACAAAAGGCGTAAAGCATTTTTATTGATTTACAGCAGCAGAACTGCTGGGAAGTGAAATTAATCCACAATATATACTGTGCCACTGAATGCATCACAGTATATATTGTGGATTATTTATTATTTCCTGGCAGACAATCATGAGCGTATCTCGCCACAACCGATGAAAGCTGGTTACGTCTTCAGGTCAGCCTTTGTTTTTTCTACTGTTCTTTCTCAAGCTCTGCCATCTTCATTGCACGTACTTTCAATGGGAGGCCAAACAGTGTGATAAACCCTTCTGCATCATGGTGGTCATACAAGTCACCAGTGGTAAAGCTTGCCAGGGATTCACTGTAGAGAGAGTAGGGGGAAGTGGTTCCAGCCTTGATAATATTTCCTTTGTAAAGCTTGAATTTTACTTCTCCGGTTATATATTTCTGGGTGGAGGTTACGAAAGCCTGGACAGCTTCACGCAATGGGGTGAACCATTTTCCTTCGTATACAATCTGAGCCATCCGGTTGCCCATGTCTTTTTTCACTTCCATAGTAGCGCGGTCCAGCACCAGTTCTTCTAACTGCTGCTGTGCTTCCATCAGGATGGTTCCGCCAGGAGTTTCATAAACGCCCCGGGACTTCATGCCTACCACGCGGTTTTCTACAATGTCAATAATGCCGATGCCGTGTTTTCCGCCCAGGCGGTTTAACTCCCGGATAATGTCAGCCACCTTCATCTCTTTTCCATTGATGGATTTGGGGACGCCCGCCTCAAAGGTCATGGTAACATATTCGCCTTCCTCTGGAGCCTTTTCCGGTGATACGCCAAGAACCAGAAGATGGTCGTAGTTGGGTTCACAGGCAGGGTCTTCCAATTCAAGGCCCTCATGGCTGATATGCCACAGGTTCCGGTCCCGGCTGTAGCTGCTGTCTGCGGAAAATGGAAGGTCAATGCCATGTTCCTTGCAATATGCGATTTCCTCTTCCCGGGACTGCATGTTCCACTTATCGCTTCTCCATGCGGCAATAATTTTCAAATCAGGAGCCAGAGCCTTAATCCCAAGCTCAAAACGAATCTGGTCGTTGCCTTTTCCAGTAGCGCCATGGCAGATAGCGGTAGCGCCTTCCTTCCGGGCAATTTCTACCAGACGCTTTGCAATGCCTGGACGCGCCATAGAGGTTCCCAGCAGATATTTGTTTTCATAGACTGCGCCTGCCTGTACGCAGGGAATGATGTATTCCTCTGCAAATTCATCCGTGATATCCTCAATATATAATTTGGATGCGCCGGATAGCTTGGCACGTTCTTCCAGGCCGTCCAATTCTTCTTCCTGCCCGCAGTCGATGCAGCAGCAGATTACCTCATAATCAAAATTTTCCTTTAACCAAGGGATGATGGCGGTGGTGTCAAGGCCGCCGGAATAAGCTAAAATTACTTTTTCTTTCATTGCGTTTCCTCCATTGTTTCTTTTCATGTATGTGGGCAAGGAAGTGTATGCAGATGTTTTTCGCTATTTATACAGTTCCTAAGTTCCAGCTTCTAACCATTATATAATAATGCCTGGAAAAAGACAAGTGAAAAAATATACATAAAAAGTAATAAAAATTCAAATATACATACAAAAATGCCAAAAAAGATAGGAAAAACCTTTGAAATCCAATTATAGTCTTGTATAAAAATAAAAAGTAATGTATAATTATTCAATCAAAAAACACTTTACGAAACAGATAAGATATATTACTATAGGTAAAGGATTGTCCTTTAAGGCCGGGATGAGAGAAAGCGAGGAAAAATTATGGTAAAAGCAGGAATTATTGGCGCCACAGGATATGCAGGAGCAGAACTGGTCCGAATCCTTCTTGGGCATAAGGAAGTGGAAATCAAATGGTATGGTTCGAGAAGCTATATAGATAAGAAATACGCCAGCGTATATGGAAACATGTTCCAGCTTGTGGAGGACGCCTGCCTGGATGATAACATCGAAGCGCTTGCAAAGCAGGTGGATGTGATTTTTACTGCTACGCCCCAGGGATTTCTGGCAGGGGTGCTGACAGAGGAAATCTTAGAAAGCGCCAAGGTGGTGGATTTAAGCGCAGATTATCGTCTCAAGGACGTGGAAGTTTATGAAAAATGGTATAACATCAAGCATAAAAGCCCCGAATTTATCGAGGAAGCCGTCTACGGCCTGTGTGAGATAAACCGGGAGCAGGTGAAAAAAGCCAGGCTGGTGGCCAATCCAGGGTGCTATACCACCTGTTCGATTTTGACCGCATACCCGTTAATCAAGGAAGGGCTGATTGAGCCGAATACGCTGATTGTGGACGCCAAGTCCGGAACCTCCGGCGCAGGGCGCGGGGCGAAGCTTCCCAACCTGTTTTGCGAGGTAAATGAAAATATCAAAGCCTACGGGGTCTCTACCCATCGGCACACGCCGGAAATTGAAGAGCAGCTTGGCTATGCTGCCGGGGAAGATATCACCATCAATTTCACCCCTCATCTGGTTCCCATGAACCGGGGGATTCTGGCAACGGAATATGCTTCCTTAAAGAAAATCAAACAAGCAGACGGAAGCTTTTCCCTGCCAACTTATGGACAGGTAAAAGCGGCCTACGAGAAATATTATAAAGAGGAATATTTTATCCGCATCCTGGAGGAAGGCGTATTTCCAGAGACAAAATGGGTGGAAGGAAGCAACTTTGTGGACATAGGCTTTCTGATCGATGAACGCACCGGAAGGATTGTCATGATGGGAGCCATTGACAACCTGGTGAAAGGGGCAGCGGGGCAGGCAGTTCAGAATATGAATCTTTTGTTTGGCTTCCCGGAACAGGAAGGGCTTTCGCTGGTTCCCATGTTTCCGTAGCATTTGTTGTAAAAATAGGCAGGAAGAGCAGGGATAAGCATGGAAAAATATGAAAATGAAATAAACATCCGCCCCATGGCGGAGGAGGATTATGAGAAGGTCTATGGATTGTGGAAGACCATCAAGGGATTCGGAATCCGAAGCATGGATGATTCCAAAGAGGGGGTAACCCGGTTTATCCGGCGGAATCCATCTACCAGCATGGTGGCGGAGACAAAAGGGCAGATCGTCGGGGCAATCCTCTGCGGCCATGACGGCAGGCGCGGATGCTTTTACCATGTCTGCGTACGGGAGGATTACCGGAAAAGGGGCATTGGGAAAAATATGGCGGTGAAGGCTATGCGGGCGCTGCAGGAAGAGCAGATTAATAAAGTGTGCCTGATTGCATTTAAGAAAAATGAGATAGGAAATTCTTTCTGGAAAAGCGTGGGCTGGACCTTCCGGGAGGATTTGAATTATTATGATTTTGTGCTGAATGATGAGAATATTACAATTTTCCAATAATATGTGATGGTTACTGTCCAAAAACCACAGGTTATTTCGGGACAGTTCCTTCAAGCAGGGAGGATGAAGATATGGAAAGGATCACAGGCGGAGTTACCGCAGCAAAAGGATTTCAGGCGGCAGCCACGGCTGCAGGCATCAAATACCAGGATCGGATGGATATGGCTATGATTGTCAGCGAGGCTCCGGCAGCAGCCGCAGGAACATTTACCACCAACGTGGTGCAGGCGGCGCCGGTAAAATGGGATAAAAAAATCGTTGCAGAGGAAGCGTTTGCCCAGGCAGTGGTCATCAATGCAGGAATTGCCAATGCATGTACCGGGGCGGAAGGCTTGGAATACTGCAAAAGGACAGCGGAAGCCGTGGAAACATGCTTACAGATTCCAGCAAAACAGGTCTTGGTGGCATCTACAGGCGTCATCGGCATGCAGCTTCCCATGGAAAAACTTGCCAGGGGAGTGGAAACCATGGCGCAGGGATTGGAGCATTCCCCAGCCAACGGCCATCAGGCGGCGTGCGCTATCATGACCACAGATACCAAGCCCAAGGAAGCGGCGGCAGTCTTTGAGGTGGACGGGAAAACGGTAACCGTCGGCGGCATGTGCAAAGGCTCCGGCATGATTCATCCCAATATGTGCACCATGTTAAGCTTTGTCACCACTGATTTGAATATTTCCAAGGAGCTTTTACAGGAAGCGTTGAAATCTGACATACAGGACACCTACAATATGATTTCCGTGGATGGGGACACCTCCACCAACGACACGGTTTTGCTTTTGGCAAACGGCATGGCTGGAAACCAGAAGATTGTTAAGAAAGATGAAAACTACCAGAAATTTCTCCAGGCTCTGCATGACGTTAACGAAACCCTTGCAAAGAAAATGGCCGGAGACGGGGAGGGGGCTACCGCCCTGTTCGAGACGAAGGTAATCCATGCAGACACCAAAGAGCATGCAAAAATTCTTGCAAAATCTGTGATTTGCTCTTCCTTGACCAAAGCGGCCATTTTCGGCCACGACGCCAACTGGGGAAGAATCCTCTGCGCGCTGGGCTATTCCGGCGTGGACTTTGACCCGGAAGCCATTGAGTTATTTTTCCAGAGCAGATCCGGGAAGATTTTGATTTACCAAAATGGCATTGCGGCAGATTACAGCGAAGAGGAAGCTGCAGAAATCTTATCAGACCAAGAAGTGACAGTCCTGGTGGACATGAAAATGGGAGAGGAAGAGGCAGCGGCCTGGGGCTGCGACCTGACCTATGATTATGTAAAAATCAATGCAGATTACCGCTCCTGACAGGAGGAAAATCCAATATGCCGCCAAGATGCTGCAGCGGACAATCTATATTTCGATACACAGGAGGATTAAACCATGGAAGAGAAAAATATGCAGGAAATCCTGCAGAAGGCAGAAGTGCTCATTGAAGCGCTGCCCTACATTCAGCGGTTCAACCGCAAAATCATCGTAGTAAAATACGGCGGAAGCGCCATGGTGGACGAAGAACTGAAAAAAAGCGTGATACAGGACGTAACACTGTTAAAGCTGGTAGGGTTTAAGCCTATCATCGTCCACGGCGGCGGCAAGGAAATCAGCAAATGGGTAGAAAAATCCGGCATGGAGCCGGAATTTGTCAACGGCCTGCGCAAAACCGATGCCGCAACCATGGAGATCGCCGAGATGGTATTAAACAAAGTAAATAAGTCCCTGGTGCAGATGGTACAGGAACTAGGCGTCAACGCCATTGGAATCAGCGGAAAGGACGGCGGCCTTCTGAAGGTGGATAAAAAATATTCTAACGGCCAGGACATTGGATTTGTAGGCGATATCAAGGAGGTAAATCCCAAGGTCTTATTTGATTTGCTGGAAAAGGATTTCCTGCCGATTGTATGCCCCATCGGCTTGGGGGATGAATTTGACACCTACAACATCAACGCAGATGACGCGGCCTGTGCCATTGCAAGGGCTGTGAAGGCAGAAAAGCTTGCGTTCCTTACCGATATTGAAGGCGTATACAAAGACCCTGAGGATAAATCCACCTTGATTTCTGAGCTGTCCGTTTCCGAAGCCCAGGGGCTGATTGGCCATGGGAATATCGGCGGCGGGATGCTTCCGAAGCTGAACAACTGCATTGACGCCATTGAAAACGGGGTGTCAAGGGTGCATATTTTAGATGGGCGGATTTCCCATTGCCTGCTGCTGGAAATCTTTACCAACCGAGGAATCGGAACCGCAATTTTAGGCGACAGCGAGGAACGTTTTTATTCCCATGGACAATAAGGAGAAAAAATATGGAAGCAAATGCATGGATGGAACAAGCGGAACAGGCCATTTTACATACCTACAACCGTTATCAGATTGTGTTAGAGCGTGGAGAAGGCGTGTATCTCTATGATACAAATGGAAAAAAATACCTGGATTTTGCGGCAGGGATTGCAGTGCAGGCATTGGGCTATGGAAATAAGGAATATAACGATGCCTTAAAGACACAGATTGACAAGCTGCTGCATACCTCCAATTTATATTATAACCAGCCCACCATAGAAGCGGCAAAGAAGCTCTGCGAGGTTTCCGGAATGGAACGGGTATTCTTTACCAACAGTGGGACGGAAGCCATTGAAGGCGCCATCAAGGCTGCCAAAAAATATGCTTGTGAGAAAGATGGAACCACAAACCATGAAATTATCGCCATGGAGCATTCCTTCCACGGAAGGAGCCTTGGGGCGCTGTCCGTCACAGGCAACGCCCATTACAGGGAGCCCTTTGAGCCTCTTCCCGGCATTGTAAGATTTGCAGAATACAACAATCTTAGCAGCGTGGAAAGCCTGGTGAATGAGAAAACCTGTGCGATTATCCTGGAAACCGTACAGGGGGAAGGGGGCATTTATCCCGCTTCCGAGGAATTCTTAACCGGGGTGAAACAGCTTTGCCAGGAGCATGGAATTCTTTTAATTTTAGATGAAATCCAGTGCGGCATGGGCAGGACCGGCCATATGTTTGCATGGCAGGGCTACGGCGTGAAACCAGATATCATGGCGTGTGCGAAAGCCTTGGGGTGCGGCGTTCCCGTAGGAGCCTTTTTGATGACAAAAGAGGTGGCAGAATCCTCCTTAAAGCCCGGGGATCATGGAACCACCTATGGGGGCAATCCCTTTGTGGGCGCAGCGGTCAGCAAGGTGCTGGATATTTTCAAGGAACAAAAGATTACCGCCCATGTGCAGGACATTTCCGTCTATCTGGAGGAGCAGCTGGAACAGCTGAAAAAGGATGTTCCCATGATTGGGGCAAGACGGGGCCTGGGATTGATGCAGGGCTTGGAACTAAAGCCGGATGTGCCAGCAGGAGAAATCAGCAGAAAATCTCTGGAGCAGGGGCTTTTGCTGATTACGGCAGGAAATAATGTGCTTCGGTTTGTGCCGCCTTTGGTGATTGAAAAAGAACACATCGATGAAATGGCAGGTATTCTAAGAAAAATTTTTTCGGAATATGAATAAATAGTAAGAGAGATATGAGTGAATTCCTTTCATGACATAAATCTCAAAAATAGGAGAATTTTCCCAAAAATGCAAGAAAAATAGTGACAGAAGAAAAAACATTTTGTATAATAAAATGTAAGGTTCAAATGATGGTTATGCAAAATGGAAATTACTGAAAAGGAGGATAATCATGGGGAATCAAGTAGTATGGCAGGAACGCTTTAATATAGGTGTGGAGGTAATCGATAAGGAACACCGGAAACTTTTTGGTATTTTAGGCAGAATGCTTTCCAATAAACAGCAGGATGAGAAAAGCAAATGGGTTTACCAGGAAGGGATTAAGTATTTCAAAGAACATGCTATGAAACATTTTGCGGAAGAGGAGGTTTATATGGCCTCCATTAGTTATGAAGGCTTTGAGACGCACAGGCGCGTGCATGATAATTTCCGGAAAAAAACCCTCCCGGCTCTTGAGAGGGAGTTGAACCAGTCCGACTATTCCGAAGAGGCAGTCAGCCATTTTCTTGGGGTCTGCGCTGGATGGCTCATTGGGCATACGTTGACAGAGGATCGTGCAATCACGGGAAAAAGCGTCAGCAGATGGGGGAAGCTTATGCCAGAGGAAGAGCAGACAGCCATGAAGGAGATGATCCTCCATCTTTTGAATGACATGTTCGGGCTTAAGGCACGGGTCATCAGTGACTGCTACGGCGGGGAAAAGTTCGGAAAAGGAATTTATTACCGTTTGGTTTATGGCGGAAACCAAGGGGAAAAATGGGAAATTCTCTTGGTTTTTGAAGAAAAACTGCTGCTCAATACCATTGGGAGCATCATAGATACGCAATCAGATGAAGTGGATGTTATGGTTATGAATGCTTCCCGTTATACGGCAAGGCAGTTTGTGGAACGGATCAGCAAACATTTTCTGAATGTGGATGTGTATGAGGTGACGGAGGAGAGCCTGTTAAGCTATGAGCAGTTCCAGAAAAAATTTGAAGGGCATCATCCCCAATTCAGCCTGCTGTTTGATACGGGGGAAGGATATTTTGCCTATTGCGTGGTGGCGCCCCATCTGCTCCCAGATGAAAATGGAACTTCTATTGAAGCGGAAAATGCCATGGCGGAAGTCAAAAGCTATCTGAATAAAAGCCATGCAAACAGGAACCAGGCACAAAAGCAAAAGATACTGGTGGTAGATGATTCTGAGCTTATGCGGCTTGCAATGAAGGAGCTGCTGGAGAAGGATTACGAGATTGCAACGGCCGATTCCGGCCTGTCCGCCATCCGCAGCATTACCTTAGACCGGCCGGATCTGGTTCTTTTGGATTATGAGATGCCTATCTGCGACGGCAGCCAGGTACTTGGCATGATCCGTTCGGAAAAGGATTTTGAAGATATTCCGGTTATTTTCCTGACCAGCAGGATGGATAAGGAGAGCGTTCACAAGGTAATATCATTAAAACTATCTGGGTATTTACTGAAAACACTTTCACCGGAAAAGATAAAAAAAGAAGTAGATGACTTTTAAAAAAAAAAGAACCGCTGATATGGCATCATATCGCAGGATATGGGCTTATTAGCAATCTATGGTATAAAAATTCCAATTATGGTGTATCCTACATAGAAAGAAAGCAGTCAGGAGGAAAGACCATGATTGGAATTTTTATTGCCCTTATCTCAGGGGCTTTGATGAGTGTGCAGGGAGTGTTTAATACAGAGGTGACAAAGGGAACCAGCATGTGGGTCAGCAATAGCTGGGTGCAGTTTTCCGCGCTGGTAATCTGCCTGGTAAGCTGGTTCTTCACAGACCGTACAAGCTTCGCAGGGATTTTACAGGTGCAGCCCAAATATATGCTGCTTGGCGGGGTAATCGGCGCCTTTATCACTTATACGGTAATTAAGAGCATGGATGCCTTAGGGCCGGCGCAGGCCGTAATGCTGATTGTGGTATCCCAGCTGCTGATCGCATATCTGATTGAGCTGTTCGGCTTATTCGGGGTAGACAAGCAGCCTTTTGCATGGCGCAGGGTGATTGGGATGGCAGTCTGCATCGGCGGGATTATCCTGTTTAAATGGGAATCCTGACAAAAATATGAAATCTTTCTCAATATTTTTGAAATACTCTTGTAATAATTCCTAAAGTCCGTTACAATATAAAAGATTCGTGAATAAGGTTTTTTCCATTCTTACCTTACGTCTGCCGTATGATGCAGAAATTTGTAACAAAAGTAAGAACTTGTACAGAGAATGGGGAAAAATATGAAAAAGAAAATCATCTATGTTACCATGCTGCTGATGCTTGCCGCAGCAGGAGGATGCCAGAATGATAAAAACGGAACCATCCTTCTGGAAGAAACCGGCAGTGAGCATCCCGGAGAAGGGCAGGAGCCATCAGAAGAAGATTCTGCTGCAGAATGCCTGATTTATGTGCAGGTAAGCGGTGCAGTGGCAGCGCCCGGCGTCTATGAATTGGAAGAAGGAAGCCGCATCTTCCAGGCCGTGGAGCTTGCGGGGGGACTGACGGAGCTTGCAGACGTTAAAGCCTTCAATCAGGCGGAAGCTTTGAGGGACGGGCAGATGGTTTATGTGCCAAGCATTGGAGAGCAAAAGGCCCAGGCAGCAGAGACGCCAGAGGAGGATGGCAGGATTAATCTGAATACTGCTACAGAAGCAGAACTGATGGCTCTGCCGGGCATTGGCGCCGCCAGGGCAAAAAATATCCTTGACTGGCGGGAGAAAAACGGCGGTTTTACCAGGATAGAGGATTTAAAAAATATAGAAGGAATCAAAGACGGTGTATTTTCAAAAATTAAGGACAGCGTTCGAGTAGGTTGAGGTGCAGATTATGGCGAAGAAAGTTCTTGTAGTGGATGATGAAAAGTTAATTGTAAAGGGAATCCGTTTCAGCTTAGAGCAGGACGACATGGAGGTGGACTGCGCCTATGACGGCGAAGAGGCATTGAAGCTGGCAACGGAACATACCTATGACATGATACTGTTGGATATTATGCTTCCCAAAATGAATGGTTTTGAGGTATGCCAGCACATCCGGGAATTTTCTTCTGTGCCGATTATCATGCTTACGGCAAAGGGGGATGATATGGATAAGATTCTGGGCCTGGAATATGGGGCAGATGATTACATAACAAAACCCTTTAATATCCTGGAGGTTAAGGCAAGGCTTAAGGCAATTATGCGGAGAACCTCTCCTGCCCGGGTAAAAAAAGAAGATTCTAAGATTGTGGAGCACGGCGATTTGAGGCTGGATCCGGAAAGCCGCCGCCTGTTTATTCTTGGAAAAGAAATTAATGTTACTGCCAGAGAATTTGATCTGCTGGCGCTTTTGGTGTTAAATCCAAACAAAGTATACAGCCGGGAAAAATTATTGAATCTGGTGTGGGGAAGCGATTATCCTGGGGATGTGCGCACCGTCGACGTGCATGTGCGCCGTCTCAGGGAGAAAATAGAGAGCAATCCCAGCGATCCAAAGTATGTGCACACGAAATGGGGCGTAGGATATTATTATCAGGGATAGGCAAGAAGAGCATGATGAAAAAACTGAAATTTTTACACAGCCTGAAATTCCGGCTGTTTCTATTGATGGCATTGATTGGGATTCTCCCCAATGTGGCGCTGCGGGCAGGAGTGCTTGCCAGCTATGAACACCGGGCGGTATCCAACCGGAGCATTGACGTACTGGGCCAGGCAAAAATGTTAGGCAACCAGGTGGTTACATACGATTATATCAAGGACACCTCGGTGGAAATGATCAATGCCCAGTTGGATATGCTGTCCAATATTTATGATGGAAGAATCCTGATTATTAACAGCAATTTTCAGATTGTCAAAGACACCTATGGTCTGGATACAGGAAAAACCATTATTTCCGAGGAGGTAGTAAAAAGCTTCCAGGGGGAGGAGATTACCAAATATGACTCCAGGAACCGGTATATTGAACTGGCGGTTCCCCTAAAGAAAGCAGACTCGGAAACCAGCCAGGGGGTTATGTTAGTCAGCGTATCCACAGACAGCATTATGCTGAACTTTGATTACCTGAAGGATAATGCCTTGATTATTGAGCTGGCAAATCTTGTGATTATTCTCGGGGTCGCACTGTTTTGGTCCAACCGGCTGGTGCGCCCCCTTGGAAAGTTGACAAAATACCTGGAAGAGGTGCAGACAGAGGATGAGGAAAAGCTGATGATATCTGATTATGCAGAGACGGAAGCAATTTCCACTGCCTTTAATGAAATGCGCGGCAGGATGCGCGTCATTGATGATTCCAGACAGGAATTTGTCTCGAATGTATCCCATGAATTGAAGACGCCCCTTACCTCCATGAAGGTGCTTGCAGATTCCCTGATCAGCCAGGGAGATGCGCCTGTGGAATTGTACCGGGAATTTATGGGGGATATCGCAGAGGAAATCGAGCGGGAAAATAAGATCATCAATGATCTGCTTTCCCTGGTAAAAATGGATAAGGCTTCTGGAAGCCTTAATGTCTCCGTGGTGAATATCAACGAGCTTTTAGAAATGCTTATGAAACGGCTCAGGCCCATTGCTGAGAAAAAAAATATCGAGCTGGTACTGGAAAGCTTTCGCCCGGTGAGCGCTGAGGTGGATGAGGTAAAGCTGTCCCTTGCCCTCAGCAATCTGGTGGAGAATGCCATTAAGTACAACAAACCAGAAGGGTGGGTTCACGTTTCCCTGAATGCAGACCATAAATACTTTTTTGTGCGGGTGGAGGATTCCGGCATCGGGATACCGGAGGAATCCCTGGAGCATATTTATGAGCGGTTTTACCGGGCGGATAAATCCCATTCCCGGGAAATCGGCGGAACAGGCCTTGGCCTGGCCATCACAAGGAATGCTGTTTTGATGCACCGGGGAGCCATCAAAGCCCACAGCAAGGAAGGGGAGGGAACCACATTTACCGTCCGGATCCCCTTGATTTATATTGTGTAGGAGGAGGGAATGAGAAGAAAAAAACAAAGCCTGTACCTGTTGATCCTGCTTCTTTCCATTGCAGGGCTGATCGGCTGTGAAAGAGGGCGGCAGGATGCTGCAGAATATAAGGTTTTTTACGTAAATAAAGAAAATACGAAAACAATTGCCGTGGGATATGAGCCGACGGCAGAGGATGACCAGGGAATGATAGAAGAGTTTTTGGAAAAGCTTGTTCAGAAGGAAGAATCCAAAGATTATCATCAGGCAGTGCCAAAAGAGGTAAAGCTGGAATCCTGGAAACTGGATAACGCCCAGCTGTATATGTATTTTGGCAGCTCCTACCTGGAGATGGATCATGTCAGCGAGGTATTGTGCCGCGCTGCCATTGTGCGGACTCTGACACAGGTAAAAGGGGTGGAATGCATTTCCTTTTATGTGGAAGATTCCCCCTTGATGGATGAAAGCGGAAGCCTCATCGGCTTGATGACAGCCGAGAGCTTCATTGAAAATCCAGGGGAACAGATTAATACCATCCAGACCGCCAGCATTACCCTGTATTTTTCCAACAAAAAAGGCACTGGACTGGTGCCGGAGGTGCAGGAGGTTCATTACAGCAGCAACATTTCCATGGAAAAGCTGGTGATGGAGCAGCTGTTGAAAGGCCCTAAGGGCGATGGGGCGCGTTCCGCCATCCCGGATGGGACAAAGCTTGTAAACGTGTCGGTGCTGGACGGGGTAGGGTTTGTGAACCTGAACGAAGGTTTTTTAAACCAGAATTATGAGATTGCGGAGCCGGTGGTCATCTATTCGATTGTCAATTCCCTGGCAGAGCTGCCCAACGTGACAAAAGTGCAGATTTCCGTGAATGGGGATAATACCATAAAATACCGGGAAAAAATGGATTTGAGCGCCATGTATGAACGGAACCTGGATTATATGGATGAAAACGCCCAGTCCCAGGAAGAACAGATTGAAGAAGGCAATGAAAAGGTTGTGATTGAAGAGGAGGATCCAGATGGCTAACCGCCCAGTCTGCTGTCTGGCGGCTGCTCTTCTTATGGGTGTTCTCTATGGGACATACGGCAGCCTGCTTTTGGCAGTTTTTTTCCTGTTTCTCCTGTCTGTTTCTATTGCAATCCTGAAAACCCAGGAAAACGCCTGGCTGGCAGTTTTTTTCCGGGGTATCTTATGCCTGGCTTTCTTTTGCCTGGGGTGCCGCCGTTTTGGGGCGGAACTGCAGCTGCAGCACAGGCTGGAGGCAGC
>CANDGI010000043.1 GCA_947384285.1 uncultured Lachnospiraceae bacterium
TAAAACCTGCTGCACAACTGGCATAGGGTTCTTAAACTATAAAACCTGCTGCACAACTGGCATAGGGTTCTTAAACTATAAAACCTGCTGCACATCCTCCAACAGATTTTCCCCATCTGCCGCTGACGTGGCAAGCTGATCGCACCGCTCGTTCATGATATGCCCGTCATGGCCCTTGACCCAGATAAACTTCACCTGGTGGGGCTCCATGGCTTTCAGCAGCTCCTGCCACAAATCAATGTTCTTCACCGGCTTGCCGTCTGATTTCTTCCAGCCTTTTTTCACCCAGCTTAAAATCCAATTCTGGTTAAAAGCATCCACTACATATTTGGAATCAGAATACAATTCCACCTGGCAGGGTCTTGTCAATTCCTGCAGGCTTCGGATTACTGCCATCAGCTCCATCCGGTTGTTAGTGGTCTTTTTGTATCCGGCAGAAATCTCTTTCTTGTAAAGCTTCCCCTCCTGGTCCATATAGGTCAATACTGCCCCGTAGCCCCCTGGGCCCTCCGGGTTGCCCCTTGCGGCGCCGTCTGTGTATATTTTTACTTCCATGTTTTCACCATTCCTTTCCTGGCACATGTAAGACATGAAATATGTCCCCTTCAAACTACAATTTCCTGGTTTTCCCGTTCTGCCGCCAAAATCCGCTCCCTGTACTTCTGATTCCGGGGTAAATTCCGGTACTCCTGTATCAATCCATATTCCTTCCACATATGCATGGGCACAACATATTCTGCCTGTGTATGTTCCATAAAATAATCAATTCCCAGATACTTGTCCTTTTCCTGCCTGGGATCTAACACTACAAATGCCAAATCTATCTTCCGGCCTGAAAGCAAGTCAATCTGCTGCTTATAAAGCTTTTCCTGATATGCATTCGAGGCTTCCGGCTCCCCTTCCCACCTCCACCAGTTCAAATCCCCTGCATGGTAAATGGTTTTGCCCGAAACAGTAACCAGAAATGCCACTCCGCTGTCAGTGGAAAACAGTGTCTCAACGGTAATGCCGCCTGCTTCATATTTCTCCCCAGGGTTTACGTAGGTGATGCTTTCTTTTATGCCCTCTTCCACTCCCAATCGGCGCAGCATGGAATTTCCCAGCTTTTTCTTTATCTCTTTTGCAAAGATATAATGGATATCCGAATATCGTTCCTTCCATTTCAATGCCTCTGCATCAAAATGATCCTGGTGGCTGTGGCTGGAGAATACATAAACTGATGTATCCTTCCCCAATTCCGGCATTTTCCCATGGTAGACGCAGGATGGAATGCTATCTCCTCTATAATAGTCAAAAACCAGCGCTGTCCCATCAATCTCTACACAAAAAGCACTGTGGTGGATATAGGTGATTTTCATGTCTTTCCCTCTTTTCCCAAAATCTCTTTCTTCCATATGCTCAATCTCTTCTGTATGTATGGCTTTCTTTTTACTCTCGTTCCAGTATAGCGAAATTTTTTATAATTGGCAACTGTTATGTGTGCCTGCTTGTAATTTCTAATAGTATCGAAAGGTTTTTCATGGACTTTCCCTCCTGCATATGATATACTTAAAAAAATTTTAAAAGGAGGTATTATATGACAGATACTCAATTGCTGCAAGCACTGTATGATGATATGCAGACAGTAAAACATACGGTGATTTCCCTTGATACAAGGGTAACTTCCCTTGACGAAAGAATGACTTCCCTTGATGCAAGGATGGTTTCTCTTGACGCAAGGATGGCTTCTCTGGATGAAAGAGTGGCTTCCCTCGAAACAAAGATGGTTTCCCTGGATGAAAGAGTGGCTTCCCTCGAAACAAAGATGGCTTCCCTGGATGAAAGAGTGGCTTCCCTCGAAACAAAGATGGCTTCCCTGGATGAAAGAGTGGCTTCTCTCGAAACAAAGGTTGCTTCCCTGGATGAAGAAATAGCTTCCCTTAACAGTAAAGTGATCTCTCTTGATGATGACATGCAAACAATAAAACCAAAGATAACCATTCTCGAAAGCAACATCTTAAAAATCAACCTAACTCTTGAAAATGAAACAATTCGCAATATCAAAATCATAGCAGAAAATCATCTTGATTTATCCAGAAAATTAGACGAAGCCATTAAACTCAGCAACGAGGTCAAAGCAAAACAAGAACTCCAAGACATTTACATCAATGTACACAACAACAAACTAAAAACATTGTAAACCCAACGTTACATCAAAACATTTTATCAGAACCATAAGAACAGGGACACCGGCCCTGCTGCCTGTGTCCCTGCTTTTCGCCTATATAATAATGCACACCAACCCTCCATTGCTATCGTTGACAATTTTCTGCATTGTATCCTGCAGCTTCACCTGGCTTTCATCATCCATCATGGTGATTTTACTGCGGATTCCGTCTTCCACCAGTTCCCCAATGGATTTTCCGAAAATATTTGTCTGCCAGATTCCCTCTTCCTGCTCCCTGGAAGTCTTGATATATCCAATCAAATCCTGCGCCTGCTCCTCGCTTCCGATAATAGGAGCGATTTCCGTCTCCACATTGGCTTTAATCATATGTATGGACGGAGACTGCGCTTTGATTTTTACGCCGAATTTATTGCCATGTCGGATGAGTACCGGCTCTTCAATCTCTATGTCCGTCAGCTGGGGCGTTACCACGCCATATCCTTTCTGCTTCACCGCCTCCATGGCGCTTCCCACTTTATCGTATTCCTTTTTCATGGCAGACAATTCTTTTATCATGGAAATCAGCTGGTACTCCCCGGAAATGGGAACCCCGGTCAGCTCGCTCATATTTTCATAATAATATTTCTGGTCTATGTCAAAGACAATCTGGACGCATCCCCTGGAAAGTTCCACCTTATCCAGCTTCATCCTGCGGATATATTCTCCCTCCGGCACAAGCTGCGTATTCCTCACATCCTTGGCATAGGTAAACTTCTTTAAAATCTGCATCGCGTTCTCTATAATATTTTCCTTGATTTTGTGGGTATTTTCCAGCATTTCCACCCATTTTGGCAAGAAAAAATCCACCCGTTCAATGGGAAATTCATAGAGAATCCCTTCCAGGATACGGAAAATATCGTCTTTCCTAAGCTGCTCGCAGTTCACCGGCAAGGTGGAAACACCGTATTTTTCCGTAAGCTCCTCCGCCAGCTTCTGGCTTTCTGCCCCATAGGGTTTCTGGGTGTTCAAAAGCAGAATAAAAGGCTTGCCTAATTTTTTTAACCCTGCGATGGTTTTCTCCTCTGCAGGAATATAGCTTTCCCTGGGAAGCTCTGTGATAGAGCCATCCGTGGTAATCACAATCCCAATATTCGAATGCTCCCGGATTACCTTCTGGGTGCCGATTTCCGCCGCCTGGGTAAAGGGAACCTCATAATCGAACCAGGGGGTTTTCACCATCCGCTCCGCCCCTTCCTCCATATGCCCGGTTGCCCCATCCACCATAAATCCCACGCAGTCAATGAGCCTTACGCTGACCTCCAAATCCTCATTCAGTTTGATTTTGGCCGCTTCTTTAGGCACAAACTTTGGCTCCGTGGTCATAATCGTCTTTCCCTGGGCAGATTGGGGAAGCTCATCTGTAGCGCGTTCCCTGCTATGTACGTCCTCCATTTCCGGCAGCACCATCACATCCATAAACCGCTTGATAAAGGTAGACTTGCCTGTTCGCACAGGCCCTACCACCCCGATATAGATATCTCCGTTGGTTCTGGCGCTGATATCTTTGTAAATATTATATGTACCGGTATTAATATTTTCCATAAAAAAACCTCCTGTTCTACTGTTATCAGTATATGCAGGAAGTTTATCAGGAATTCCAAAAATTGTACAAAGATTATTTCATGATTTTCAAAGCCCCCGGCAGGCACTCATACCTCAAATGCACCAAATCACCCAAATCTTCCCCGTCCATATGCCCCGCCATAGGCTCCTTCATCCACACGGTACAAGCATGGCAGTCCGCCGTCTCAATTCCCGGAAACCGTACATGTTTTCCCTTTACCAGCATAAGCAAGAGAAATGCCGCCCGTATTCTTTTCACCCCATGGATATAGCAGATGGATAACTTTCCATCCTGGCAGGAAGCGTTTGGAGCCATGGGCAGTCCGCCGCCTTCATACTTATGGTTCATAACCGCCATACAGATTAATCCAGGAATCCGTTTCTTTTCCCCCGAGGAAAACTGGACGCTTGCCTGAACGTTTGGCATCTCTGCCAGCGTCATAGCCGTCTGGATAAAATAGCTGAGTTTTCCCAGATGCAGCTTGTTCAAAAAAACCTTCATCCCTGAAGCATTCACCCGTCTGCAGACGTCTGCGTCCATCCCAATGCCGGAGCTGATATTAAAATACGCAGAGTGTTCCAGCTTTCTGCCCCAGGACACCTTGCCCAAATCCATAGGGTACAGCTCCCCAGATTCCAAAATGACCCTAAGGGCAGCCAGCGGGTCTTTGGGAAGCCCCAGCCCCCTGCCCAAATCATTGCCGGAGCCAGTGGGAATATAGCCAAACCGCACCTTTTTTAAATCCCGGATTCCATTTACCGCTTCATTGGCTGTCCCGTCGCCGCCCACTACCACAAGAGATATTGTTTCCTCCTGATGCTTTGCTGTCAGCTTCCTGGCCAATTCTCCCGCATGCCCCCGGTATTTTGTAAGATACGCCTGATAAGGTATCTTCTGCTTTTTTAATTCTGCCTCCAGCCTGCCCCAGATTTTTCTGCCTTTCCCAGTCCTGGAAACCGCATTCACAATAAAATAAAGCGTATTGGCTCTGCTTTCTTTTCCATCATCCATATCATTGCCCCTTCCGTCTAACAGTCCGCACGGCCGCACCTTACTGGAAAACCTGGTGGCTTTATCCCTCATGTTTTTACTTCGGCGCCTGCATGGCTGCACCTTATTTGGAAACCAGAAGGCTTTTACCGTAATATTTCTACTTCGGCGCCCGTCCGTACAAATCCATCTGTCTGCAGATGCGCCGGATTAACTTTGCATCAATGGCACCTGGCTCCATACGCCACATCCAGTTACACCCTAAGGTGGAAGGGGTATTCATCCGCCCTTTGCTGCCAATGCCAAGCAAATCCTGCATGGTCACCACCGCAGTATCGCTGACACAAGCCCAGACAGCCCGCATCACGCCCCAGTTGTACCCTTCCTCTTTGATAAGGTTCAAATACTCCTTGGCAAAAGCCACGCATGGCTTGGGCGCTGTTTTCATCCAGCCCAGAATCGTGTCGTTGTCATGGGTTCCTGCATAAACCACAGAATTTGTATTATAATTGTGGGGCAGATAATCTCCATCCTCCCTGGTGTCAAAAGCGAACTGGATTAACTTCATGCCCGGATAACCGGATTCTGCCAGCATCTCATGCACCGCCTCGGTCAAAAATCCTAAATCCTCTGCAATGATATCCAGCTTGCCAAGCTCCTGTTCCATGGTATGGAACAATTCAATGCCCGGGCCTTTGCGCCATTCTCCATTTTTTGCAGTTTTATCTCCGAAGGGAATGGCATAATAAGACTCAAAGCCCCGGAAGTGGTCAATCCGCACCACATCAAAAAGCTTTGACATTTTATCCATCCGCTTAATCCACCAGCGGTAACCGTCATTTTTCATCACATCCCAGCGAAACAGCGGGTTCCCCCACAGCTGCCCATCTGCAGAAAATGCATCCGGCGGGCATCCAGCCACATCAATAGGCGTTAACGTTTCATCCAGATAAAACTGGGAAGGATTTGCCCACACATCGGCGCTGTCCATTGCCACATAAATGGGCACATCCCCAATGATACGGATGCCCTTCTCATTTGCATAGGATTTCAATTCCTCCCACTGCTTGTAAAATAAATACTGCAGCATTTTCCAGAAATCAATCTCTTCTGCCAATTCTTCTTTTGCCCACTCCACAGCCTCTGGCTCACGCTTCTTCAGCTCCTGCTCCCACTCTGCCCAGGAAGCCCCTGCATGGGTATCTTTCAGAGCCATAAACAACGCATAATCATCCAGCCACTCTTCCTGCTCCCGGCAGAAATCCTCGTAATCCCCCGGTATATTTTTCCGGAATCTGCCAAAGGCTTTATGTAACAGGGGATAACGGTTCTGATAGAGGATTCCGTAATCCACCTTGGCAATATCTCCTCCCCAATCGTAGGCCTGGCACTCTTTTCTGGTTAAAAGCTTCTGGCTGCAAAGCTTTTCCAAATCAATA
This sequence comes from uncultured Lachnospiraceae bacterium, assembly GCA_947384285.1. Lineage (GTDB taxonomy): Bacteria > Bacillota > Clostridia > Lachnospirales > Lachnospiraceae > Petralouisia. Next base: position 6,200 of record CANDGI010000043.1, read on the forward strand.
AAATATGGATTTCCTGCAAAACTGGAAAATGACTGATAGGGGGAATCCCCATAACTGGTAGGGCAGATCGGCAGCACCTGCCAAAAACTTTGTTTTGCTTTTACAAGAAAATCTACAAACTTCCGTGCCTCTTTTCCCATGGTTCCAATCCCATAGGGGGAAGGCAGGGAAGAAATATGCATTAAAACTCCACTGCTTCGCATATGGATACCTCCTTTTCTTCAATGAAATGCCCCCTCCGCTTCGCTTTGGCGGCTAATCGTCGGACGGCATTTCGAGTAATGCTTCGCATTAGCCTTCCTCCTCATTCCCCGGCGAAAATCGCATCTATTTTTTTTACACTTTCCCCTTGCACCAGATGAAATGGCACTACCTCATGCATTGGCGCAATGTTCCAGTCAATATTCTGTAATAATATCTCCACGCTTCTTCCCGCAAGGACGCGGTACTGCTGCTGTATGGTGGTCAGCTTGGGGTTGTAATACTCCGCCATGGCAATTCCATCAAACCCCATCACGGAAATATCCTCCGGCACCCGCCTTCCGCTGTCAATAATGGCACGAATTGCCCCGATTGCAGTCATATCGCTCATGGCAAAGACTGCTGTAATACCCTCCGCTTTCTTAAGCAGACGTTTCATGGCCTCATAGGCGCTTTCATAAGAAAAACTTGACGTCTCGTAAAGCTTCTGTTCATCAAAAGAAATCCCATGCTTTTTAAAACTTTTGACACATCCTAAATATCTCTGTTTACTGGTATGGGACAATGCCACATCGCCCCCCAGCACTCCAACCCTTTTATGCCCCTGCCCAATCAGATAATCAATGGCATATTCCGCCGCAGCTTCATCATCTGTGGCCACACTGGACAAATTCTCAAAACCCAGCGCCGCTCCCTGGTTGGTAACCAGGACACATGGAACATTTACTTTTTGGAATGATTGCTCGAAAAATTTAGGATTGCCCCCCAAAAACAACATTCCCTGAGGTTTGTGTTCCCGGCAGACAATCACAGCTTCTTCCACTTCATTGTCATCTTCATCAATATAGTTGATGCTCACTGTATACCTGGTGGCTTCCACCCTTTTTTGTATGGCCTCCACAATACTGGCAAAAAGCATATTAGAAGTGCCCTTTACCAGTACCGCAATGGTCTTGCTGCTGTTTTGTTTTAAATGTTTGGCATTGTTGTTGGGCACAAAATGACGTGCTGCTACGATTTCCGTAATCCTCTTTTTCGCCTCCGGGCTGACATCCCTGCGGTTATTCAGCACCCGGGATACCGTACTGACAGAATATCCGGATTCTTTTGCAATATCTTTAATCGTCAACATATCATTTCCCCTGTCTTTCATTTTATCCTTTTACAGCGCCTGCCACCACACCTTCAATAATATGCTTCTGGCACGCCATGTAAAATACGATAATCGGGATAATCGCCAGCACAAGCATTGCCATCATGGCTCCCATATCTACAGAGCCATATCCGCCCTTTAAATACTGGATGGCAATGGGAATTGTCTTCCAGCGTTTGATATCCAATACTAGATACGGCAAAAGATAATCATTCCAAATCCACATTGCCTGAAGAATTGCCACGGTAATGCAGGTAGGCTTTAAAATCGGAAATACAATCTGGAAAAAAGTCTGGATTGGCGTACAGCCGTCAATCATAGCCGCTTCCTCAATTTCCAGGGGAATGCTCCGCACAAATCCGCAGAACATAAATACCGCAAGCCCGGCTCCAAATCCCAAGTACACTAATATAATACCAACTGGGCTGGATAAATGCAACATATTTGCTAATTTTGATAACGTAAACATTACCATCTGGAAGGGCACAATCATGGAAAACAGGCATAAATAATACATTCCTGAAGAAAATTTTGATTTTACCCTGGAAATATACCATGCGCACATGGATGTGCATAAAATAATTGCCGCTACCGAAAATACGGTAATAAACAAAGAATTCTTAAAGGCATCGAAGAAATGTATCTTTTCCATGCCGTTCACATAATTGTCCCATTGCACAAACATTTTGTCAGTGGGAATGGTAAAAGGCTTCCGGCTGATATACACTTTCTTTTTAAAAGAGTTAATCAGAACAAGTATAATGGGAAATACCCATGCGATTGAAAGCAAGCCGAAAATAATTGTATAAATCCATCCGTGTTTTGCTTTTCTTACACCCATTACTGCTGTACCTCCTTCCTTCTGGTCAGGTAGTTCTGCCCAACTGCAATCAAGGCAACCAGAATGAAGAATACAACCGCCTTGGCCTGGCCTACCCCTTCAAATCCGGTTCTTCCATAGAATGTATTATAAATATTCAGCGCCAGTAACTCGGACATATTGGACGGCTCTCCGTTGGTCAACGCAAGGTTCTGGTCAAACAGCTTGAATCCGTTGGTTAATGTTAAAAATGTACAAATCGTAATAGAAGGCATTACCATAGGAATCGTTACATTCTTTAAAATCTGGCTGGAAGTTGCCCCGTCAATTTTTGCAGCTTCAATTAATTCCCCTGGAATATTCTGGATGCCGGAAATATAGATAATCATCATATACCCAATCTGCTGCCAGCACATCAGCACCACCAATCCCCAGAAGCCATACGCTGAATTATAGGTCAAGGTCTTCTGGAAATGTGCCAGGATGCCATTTAACAGCAGCTGCCAGATATACCCCAAAACGATACCGCCGATTAAGTTCGGCATAAAGAATACGGTCCGAAAAATATTCGTGCCCTTAATTCCCTTCGTTAAAAGCATCGCTACGGCAAACGCCAGTACATTGATTAACAGCACAGACACAATGGTAAATAAAGCGGTGTACCAAAGCGCGTGCCCAAATGTCTTGTCTGAAAATATTTTTGCATAATTCCCAAGCCCTATAAATTTTGCATCCGTAACTGTGGTAAACTTGCAAAAAGATAAATAGATGCCCAAAATAAAAGGAACTATAAATCCTATCGTAAATGCCAGCAGAGTCGGCAGTGCAAAAATAGGAAAATATTTTTTAAGTGATTTTTGCATAAATTACCTCCCGTGTTTTAAAAATTGGGGTGGCGCTTACCACCCCAATCTCTTTTCTGTTACAGCCTGGTTTTCCTGTCATGGAGCCTTCCCTGTTTCAAGAGGCCAGACTGCAGCCTTTTTTCTTATCTTTCAAGGATACTGTTTATTCACTGACTGCCTGGACTTCTGCTGCCCATCCGTCAACAAATGCGGTTACCACTGCATCCCATTCTCCAGTTCCCTGCGCATACTCAAGCAGCGCGCTTCCTACGCCGTTTTTCCAGTTTTCAGAAGGCATTGTGGTGAAGCACCATGCAACGGTCTTGTGGCCTGCGTCAATATCTTCCTGGGAAGCTGCTACCAATGGGTTTGCCGGCTGATATTCATCGGTAAAGGTTGTAAATGGAGTTACAAATCCCATTTCGTCACGGAAACAGATACGTCCCTCGTCAGAAGTAATTACCCACTCCATAAATGCCAGTGTTGCATCAATGTCTTCCTGGGAAGCGTTTTTATTTACACACCAGTAATTTTCAGATCCAGTACAAAGCCCCTGATTCTCTTCTCCTTCCATGCCAATGTAAATCGGCATCATGCCCAGGTCTTCATCTGCTACTTCGTTGTCCTTGATATCATTGTAAGCCCATGTTCCATTCTGATAGAAAACTGCTTCGCCCATTGCAAATTCTGCTGCTGCATCTTCGCCGGTGGAGCTGGACAACATGGTAGGCTCTACGGTAGAATCTGTTATGTAGAGATCCCACATATTCTTGTAATTATCCAGGTAGGTGCCTTTGACTGCATCGGTAGACTCAATGCCGTCTGCCTGGTATTCATAGTAAATCGGGAGATTTGCCAAATGTGTCTTGAATCTCCAGTCGGAGGAAGAATCCATGCCTGCGGAAGTAAATGCGCCCACGATTCCAAGGTCATCCTTCTTTGCCTGGATATCGTCTGCTACTTCTTTTAATTTTGCAAAACTGTTAATTTCAGAAGCGTCCTTGATTTTTGCTCCGTCTAATGCACAGTAGTCAGATAACAGCTTCTTATTATAAATCAAACCATATGTTTCGATTACATATGCAACGCCCTGTACCTCGCCAGAATCAGCAATCAGTGCAAAATCGTCGCTCTTTAAGTTTTTGTAAACTGCGCTGTCCTTTAAGTCATAACAGTAATCCTTCCAGGAAGCCAGGCCGACAGGACCGTTCACCTGGAACAAGGTAGGAGCCTCATCCTTTGCCATCTCTGATTTCAATGTGGATTCGTAAGTTCCAGAAGCTGCTGTCTCCACCGTTACCGGAACGCCTGTCTGCTCTGTATAAGTCTCTGCCAAAGCTTTCCACTGGTCTGCCTGCTCTGGTTTGAAGTTCAGATAGTACACAGCGCCGTCGCCGCTTGCTGTCTGGGAGCCGCCTTCTTCGCTGTCCTCGCTGCTGCTGTCTTCCTTGCTGCTGTCTTCCTCTGTCTGGTTTCCCTTGTCAGAAGCGCTGTCATTTCCACCGTTTCCATTGTTTGAACCACAGCCAGCCGCCATAGCTGCTGCCATAGCTGCTGCCAGCATCAATGATACTAACTTCTTTTTCATCTTTCATCCTCCTATAAATTTTGAATTTTTTCCTTCGAAAGCATTGCCGCTAATTTTCTGGAAACCTTTTCGGTAACATTTCCGGTAACTTTCCCGGTAACGTTTTCAACTGATGAGGCAAGTATAAACCTTTTCCAATAAAAATGCAATATCGTTTTTGATTTTTCTTGTTATTTTGTTGATTTTATACAGTTTCACATATTAGATTTTAGAGGATTTATACAATAGATTTTGTCAGATTTTAGGAAAAGGGAGTGCATTTCGTATTTTGGCGGACTAGAGCGTGTTCGAGGACGGAGGTCACTGGCGGAGCACCCTTTCGCACACAAACTGGGCAGCGTTCCGGCGAATCCACTGCTAACTACGGCTAAGGAAGTCAGGAGAGCCTTCCTTCCTAAGCCTTCGTAAGCAGTGGATTCTGCCTTCACTAAGGACACCCATGAATCGTTTGCTTAGCGAAAGGGCGCTCCGCTGGTTCCTGGGTATTGAAACGCGTTTCCAGCGCTGTCGGCTTTTTATGTTTCAGGAGGGCGCTCTGCTGGTTCCTGTGCGTGGAAACATCGGCGGGGAATTCCTGCCATATCGGCTGTGCCGGCTGGCTGGTGCATATAGAAATCCAATAATTCTTTATTTTTTTCTGTGCAAAGAAGCCGGACTGGCTGCATTTGATATTACGTTTGCCTTTATTTTCTTCTATGGAAAACTCTGCCTGCTGTAAGGGAAAGGACATTCCATCTCCTGTCATTTTTATGTAGCTTTCTTTTAGTGTCCAGATTCTTACAAAGCGTTCTTGCTCTAATTCTCCTAGTGTCCCTTTGCCTGGGTCTTGGACGCCTTCTCTTAACATTTCTCGGTCTTGTCTTTTAATATCTTCGTCTAACGCTTCTTTTCCTGGGTCTGGAATGTGTTCGGCTAACGCTGTTTTGTCTTGGTCTGGAATGTGTTCGGCTAACGCTGTTTTGTCTTGGTCTGGAATGTGTTCGGTTAACGCTGTTTTGTCTTGGTCTGGAATGTCTTTTGTTTTATTTAGGATATAATTGATTTCGTCTTGGCTGCAGCTTCGGCTAAGCAGGGGAAGCCGCACTTCCCTTAGGGCTTCTGCGTCTACTCCGATTTCCTGGGAGGCTATGCCGCAGACTACCAGGCCTTCTGTGTTGCTTACATTAAAGCAGATTGGCTCTTCCCCATTCCAATAGGGTTTGCCATGTTTTCCTTTTATAATTTTCCCTGGGTCAAAGGCCGCATGAAAGTGTGTTTCAAAGGCATATTGTAAGATGTTGTCTGCAATTTCCCTTTGGTATTTTAAATATGCCCCCGGAGCTTCTGCTTTCCTGGGACAAAATGCATAATAAATAATTATTGTGTGTTCCATATTTTTACACCGTCCGCTTTAACGGATTTTTCTGTGAATCCTTTGTAGATGCCAGCTGGTATTTCATCTTCAAAAGAATACTCTACTGTTGTTTCGTTTTCAAAATTATATACAATTACCCGCTGCTTCCCGGCAGCGCCATATCATAAATCTGCCCGTCAATCAATTCTGCCCGCTGTCCCTGGGGCAATGCATAAATATCCCCTACGGTATAAATTTCTTCTCGTTTTAACGCTTCCATACAGCCACCTGCTTTCATTTTATTATTAAAGCATTTTCCGGCTTCCATGGAACAGATGCCCACTGCTGGTTTTTGCCACGTACAATTTACAAAAGGGAGCTGTAAAATGTCTACAGCTCCCGGCAGTCAGCCAAAGAAGGGACTCGAACCCTCGACCTACGCATTACGAATGCGACGCGCTACCAACTGCGCCACTTTGGCATGTCTTGTAAAATCTTTTCCTATTATATCTGTTTTTTTCTGATTTTGCAATCCCTTTTCCAAAAATTTTTCTAACTTTTTCTTTGCGTTTACTATTGACATTTTCTGGTTTCCCATTATAATAAATCTTGTTTATCATTATTAAACAAAAAATCTATCATTAGTTTTATTTTGGAAATACTATACTTTGAGTTTATCAGAAAGGATGACTTTTATGGATATCGGCCACCGTATGAAAGAACTGCGCATCCAATACGGCCTGACCCAGCAGGAGCTGGCAGACCGAAGCGAGCTTTCCAAGGGCTTTATTTCACAGTTAGAGCGCAACCTTACCTCGCCTTCTGTCAGCACGCTCCTTGACATCATCCAGTGTCTGGGCACCACACCGGCAGAATTTTTCACGGATCAGGAGCCGGAACAGATTGTTTTCCAGCAGGAGGATTATTTTATCAAGGAGAATGAAGATCTGCACCACAAGATTCAATGGATTATCCCCAACGCCCAGAAGAACGCTATGGAACCGGTGCTGATGACCCTCTCCCCCCATGGCGCATCCGAAACGTATCTGCCCCAGGAAACGGAAGAATTTGGATATGTCTTAAAGGGCTCCATCAAGCTGCACTATGGACCCCGCTCCTTTGTGGTCAAACAGGGAGAATCTTTTTACTTTAAAGCAGGAAAAAAACATTACATAGAAAATTACGGCGGCAGGGAAGCTGCCATTCTCTGGGTCTCCACACCTCCAAGCTTTTAGGAGGAGCCACCACTGGAAAGGATTCCACGAGGATGCCTGCAAGCTTCCACTCCCCGGTTTTTAGGAGGAAATATCGGCCATGAGCAAACGACTGATTGATTTACAGCACATTACCAAATCTTTTGACGGACAGACGGTTCTGGATGATTTGAATTTATATATCCGGGAAAATGAATTTCTCACCTTGCTGGGGCCTTCCGGCTGCGGGAAAACCACTACCCTTCGGATTATCGGCGGCTTTGAATCGCCAGATACGGGCAATGTGATTTTTGACGGGAAAAATATTACCAGCCTAGCCCCCAACGAACGGCAGCTCAATACCGTTTTCCAGAAGTATGCATTGTTTCCCCACATGTCCATTGCAGAAAATATTGCATTTGGCTTGAAAATCAAAAAGAAAAGCAAAGCCTATATCAACGATAAAATAAAATATGCACTGAAATTAGTAAATCTGGAAGGATTTGAAAAGCGCAGCGTAGATTCCTTAAGCGGCGGCCAGCAGCAGCGGATTGCCATTGCAAGAGCCATCGTCAATGAGCCAAAGGTGCTCCTTTTAGATGAACCTCTGGGCGCATTGGACTTAAAGCTCCGCCAGGATATGCAGTATGAATTAATCCGCTTGAAAAATGAGCTGGGCATTACCTTTATCTATGTTACCCATGACCAGGAAGAAGCCCTTACCATGTCCGACACAATCGTTGTTATGAACCAGGGGTACATACAGCAGATCGGCACGCCGGAAGATATTTACAACGAGCCAACCAACGCTTTTGTAGCCGACTTTATCGGGGAAAGCAATATCATAGACGGCATTATGATAAAAGACCGGCTGGTCAGCGTCCTGGATGTAACTTTCCCCTGTGTGGACGAAGGCTTTGGAACCAATACCCCGGTGGACGTGGTCATCCGCCCGGAAGATGTGGAGTTGGTGGCACCGGAAGCAGGCATGCTGGAAGGGGATGTGGCTTCTTTGATTTTTAAAGGCGTCCATTGGGAAATCGAAGTGCTTGCCCACGGATTTGAATGGCTGGTACAGACCACGCAGATGCACCCGGTAGGAACCCATGTGGGCATCCGGGTAGATCCCTTCAATATTCAGATTATGAACAAACCAGAATCCAGTGATGAAAAGGCGGTGGAATCAGATGTGTAATTTAAAACGGCAGCTTTTGGCTGGCCCTTACCTGTTATGGATGGCTGGATTTATCCTGCTTCCAGTTATCATGATCTTTTACTATGCATTTACCACCACCAGCGGACACTTTACCTTGCTGAATATCAGCTCGATTTTTGCATCTATCCACTTAAAATCACTGCTTCTATCCCTGAAGCTGGCTTTGATTTGTACTGGTGTCTGCCTGCTGCTTTCTTATCCTCTGGCCATGATTTTAAATGGCATGAAAGAAAAAAGCCAGGGATTTATTGTATTTATTTTTATTCTTCCTATGTGGATGAACTTCATGCTGCGCATCCTGGCATGGAAGCTGCTGCTTTCCAACAACGGCGTGATTAACACCCTGCTGGAAGCCCTGGGGCTTCCCGGGCTTGATATTTTAAATACCCCCTCTGCCGTAGTATTTTGCATGGTTTACGACTTTCTTCCCTTTATGATACTTCCTATTTATAATGCCATGTCCCGGATTGAGGATGATATTTTAGAAGCTGCCAGAGACCTTGGCGCTGGAACGGTTACTATTTTCTTTAAGATTATCGTACCTCTTACCATGCCTGGCGTAGTCAGCGGCATTACCATGGTATTTGTGCCCGCCCTGACCTCCTTCGCCATCTCAGACCTTCTAGGCGGCGGTAAAGTACTGTTAATCGGAAATGTAATTGAACAGGCATTTATGCAGGAATACAACTGGAACTTAGGCTCTGGTTTATCTCTTGTCCTTATGGTTTTTGTGATTGCAAGCATGGCGCTTATGAGCGCAAAAGGCGAGGAAGGAGGTGCTGGCGTATGGTAAAGAAATCTGCCCAGCGGATTTATCTGTCCCTGATTTTCTTATTTTTATACCTTCCAATCCTGGTATTAATGGTGCTTTCTTTTAACGATTCCAAGACCAGGGTGCAGTGGGGCGGCTTTACTTTAAAGTGGTACCAAAACCTGTTTTCCAGCAGCTCCATCATGGAAGCTTTCTGGACTACCCTGGCGATTTCCCTTGCTTCGGCGCTGATTTCCACCTTGCTTGGGATGCTGGCAGCCCTTGGCATAGATGCCATGAGGAAAAGAAACCAGGCCGTCATGATTGGCGCCACCAACATACCGCTGCTCAATGCAGACATCGTGACAGGGCTTTCCATGATGCTTTTATTTGTCCGTTTCACACGGCTTGGCATGGGTACGGTATTGATTGCGCATATTACCTTCAATATTCCTTATGTGATTCTGAATGTACTGCCCAAATTAAAGCAAAGCAGCCGCACTGCCTATGAAGCAGCGCTGGACCTTGGCGCAACGCCCCTGTATGCCTTTTTCAAAATCGTCTGGCCCCAGATACGACCAGGAGTTTTTTCCGGTTTTTTAATGGCAATGACCATGTCGCTGGATGATTTTTCCATTACCTATTTTACAAAAGGAGCTGGCATCCATACATTATCCACCATGATTTACACGGAAATGCGCAAAGGCATCCGCCCGGAAATGTATGCGTTATCCACAATTTTATTCCTGCTTGCGCTGGCGCTGCTGCTGTTTATGAATTTCGGCCCTTCCGCCCGCAAAGCTGAAACGAGACAGTAAAGGAGACTCCCCATGAAGCTGAAAAAAATAATGCTATGCCTTTTGGCTGGGCTTTTCCTTTCCGTCCCCTTTGCCGGGTGCGGATCGAAAAGCTCTGAAAATACTCTGACCGTTTTAGACTATGGCAAATACCTGGATCCAGAAGCCATTGAAATGTTCGAAGAAGAGACAGGGATTACCGTCGATTATGAGGAATACATCACCCCGGAAAATATGTATACCAAATACCGCGCTGGAGCCATTGATTACGACTTAATCTGTACCTCTGATTATATGATAGAAAAATTGATTCAGGAAGAGGAAGTGCTGGAGCTGGACTATGGCAATATTCCTCTTTCTGAAAATATCGACCCAGTTTATTTTGATTTTTCAAAATCCTTTGACCCGGAAAATAAATATACAATCCCCTATTTTTTCGGAACTGTCGGCATCCTTTACAACAAAGATATGGTAGATGAATCAAAAGTGGATTCCTGGAAAATCCTGTGGGATGAAGACTATTCGGGCCAGATTATCATGGCTGACTCTGTGCGCGACTCCTTTATGGTAGCATTGAAAATCCTGGGCTATTCCTTGAACACCACCGACGAAGCAGAATTAAAGGAAGCGCAGGATCTGCTCTTAAAGCAAAAGCCTCTGGTCTACTCCTATCTGGTAGATGAAGCACAGGATGAAATGATTTCAGAAAATGCAGCCATGGCGGTGGTCTATTCCGGGGAAGCCGGATATGCGCTGGAATTCAATGACAAGCTGGCCTTCTCCGTGCCGGAGGAAGGCTCCAATATGTGGATTGACTCCTGGTTCATCCCCAAATCAGCCAAACACAAGGAGAATGCAGAAAAGTTCCTGGATTTCCTCTGCCGGGAAGATATCTCTATGATGAACTTTGACTATGTTTACTATGCCACTCCCAATAAGAAAACAAAGGCTTCCTTAGACCTGGAACTGCAGGAAAATTCCACAATTTTCCCTCCAGCAGAAATCCTCAACAACTGCGAGGTGCTGAAACCTCTGGATGATGAGGTAACGATGAAAATCAATCTTCTGTGGAAGGAAGTCAAAGCAGCAGATTAAAAAGAATCCTCAGGAACAGGGGAAAACCCTGATTCCTGAGGATTCTTTTTGTGTCAATGCTTACGGATGAACAGCGTCAAAGAAGAAATATCCAAGCGGGCAGTAATACATACCCTGGATGCCATCGCTAAGCATATATTTCTGGGTGTAGAAGTACAATGGATTCAATACCCAATCCTGTCCCATGAGCACATCCTCTGCCTGGTGCATAAACTTTGCACGTTCGCTAAGATCAGTAGCTCCTTTTGCCTGCTGGATCAATGCATCGTATTCTGCACTCTTATACTGAGCATCATTGTTCCCGCCTCCTGTCAGCCACATATCAAGGAATGACATTGGATCGTTGTAGTCAGCAATCCAGCCATTACGTGCAATGGAGTAATCTCCATCTTTACGTGTCTGCAGGAATGTATTCCATTCCTGGTTGTTTAAGGTAACTGTAACGCCAAGTACATCTTCCCACATAAACTGCAATGCTTCTGCTACTGCCTTGTGGTTATCATCTGTATTATACAGATATTCAACAACTGGGAAGCCTTCGCCGTTAGGATAGCCAGCTTCTGCCAGTAATTCTTTTGCTTTTTCACAGTTTGCTTCATAATCAGCATCTGTCTCTGCATAATATCCGCCGCCTACGGTACGGAAGTCATCACCGGAAGCGCCTTGTGCATCATAAACACCAGCTGGCACAAAGCCGTTTGCTTCTACCTGCCCAGACTGGGTTACCTGATTTACAATGTAAGTACGGTCAACAGCCAAGGTGAATGCCTGACGTACCAATGGATTGTCAAATGGAGCCTTCTGTGTCTGGTAGCATACATAGTATGTTCCGATATAGTCCACAATCTTCAGCTCGCCGGAAGCGATCTTGTTTGCGATTTCTGCCTGAGGCACATTTTCAATAAACTGCAATTCACCGGAATTGTAACCGGAAAGCATAGCGTTTGCATCATCCATCAGCTTCCAGGTAATTGTCTCTGGACCAGGATTTGCAAAATTATAATGCTGGTCATTCTTTTCCATAATGATTTCTGAATTGTGGTTCCATGTCTTAAGCTTGTATGTTCCGTTGCTGATGTAGGTAGACGGCTCAAAGGTCCACTGGTCGCCGTTGGCTTCAATGGTATCCTGACGTACCGGCATCATAGCTGGGAATGCGCACAATTCTTCAAAATATGGCAAATCGGTGGTAAGGGTTACTTCGAAGGTAGTATCGTCCACTGCCTTTGCAGCCAGCTCAGATGGATCCTTCTCACCTGCCATAATTTCATTTGCATTTACCACGCAGCCTAACATGTAATTATAGTCTGCTCCTGTTTCTGGAGTAACCAGACGTTTCCAGGAATATTCAAAATCTCCTGCTGTTACAGGCTGGCCGTCTGACCATTTGATGCCGTCGCGGAGCTTAAAAGTATAAGTTACCGTGCCGTCCTCATTTGCTGCTTTTTCATAGCTTTCTGCCTGTCCATAGGTAATCTGGGCACTGTTTGCCGTGCCGTCTGTCCCGTCAACTTCCTTGCCGGTATCCTCCCATTTCATAAGGCCTTCAAACAAATGCAATGCCATCATGCCGCCGTCCACTGCAGTATTCAGCGCTGGATCCATAGTCTGGGGCTCAGAAGCAACATTTATTGTAATGTTCTTGCCATCCCAGGTAGCTGCTGGCTGCTCTGCATCAGATTCTGCATTAGAATCATCGGTATCTGTGGTGTCTTCTGTTTCCTCTTCCCCGTCGTCGGATGGGGTTTCCTGTTCTGTGCTTTCAGAATTCTTTTCTGGCGCTGGATTGCTTCCGCATCCTGCAAGCAGAGAAGCTCCCATAGCTGCTGTCAATATAACAGCTGCTAATTTCTTCATTTTCATAATCTTTCCTCCATTTTGATTTATTTGATAAACAGCAAACTGCTGTGTTACCCGAAATAATTACAGCATATGGCAGGCTGCCCAATGCTCAGGCGCATACTCCTTAAACTCTGGAACCTCCATCCGGCACTTTTCTGTGGCATGGGGACAGCGCGTATGGAACCGGCATCCCGTAGGCGGATTCATGGGAGATGGGATATCTCCTTCCAATATAATCCTCTGCCGGCTGCGGCTTAACTGCGGATCTGGAACCGGCACTGCGGAAAGCAGCGTCTGGGTATAGGGATGCATAGGGTTACGGTTCAACTCGTAGCTCTCCGCCAGCTCTACCATGGTTCCCAGATACATTACGCCAATCCGGTTGGAAATATGGCGCACCACAGACAAATCATGGGCGATAAACAAATAGGTCAGTCCCAATTCATGCTGCATATCCTCCAGCATATTGACAACCTGCGACTGAATCGATACATCTAATGCCGAAATCGGCTCGTCACACACAATAAACTCTGGATTTACTGCCAAAGCACGGGCAATGCCTACACGCTGCTGCTGCCCTCCGGAAAATTCGTGAGGATAACGGTTTGCATGCTCTGTATTCAAGCCTACGGTGGAAAGCAGCTCCTTAATCCGATCCGCCCGGTCTGCTTTGGAATTATACAGCTTATGGATATCCAAGGCTTCCCCTATAATTTCTCCCACCGTCATACGCGGGTCTAAGCTTGCAGATGGATCCTGGAAAATAATCTGCATTTTCCGGCGGTAGGGAAGCATATTTACCTGCTTCGGCTTTGAAACCTTCACCTCCGTCATCGTTCCATCTGCTCCAGGCTTCCATGGATTCTCGCCATCAAAAATAACTTCGCCGTCATAGATGATTTTCCCGGATGTTGGTTCATGAAGCTGCAGGATGGTTCGTCCCAAGGTTGTTTTCCCACAGCCGGATTCCCCTACCAAGCCAAGAGTCTCTCCACGCCTGATAAAAATAGAGATATCTTCCACTGCCTGTACTCCAGGCCCCTTCATGCCTTTTACATGAAAATATTTTTTTAAATGTTCCACCGAAACGAGGATATCGTCATTCTTATTCATTTTTGCTGCCCTCCGTTTCATTCTCATTCTGCTGGCTCTTCATATGTTCCTGGACGCACAGCCAGCAGGCAGCCCGGTGGTTTTCACCCAGTTCAATATACGGCGGCATCTTCTGCAGACATATTTTCATTGCCTGTTCACACCTGGGTGCAAAGGGACAGCCCTCCGGCGGATTCAGCATATCCACAGGCGTACCTTCAATGGGTATCAGCCGTTCATAGCTTTCCGCATCCACACGGGGCATGGAACGCAAAAGCCCTCTTGTATAAGGATGTCCCGGATGATAGAAAATATCATCTACCGGACCTTGCTCTACCATTTTTCCTGCGTACATAACAGATACTTTATCGCAGATTTCTGCCACAACGCCTAAATTGTGGGTGATGAAAATAATTCCCATATGGTTTTTCTTCTGAAGCTCCTTCATCAACTCCAGAATCTGCGCCTGGATGGTAACGTCCAAAGCCGTTGTGGGCTCATCCGCAATCAGAAGCTTTGGATGGCAGATCAATCCCATTGCAATCATGACACGCTGGCGCATACCGCCGGAAAGCTCGTGGGGATACTGCTTCATCCTCTTTTCCACATTGTTGATGCCCACCTGCTCCAGCATTGTCATAGCCCTCTTGGCAGCCTCTTCCTTTGAGACATCTTTATTGTGCGCCCGCAATGCTTCCATCAGCTGATTCCCAATCGTATAAACCGGATTCAGGCAGGTCATGGGGTTCTGGAAGATCATGGCAACCTGTGATCCGCGGATGCTGATCATCTCATTTGCCGTTTTCGCCAGCATGTCCTCCCCTTCCAGGGTAATGCTGCCGCCTACAACCTTTCCTGGCGACTGCAGTAAGCCGATAATCGAATAGGCTTCCACGCTCTTTCCAGATCCAGATTCTCCAACAATCCCCATTACTTCATTATAATTCAAATCATATGTGATTCCATTTACCGCTTTTACTTCTCCTGCCGGTGTAAAGAAAGATACCTGGAGATCTTTTACTTCCAGCAGTTTTTCTGCTTTTCTTTCCTGTTCCATAAATAATCTCCCTTTCCTTATTTCTTTAATTTTGGATCCAAAGCATCACGCAGACCGTCGCCGAACAAATTCAGCGTCAGAATCATTAAACTCAAAATTGCTGCTGGAATAAACAGCCGGTACGGATATGAAGTCAGCCCGCTTAATGCTTCCGAACACATAGAACCCAAACTTGTCAAAGGTGCAGACACGCCTACACCAAGGAAAGAAAGGAAGGATTCCAAAAAGATTGCGGACGGAATCTGCAAGAAGGTTGTAGTTACAATCTGTCCCACACAGTTAGGCAGCAAATGCCTGCTGATGATACGGCCTCCTTTTGCGCCCAATGCCCGGGCTGCCGTTACATACTCCTGCTGTTTCAACTGTAAAATCTGTCCGCGGATAATACGGCTCATAGTTACCCAATACAGCATGCCAAAAGCAATAAACATGGAAATCAGGTTTGGCCCCAGCAGCGTAACCAGATTCTGCAAAACCCCGTCGCCAGAATTCTGAAACTGCTCCAACGCTGGCTTTAAGGTGGCGGACAAAAGCAATATGATCAGCATTTCGGGAATGGAATAGATAATTTCTACAATCCGCTGCATCACATTATCTACCACGCCGCCGCAATACCCGGAAACCGAACCGTACAATGCCCCAATGAGCAATACCAGAATTGCAGCACACACGCCCACAATAATAGATACCCTTGTCCCCACCATAACGCGGACCATAATATCACGTCCCTGGTCATCTGTTCCAAACACATGGGGGAACACGTCCTCCCCTTCCGCTTTTCTCTGCAATTCACGGTTGGAATAGCCGAATGCTTTGCTCTTGATGCCCAGTTCCTTTGCAGCCTGTTTCGCTGTAATCTCTGTATCTGCTGCTGATTCCTGCTTCACATTGGCAGAAGCGCGGATTTTTGCTTCTTCTACCCGGCTTAAGGTTTCACCGTTTGCTTCCGCTTCTGCACGAGCCTGCTCAATGGCTTCTTCTACAGAAAGCACCTTAGAGCCTGAATGCTCCTCAATATAATCATTTATCTTCTGCTGGTCTTCTAAGGTATAATGCCACGGATCCAGAGCCTCTGAACCACGGATTTGTTCTTTATAGGTATAAGGCACAATCTGAGGCCCGGCAAATGCAAAGATCGTCAGCAATATAATAATTACAAGGGCAACCATTGCCACTGTGTTCTTCTTTAAGCGGCGCCATGCATCTTTCCAATAAGAAACGCTTTCCCTCTCCTGGATAAAGCTTTCTTTCTCCGTTGCCGTTGCTGGTTCAAAAGCATTCTCCGGCAGCTTATTCCAATCCAGGATATCATCAATATTCGGCTGCAAAGAGCCCATTTTGTTATACTTTTTCGTCTTGGCCATTGATTAGTTCCCCCTTGTCAAATTAATCCTTGGGTCAACAATCTTATAGCACACATCCACCAGCAGGTTCATCACAATGATAAATGCTGCCAGGAAAATAGTTGTTCCCATAATCAACGGATAATCCCTGTTCTGGATGGACTGGATAAAGTACCTGCCCAATCCTGGAATAGAAAATACCGTTTCCACCACAAGTCCGCCGCACAAGGTAAACGCAATCTGCGGCCCTAAATAAGTAATAACCGGAATCAATGCATTCCTCAGCGCATGTTTGAAAACAATTACGCCATTCTTCAAGCCTTTTGCCCGGGCAGTTTTGATGTATTCCTGGTTAATGGAATCCAACATTGCGGTACGCGTCTGCCGGGAGAGGTAACACATCGGATAGAACCCAAGCGCAAGGCACGGCAGCACATAACTGCCTGGCGTCCCGTCAAAAAGCGCTGGGAACAATTTCACTCCTTCAATACCGCCGCACAGCGTATGAAGCAGCAATGTTGCCACCACAAATCCAGGCATGGATATACCAACGGTACAGACTACCCGAAGCAAGCTGTCTATCCAGGTTTCCCGCTTGTAAGCTGCAAGACACCCCAGCGGTACGCCTACCACCACGGCCCAGAGAATTGCCAGAATACCCACCTTTGCCGATACCGGGAACATTTCCAGGATAATCTGCAGCACCGGACGGTTCTTCTGCATTTTAATAGATGTGCCAAAATCCCCTTGTACTAAATTGCCTAAATACTTCCCCAGCTGAACGAACAGCGGCTGATCCAGGCCATATTTAGCATTCAATGCATCAATTGTTGCCTGCGTCGGCGTCTTTTCTGACAGCCATGGATTTCCCGGAATCGCATTCATCAGGAAAAATGTGATGCAGGCTACAACCAGCAAGGTTATCACTGCTGTAATAACCCGCCGCACCATATACTTTCTCATTCTTCATCCCACCTTTATCAAATGTATTTAAAAAAATTATTTATAAAATCAAAAAAAGAATGCACTCACCTCCCAAGCACATTCTTTTCCTGCCCCAAGAAGACTACGAACCCTCAATACCACAAAACAATAATTGTCAAAGCCTTACATTCTATAATCAAATCCAAAAAACTTCTCTTACTTCCTGCAAAATTATACGATACTTTTAAAAAATTGTCAATCGATTAATATCATATATCATTCTGATTTCACTTCCATATATTAGTTATTATTTGAAAATCACTGTTTTTCTTTTTTATTATTCCTTCTTTTTATTCATATTGCATATTATTATCTGAATATTAGTTCGGCACTGACATACAAGTGTGTCCCATACACACATAATATCTGCTCATCTCTCCTTTTTGCAGGCACATCCCTGCCAGCCCCAGCCGCCTTCCAATAAAAAAACTCCACCATGCCTTTGAAAAGCCAAATTTCCCCTTGCATATTTCCACCTTCTATGCTATAGTGGATTCCACAATCATTTCTTTTTTCAGCTAAATATTATCTTCCCTCTGCCAGCACAGTTCAGGAGGTAATATGACATACGAAATCTTTAAACAGCAATTGCTCAACAGCCTTCAGGAATTTTTTCCAAAAGGCACGCGCGTCTCCATCCAGCCGTTTTTCCGTAACAACCGCCTTCTTTTAGATGGACTTACGGTTCTGGAACCAGGAAGCAATGTTTCCCCAGCCATTTACTTAAACCATTATTATGATACGCTTCAAGAAGGCATTTCTTTTTCAACAATTCTAAGCCAAATACTCTGCTATTATTATGAACATTGCAGCATCCGTACCGTTGACACTTCCTTTTTTACCTGTTTTGAACAAATCCGCCCCCGGATTGCCTACAAATTGATAAATTATCAAAAAAACAGAGAACTCCTCAAGGAAGTTCCCCATTTTCCCTATCTGGATCTAGCCTTGGTATTTTATTGCCTGATTCAGGAGGATCCTGATCAAAGCGCGTCCATTCTTATCTATTATAAACACCTGGAATACTGGAACATTTCTAAACATGACCTTCTTGCCATTGCTGCTGGAAACACTCCCATCCTGCTTCCTCTGTCCTTCCATTCCATGGCAGACCTGATCCTGCCTATGTGCAGCCTGCCACCGTCCGAAGAATGCCAGGCAGCAGAGGAATTTCTGGATTCAGAAGTTATTCCCATATATGTGCTCACAAACCGTCAACGGCGCAACGGAGCCTGCTGCATGCTCTATCAAAATGCACTTCAGATGGCGGCAGAACGTCTAAAGGACAATCTCTGCATTCTCCCAAGCAGCATCCATGAGGTTATTGTAATCCCTGGGTCTGCAGCTGCCGCTCCCCAGGAGCTCTCGCAGATCATACAGGAAATCAACCTGACAGAGGTATCCCCAGAAGACGTCCTCTCAGGCCATGCCTACTATTATAACCAAATTTCTGGACAGCTTTCTGTTTACGGACAGTCAAATACCCAGCAGCCAATCCAAAGCATATTTCATGGAATCCACTGATTATATTGTTTGATACAATTCCTCATATTTTCTGGCTGAATTCCGCCAGGAATTGTCTATGCCCATGCAGCGCTTCATCATAGCGCGCCAATCCTTTGGATGATTGCAGAACACATCATAGGCATACCGGATAATCATCTTCATCTCACCTGCATTATAATTTGCAAAACTGAACCCGCTCCCTGTATGCCAGATCTCATTGTAAGGTTCCACGGTATCCTTTAACCCTCCGGTCTCCCGGACAATGGGAATTGTACCATAGCGCATGCTGATCAGCTGGCTTAATCCGCAGGGCTCAAACTGGGAAGGCATAAGAAATGCATCCGCTCCTCCATAAATCATGTGGGCTGTCTTCTCACTGTAGTCAATCGTTGCTGATACTCTGTCTGGATACTTCCAGTCAAAATGCTTGAAAAAGTTCTCAAACTGCTCCTCCCCTGTGCCAAGGACAGCAATTTGTATATTCAGCGTATTCATAAGCTCTTCCAAGGCAGCCCTTACCAAATCAAACCCTTTCTGCTGGGTCAATCTGGATACCATTCCAATCACCATAGCCGTGTTATCCTTGCGAAGGCCCAGCGCCGCCTGCAGAGCCTCTTTATTTTTCTTTTTCTTTGTTATTGTTTTTTCATCAAAATGCACCACAAGCAGCGGGTCTGTCTTTGGATTGTATTCCTCCACATCAATTCCATTGACAATTCCCGACAATTTTCCGGAAACCTCCCGCATGACTCCGTCTAGGCCTTCTCCGCCTTCCCTGCCCTGGATTTCCTTTGCATAGGTCTCGCTGACTGCATTCACCCAGTCCGCATGGAGTATTCCTGCTTTCAGGAAATTTGTCTCCCCGTAAGCCTCCATTGCTCCGTACCGGTAATTTGCCGGCAAATCCCGGCAGTTTTCAATATCATCAATCCTCCACCTGCCCTGGAACTTCTGGTTATGGATTGTCATAACAGTCCGGATATTCCGATAAAAGGAATTATCCCGGTAAAATGCATCCAAAAACACGGGAATCAATGCTGCCTGCCAATCATGGCAGTGGATAATATCGGGGCAGAAACCCAATTCCGGCAGGCTGGCCAGTACCGCCCTGCAATAGAAGGCAAACTTGTTTACATCTTCAAAAATCTGGTTATACGGGCTGTTTCCGGCAAAATAATGCTCATTGTCAATAAAATAGTACGAAACTCCTTCCACCTTTGCCTCATAGATTCCTATGTACTCCTTCCCCCTCGGCATATCTGCATAAAATTCTGTCACATATTTCATTTTCTGCTTATGCGCTTCTGAAATACACAGATATTTCGGCAGAAAAACCCTTACATCAAACTTCTCCCTATCCAGGTATTTCGGCAATGCACCGACAACGTCTGCCAAACCCCCTGTCTTAATAAAAGGATTCCCCTCAGATGCTGCAAAGAGTATTTTCTTCATGTACAAAACCTCCTACTTATTCTCTCAGCTTATATTCTAACCGAATTTTGTCCGCAATTAAAGCTATAAATTCAGAATTTGTAGGTTTTCCTTTTCCATTATGTATGGTGTAGCCAAATAATTCATCTATTGTGTCCATTTTTCCCCTGCTCCATGCCACTTCAATGGCATGACGGATGGCACGTTCCACCCGGCTGGGGGTCGTCTGGTACTTCTTCGCAATGCTTGGATACAGGATTTTTGTAATAGAATTCAGCATCTCCATATCCCTCACTGACATAATAATTGCCTCCCGAAGGTACTGGTATCCTTTGATATGGGCTGGAACCCCGATTTCATGTATGATATTTGTCACATCGCTTTCCAGATTCCGCTCCTCCAGCTCCTGCTTTTTCTCATATGCATTTACCTTACGTAACTCGCTGCCTTTTTTCATTTCCGCACTTCTCACATGTTTGATACGGTTTAGGACTACGTCATTATCAAACGGTTTCATAATATAGTAGTCTGCGCCCAGGGAAAACGCGTCTTCCGTGATTTTTTCCTGCCCAATTGCTGTAATCATGATGAATGCCGGATGTTTTTTCATATTTTTGTCATTTCTTATTTTGTCCATGACGGTCAGCCCATCCAATTTCGGCATAACAATGTCAAGAAGCACCACATCAGGCTCTTTCTTTTTTATCATTTCGTATGCTTCTTCTCCATCCTTTGCGGTTCCTACCACCTGAAGCTCATCATCACTTCTTACAAGATCTCCTAATTCCCTCAGCATTCTCTCATTGTCATCTGCAATTGCTACATTCAATTTTTCCACGTTATAATCCTCCTGTTGATTTTCATACTTATCCCTCATAAAAGGCAACTATTTGTATTATATACTCAATTAAATATTCCTTCAACGAAAAAATTTCCTTCATTTTCGACAAGGGACTTTTGTTCTCCTCTTATAAACACGAATTCTGTCGTATTATTACTTTTTTCCCATAACACCACTATCATAACGATTCTATAATTGGATAATTTGTCAAATTATGTCGTATTATTTTTGAAATATATTTTGCAGAGACGTCATATTGCAGAATAATTTTGGAAATAAGCGAAAATGAGACAGCATCCCCAAAAAAGAAATGCTGTCTCTCATCACATATTATAGAATTATCAGTAATACACTGCCCCGTACTGGGCGTAAAAATCCATCAAATATTCCAAAATCCCCATTCCTGCGGAAAAAACGGCCAGCAGAAACACAAGAAAAATTGCGCCTTTGTCATATTTGAGAAGTTCTTCCCCCTCCTGGCTCCGTTTAATATTTGAGGCTATCATCTCTGCGCCCAAAGCAATAAGCACCAAGGGCCACAATTTCATAATGGTTTCTAAAGATAAGGGCGGATAAAACATATGCACCATAAATAAAATCCCGAAAAATATCATCAAAATCCCACAAGTAACGCTTCCGACTCTTCTGACTCTCATTTCATAAAATCCTCCCGCTCTTCCTTCTGCTCCAATTCCCTTTTCTTCCCCCGGATCAGATACAGGCCGCCAACAATCAGCAGTAAGCTTACACATATCCTGGGAACGCTGTCCACGATATTCCAGTAAATTTCATTAGGAATCAGCCAGCGCAGATAATCCGTCATGTAATCCCACAGCATAGCAGCGCCTATGACAATCAAAGCTGCCGCCAGAAGATTGTTTTGTTTCCGGTTCCACTGCTCCATAGGAAGAATCTTGTTCATATGGAATAAATAATCATCCTCCAACCCATAGAACTCGTCATCTGACATCCCTCTTATGTTGTGTACATTGAAAAAGCTATAGCACCATAAAATCGGCAGTATAAACAGCACTGGCCCGATACTTAAGAATGCCGCCAAAAAAATCAATATCCAGAATACCGACATGATACTGACCCCCTGCTTCATAAATCCCATATACATTTCCCCAGCCCCTGGCATCAAGGAAAACAGCAGGGTTAAAAATCCATTTTTCTTTCTTGTCATCTTGTTACCTCCTGATTTTTCTTATTTTCAGAATCATCCATTTCTATGCGGAAAAATCCGCTGCTGATTTCATTTAATAAACCTGTAATTTCTTTACTTCCGCGCCGCAGTTTATTTACAATGCTTTCTTCCTGCTCCCGGGCGCCGCGCTGCTCCTGCATCTGCTCTGTCTTTTGCTCCTTGGGCTGCTGTGGATCCATATTCTGAACATTCGTTGTAACCGCCAGCAGGAATATGGATGCTGCCACTGCAAAACCAACCTTCAAGCTATACAGCATAAGCTGTACCTGCCTGGAAGTTTCTTTCAGCTTTACAGATGCCTGAACATCTATCTGATGAGCCCTGTTTAAGATTTCCTCCTTTAAATATCCAGGCGGTTCTTCAAAAATCCCTTCCATCCAGTTCCCAAACCGTTCTGCACAAAAGGTACAGGCTCCGATATGTGTAAACAACTCCATCTCTTCCGGTTCTTTCAATTTTCCTTCCTGCCAGTCACAGAAAAGATCTCTGGTAATATGTGCAGATATTGATGTGCTTTCCTTCACTGCTGTCCCTTCCGTATGCTCTTTTTTCATCCGGCTGCCCTCCCTTCCATGATTTTTCGGATCATTGCCTTTGCCCTGTATATCTGGGTCTGGACTGTTTTGACCCCTTTGTTTGATTCCCCGGCAATTTCTTTTGCAGTTTTTTCCCGGTAAAAATGTTCTGTAGCAACCTCCTTATAGGGGCTTTTCAAGCTCTGACAGATAGTATAGACATATTCTTTTGACTCACGCCTCAAATAAGCTTCCTCCGGGCTTGCCTTATCATCCTTCAGCTCCTCGAAATATGTATCATCTTTCGGTTCGCTGCGCCGTTTGGCGCTTTTTAAAAAGTCGAGCCCTTTGTTGGTTGCAATCTTGCAAATCCATGCCTTTTCATAATCCTTCTGAAAGGTGGCAAGATTCTTGTAAACAGATAAAAAAGTTTCCTGGGTTAAATCTTCTGCGTCAAACTGGTTCCCTGTCATCTTAAAGCAAATGGAATATACTAATCTTTCGTATGTATCCAACAGGTATCCAAAATATGCTTCTTTATCGATTTTATCCTCCTCCTTTCATTTCTTTACTACCTGTCATTTATTATAACGAGATGGGCTGGGGAAGGTCTTCAAGATTTTTGGGGATTTTTCAATTTTTTATTATTTTGTTTATTGGTGTACGGACGCTGGCTAATATACAATGTAAATTGCTGCTGGATAGACATGAACGAAGCTATATGTCTTGCTGTTTGCCGGATCATATGCAATGCAAACGCTTTATGGCTGCAATTTGCATAAATTATAATGTCTTGATTTGCATGGGCAAAACTGCTTCGTATTTCATCAGCTAATTTGAGGTATCGTCATACCCCTTCCACCATTTGATCATTGAACTAAAAAAGAAAAACATCTACCTAAACAAAAAAAGGCGTCCCACAAACAAAAAAGACACTCCTCAAACATAAAAAGCGTTCCTCAAACATAAAAAGCGTTCCTCAAACATAAAA
>CANDGI010000044.1 GCA_947384285.1 uncultured Lachnospiraceae bacterium
GTTGTCAAGGTCGTATGCTGTCCTGCTATCTGTCCTGCGCGACAACTTCTATATCCTACCACAGCTGTCTGCTCTTGTCAATAGCTTTTTTCAAAAAAATAACAATTTTATTTTTGAAAATATGGAACGGAGAAAGAGGGATTCGAACCCTCGCGCCGGTTACCCGACCTATACCCTTAGCAGGGGCACCTCTTCGGCCTCTTGAGTATTTCTCCGAACTGACATTTTTCTTCTATAAAATTGTCCTGCGCCGTAACGCATTGACTATTCTACTAAATAATAACAGGTTTGTCAATACCTTTTTTACATTTTTTTATTTTAATATATTTTATACCGCTGTATGCTTTCTCTTTCTACTTTAAAGCATACAATCCACCTTTATATATTAAACTTTTCCATTAAGCCTACCATAGTTTCTACCTGGGCTTTCTGCTGCTGGCTGACTGCCGCTGTCTCTTCCGACGCTGCTGAGTTGCTATCCACAATCTCTGCTATCCTCATGACGCTTTCATTAATCTGATGCATACTTTGCACGTCACTGGTAAGGATTCCAGACATTTCACCCATTTTATCTGTTGCTTCTTTTGCTCCAACCATTACTTCGGCCATGCTTTCAGCCGTCTCATCTGCAATGGCAATTCCTTTTTCCACTGCCATAATTGTTCTTTCAATTAATTTGTCTGTTTCACCTGCTGCCTTGGCAGACTCGTCTGCTAAATTCTTCACCTGATCCGCTACAATTGCAAATCCCTTTCCTGCTTCTCCTGCTCTTGCCGCTTCAATTGCAGCATTTAATGACAAGAGATTTGTCTGGGAAGCAATCTCTTCAATGGTACTGATAATCTTTCCAATCTCCTCAGAGCAGCTGCTGATCTCGCTGATTGCCTCCTTCAACTCCTGCATCTTTGTATTTCCAGTTTCCAATACATGTCCGGCACGGGTGGAAATTTTCACTGTCTCTGCCGCTTCCAATGCACTGTCTTCCATACTCTTATTCATATTTTTCATCAGGCCCACCAAATCTGATACTTTGCCAGCCTGTTCCATACTTCCCTCTGCCAAATCCACCGCCGCACATGACAGCTGCTCCGAACCACTGTCTATCTGCAGGGAAACCTCCCGGATGGTAACCAGCGTTTCTTTCATCTTCTCACTGATTTTTAAAAACGATTCCTTAATCTGCCCATATTCCCCTACATACTCCTGGTTCATCTCAAAACCATAGTCCCCATTGCCCATTTTTTCAAGAATCTCTGAAATTTCCCGAATCATTTCCGTAGTATTCTTCTTCATATGGATGATAGCGCCTGCCATTCTCCCAACTTCACTGGTATTTTCTTCCAATTCAAAATCAGCATGGAAATTTCCTTCTGCCAACGTAAGCATCTGGTCTGAAACTTTTATAATAGGAGACAATAATTCTTTTCTGGAAAACCTGACAATCTTGACAATCTGTAAAATCAGATACAAGAAAGAAAGGGCATACATAAACTCAATGACTGCCTGGAATATTCTCAACTTTATTTTTGAATCATTTACTCTTTTCTGGATCTGCGAAATTGCTTCATCCGTTAAAGCATTAATCTGCCGCGTGGTTTCTGCATAATCTGCCCCAAATACATAGCTCTTCGCTTCCTCCGTGATGCCTGACCCCGCAAGTTCAAGAGCTTTCTCTTCGATTGGAACCAGGCCATTGGACAACTCCGCTATCTGATTCATGCTCTCCCATTCTTTATCTGTAATATTATTCTTTTCCAAGCCGGCCCAGGCGATATCACGGTTCTTATCCTCATTCAGCTCTTTCATATAATTATCGTAATACTCCTGTGCTCCTGTAGCCGCGTAAGCCTGTACCGCATAGGTTAGTGTTTTTGAGCCAAGCCGGTATTGGTTCAAATATGTAGTTGTCTCTAATTCTTCATCTGTCACCCGGCTCATCCACACATTCGTACCAATGGAAAGCAAAAGCAAAACGGCTCCTACTGCAACTGCAATGATTGACTGCTGAACTATCTTTTTTAGTTGAAATGATTGACTATTCTTATCCATAATCCCATCCTCTTAGCTTCCTATCATTCTTCCGTTAATTTACTTGATAATATCTTACTTTATATTTGCTGTCTAGTCAAGTTTAACTAATTATTTTTTCATGCGGCAGCCTTTTTCATAAATTTTATATAATTTCAGCATATTCCTTTATTGCTGTTTCATAAAGATTATTTCCATTGCTGTCTATCACCACAATTACTGGAAAATCCTCTACCTCCAGCTTCAACACTGCCTCAGCGCCCAAATCTTCGTAACAGACAAGTTCCGAACTTTTGATGCATTTGGAAAGCAATGCGCCAGCCCCTCCCACTGCCGCAAAATACATGGCCTGGTTCCGAATGATGCTGTCTATTACCTCCCTGGTGCGTTTTCCTTTCCCTATCATGGCCTTCTGCCCCAAATCCAACAGCCGCGGTGCATATTTGTCCATGCGGCTTGCTGTCGTAGGCCCTGCTGAACCAATGGGGCGTCCTTCTCTTGCCGGAGAGGGGCCCATATAGTAAACGGCAGAATCTATAACTGGAAACGGCAGAGCTTCCCTTAATTTTTTCTTTAACGCCTCTTCCTCTGGCTGTGCCAGGTTCCCATTGTTTTTATCTCTTTTTGGCAGTCGGGCATAAAATTCCCTTTCCTCTTTCTCCAATGCTTCTATCAGCCGCTTATGCGCCGCATCCCTTGCCACATAAAACGTTCCTGTAATATATACATAATCTCCTGCACGAAGGCCCTTTGTGGTTTCTGCAGTAATTGGTGTTGTAATATACTTATCCATTTCGCCAGCCTTTCTTAATCCCAATCATCAATTTACAATTCCCTTGCTGCATGGCGGTTCACATGACAGCAGATATTGACAGCAACCGGAAGCCCTGCAATATGGGTAGGATAAGTATTGATATTTACAGCAAGAGCCGTAACCCTGCCGCCCAATCCGCCAGGCCCTATTCCAAGCATATTGATTTTCTCCAGCAGTTCCTCTTCCATCTCCTTCACATAAGGAATGGGAGAACTTTCATTTACCGGCCTTGTCAACGCTTTCTTTGCAAGCAATGCACATTTTTCAAAGGTTCCTCCAATTCCCACTCCTACCACCATAGGCGGGCAGGCATTTGGCCCTGCATCCTTTACTGCGGTTAAAATTGCATGCTTCACCCCTTCGATCCCATCCGATGGCTTCAGCATGAACACACAGCTCATATTTTCACTTCCAAAGCCTTTGGGCGCCAAAGTAAGCTTCACCTTATCCCCAGCAGCAATCTCATAGTGAATCACCGCCGGGGTATTGTCTTTTGTATTTTCCCGGATGAGAGGATCTCTTACCACAGATTTCCTAAGGAACCCTTCGGAATATCCCAGACGCACTCCTTCATGGATGGCATCCTCCAGCAGCCCTCCTTCCACATGGACCTCCTGGCCGATTTCCACAAAAACAACAGCCATTCCGGTATCCTGGCAAATGGGAATCATTTCCTCTCCCGCTGTCTGCAGATTTTCCTGAAGCTGATTTAATATTTTCCTGCCTAAAGCCGACGTTTCCTGGCCGGCTGCTTTTTTTAAGGATTCTTCCATATCCTTTGACAGATAATGGTTCGCTTCTATACACATCTCTTTGATATTATTTGTAATTTCTTCCACTGAAATTGTACGAATCATGATGTTTCTCCTTTAGACGATTCAACTTTTATGCTCTGAATGAATATCCCTGGATCCCGCCAAAAGGCAGATGAATTATGACGATACTATAATAATAATAGATTACCATTTATCTGTAAATATTTTTTTAAATGATTTTTAGGAACTGTCCAGAAATAACTTATGATATTGCTTGTCTTTTTCTCCGATAGGACGGTTCCTTAGTTATGAAAATAATTTTCCGCCGCTTTCCTTGCTATATATTCCGAAACATGAAACGTCCTCACATTCATATTTTCCGTATCACTTAAGATTTCCTGGAAATATTTATCCAGCCTGCATCTTCTGCACCCTGGGATATAGGCTCTTTGTCCATCTTCCTGGTAATTGTAGTTATATCCCGTATATTCCCAGTAAAGAGCCGATTCCTCAGCCGCATTGGCATGCTCGTGCTCAAACCTGTACTGTTTGAGGACAGGCGCGGCATCTATGGACAGATTTGCCAGATAAACAACATCCTCGTAGCCCATGGCATCACCTAATTGAGCCACGTTATAGGAAGCAACCAGCACATCTGCCCTGCCATAAGAAAAGAACAGATAAAATACCGTTACCACAATCATGCTGTAACGAAACAAGCCAAATTCACCTTTCACGATATTGATGAGCACGCCCGCCATAAGAAATGCCAGCATCCCAAGGAACCAAAGAACCAATACACGCAGAAAACTCAAATGATATGCCTTAATGTAAAGCAGCATCCGAAAGGCGCTGGAAGCTATCATAACATACGTGCAGCCGGAAAATACCGTCAAAAGAATTTTCAGCATTTTATTCTGCCAAAAAACAGCAAGGCACAAAAGCACCAGAACCAGATTAAACATACATAGAAACAGCAATTGGAAAAATCCCTGATGGGCATATTCTGCATAGGTGTATTCCCTGGGCAGAAGCCTTCCACCGGTAAAAAGGAACACCACCTGTATGATGCAGAAAATCAAATATACTGCGGTTATCATGGAGAGAAATGTAATGGCCGTCACAGGATTCTTTTTTCTGCCCTTCTGCTTCCATTCCGGCATATTATTTAACGTTAACGCAGAAAAAAAGCAGTATATTCCAAAAAAGCCTAAAACAATAAGAAGAACCACCAGAAAGATATTTGGGGAAAATACAACCTTTCCAAACAAATTGTACAAAAAATTTCCTACGAACCTGGAAAAAATCTGGTCTGCGCTGCTCAAAAGCCCAACCACTGCCACCAGCATCGGCATTCCAATCAATATGCCCGCAAAAATATATTTTGTATTTTTATTTTTCTTCTGTTCTTTTTTATTTCTTTTCGAACATTCCGCCATATGAATGAAAGGCCGGGCCAGCTCCGGTATCATACACAAGTACAAAAAGAGGATATTACATACATATTGGCCCAGCCCCCACTTCCTGTCATCATAAATCTGGCGGATCATAAATACGGTAATCAGCAGAAGAACGCCCACTGTATTAAAAAATATGACAAATCCGCTGGCTGTAAGGACAGTGCTGATTCCAAGCAGCATGCTTCCTCCCACATACCACCAGTTTGATTTTTTCCAAGGAACATTGCATTTTTTTAGAAATAATCCGCAGGCTGCCAAAGTAACCATTATGATAACCGGATAAGCCATCCCCTTAAAATTCCTGTAAAATGCCACAGCAAAACAAGCTCCGTAAACCAACGCCATTGCCAGAAAATAAAAAGCATTTTCTTTCATAACGGGATTGGGTTCCCTCACATTTACTGCAGAGCTGGATTCACCATTAGAATTGGCATCAGTATTAACATTTACCGTAACGCTGGATTCACTATCGGAATTCGTATTATCCATAGCAGGATGCCCATTGGATCCGCCGGACGGCAGGTTTTGCATGATGGCGGATTTACTATCATTCATTTCCAGATTAGTCTTATTATCATTCATTTTCATCCCTCCATTCTAAAATGTCCCCTGGCTGGCAGCTTAATGCTTTGCAGACCTTATCCAGAGTGTCAACCTTGATTGCCTTTGCCTTTCCATTTTTTAAGATAGAAATATTTGCCATGGTAATCCCCACCCGTTCCGAAAGCTCTGTCACGCTCATCTTCCGCTTGGCAAGCATTACATCGATATTGATAACAATCACCATTTTTCCTCCATTCCTTCTGTTATATTGTCAATTATTACATCGATATTGATAACAATCACCATTTTTCCTCCATTCCTTCTGTTATATTGTCAATTCATTTTCCTGCTGTATCCTGGCTGCCTTCTGCACCAGATAGGAGAGGGCTGCAGCCGCCACTGCCACTGCCACTCCTGCAAATTCTATAAACAATGAGCCTAAAAAAATTCCCGGATGGTTCATATTAAGCAGCAGCATAATCAAGTTAGCCAGGAAAAAGTATCCGCTGTCTGCCAATGCTAACATGGAAATATATTTCAGATAGTTGGAATTCTTCATGGAAAAAGAGTTGTCCCTGCTTATCTCGGTGGTAATTTTCCATCCAAAATATAATACAAGATAACAGGGAATTGCCGAGATCCAGATTATGAGCAGCCATGGAACATAACATCCCGCAAATTCTGGATTTGCATCTGCCAATTCTTTTCCAAACGTAGGAACCAAATAAAAACAAATAACCGCCCCACAGGCCCCAATCCCTGCAATTACCATTTTCAACCATCTGCTTAAACTTGTTTGTGTCATTACACGACCTCCTTTTCTTTTCAATAATCATATATGAAAAATCACAAAAAGTCAATAATAATTTATCGTAATTCAATAAATTATTATTGACTTTATATTTAACCCTCATAAAATCCCAAAGTGCTCTGAGCGTTATTCCATTTGCCCCAAAATTTTAAAATGATGTGAAGATTCTATGAACCATGTCTCTAGGATAGAATAAAACATCAACAGATAAATCGGAAAAAATATATGTTCTTCAAATCGGATGCGTAAATAATCTGCCGGAAAAAATCTGAAAACTGCCAACTGTAATTATATTAAATCACAAGCCAGTATTAATATTTGACTATCTTACAGGACTCCTTGCGTTTCCGGTATTGACATTTAAAGAGAATATGGTATACTTTAATCAATTAAACACAATAAGCATACAGGTGTCAAAGCAATGAAACATACTCGCTGCTTTGGTGAAAAGGGAAATAGGTGCGAATCCTATACGAACTCGTCACCGTAATCAGGGAATAGAAGCCGATATATCACTGGGAAACTGGGAAGATGGCTGCTGTGATGATCTTTAAGTCGGGATACCTGCCTGGATGTTGCACAGAAGTATTTTTCAAGCCACGAGTAATTGGTTGTCTGTCAGAATTTACAGGAAGCATAGAAGTAATGATTCTCATGTTAAGCTGCATAGCCATACATACTATGAAAGTACTGTAAATTTTTTACGCACTTGAATCCTTTGCCGTAGTTTATTAAATTACGGCGAAGGTTTTTATTTTTACAGAAAATAAAAGACATCCTTTTCAAAATAAAAATTGATGCAATTCGATACAGCTTAGCACAGCGTAACCATATGTCTATTATGGAACAAAGCAATTCAAAAATCATTCCCTAAATTTTCTCATGGGATGGAAATCGTCATCTTTTTACCTTTGGCTTGGTATAACAAATATTGTGAATAACAGTTTGCTGGCGAACAAGATTCTTCGCAGGGCAGGTTACTTTTTTGTACGCATTTTTGTGGAGAATAATGTCGAAAATTGTCTGAATAGAGAAACAAAAGGCAAAAAAGGAGAAAAAAGAATGAAAAAGAAATTAGTAACTGCTTTATTAATGGGTGCAATGACCTGTTCCCTGGTATTTGCAGGCTGCGGTGGCAAAGCCGCCGAGACAAGTGAAAACACAGAACAGACAGAAGAAAGCAATGTACCCTCCAAAAAAGAAAATGCACCTTCTGAGGAAGAAGGAAACAATGAGCCTTCTACAGAAGAAGAAAACGGAGAATCCCAAGAAGGGGAAGGAAATGCCGACCAGGCAGCGGCTGACAAGGCTGCCGCATTGATTGATGCCATTTATGTGCAGAAGAGGACAGAAGAGACAGATGCCCAGTGTACCCAGGCAAAGGAGGCATGGGATGCACTGACAGACACCCAGAAGGAATTGGTAGAAGGGGAAAACGCAGATCCAGATTATTTTGGCAGAGACACCGGGGACGCTTCTAAGGATGACCCGAGAAACCAGGATGAAATCGGCGAAAATGAAATTCTGGTGGTTAGCTTCGGCACTTCCTTTAACGACAGCCGGGCGGATGATATTAAGGGCATTGAAGATGCTATACAGGAAGCAAATCCTGACTGGTCCATAAGAAGGGCTTTTACCTCACAGATTATCATCAACCATGTACAGGCACGGGACGGGGAAGCCATTGACAATATGGACCAGGCGCTGGACCGCGCGGTGGCAAATGGGGTGAAAAATTTGGTTATACAGCCCACGCACCTGATGCATGGCGCAGAGTATGATGAGCTGGTGGAATCTGTGGAAAGCTGCCAGGATAAATTTGAAACCGTTAAAGTGGCAGAACCTCTTCTAGGCGAAGTGGGCGAAGACGCTGCCGTCATCAACGCCGACAAAGAAGCCGTTGCAAAAGCGCTTACCGAAGCTGCCGTAAAGGATGCAGGCTATGACAGCCTGGACGGGGCAGAGGAAGACGGCGCAGCCTTTGTATTTCTGGGACACGGCACCTCCCACACTGCAAAAGTATCCTACAGCCAGATGCAGTCCCAAATGGAAACGCTGGGATATGGAAATGTGTTTATCGGCACAGTCGAGGGAGAACCGGAAGAAACCTCCTGCGAAGCGGTGATAGACGCTGTAACACAGGCAGGGTACAAAAAAGCAATCCTCCGTCCTCTGATGGTTGTAGCAGGCGATCATGCCAATAACGATATGGCAGGCGAAAACGAGGATTCATGGATTCGCATGTTCCAGGCTTCCGGCAATTTTGACAGCGTAGATGCCCAGATTACCGGTCTTGGTTCCATCGACGCAATCCAGCAGCTCTATATTGAACATACAGCAAATGCAATGACCCAGGCAGCAGCAAATCAGGCTGAATAATTTTGATTCATTTCCTGTTTGTGCCTGAGTGAATGGAAAGGAATGTACATGAAAATGAGGAAATATACACGACTTGCTGCTTTTCTCCTTTCCGCCGCATTATTGGGCGGCTGCGGAGACGGCGGCAATGCAGAAGAAAAAAATGCTAAAACGCCAGCTGGAAATTCTTCAGAAGCATCACAAGAAACGCCAGCTGAAAATCCATCGGAAACATCACAAAAGGCGGAAGGCAAAGCCGCCGAGGGAGCGCTGGCAGACGGCACATACCTGGCAGATTTTGATACAGACAGCGGCATGTTCCATGTAAGCGAAGCCTGCGACGGCAAGGGAACCCTGACTGTGGAGAAGGGGGAAATGACCATCCATATTTCCCTTACCTCAAAGAACATCGTAGGCCTGTATCCAGGGCTTGCTGCGGATGCTGCCAAAGAAGGCGCCAAGACCCTCTCACCCACGGAGGATACCGTTACCTACAGCGACGGCATGACGGAGGAGGTCTATGGCTTTGATGTGCCTGTACCTGAGCTGGATACAGAGTTTGACCTGGCTCTTATCGGAACAAAGGGAAAATGGTATGACCACAAGGTAAGCGTTTCGAACCCAGTTCCGGCAGAAGCGGACGGACAGGCAAAAAATACGGATAATTTAGAGGATTTTGCACAATCCGAAAATACGGACAATTTAGAGGATTTTGCACAGGCAAAAAGCGCGGATGCCTTGGAAAACGGTACATACAGCGTGGAAATCACCTTCGAGGGAGGAAGCGGAAAAGCAGAGATTTTATCTCCTGTTACCGTTACCGTCGCAGAAGGAAAGGCGGTGGCAGCTTTAAAGTGGAACAGCCCCAATTACGATTATATGATTGTAGATGGAGAAAAATACCTTCCAGTCAATACGGAAGGCAGCTCCGAATTTGAGTTTCCTGTTCCTGTATTTGATTCGCCTATAGATGTGATTGGAGATACTGTGGCGATGAGCAGGCCGCATGAGGTAGAATACACATTGACGTTTCATTCCGGCACAATGAAAAAAGAGTAAAGCCGCGCGGGGGATAGAATGAAAAGAAAAAAACAATTAATCTTATTGCTTTTTGCAGGATTGCTATGGCTGTCCGGCTGCAGCAATGCTTCTCCAGCTGCTAAGCCTGATACCGGCGCAGCGGAAAAAAACGACTTAGAATCGCAGGCAGAATCAAACCCGGATAAAACAGATTCCGAATTACAGGCAGAATCAAACCCGGATAAAACAGATTCCAAGCCACAGGCAGAGTTAAACATAGAAAAAAGCATGGATTTGCTTTACGCCGAAAATTTTACCGTTGATTACTATGAGGGCGGATATGCCTTACTGACCACAACCATGGACAACAGCCAGTTTTTCATTGTGCCAGAAGGCAAGGAGACGCCCCAGAATATAGATGATCTTATCGAGGACGCAGCAGCCAAAGGCCATAAGCTTGTGGTGCTAAAGCGTCCGGTAAAAGACATCTACCTGGTAGCCTCCTCTGTCATGGATATGTTCCGTGAGCTGGATGCACTGTCCACAATCACTTTTTCCGGGCAGAAGGAAAGCAGCTGGTATATTGAGGAAGCCCGGGAAGCTATGAAAAAAGGCGATATTCTTTATGCTGGAAAATATGACAAGCCAGACTATGAAATGATCGTCTCCAGCCATTGCTCCCTTGCCATAGAAAATATGATGATTTCCCATACTCCTGAGGTAATTGAAAAACTGGAGGACTTCAATATTCCGGTTTTAATCGATTACTCCAGCTATGAGTCCCACCCCTTAGGCCGGGTGGAATGGGTAAAGTTCTATGGTGCATTGCTGGGAAAAGAGGAGGAAGCAGAACAAATCTTTGCAAAACAGGCAGAAATCCTTGCACGGGTAGATGCAGATGAAAAAACCGGGCAGACAGTGGCTTTTTTCTATATTACCTCCAACGGCCTGGTACAGGTACGCCAATCCTCCGACTATATTCCCAAGGTGATAACCCTTGCAGGAGGAAACTATGTTTTTGAAGATTTAGGAGATCCTGAGCAGAAGCGTTCCACCATGAATATGCAGGTAGAAGAATTTTACGCCGGCGCCAAGGATGCAGACTTTTTGATTTACAACAGCTCCATAGACGGCGGCATCTCAAGCGTGGAGGAGCTTCTTGATAAATGTGAGCTTTTGGCAGATTTCAAGGCTGTGAAAGAAGGAAATGTCTTTTGCACGGCAAATGACGTATACCAGCAGTCCCTTTCCATTGGCTGCCTTATGGAGGACATTCATGCAATGCTCCATGGCAAAAAGGATACGATGAATTACCTTTTTCATTTAGAATAAATCTTTGGCATTTTAAGAGGAGAATGACGATTGTGGTTTGTAAAGATAAAGCGCCCTTGAAGCTGTTTTTTATGCCCAGAACATGGGGCGGCAGGAAAATAAACAGAACATACCGGTATTTTACCGTCCTTATTTTTCTTGGGATTGGCACCCTGCTTTTCTTTTTTTTGAATATCTGCATTGGAAGCATCCCGGTTCCATTTCCAGATACCGTAAGGATGCTTGCAGGACAAAAAGGCGATGAAACAATTACAAAAATTTTATGGGATATCCGGCTTCCCCGGGCAGCAGCCGTTTTGATTCTCGGCGGAGCGCTTTCCTTGGCAGGATATCTTTTGCAGACATTTTTTAACAATCCCATTGCCGGCCCGTTTGTTTTGGGAATTTCCTCCGGCGCTAAAATGGTGGTGGCGCTTGTGATGGTCTTTTTCATGGGAAAAAATATCACAGTTACATCAACGGCTATGATTTTTGCCGCGTTTATCGGCGCTATGATTTCCATGGGGTTTGTGCTGCTGGTATCCAGAAAAATCGACAACATGTCCATGTTAGTGGTCAGCGGCGTTATGATTGGCTACATCTGTTCTGCCATCACAGAGCTGGTCATCACCTTTGCAGATGATGCGGACATTGTAAATCTCCACAACTGGTCCAGGGGAAGTTTCTCCGGGATGACATGGGAAAATGTGCAAGTTATGGCAATCGTGGTTTTTCTGACATTTTTTGCGGTTTTCCTTATGTCAAAACCCCTAAGCGCCTATCAGCTGGGAGACGCCTATGCCAAAAATGCGGGGGTGAATATCCGCGTGCTCCGGGCATGCATCGTGGTTTTTTCCAGTATTTTTTCTGCATGCATTGTGGCATTCGCCGGACCTATTTCCTTTGTGGGAATCGCCGCCCCCCATCTGGTGAAAAAACTTTTAAACACCATAGATCCCATTTGGATGATACCAGCCTGTTTTCTGGGAGGAAGCGTGTTCTGCCTGTTCTGTGACCTGCTGGCAAAAACAATGCTTGCCCCCACCGAACTAAGCATCAGTACCGTCACCGCTATTTTCGGCGCGCCTGTGGTACTTTGGATTATGATAAAAAAACGAAAAGGCAGTCATGCATAAGTAAGGATAAACATATGAAAAACTACTATTTTTCCACCAAAAAAATGTGTGTGGGCTATGATAATAAACCGCTTATCAAAGAAATTGAGCTTGCCCTGCCCAAAGGGGAAATCTTAACTTTAATCGGCCCCAACGGCGCCGGGAAATCCACAGTCCTAAAAAGCATTACCGGGCAGCTGCAGCTGATTGGCGGGACAGTCTTTTTGGGAAAAGACAGCCTGGCAGCATTAAAAGCAAATGAACTGGCACGAAAAATGTCGGTGGTGCTGACACAAAAATTAAAAGCAGAAATGAAAAACTGCTGGGATGTGGTTGCCACAGGAAGATACCCTTACACCGGATGGTTCGGCATCCTCTCAAAGGAGGATGAACAGATGGTAGATGAAGTGATGGAGCTTACCCATACCACAGACATCCGCCACCGGGAATTTGACAAAATCAGCGACGGGCAAAAACAGCGGGTCATGCTTGCAAGAGCCATCTGCCAGGAACCGGAAATCGTCATATTGGATGAGCCAACCTCCTATCTGGATATCCGCTATAAGCTTGATTTTTTATCTATCCTGCAGGAAATGCGAGAGAAGAAAGGGCTTACAGTAATTATGTCATTGCACGAGTTAGAGCTTGCAAAAATCGTTTCCGACAAAATACTCTGCCTAAAGGGAGAATATGTGGAACGTTACGGCACGCCAGAAGAGGTCTTTGAATCAGATTTCATCCAGGAGCTTTTTGATATGAAAAATGGCAGCTTCTTAAAAAACAAAAAGTTTGCCGCCTATATCAGGCAGCTCAGTGCAAAGCCTTAATACTACAACAAATTTTTTATTTTGGATACGGATGGAAAGGCAGGATGGCTCTTTCCTGGGTATTGAAATATAGATTGTTGGCTGTAGCATAGAGCGTGGTTCAAACTTTTAATGCAAAGAAAGATGGTATGGCAAATAATATTCTTTATCGCTATTTATACCGGAAAAAGACGAAAAGATTGAGAGATTGCTGTGAAAAATAAGTTTTTCTGCTATTTGTGCCTAAGTAAAATGAAAGGAATAAGTGATTATTATGGCAAAAGTAATTATGGTGCAAGGTACCATGTCCGGGGCGGGGAAAAGCCTTCTGGTGGCAGGCTTGTGCAGAATTATGAAACGGGATGGTTACCGGGTGGCTCCTTTTAAATCACAGAATATGGCTTTGAATTCCTATATCACCGCGGAGGGGCTTGAAATGGGAAGGGCTCAGGTGATGCAGGCGGAAGCGGCTGGGATTGCCCCGCTATCCTGCATGAACCCGATTCTTTTAAAACCTACGAACCATACCGGCTCCCAGGTGATTGTAAATGGGAAAGTACTTGGAAATATGAGTGCAAGGGAATATTTTTCTTATAAGAAAAACCTGGTTCCAGATATTAAAAAGGCCTTCCGAAAGCTGGAGGAAATTGCAGATATTATTGTCGTGGAAGGAGCGGGAAGCCCGGCGGAAATCAATCTTCGGGAAAACTGTATTGTGAACATGGGGCTGGCGGAAATGATTGACGCTCCGGTGCTGCTGGTGGGAGATATTGACAGGGGCGGCGTGTTCGCCCAGCTTTTGGGAACCTTGATGCTGCTTACGGAAGCGGAAAAAGCCAGGGTGAAAGGGCTTATTATCAACAAATTCCGGGGCGATAAATCCCTGCTGGATTCCGGCATTGAAATATTAGAAGAAAAGGGAGGCATCCCGGTCACAGGCGTGGTTCCCTATATGGAAGAAATCGACTTAGAGGATGAAGACAGCCTGACTGGACGGTTTGACAAAAAACAAAGGGGCAGGATTGACCTGGCAGTGATCCGGTATCCAAGAATTTCTAATTTTACGGATTTTAACGTATTTGAACAGATGCCGGATGTGTCGGTGCGCTATGCGGCATCGGCAGCGGAACTAGGCTGCCCGGATCTGGTATTCCTGCCTGGCAGTAAAAATACCATGGATGACTTAAGCTGGATGCGCCAGAATGGGATGGAAGCAGCCATAAAAAAGCTGGCAGAAAAAATTCCAGTTTTCGGCATTTGCGGCGGATACCAGATGATGGGGATGGAGATTTCAGACCCGGAAGGAATGGAAGCCGGAGGAACCATTCGAGGAATGGAGCTTCTTCCAGTTTTTACAGAACTGCAGCATCAAAAAGTACGGCGCCAGATACAGGGGAAAATCAATCACACAGAAGGCTTTTTTGATGTATGCTCCGGCCTTGATTTTGAAGGATATGAAATACATATGGGGCAAAGCATCAAAGAAGATTCTGGAAACAAAGAACCCCAGGGGCCATTTGTAACCGGGAACCATAAAAACCTATGCGGAACCTATGTGCACGGGATTTTTGATAAGGGAGCCATTGCCGCGTCCCTTGTGAAAGCCCTGGCAGGCCAAAAGGGAATCACCGTAGAGGATGGCGCTTACATGGATTATAAAGATTATAAAGAGAAACAGTATGAGAAATTAGCAGACATTTTATCAGAATATCTCAATATGGAGGAAATTTATGGAATACTTAGGGAAGCGCATATTGGATAACCCCACAAAAGAAACCTTAGAAAAACTGTCCGTAGATGCACCGGATGAAACCATCTATCAAAAAGTACTGAAAAACTGGGATGGCATTGCCAAACCCCTGGATGGAATGGGTAAATTTGAAACCATTACGGCACAGATAGGCGCGATTTTAGGAACAGACGAGATTGATTTATCAAAAAAAGCCGTCCTTATCCTGTGCGCAGACAATGGAATTGTGGAAGAAGGCATCAGCCAGTCCGGCCAGGAGGTTACTCTGGCTGTGGCAAAGGAAATGGCGGAACATGCTTCTTCCGTAGGAAAAATGGCAAAGACCATTGGAGCAGACACAGTTCCGGTGGACATTGGGATAAACAGCCAGGAAGAAATTCCAGGCGTGCTTGCCAAAAAAGTCCGCCCCGGCACCAGAAATTTCAGCAAAGAACCAGCAATGACAGAGGAAGAAGCCCTCCAGGCAATTTTTACCGGCATAGCATTGGCAGCGGACTGCAAGGAAAAGGCCTACCAGATTCTAGCCACAGGCGAAATGGGCATTGGAAATACCACCACAAGCAGCGCTGTGGCAGCCGCCCTGCTGCACTGTGAAGCAGAAGCTGTAACCGGAAGGGGCGCAGGCCTCTGCGACGAGAAACTGCTACGGAAAAAGCAGGTGATTGCCCAGGCAATTGAAAAATATAACCTGTACGAAGCAGACCCCTTTACGGTGCTAAGGACCGTAGGAGGGTTGGATATTGCGGGTCTTGCAGGAATCTGCATCGGCGGCGCATTATTCCATATCCCGGTAGTATTGGACGGCGTCATCAGCATGGTAGCCGCGCTCCTTGCCCAGCGGCTTGTGCCAGGAACCCTGCAATACCTGATTCCATCCCATAAGGGCAAAGAACCAGCAATGGAAAAAATGGTAAAAGAACTGAATATCGACCCCGTCATCCACGGAAACATGGCGCTGGGAGAAGGAACAGGAGCCGTTATGATGATGTCCCTGCTAGACATGGCGCTGTACGTCTACAGCGGAAAAACCTCCTTCGAAGATATCCAGGTGGAACAATACCAGCGGTATTAGGAAAAAACAATCCCTCACCCACCAGATGATAGGAAAGGCATAAATCTATGATGGTATTAATCATTGGAGGAAGCGGCAGCGGAAAATCAGCCTATGCAGAAGAAGTGACCGTCTCACTTTACAGACAAAATATTTCTTCAAAGGAAAAACCTCCTGCCACAAAAAAATACTACCTTGCCACCATGCAGGTATACGACGAGGAAGGACAGCGCAGAGTAAACCGCCACAAAGTGTTAAGAAGCGGCAAAGGCTTTCTCACCATAGAACAGCCAATGAGCATTGAAAAAGCTCTTGCTAAAATGGAACCGGGAAACCATGTTGCACTATTGGAATGCATTTCCAACCTGACAGCAAACGAAATGTTCAACCAAGAAAAAATGGCATCAGAACTTCAAATAATTGAAAACGTTATAAACGGCATCGCTATACTAAAAGAAAAAACCGCACATTTAGTCGTGGTAAGCAACAACGTATTCGAAGACGGTGCCGTTTACGATAAAGCAGCCATGGAATACATTCACGCAATGGGCATCATTAACCAAAGGCTTGCCGTGTTAGCCGAGCAAGTGGTTGAGGTAACAGCTGGAATTCCAATACACATAAAATAAATTTTTTATCTTTGGATGGAAACGGAAATGAAGGAGCTCCATTTGCTGGATATGGAAATATAAATCGTTTACTTTTGGCCACAACTATTAAAAACAGATACAGAAACAGATTTACGCAAGACCCAGATAATTTTAAAGCACAAGCAACCAGGAAAGGAGACAAGCATGCAGGTAATAAAATCCTTTTTTATTTCTTTTTCCATGTATTCTAAAATTCCAGTCCCTCAGTTTCCATGGAAAGACCAGGATATGAAATATATCTTTTGCTTTTTTCCGTGGATTGGGGCGCTAATCGGGGGGTGTATTTATTTTTGGAATTATTTTTGCGGCATCTATCATGTAGGAAATGTATGCCGTACTGCCATCAATGCTGGAATTCCTCTTCTTATCACAGGGGGAATCCATGTGGACGGCTTTATGGATACCATGGATGCTATACACTCTTACAGCCCAAAGGAAAAGAAGCTGGAAATTTTAAAGGATTCCCATATCGGAGCCTTTTCTGTTATTATGCTTGTAATATATGGGATCGTTTTTTTGGGGGCATTCTCTGAAATAACCAATGATGCCATGTTAAAAATTGCCTGCAGCGGCTTTTTCCTTTCCCGCTGTCTCTGCGGCATCAGCGTGGTTTCTTTTCCGCTGGCGAAAAAGGATGGGATGTTATTTACCTTTGCTGACAGCTCCCATAAAAAAATTGTGAAGGGTTCTTTATACCTGCAAAGTGTTGCCTGCATTGGGTTTATGATGTTCTGGTCCATTCCGGCAGGACTGCTTGCAGCTGCTGCGGCTGCTGCCTTTCTTGGTTATTATTTCTGCCGGAGCAGGAAGGAATTTGGCGGGGTTACCGGAGATACTGCCGGATGGTTCGGGGTTCTCTGCGAAGGGTGCATTGTTGTGGTAACAGCCCTTATGGATATCATATGCTGTCCTGGTTAGGCGCTTAAGAATGAAATTCTGCGCAAAAAGGAAAATTTTTTCTATCGCACTATTCTGGTTTATCCAAGTTAGAAATCTGTGAAACATGGAAAAAACCGATGAAACAAGGAAAAGATAAAATGGTAATAGACGAATATGCACAAAGGAAATAAAAATGAAATCAGCCATAGACGGATATGCACAAGGGAGATAAAAATGAAATTAATCATAGGCGGATACGCGCAGGGAGAAAAATGAAAATGAAATTAATCATAGGCGGATACGCACAGGGAGAAAAATGAAAATGAAATTAATCATAGGCGGATACGCACAGGGAGAAAAATGAAAATGAAATTAATCATAGGCGGATACGCGCAGGGAAAGCTGGACTTTGCGCTGTCAAACTACCATCTGCCAAACCATAGGGTGTGGGACGGCGTTTTACCAGACAATATTTCTTTTCAGGAAAAGGTGGAGGATGGGATTTTCATAATCAACCATTTCCATCTATGGGTGAAAAACCGCATGTTAGAGGGCGGATGCCCGGAGGAAGAAATCTTTTTCTTCCTGGAACATTGCAAGGACTGTATCATTATCAGCGACGAAATTGGAAATGGCATTGTGCCCATAGACCCTTTGGAAAGAGATTACAGGGAACGTGTGGGAAGAATTTTGATTCAGCTTGCCCAAAAGGCGGAGGAAGTCTGGCGGGTTATGTGCGGAATTGGACAAAAAATCAAAGGATAACATTATGAAATATCATATGATTGCTTTTTTTCTGGGCTTTTTATTGGATTTGCTTTTGGGGGATCCTCATTGGCTGCCCCATCCAATCCAGTTGATTGGAACACTAATCACTGGAACAGAGAAAAAAATACGGAATTTTACTAAAGCTTCATTATGCCAGGCCTGTCCATCGGGGAAATCCACGGACATCCCTGCCATGGAAGCCGAAGGTTTATCAAATGAAAGAAAAAATAGGGCTGAGCTTTGGCAGGGAGCTGGCTTGGCAGTTATTGTACTTACCAGTGTTACAATTACAGCCATATCCCTTTTGCTGTTTGCATACTGGCTGCATCCCTATTTAGGTATAGCGGCAGAATGCATGATGACTTACCAGATTCTCGCTGTAAAATGCCTGAAGGTGGAAAGCATGAAAGTCTTTCAATGTTTAAAAAATAATGATTTAGAGCAGGCAAGGCTTGCCGTTTCCATGATTGTAGGCAGGGATACAAAATGCCTGGATGAAGAAGGCGTGGCCAAAGCGGCAATTGAAACTGTTGCGGAAAATACCTCTGACGGCGTGATTGCGCCTATGCTGTATCTGGCAGTGGGCGGCCCGGCGCTTGGATTTTTCTACAAAGCGGTAAACACCATGGATTCCATGGTGGGATATAAAAACGATACCTATTTGTATTTTGGAAGAGCAGCCGCAAAGCTTGACGATATTATGAATTACCTGCCTGCAAGAATCAGCGCCTGGCTTATGATCTTTTGTTCTTTTCTGCTGGGAAGCAGCTTTTCTGGAAAAGGCGCATGGAACATTTACCGGAGGGACCGAAGAAAACATGCCAGCCCCAATTCTGCCCAGACAGAAGCGGTATGCGCCGGCGCCCTTTCCATACAGCTTGCAGGGGACGCCAGCTATTTTGGAAAAGTTGTGAAAAAACCTTATATCGGGGAAGCACTGCGCAGGGTGGAGTTTGAAGACATCAAACATGCCATCCATCTGCTGTATGCTGCTGCATGGATGTGTGAACTACTGTGTCTGCTGGTGATGCTGGTTTTATCTGTTGGAAAGGGTTTTGTATAATGGAACTAATACCGTGTCTGTTGATGTTGCTGGTTTTATCTGTTGGAAAGGGTTTTGTGTGATGGGAATTCATGGCGGTGATATTTATAGAAATCATGTAATTTTAGATTTTTCAGTAAACGTAAATCCCCTTGGCATACCAAAAGGCGTAAAAGAAGGGTTATACAGGGCAATAGGATTATGCCACAGATATCCAGATATGAAAGCAGAGAAATTAAAAAAGGCAATGGGAGAAATGCTCGCCCTGCCAGAAGAATACCTGTTATTTGGAAACGGGGCATCCGAGCTGTTTCTGGCAGCTGCCCACGGCATTAAGGCAAAAAAAACAGTGATACCTGTTCCATCCTTTTACGGCTATGAATATGCAGCAAAAGCGGCAGGCAGCGAGATTGTTTATTATGAGATGAAGGCGGAACATAACTTCTGCCTGACAGAGGACATCTGCAGCATTTTAGCGGAAGATACAGACGCATTGTTCCTTGCCAATCCCAATAATCCCACTGGGCATCTTTTGGAGCCGGAAACCTTGAAAAGGCTTTTGCAGCATTGCAAAAACAAGGGAATCTATGTTTTTTTGGATGAATGCTTTATAGAATTTACCAGCCAGGCATTTTCCATGCTTCCTGAACTAGAAGGGTTTGACAATCTTGTTATCGTCCGGGCATTTACCAAAATATTTTCCATTCCCGGCGTGCGGCTGGGATATCTAATCTGTAAAAATCCTTTCCTTCTTACAAGGATAGCAAGCCAGCTTCCCGAATGGAATTTATCTTGTTTTGCACAGGAAGCAGGCTGCGCTTGCACAGAGCAGGCAGATTTTATTAAAA
Source organism: uncultured Lachnospiraceae bacterium (assembly GCA_947384285.1). Lineage (GTDB taxonomy): Bacteria > Bacillota > Clostridia > Lachnospirales > Lachnospiraceae > Petralouisia. Next base: position 20,010 of record CANDGI010000044.1, read on the forward strand.
AGACCGTAAACTATATCGGGAAGGAACGTGGATTTCTGGAAAATGGGCTGCAAAAAAAGGGCTTCCAGACTTTTCCTTCCGCAGCAAATTTTATTTTGCTCTACAGCAAAGAGCCATTATATGAAAAACTGCTGGCACAGGGAATTTTAATCAGGGACTGCAGCAATTTTAAGGGATTGGGAAAGGGTTTTTACCGGATTGCAGTAAAAAGCAGAAAAGAAAATGAAATTTTATTAGAAAGCTTGTGAGGTGATGAAACATGGAACCACTTAAGATTGAATATGTACTGCCAGGAGAAATTGAAAAGCGAAGCTTTGAAATCATTGGCCAAGAACTGCTGCAAAGAAACATCCACATTCCTAAGGAGGAGGAAGCCATCGTAAAGCGTGCCATCCATACCAGCGCCGATTTTGACTATGCAGACACTCTCTGCTTTTCCAAGGGGGCGGTTCCCATCCTAAAGGAATTGATAAAAAACGGCGCTGATATTGTTACAGACACCAACATGGCATTGGCAGGAATCAACAAAAAGGCTCTTGCAGCATTCGGCGGAGAGGCACACTGTTTTATGGCAGAGGAGGAGGTGGCTTTCCTAGCAAAACAGAAGAATACGACACGAGCCTCCGTCTGCATGGAACAGGCGGCAGCCATGGAAAAACCTGTGATATTTGCCATCGGCAACGCCCCCACTGCATTGATAAAGCTATATGAAATGTCAAAGGAAACAAGCTGGAAGCCCGCCTTCATTATCGGGGTTCCAGTGGGATTCGTAAACGTGGAATCCTCCAAAGAACTGATACGAAGCACAGATATCCCCCATATCATCAACAGAGGGAGAAAAGGCGGCAGCAACATCGCCGCAGCTATCGTAAATGCAATCCTATACCAACTGTAGGAAAGAAATTTAAGAATGCGGTACGGTTTTGCAGCCGCTGTCCTACATGCATTTCTACACCAACTGTAAGAAAGGAACTTAAGAATGCGATACGGTTTTACAACCGGAAGCTGCGCGGCTGCGGCGGCAAAAGCAGCTGCTTATATGCTGCTGACGGGGCGCAGGAAAACAGAAATTTCCATAGAAACGCCGAAAGGAATCCCCTTTCATGCAAAGCTTCTGGATATCCACCTTGGGGAACAGGAGGCAAGCTGCGCCGTAGAAAAAGACGGCGGAGATGACCCGGATATTACAACAGGCGCATGGATTTATGCAAAGGTTTCCTACCAAAAAGGCCAGGGAAAGAAAAAAAATGGAACACAGGAAATTTTGATTGATGGAGGAACAGGCGTTGGGAGGGTGACAAGGCCCGGGCTGGACCAGCCAATCTTAAACGCCGCCATCAACCAGGTTCCAAGGAAAATGATAACAAAAGAAGTCATGGAGGTCTGCAGAACCACAGACTATGAAGGAAATTTAATGGTTGAAATTTCCGTGCCAGAAGGAGAGAAGCTAAGCGGGCAGACCTTTAATCCCAGGCTTGGGATTGTGGGAGGCATTTCCATATTGGGAACCAGCGGGATTGTAGAGCCTATGAGCAGCCAGGCGCTTCTTAACACCATTCAGGTGGAGCTGCGCCAAAGGAAAGCATTGGGCTTTGACTATGTTGCTGTCTCACCAGGAAATTACGGCCTGGAATTTATGAAAAAAACCTACGGCTATGATTTAGACAGAAGTGTGAAATCCAGCAATTTTATTGGGGAAACCATCGATATGGCGGTGGAGCTGGGATTTAAGAAAATGCTTCTCACCGGGCATATCGGCAAGCTGATAAAGGTTGCCGGGGGCATTATGAATACCCATTCCAGGGAAGCAGACTGCAGGATGGAGCTTCTTGCAGCATTTTCCATAAAAGAGGACGTAAAAGCCTGCACTATCAAAAAAATATTGGAATGTGCAGTCACAGAAGAAGCCATTCCCATTTTGAAGGAAAGCGGAAAGCTGCAGCAGATTATGGATAGAATTGCAGAAAAAATTTGTTACTATATGGAATACCGTGCCAAAGGCAGGATGAAAACAGATTGTATTTTATATGCCAATGAGTTCGGGACACTGGCGCAAAGCAGGGAGGCAGAAAAATGGTTTACTTTGTTGGAGCAGGAACAGGTGCAATAGATTTAATTACCGTCCGGGGAATGCGTTTGCTGGAGAAAGCTGATGTTATTATCTATGCAGGTTCCTTGGTAAACCCGGAATTGCTTACATATGCAAAGGAAGGGTGCGAGATACACAACAGCGCAAAATTAACATTAGAAGAAGTCATTGAGATTATACGCCGCACGCAGGAGGAAGGAAAACTTACAGTCCGGCTTCATACGGGAGAACCCAGCATTTACGGGGCTGTCCGGGAGCAGATGGATGAACTGGAGCAGCTTTCCATTCCTTATGAAAGCTGTCCAGGGGTCAGCGCTTGCTTTGGAGCAGCGGCGTCCTTAAATCTGGAATATACGCTTCCTGGCATCTCCCAGTCCTTGATTATCACAAGGATGGAAGGACGGACGGAGGTTCCAAAAAAAGAAAGCATTGAGAGTTTTGCAGCCCATCAGGCATCTATGGCAATCTATCTAAGCACAGGGATGATTGAAGAATTAAGCAAACGGCTGATTGCAGGAGGCTATGAGAAAACCACCCCCGCAGCCCTTGTCTACAAGGCAACCTGGCCGGAGGAAGAAGCATACGTCTGCACCATTGAAACGCTGTATGAAACATCCAAAGCACATAACATTACCTCAACTGCCTTAATCCTGGTGGGAGATGCCATTGCCCACCAGCATTACCAGAAATCAAGATTGTATGACCCCAGCTTTTCCACCGGGTTTCGGGAGGCAAAAGAATGAAGCTCAGTATTATCAGCTTTACGGAACATGGAAAACAGCTTTCCGAACATATAAAGAAAATCCTGGAACAGGATATTTCTAAAGGACAAATACCAGACAGGGAATTTTCTTCACCCACAGCCTGCCGCCCATCGGGTATTTTGGAGGCCTGTCTCTATACAAAATGCAAAGCCTGCCAGGCAAAGGACAATCCTTTCGTCCAATTTGTGGAAGTTCCGGTGGGAGATTGGGCAAGGAAACAGATGGAGGAAAAAAATGCCCTTCTGTTTATCGGGGCTTGCGGAATTGCCGTCCGAGCCATAGCGCCCTCCCTTACAGACAAGCTGCAGGATTCCCCGGTGCTTGTTATGGATGAAAAGGGAACCTATATCATCCCGGTTTTATCTGGGCATGTCGGGGGAGCAAACGAGATTGCAAACCATATCGCCGGAAAAACAGGCGCAAAACCGGTGATTACCACGGCCACAGATATCAATCAGGCATTTGCCGTAGATGTATTTGCAAAAAAGAATGGCCTTTCCATTGTAAATAAAGATGGCATTGTAAAGGTTTCATCAAAAACGCTGGCTGGGCAGTCCATAACCATGTCCATTGAGCCGGGGCATGCCATGGAGGAAAACTGCCCAATGGATCCCATGCAAGCTTTAAAGCAAGGGCAGGGGAAGAAAAAGGAACCCATTTCAGGTAACAGCCCAATGGATCTCATACAGTTCATCCCTTATCCCCCTAAGGAACCAGTTGACATTGTAATTTCCTCTGAGGAAAGAACCTTTGACACGTCTATTCTGCTAAGGCCGAAAGAATATATCATAGGATTGGGCTGTAAAAAAGGAAAAAGCGCAGAGGAAATTGAGGATTTTATACAAGAAAAGACAGGGGAGCTTGGGATTACAAGCCAGCAGATTTTTGCCCTGGCTTCTATTTCACAAAAAAGCCAGGAACAGGGAATCCTTGCATGGTGCCAAAAGATGAGAATTCCCTTTTTTACCTACAGGGCTGAGGAATTAAAAAATATAGAAGGAAACTTTACATCATCCTCATTTGTCAGGGAACAGGTGGGAGTGGACAACGTATGCGAAAGGGCAGCGCTCATGGCCTGCCAGAAAGGCGGAATCCTGATTTCTCCCAAACAGGCAAAGCAGGGAATGACAATTGCAGTAGCAAAAAGAGAATGGAGGGTATGTTTTTATGGCGAATAACATTTATATCGTAGGCATGGGGCCAGGCAGCGAGGAAATGATGACAGGGGAAGCATTGCATGCGTTGGAGCAGTCCGACGTTATTATCGGCTACACCGTATATCTGGATTTGCTGGGCAGCCGTTTCAAAGGAAAAGAGCTGATGTCCACGCCCATGCGACAGGAAGAAAAAAGATGCAGGATGTGTTTTGAGGAAGCTGAAAAAGGGAAAAAGGTATCCCTTGTCTGCAGCGGGGATGCGGGAATCTATGGCATGGCGTCCCTGATGTATGAGATTGGAAAAGAGTACAAGGACATAGAACTTTCTGTGATTCCAGGCGTTACCGCGGCAAACAGCGGAGCAGCCCTGCTGGGCGCACCTTTAAACCATGATTTCTGCGTCATCAGCTTAAGTGATTTGCTGACCCCCTGGGACAAAATCGAAAAAAGGTTACAGGCCGCAGCAGAAGGTGATTTTGCCATTGTACTCTATAACCCTTCCAGCCATAAGAGAAAGGATTATCTGATGAGGGCCTGTGACATTTTACTTGGCTCCATGGAAAAGGAACGAGCCTGCGGATATGTGGAAAATATTGGAAGGGAACACACTAAGGTGGCAGCCTGCACCTTAGAGGAGCTGAGAAACCGGGAAGTAAACATGTTTACTACGGTATTTATCGGAAACTCCGGTTCTGAAATCATAAATGGGAAACTAATCACGAAACGAGGATATCAAATTGAAAGAAATAGTGATATTTGCAGGGACAACTGAGGGAAGAACATTATCGGAACATCTTGCCAAGGCAGAAATTGCCCATACCATCTGTGTGGCAACCAGATACGGTGAAATTGTTTTAAAGCCCCATCCTCTGGCTGTGGTCCGTCAAGGCAGGATGAACCAGGAAGAAATACAAACATTCCTGGAAAACAATCCTCCCCTTGCCCTTGTAGATGCTACCCATCCTTTTGCAAAAGAGATTACTGCCAGTATCAAATCTGCATTGGACGCCTTAAAAAAATCAGGCATGGACATCCCCTATCTGCGCCTGAACCGGGAAGGCATCACAGAGCGCTGGCAGGAGGACGCTGATTTTAAAACCTTTGAGACAAACGAAGCATGTGCAAAGGCGCTGGAGGAGACAACGGGAAACATTCTTTTGACCACGGGAAGCAAAGAATTATCCGCCTACTGCATTTCCGAAAATATCAAAAAACGGCTGTATGTGCGGGTGCTTCCAAGCCCGGAAAGCCTTGCCCTCTGCGCCCGGCAGGGGATATATGGAAAACAGGTGATTGCCATGCAGGGGCCTTTTTCCAGAGAATTGAACGAAGCAATCATCCGGCAATTTCATATTTCCTGCCTGGTAACAAAAGAAACGGGAAAAACCGGAGGCTGCCAGGAAAAATTAGAAGCTGCAAAAAGAACCGGGACGCAGTTATTCGTCCTTGCATGTCCCCAGGAAAAAGGCAGTTATTCCTTTGAAGGTGCCTGCAGGGAATTGGAACAGCTCTGCGGAAAAAAAATTTTGTCCGCTGGCAATCTTATGGAAACGCCGCAAGGGATTCCCTCTCCTGCCAAAGAGCAGAGCCATCCTATGGCAATTACTTTAGCGGGCATTGGCATGGGCAATGAAAACTGCCTGACAAAAGAAGCAGAAAAGGCTATAAAAGAAGCAGACATCCTTTTAGGAGCAAAAAGGCTGCTGGAACATGTAGATTCCAAGGCAGAAAAACACGATTACTACCAGCCGGCACAGATCATTCCTTTTTTACAGCAGCTGCAAAGAGGGCAGAACCCTTTGCAAAGTGAACCTCCTTCCTGTTCCATCTGCCCACCGGCAGGTTCCATGGCTATCCCTGCTCTGGAAAGCCATGGTCTTGACCGGAAAAAAATAGCCGTGCTCTTCTCCGGGGACAGCGGATGCTACAGCGGATGCCAGTCTTTGTATGCCGCTCTGGAACAAGCAATCACCGAAAAGCGGCTGCAGGCATCGGTACGCATCCTGCCAGGCATCTCCTCGGTATCCTATTTATCCGCATGTATCGGGGAAAGCTATCAGGATGCGGCAATTCTTAGCATACACGGGAAAAAACTGCACAACCTGGCAGGCAGAATCAAAACCAGCCCAAAAACCTTCCTGCTCACCTCCGGCGTCCAGGATGTAAACTGGCTGGGCAGAATGCTGCTGAAAGCTGGATTGGCAGAATGTGAGGTTACAGCAGGATACCGTTTATCCTATGAAGGGCAGCGGATCCAAAAGCTTACCCCGCTGGAATGCTGTGAGTTAAGGGAAGAGGGACTTTATACCTGCTTCATCAAAAACCCTTCTGCCGCAAAAAAGAAGCTGACCCATGGCATAGCGGATGAAGCGTTTATCCGGGATAAAGTTCCGATGACGAAAGAGGAGGTAAGAGAGGTAAGCATCTGCAAGCTCCATCTGCAGGAGGAAGCCGTAGTCTATGACATCGGCAGCGGCACCGGCTCCATTGCAACAGAACTTGCAGCCCTTTCAAACGAGATACAGGTATACGCCGTAGAGCATAAAAAGGAAGCCATTGCCCTCATTGAGAAAAACAGGGCAAAATTCGGCCTGGATAACATCACAATCATCGAAAATACCGCGCCAAAAGGGTTATCAGAGCTGCCGCCAGCCACCCATGCATTTATCGGCGGAAGCAGCGGCAATTTGAAAGAAATACTGGCAGCCCTCCGGCGGATAAACCCCAAAATGCGGATCGTAATCAATGCCATCAGCATGGAGACCATCTGTGAAATCAAGGAAGTCCTGTCCATGGATGATATTACACAGAAAGAAGCCTTGCAATTGCAGGTAAACAGGGTAAAGGAAGCAGGAAACTACCATTTGGTGCGGTCAGAAAATCCAGTCTGGATATGTGCGTTTAATTTCTGCGGCTGAACAGTATTGGCGCTGTAACAGCCAATTTATTTTTTGACCCTGGCGGCAGCCGCCAAAGCTCCGTGCAAGCACGGCTGTTTGGCTCGCTGCCGGCGGAAATAAGAACTCGCTGCCCTGCGGGAGAAAGGCAAGGTATCCCAGTGAAACGAAAAAGAATCATGATTGCCGCACCAAAAAGCGGAAGCGGAAAAACAATGGTTACATGCGCTTTGCTGATGGCCCTGAAAGAGAAGGGCTGTCAGATTGCTTCCTACAAATGCGGACCGGATTATATTGATCCTATGTTCCATGAAAAAATCATACATGTCCCCTCCAAAAATCTTGATACCTTTTTTACCGGTGAAGAAAAAACAAGAGAGCTTTTTCTGGAGGGTGCAGAAAACATGGACTTTGCCGTTCTGGAAGGCGTTATGGGACTGTATGACGGACTGGGGGGAATACGGGAGGAAGGCTCATCCTACCATTTAGCCAAGGTGACAAAAACTCCCATTATCCTCGTTGTCGACGCCAAGGGGATGGGGCGTTCCCTCCTCCCCCTGATTGCAGGATTTCTTCGCTATGACCAAGAACATCTGATTCAGGGAGTCATCCTCAATAAGATTTCAAGAGGATACTATGAAATCATAAAGCCCTTGATTGAGCAGGAGCTAAAGATTACCGTGGCTGGATTTCTGCCGGAAAAGAAAGAATGCCAGATTGAAAGCCGCCACCTGGGGCTGGTTATGCCAGGCGAGTTAGAAGATATCCAAGAAAAATTGCGGACAGCCGCAGAGGAATTTTCCAAAACCGTGCCCCTTGAAAATATTATAAAAATAGCGGAGCAGGCACAAGAGCTTTCCAGAATCCTTCCTGCTGAAAATATAGCAGAAACGGCAGAACAGCCACAGGAGCTTTCCACAACTATTCCTGGCAAAAATATAAAGGAAGGGATGGACTGCACAGAAACATGTTCAGGGACAGCCCCCGCCAGGAATATTCAAGCTGCCAGGCAGAAAGCACACAGAGCAGTTATCGCGGTGGCAAGAGACGAAGCCTTTTGTTTCTATTATGCAGACAACTTCCGCACATTGGAAGAATATGGTGCAGAAATTGTGTTTTTCTCGCCGCTGCGGGATGAAAAACTGCCAAAAGGATGCCATGCCTTACTGATTGGCGGCGGATACCCGGAGCTTTACGCAGAAAGCCTTAGCAGAAACCAAAGCATCCAGGCTGCCATCCGGCAGGCGGCGCGCCAGGATATGCCTCTGGTGGCAGAATGCGGCGGATTTATGTATCTCCACTCCGCCATCACAGACAAGGAAGGCATCCGCTATCCCATGACAGGGGTTCTTCCAGGAACCTGCTCCTACACTGGGAAGCTGGTTCGTTTCGGCTATGTGGAGCTTCTGGAAAAGAAAAGCCATTTCCTGCCAGAAGGCCAGCGGATCCGGGGACATGAATTTCATTACTACGACAGCACAGAGAACGGGGAAGATATCACCGCAGTCAAGCCGGCAGCCAAAAAAGAATACTCCTGCATCATAGCCAACGAACATCAATGGATGGGGTTTCCCCATTTGTATTATCCGTCAAATCCTGCATTTGCCAGATCCTTTGTGGAAAAGGCAGAAACATACAAAAAAAGAATGGGGGAACAGTAACCATGGAGCATTCTTATCGCTTTTTTGAAAACAAAGCCTGCAAATATTTTCCCTGCCACCAAGGATTAGAGGATTTTAACTGCCTGTTTTGTTACTGCCCCCTGTATACCAGGGAACACTGCCCGGGAAATCCCCGGTATATGGAAAAAGACGGGAGAAACATAAAAGTATGCACAAACTGCGCCTTTCCCCATCAGCCGGAAAACTACGATACCATCATTCAGATGCTGCAAGGGAAAAATATTGATGCCACATCAAATATTTCAAGGAAAAACATTGATGCAGCATCCGATATTTCAAGGAAAAATATTGATGCAGCATCCGATATTTCAAGGAAAAACATTGATGCAGCATCCGATATTT
>CANDGI010000045.1 GCA_947384285.1 uncultured Lachnospiraceae bacterium
ACTTTTAATAGGAGGAGACAAATACATGAAACGTACAATCATTGATGCTAGTCAATTGGAATTAACAGAAAAAGTGGTATCAATTAAACGTGTAACAAAAGTTGTTAAGGGCGGACGTAACATGCGTTTTACAGCTTTGGTTGTTGTTGGCGACGGCAATGGTCATGTAGGTGCAGGTTTAGGCAAAGCAACTGAAATTCCTGAAGCAATCCGCAAAGGAAAAGAAGATGCTATGAAGAAACTGATTTCTGTAAAATTAGATGATAACAGCAGTATTACCCATGATATTACCGGCAAGCATACCGGTGCATCCGTACTGTTGAAAAGGGCTCCAGAAGGTACTGGTGTAATCGCAGGCGGTCCTGCCCGAAGCGTATGCGAGCTGGCAGGAATCAAGAATATCCGTACAAAATCTTTAGGCTCCAACAATAAGCAGAACGTAGTCCTTGCTACGATTGAAGCTTTAAAACAGTTAAAATCTCCAGAAGAAGTAGCAAAACTCCGCGGTAAATCTGTAGAAGAGATACTCGGTTAAGGAGGATATGGAAAATGGCAGACAAATTAAAAATTACACTTGTAAAATCCACAATCGGCGCTGTGCCTAAAAACCGCAAGACAGTGGAAGCATTAGGATTAAGAAAGTTAAACCATTCGGTGGAAATGCCGGATAACGCAGCGATCAGAGGAATGGTAAGACAGGTAAGGCATTTAGTAAAGGTAGAAGAAATCTAAGAGAACGTAAGGAGGTGTCAAAATGGACTTATCAAATTTAAAGCCGGCAGCAGGCTCTAAGCATAATGATTTTAGAAGAGGCCGCGGACACGGTTCAGGAAATGGTAAGACAGCAGGTAAGGGACATAAGGGTCAGAAAGCACGTTCTGGAGCTCCAAGGCCTGGGTTCGAGGGCGGCCAGATGCCATTGTACAGAAGAATTCCAAAACGTGGGTTTACCAACAGGAATTCAAAAGATATTGTTGCAATCAATGTGGATGTATTGGAAGTGTTTGATAATGATGCTGTTGTAACAATAGAAGAGTTAAAGAAACGCAAAATTGTGAAAAACCCAAAAGATGGCGTGAAGATTCTCGGAAATGGTGAGCTTACCAAGAAACTTACCGTACAGGTAAATGCTTTCAGCGCAGGTGCAAAAGAGAAGATTGAGGCTCTTGGTGGAAAAGCAGAGGTGGTTTAATGCTGGAGACACTCCGTAATGCATTTAAAATAAAGGATATCAGGAACCGTATTTTTTATACGTTAGTCATGCTGGTTATCATCAGGATAGGATCACAGCTTCCTCTTCCTGGCGTAAATGCAGAAGTAATTGCCAACTGGTTTGCGAACCAGGGGACAGATGCGCTGAATTTCTTTGATGCGATTACCGGCGGTTCTTTTGAACAGATGTCAGTCTTCGCATTGAATATTACGCCGTATATCACATCTTCCATTATTATGCAGCTTCTTACGATTGCAATTCCAAAGCTGGAGGAGATGCAGAAGGATGGAGAAGACGGAAGAAAGAAGATTGCGGAGATTACACGTTATGTTACGGTTGCTCTTGCATTGATTCAGTCTATTGCCATGGCAATTGGATTTGGCCGGGGCGGATATTTGGATAAGTTTGATGCGCCTCATGTCATTATGATGGTAACAGGATTGACGGCAGGTTCCGCAGTTTTGATGTGGATTGGCGAGAGAATCACAGAGCATGGTGTGGGAAATGGTATTTCCATTGTATTGGTAATCAATATCATTTCACGTATCCCAGAGGATTTGATGACTCTCTATACCCAGTTTATTGCAAATGCGCCTAACGTAGGGAATGCAATTATTGCTGCCGCAGTTATTCTTGCAGTTATTTTGGTAACCGTTGTGTTCGTTATTATTCTGCAGGATGGCCAGCGCAGGATTCCGGTACAGTATAGCAAGAAAATCCAGGGGCGCAGGCAGGTAGGCGGACAGTCCACCCATATTCCCTTAAAGGTGAATACAGCGGGCGTAATACCGATTATCTTTGCCCAGTCCATTATGCAGTTCCCGGTTATCATTGCTACCATTATGGGAAAAGGAAATGGTACGGGAATCGGGAGCAAGATTCTTCACGGGTTGTCCCAATCCTATTGGTGTGACCCAGAAAATCCAATCTACAGCATAGGTTTGCTGGTGTATATTGTGCTGGTGATTGCTTTTGCATATTTCTATACATCTATCACCTTCAATCCCTTGGAGGTTGCAAACAATATGAAGCGTCAGGGCGGATTTATCCCAGGTATCAGGCCAGGAAAGCCAACCAGTGATTATTTAACGAAGATCTTGAACTATATCGTATTTATCGGGGCAGTAGGGCTTATGATTGTAGCTGTGATTCCAATTTTCTTTAATGGGGTTTTCAGCGCCAATGTGTCCTTCGGCGGAACATCTATCATCATTATTGTAGGTGTTGTAATCGAAACTTTGAAACAGATTGAATCTCAGATGCTGGTACGTTATTATAAGGGATTTTTAAATGATTAACCTTAAATCTACGCGATGGCGCCGTATTTTGAGTTATGGGGTCATGCCAGTTTAAATGCAGCCACTTTCGCATGCGTGCGGAAGTGGTTGTTATGCAAGCTAAAGCTTCCATAGCAGGATGGCCATGCGGCCTGTCGTACGATAAGCTGTGCGGGATGGCAGGTTTACGATCGTATCCGGCAGTAAAGAAGAAGGAGGAGACAAGTATGAAAATTATTATGTTAGGAGCGCCAGGAGCGGGAAAAGGAACACAGGCAAAGCAGATTGCAGATAAATATTCGATTCCCCATATTTCCACGGGAGATATTTTCCGGGCGAACTTGAAGGCAGGGACAGAGCTTGGAAAGAAGGCAAAAGAGTACATGGATCAGGGGCTTCTTGTGCCGGATGAGCTGACATGCGATTTGGTGATGGATCGTATCGGCCAGGATGACTGCAAGAACGGATTTGTCCTGGATGGTTTTCCAAGAACAATTCCCCAGGCAGAGGCATTGGACGCAGCGCTGGCAAAAATCAATGAAAAAATGGATTATGCCATTGATGTGGATGTGCCGGATGAAAATATTGTCAGCCGGATGTCAGGAAGGCGCGCATGCTTAAACTGCGGCGCAACCTATCACATTGTCTCCATCCCCACGAAGGTAGAGGGCATCTGCGACCGATGCGGCAATAAAGTAGTATTAAGAGATGATGACCAGCCAGAGACCGTCAAGAAACGTCTGGATGTGTACCATGAACAAACCCAGCCTTTGATTGATTATTACAAAAAACAGAATATTTTAAAAACCGTAGACGGAACCCAGCCAATGGAGAATGTATTTGGAGCCATTGTGGAAATTTTAGGAGCGTAAAAAATGTCAGTATCAATTAAATCTGCCAGAGAAATCGAATTAATGCGGGCAGCAGGGAAAATTCTGGAGAAAGTCCATGACAATCTGGGGAAGGCATTAAGGCCTGGGATGTCTACGTACGATATAGACTGCCTGGGAGAAGAAATTATCAAAAGCTATGGGTGTATCCCTTCATTTAAGAACTATAATGGTTACCCGGCGTCTGTGTGCGTGTCGGTAAATGATGAGGTGGTGCATGGAATTCCCAACAAAAAGCGCCTTGTCCAGGAGGGGGATATTGTAAGCCTGGACATCGGGGTGATCTATAAAGGATACCATTCTGATGCGGCGAGAACCCACGGGATTGGGGAAATTTCCCAGGAAGCAGCATTATTGATTGAAAGGACCAGGCAGAGTTTTTTTGAAGGCATAAAATATGCGAAGGAAGGAAATCATCTACATCAGATTTCAAATGCAATCGCTGCCTACGCAGAGAGCTTTGGCTATGGGGTGGTCAGGGATTTGGTGGGCCATGGGATTGGCACCCATCTCCACGAAGATCCCCAGATACCGAATTTCAAGCAGAAGAGCAGAGGCGTCAGGCTGAAGGCGGGCATGACATTGGCAATTGAACCTATGATTAACGCGGGGCGTTATGATGTGGCATGGCAGGAGGATAACTGGACAGTTGTCACCCAGGACGGTTCCCTATCTGCCCATTACGAAAATACGGTTTTAGTGACAAGCGGGGAACCCGAGATCCTATCCCTTACGCATGTGGAGGCATAGATGAGTATAAAGTTAGCAGTTTCCAGATCTGGTCACGACAAAGACGGCATATATGTAATTGTAAAAGAAGAAGCCAATTGGGTTTATCTGGCGGATGGGAAATTAAAGCCTTTGGAAAAACCAAAAAAGAAGAACAAGAAACATATTCAGATGATTAAAAAGCTTCCGAAAGAAATTACAGAAGTCTTTACCCAGGAGAATTTTCGGAATGAAGAAATAAAAAGAGCCATCAAGCTTTATCAGAAAAGTATCAGGAATACCCAGCAGGTATGAAAAATCAGGAGGAAACAATATGTCAAAAGCAGACGTAATCGAAGTAGAAGGAAAAGTAATTGAAAAATTACCAAACGCTATGTTCCAGGTGGAATTGGAAAACGGCCATCAGATTCTGGCACATATCAGTGGAAAATTGAGGATGAATTTTATCCGTATTCTGCCCGGAGATAAGGTTACCATTGAAATGTCCCCATATGACTTGACCAAGGGAAGAATTATATGGAGAGATAAGTAGAGATTGATAGAAAATAAAAAGGGGCCGCCAGGAAATGGAATTTGCCTGCAATATATTGTTGTGCCGCAAAAGGCGGCACAGGATATATTGCGGATGACTTATCCTTTCCCGGCAGCCCCTTTTATATCGAGGAAAATCAGAAGTTTTTCTTTCCAAACCTATTGATTTTTCTGGATTAAAATGTTATAATACCAGCTGAACGCTTTTGGAGCGAGCTGTTTTTGTATGCAAAAATATATGGAGACAGGTTTCAGAATATTTGTACAAACAGTAGAAAGGAGGAACTGCTGTGAAAGTAAGATCATCCGTAAAACCTATTTGCGAAAAATGCAAAATTATCAAGAGAAAAGGAAGCGTCCGGGTAATCTGCGAGAATCCAAAACACAAACAGAGACAGGGATGAGACGGAGTGCTTAACGAATTTTATGTGCGGCTGTAGTGAAACACCAGGAACAGTTGTTATAACAGCAAAGCATGGTTTCACTATTCATAATAACCAGCCTGTACGGCTGTTTCCGGCTTTTTTGATACCGAGGGAATCCGGGGAAAACGTACAAAATAAACGACATAGAACAGAGATATGCACTCATTTCAGGGCGAGCAACCGCAGCTGCATATGTTTGTTTTTCGTATTTAAGGCAGATTTTGTTGCAGATGTGCCTGAGATTGCTGCCTGTGCATGAAAAGACACTGTGGATTGGCAGGCATAGATAGATCCGAATGGAGAGAAGATTAGAAGATTATGGAGGTGTACGACACACATGGCTCGTATCGCAGGTGTAGATTTACCAAGAGAAAAACGTGTTGAGATAGGATTGACTTATATTTACGGTATCGGAAGGTCAAGTTCGAACCGTATCCTGGCAGAAGCCAAAGTGAGTCCTGATACCCGTGTCAGGGATTTGACGGATGAAGAAGTAAAAAGAATCAGTGAAGTAATTGACCAGACACAGGTGGTAGAAGGTGATTTGAGAAGAGAGATTGCCTTGAATATCAAGAGATTACAGGAAATTGGATGTTATCGAGGAATCCGCCACAGGAAGGGGCTTCCGGTTCGCGGACAGAATACAAAGACCAACGCAAGAACCAGAAAAGGCCCGAAGAGAACTGTTGCCAATAAGAAAAAATAGAACGTTTGGTGAAGGCAGGCGGATAAGCACAGCCTGGGGTTCCTGCAGAAACTTTTTTGTGGGGCTGGCAGGCAGAATTATATTTTATAATCGTAACAAGATAGTTAATAAAAGGAAGAAAGTAGGTTAGTTTAGATATGGCGAAAAACACTGCAAAAAAAGTGACAAAAAAGCGCGTAAAGAAAAACGTTGAACGTGGACAGGCGCACATTCAGTCATCTTTCAACAATACAATCGTAACAATTACAGATGCTGAAGGAAATGCTTTATCATGGGCAAGCGCTGGCGGTCTTGGTTTTAGAGGTTCAAGGAAATCTACTCCATATGCTGCACAGATGGCAGCAGAGACAGCTACAAAGGCAGCTCTTATCCATGGTTTAAAAACAGTAGACGTTATGGTAAAAGGACCTGGTTCTGGAAGGGAAGCAGCAATCCGTGCACTTCAGGCATGCGGTCTTGAAGTAACAAGCATCAAAGACGTTACTCCGGTACCTCATAATGGATGCCGCCCGCCAAAACGTAGAAGAGTCTGAGTTAGGAGGTATATGTTAAGATGGCAGTAAATAGAGTTCCCGTTTTAAAGAGATGCAGATCTCTTGGGTTAGACCCGATATATTTAGGAATAGATAAGAAGTCCAACAGACAGTTAAAGAGAGCAAACAGGAAAGTATCTGAATATGGGCTTCAGTTAAGAGAAAAGCAGAAAGCAAAATTTATCTACGGAGTGCTGGAAAAACCATTCCACAATTATTATTTGAAAGCAGACAGGATGAAAGGAATGACAGGTGAAAACCTGATGGTCATGCTGGAAAGAAGACTGGATAATGTGGTATTCCGTTTAGGGCTGGCAAGAACCAGAAAAGAAGCAAGACAGATTGTTGGACATAAGCATGTCTTGGTAAACGGCAGGCAGGTAAAAATTCCATCCTATCTGATAAAGGCTGGCGATACAATCGAAATCAAAGAGAAATGCAAAGGCTCCCAGAGATACAAAGATATCCTCGAAGTAACTTCCGGCAGGTTAGTGCCAGAATGGTTAGAGGCTGACCAGGAAAACCTGAAGGGTACTGTAAAAGAATTACCGAACAGAGAGGCAATTGACGTTCCAGTAAACGAAATGCTTATCGTCGAGTTGTATTCTAAATAATTGCAAACAAGCAACGATACCCGAAAAGGAGGGACTTTGTAGTGTTCGATTTTGAAAAACCGAAAATTGAAATTTCTCAGATTTCAGAAGACAAAAAATACGGCCGATTTGTGGTAGAACCACTGGAGAGAGGTTATGGTACTACACTTGGCAATTCATTAAGAAGAATCATGCTTTCTTCATTGCCAGGCGCAGCAGTCAGCCAGGTAAAAATCGAAAGTGTTTTGCATGAATTCAGTTCCATTCCCGGTGTGAAGGAAGATGTAACTGAGATTATTATGAACATCAAGAATCTGGCATTAAAAAACACCAGTCCAACAAACGAGTCTAAAGTTGCTTACATTGAATTTGAAGGTGAAGGCGTAGTAACAGCAGCAGATATCCAGGTTGACCCGGATATCCAGGTGCTGAACCCTGAATTGGTCATTGCCCATTTGAATGGCGGGACAGATTCCAGATTGTATATGGAATTGACAATTACCAAGGGAAGGGGATACGTAAGCGCTGACAAGAACAAGAGTGAAGATGTACCGATTGGCGTCATTGCAGTTGATTCTATTTATACGCCGGTGGAGCGTGTAAATCTTACAATTGAGAATACACGTGTGGGACAGATTACAGACTATGATAAGCTTACCCTGGATGTATTTACGAACGGTACACTGGAACCGGATGAGGCAGTAAGTTTAGCAGCAAAAGTTTTAAGCGAGCATTTGAACCTGTTTATTGACTTGTCTGAGAATGCAAGAACTGCAGAAGTCATGATTGAGAAAGAAGACAATGCAAAAGAAAAAGTTCTTGAAATGAATATTGATGAACTGGAATTGTCTGTTCGTTCTTATAACTGCCTGAAGCGGGCAGGCATCAATACGGTGGAAGAGCTGACCAACCGGACGCCGGAAGATATGATGAAGGTTCGCAATCTCGGACGCAAGTCTTTAGAAGAAGTGTTAGCAAAACTAAAAGAACTAGGATTACAATTAAACCCTGGAGAAGAATGAAATTCTTTGCAGGGGTGCTGCCAGACAAACTATTTGTTTGGGTTCCGCTGATTTCAGCGAGGAGTAATCCGGTTTTTAACATACCTGCAGGGTTTATAAGACCAAAAGGCATAGCCCTGCCAATCGCATGTTCGGTAAATAAGACCAAAAGGCATAGCCGGATATTTTAAAATGGAGGATTATCAAAATGGGAAAATATAGAAAATTAGGCAGAACCTCTGACCAGAGGAAAGCCTTAATTCGAAATCAGGTAACAGCATTGTTATACAATGGCAAAATTGTAACGACTGAGGCAAAGGCAAAAGAAGTCCGTAAGGTGGCAGAAGGATTGATTGCCATGGCTGTAAGGGAAAAGGATAATTTTGAGGAAGTTACCGTGACAGCTAAAGTGCCGCGCAAAGACAAAGACGGCAAGAGAGTAAAAGAAGTAGTGGACGGCAAAAGAGTTACCGTGTACGATGAAGTAGAGAAGAAAATCAAAAAAGACCTTCCTTCCCGCTTGCACGCAAGACGCCAGATGAACAAAGTATTATACTCTGTGAAATTTGTTCCGGCTGAGAATGCAGGAAAGAAGAAAAACACCAGGAAAATTGACGTTGCAACCAAGATATTTGACGAGATTGCTCCAAAGTATGTAGGCCGTAACGGTGGATACACCAGAATCGTTAAAATTGGTCAGCGCAAAGGTGATGGTGCTTTAGAGGTTCTTCTGGAGTTAGTATAGAATCGGAAAATATAATTGTGAGAGAACCGCTGGAAAGAATATTTGAAATGTATTCTTTCCAGCGGTTTTTGTATTTCTTGTGTGTTGAGAATAGATTGCACCTGCAGATTTCTTGTGTTGAAAATAGAATATTTCTACGGATTTCCTGTGTGTTGAAAATAGAATATTTCTACGGATTTCCTGTATACCGTGGATAGATTGCTTTAATGGCTCTTTTTATGCTGTGAATAAATTTTTCTCATCCATTATTTTTCATGGAAATGTGACGATGTTATTATATATAGCGAAAGAACGTGAGTTGCCAAATCTGCAGGGAAAAGGATTTCCTAAAATAAGTTTCAGGGAGGGAACAGAAATGAAAGTAACATCATATACTGCCAGCGGAGTGGCTTCCAGCAGCATGCAGGGAAGTCTATCCGCTGGCAGCACGAAAAGGAACACAAAGGTTCCTAAAAAGAGCAGCCAGAATAAAGGAAGGAAGAAAAATGTAAATTACAATCCCAGAGAAATACGTTCTGCATTGTCTCGGGTGAAGAAGGCGCAGACCGCCGGGCAGGTGCTGGCACAGGCCAAAGGGAAGCTGGCCAATCTGCTGAAAGCCAAAGGCACAGGCCAGTTCAATGAAGCGGAGCTTGCGGCGGCTATTATCCACGCCAGAAGAATGGTGCGCTGTGCCCAGATGAAGACGCGGAACTTGAAGCAGGAAGAACAGATCCAGAAAAAACATGCCAAGGAAGCGAAAGCAGAAGAACAACAGCAGGAAAATGATATCAAGCTCAGGGTAAAGCGGAAAGAGCAGAATCTGAAGCAGAAAGCCAGAACGGAGAAGAGCCAGAGAGTCCAGAAACAGAAACGCCAGCAGCAGGAGTTGATGCAGAAACGCAGAATCCACCGGAACATGGAGCATGAAAAGATGGAAGAAGCCGATTTGGAGTACAAGAAGAATATGGGCAATGCTTCCAACGGCTCAGATGACGGGGAAATGGCCTATTCCTATGTTCCGGCTGAAGGCGTGGAGCTGCAGCTGAGCGAGGACGGCATAGAGCTGACAGAAACACAGATGGAACAGCAGATAGAGCAGCAGGCAGCGATGATGGCAGCAGCGGAGACAGCAGCAGGCGCCAGTGTCCCAGATGTTTCTATAGGGGCAGCAGCGGCATTCGCCGGGGGAGCTGATATGGCAGGAGGGGATGTTCCGTCGGTGGATATGGTGGTTTGAGCCAGACAATGATTTTGCAGAAGCCTGCGCTGCTTAGACAAATGCCGCAGTGAAAGGCCGGATCGCTATTGATGACCGCTATGATATCCTAAAGTTTTCCTTATCTAATGCGGGGAATATCAAGATGATTATGGCTTCTTACATGAGATAGGATACCTTGATTTTATACGATAATACGGGTGAGGAGATCTGGCACACAGACCATAATGAATGGAATGGAAATGCGGGCCATCGTAAAGATACCCATACGCTGCCATTGCCTGCCGGAGATGATTATGTTAAAGTGTATAGATTGCCAGGACAATTCTTACTGAATATGTGGGCAGGATGGGAGGCTCTTTGGCACGATAGAATTTCAATATTAGAAAAGGAACAAGAGAATGGGTAATTAAAAAGGCTGCCGCAAAATACGAGAATTCCACAGCATATAGTAACAGATACTTGTACCATATGCTGCAGGAATTCCTTGTCTGCCAGCATATGGTACAAATTATTATTCAGGCATTAAAATTTCACAGAAGCCCATTTTTACAGGAAGATATACTTCAAAATAAACAGGACAGTCAGCACATACATCAGGATACTGATGTTTTTTTCCTTCGCCTTGCCAGTCAGAAGGTTTACCAATGTCCAGGAAACCACCCCAATGGAAATCCCTTCGGAAATGCTGTAAGCAAGGGGCATAGCAATCATGCATAGGAATGCCGGAATCGCATCCCCCATATCCTCAAAGTTAATTTTAGCCACAGCCCCCATCATATAGAAGCCTACAAGAATCAAGGCCGGTGCGATGGCAAAGGATGGGACGCTTAAAAATAACGGGGAGAAAATCACAGACAGCAAAAACAGCAGTCCAGTGGTAAGGGCGGTAAGGCCGGTGCGTCCCCCTGCGGTTACCCCTGTAGCGCTTTCTGCGAACGTAGTGGTGGTGGAAGTCCCGAAAACGGCGCCCACACAGGTGGCGATTGCATCCGACAGCAGGGCGGGCCGGATTCTGGGCAGCTTCCCCTCTTCATCCAGCATGTCCGCCTTGGTGGAAAGGCCAATCAGCGCGCCTAACGTATCAAACAAATCCACAAACAGGAAAGAGAACATAATAACAGCAAAATCAATCAGTTTGAAGCTCTTGAAATCTACGGTGAATACAGCTCCGAAGGTTTCCTGGAAGGAAGAAAAATCCAGGCTGACAAAGCCGGATGGAATCACAGAATACATGCCGATGTCCGGGGAAGGTATGTAAATGCCTGTAATTTCACAGAGGATGCCAAGCATCCAGGTGGCAAAAATACCGATTAGAATCGCGCCCTTGACCTGTTTGACTAATAAGATTCCAGTAAAAATCAAGCCAATCAATGCAAGAACCGCGCCTACGCCAACGGAATGGAAGTTTTCTCCCTTAAAGGTCTGGTAAGTCACCAGCGTGGACTCGCTGTGCACGATTAATTTTGCATCCTGCAGGCCGATAAAGGCAATAAACAGGCCGATGCCTACCCCTACAGCAGCTTTTAAGGTGGTAGGAATGGCGTTAAAAATAGACTCCCGGACATTGGTAAGGGACAGGATGATAAAGAGAACGCCTTCCACAAATACGGCAAACAATGCAGCCTGCCAGGTGTAGCCCTTGCCGATGACTACCGTGTAAGCAAAATAGGCATTCAAACCCATGCCGGGAGCCAGCGCAAAGGGGTAGTTTGCCAGAAAGGCCATAAGCAATGTGCCCACAAAGGAAGCCAGCGCCGTGGCAATCAGCACAGCCTTTGGGTTCATGCCTGCCGCCGACAGGATGTTAGGGTTCACTGCAAGGATATAAGCCATGGTCATGAAGGTGGTAAATCCTGCAATGATTTCTGTTTTTACAGTGGTGTGGTTTTCCTGTAACTTGAAGAATTTTTCTAACATAATTCTATTCTCCTTTTGTTTCTTTTTGGAAAGTTCTGTTGATACATAATTCAGGGAGCTTCCCATTCCAAAATAGTTTATCATAAAAGGACAAACATATCCATAAATAAAAATGATATTCGAACGGTTATTATAAAAAAGCATTGCTGGAAGCCTTTGCCTTGAAATCCAAAAGGCGTTACAAACCCGCCGATTCTTATTTCGCAATTCTTTTCTTGACAAATTTTTCATTTGTTTGTATCGTTAAATATATAGTGTGAGTATAACAAAAAATGTTTTTTTGGCACTTTCCTTCATAGAGAGGTTTTGGGGTATTCAGATTATAAAAATAATAGAAGGATGGAGTAAATTTATGAAAAACAAATGGATGAGCCGTCTGCTTGCAGCAGGAATGGCTCTATGTATGGTGGGAACGCTGATACCGGAGTCCCATCTGACAGCATTGGCACAAAACGAAAGAGCCTTGCAGCAGGAGGAAAGTTCCAGACAGGGAGATATTTTGGAACAGGGAGGAAATTCAGAACCTGCGGAGCAGCAAGCAGGTGAAGATGGAAGCAAGGAGGTTGATTTAAAACAGGAAGTGAACCCTGGGAAAGAGCAGCCGGAGAATACGGAAGAGGAAACGAAGCAGCCGGAGAATACGGAAGAGGAAACGAAGCAGCCGGAGAATGCGGAAGGAGAAACGAAGCAGCCAAAGGATGGAGAAGCAGAGGAAGACCCAAAGCGCATGCTCAAAGAGCAGCTTGGGATGCTGGATGAAGAAGCAAATCCGGCAGAAGCGGCAGAACTCAAGCAGAAGCTTCTGGAACAGCCTCGTGCAAGATACAGCAACAGTATGCTTGTGAATGAATATCTGGAAATTGCCGCAGATGATGAGGGTGTCTTTACCATTGGTACAGTGGAAGGAAATCCAAGCTACACAACAGACAACAATAAAAAGCTGCTGTTTGGGCATCCTTCCCCGGGAACATCGGAGACATTACTTTACATAGATGGAAGGGAACACTTCTTTTATGCGGATTCTGTAAGCAGGACTGACAATGCAATCATTGCCACCATGAAGTTAAGCGAGTATGGGATCCTTGTCAATGAGACATTGTCTTTTTATACCAACCAGGGAACAGGGCGGGACGACACGGTAAAAATTTCATATAGTGTCAGCAATATATCAGGAGAAAGCCATCAGGTTGGAATACGGATTATGTTGGATACCATGCTGGCGGACAATGACCATGCCCCCTTTAAGATTGCAGGATATGGCAATGTGACAGAAGCGAAGGAACTTTCTGGAAGCCAGATTACGCAGACCTATCAGGTGTATGATAATTTGGACGCACCGTCAACCATGGCAAGCGGAACCCTGTGGCTGGGAAATGACAGACATCCCGATAAGGTTCAGTACTGTAATTGGGGCAGAATTGAGGGCTCTTCCTGGAACCACAGCGTGGAGGATGGAGATTATCTTGGAGATAGCGCTGTGGGTATCTACTATAACCCAATCGCCATTGCGCCTGGTGCAAATATGGCAGTTTCCACTTATTATGGAACTGGCATTGGAATCAGCGGTTCAGGAGCCTCTTCCATACCGATTGATGATAGGATAGGCGAGGATGAATTTGACATCTATCTCATGGATTCCAAGACGGGACGGGCAGTTTCCGCCGCCACAGTAACCTTGGAAGGAATCGGCGCTGCCGCAGCAAATGGAAGAGGGCAGGCAAGATTTGAGGGGATTTCCCCGGATAAGAATGGCACAGTGGTCAAGGCGAAGGTGCAGCATGCGGATTATCTGGAAAAAGATCTAGAAATAGAAATTGTGCTTGGCGCATGCCGGACCATCAGCCTCAAGGGAATTAATGATACGCAGCCCATGGTGGAAAGCGTCCGCATGACTTCTGAGAAAAGCGAGTACAACAATGTGGATTTACTGGCTTCCACTGTTTATTTTAATTCCAATCCCAGCAATGTGGAGGCAACGGACAAAAATACCCAGGAAGTGAAAATCCATGCAGTTTCTGACATGGAAGACTGTGTATTCCAATTGATATCGGATGGAAAAGCCGTAATGGAAAATGATACGGGAGAGTTCACGTTAAAGACATTGACCAACGACAATGCCGGGAAAACATTTACGACAAACCGTCTCTGCGATTTTACAGAAGGAAATAAGATTTATCTTCAAGTTGTATCAAATACAGGAGAAGTTTCTGCTAAGACTTTGCTGGGCATTAAAGTCAGTGCGCCTTCTTCTTATGCCACAACGCTGAAATCAGATTTGTCTTTCACCCAAACCATTTCTCTGTCAGGGCTGGAGGATGCCGCTGAGATATTGAAGATACTGCTTGGGACGGAAGATATTGACTTTGGTCCCAGCAAGCTGCCGCTGGAAGTGGAAATTGATGAAAGTGGAAAAATAAAGGTGGCATACAACAAAGAGCCTGGAAAAGATTGGGAAAGCTTTAAAGGAGATTACCAGCAGGCAGTGCTCAACCGTTCCTCAGCCGGAAAAGTTTTTGGAGGAAATCCTGGAAGCTTTGGTACTGGAAAAGCTAAAGTGGAAATGCAGGTAGGCGGATATGGAGAGGGATACCTGGAAGATGGCAAGCTGAACATCAACCTTGGAGTAGTTGGAACTGTATCCGGTTCTGCAAACTATACCCATACCTTTTTTATTGGCTGGGTGCCCCTGTATATTACGGTAGGTGCCAAAGCGGAGGCTTCCCTGGAAGGCCAGATGTCAGTCGTTAATGAAGGCGCGCTGTCCATCCAGGTGAAAGAAGGAAAATTTGAACCAGCGATAAGCCTTTCGGCGGAGCTGGGCGTTGGAGCCAGCGGCGTGCTTTCCGCCGGCGTACAGGGCAAGGGGACGCTGAAATATACGGCGGATTTTTCGCGGGATTATTACACGCTGACTTTGAAGGGAAGCGCTTCCATAGAAGTGCATGCCTTGCTGTACAGCAACAGTTTGACGCTGGCGGAAAAGACATGGACGTTGTACGATAGCAATAGTCCAAGGATGCAGGCAGTATCCAGCCAGGCGAAAGAGCGTATCTACCGTGGGGATGCATTTGAATTTACACCCAGGGATTATCAAAATACAGCCAAAGCAAAAAGCATGGCAAGGGAAGAGTGGAACAGCGGAATCTATGTGGACGCTAAGCCTGTGATGGTGAAAACCCCGGCAAATGAATGCTATAGATTCTGGATCCATGATGACAAAGAGCGTACAGATATTAACCGTACTGCGTTGGTATATTCCAAATATAATTCACAGAGCCAAAGCTGGAGCAGCCCGGTAATCATGGCGGACGATGGAACGGCAGATTATAACTTTGATGTTTCTGTTTCCGGCGACGATATTTACGTGGCTTATCAGGAAGCGTCGAAAGTGTACACAGAGGAGGATTATCAGCGGCTGCAAGAGGCTGGAAGCGAAGCGGGCATAGAAGAGATGGCCAAAGACAGCGTAGTGTCCATGGTGAGGCTCCATACAAGTGATGATACAGTCACGGATTTGGGGACAGTTTCTGGCAAGATGCCGGCAAATCAGGGAGCGTTGTCGCCGAGGATTTCCGTTTCAGGCAGTCAGGCGTTTGTGGCTTGGTATGCCAACAGTGAAAATGATATCTTAGCAGCCAAAGAAAACGCCGAAAATAAGATTTATTATGCCAATATGGCTGTGGGCGCAAGCGTTACAACATTGCCAGAACCGGAACTAAAGTATTTCTCCGTAGGAAATTATGCTTTGACTTCCATGGATGCAGGGATATTAAGCGGAGAAGAGCAGATTGCTTATGTGCTGGACACAGACAGGAATTTAGAGACAGTTGCAGACCGGGAGTTATACCTGGCGGCAGGATTGAGTACAGGGAATCAGGCTTCCGTGAAAATTACGAAAGAGACGTCCAATATTTCCATGGACGAAAGCCCGATGTTTGCTAAGATAGGCGGAACAGATTCGCTGGTGTGGTACGAAGCGGGAAATTATTATTATACTTCCAGCGATGCCAGCCAGGCAAAGACGATATTTGACGAAAACAGCCTTCCGGTTAATGCTAACAATGCATATGCAGTTCTGGAAGATGGAACGGATACTGCCATTGTGTGGCATGCTTCCGGTTCAAAGTCCACGGAAGAAAATAATTACAGTTCTTTGTATGGGACAAGGCTGACAGGAAACGGATGGAGCAAGCCATATGAGATTGCTTCCCTAAGCGAAGAAGAAAGCCCTATGATTTTTTCTCTTTCCGGATATCTGCAAGAGGGTATGTGCCACGTATCTTATGCCCTTAAAAAATATGAAGGGGAGAGTTTAGTCCGCTCCTCTCTGTGCGGCGTACAGGAAGAGAGCAGGAAAGAGGCTGTCCTTACTGCATTGGACTATGACAGCAATCAAGCTGCTTCTGGGCAGGCAATGGAATGGAGGGTGTCGGTAAAAAATACCGGGACAAGCCTGATAGAAAATGCATGGATTTCTGGTCTGGATGAAGATATCCCAATAGAAAACATGGCGCTGGCGCCCGGGGAAGAGAAGGAATATACCGTTTTGGCAGAATTGCCTTTTATGGATGGCGGATATGAATATGAAATTGGCATTACGCTCCACGGCGAGGGTGAGGCATACGGCGCTTTTCCAATGCATGCCGGGTATACGGATGTCTCTGTAGAGGAAAAAGAACCGGTAATCGGAGGAAATAAAGAGTACCGTGCCTTTGAGATTACAAATAACAGCCTGGTTCCAGCAGAAAACGTCAGCTTCAAATTACTTCTGGATGATGAAGAAAATGGCGCAGTAGCTTATGATTATACATTTACGGAAGCTTTGGAGGGCCAGGAAAGCTGCACATTGCTGTGCGCGTCCGATGTCTTAGAGGCGGGAGCAGTAGCTTATGAAAGGCTGACTACTGCGACGGATGAAATTCTGCTGGAAAACAACAAGGGACTGGTATGCATCAATGTGGAGAAACCAGACGTTATCATAGAGAACAGGCTGCGTGTCCAGTCCGCAGAAGAGACGGCTGGAGAGGTTGTGCTGGGAGAGGGATTCGTCTACCAGGATAATGGTTATGAAAAAATCTGCAGCACCAATGAGCGGATAGAAGTGCAGGCGGTTCCGAAAGAGGGATATGCCTTTACCGGATGGAAAATCGCAGGCAAAGGAATGATAGAAGAGAAACATAATCCTCAGACGGTTTTTTATATGAGTGATGAGACAGCCACTTTAACAGCAGGATTTGCTACCAAGAAGATATTAACCGGAATTACGCTGCCGGAGTCGTTGGAGTTAAAAGCGGGCGGCACCTATGAATTTTCCCCTGTCTTAGCGCCGGCTGATACCAGCGATTATCTGATATGGACTTCCTCCGATGAAGGAGTTGTGAAGGTAGACGAAGACGGAAAAGTAAAAGCAGTGGGTGCCGGAACGGCGGAGGTGAAAGCGGCGTCTTCCTCCGATGATACGGTATATGCCGTCTGCAGGATTTCGGTGCAGGAAGTAATGCTGGAACGTCTGCGGATGGTATTCCCCAACTTAAATATCGCAGGAATCGGCGTTGAGGAGGAACTGAGGATTTTAAAATTTCCAGCAGACGCAACGGAAAAAGTGATTTTTACCTCGGATCATCCAGAATATGTTTCTGTGGATGAAAATGGAGTGATCAGAACTGCTGCGCCTGGAACGGCAGTGATAACAGCCAAGGGGGAACAAACGGGTGTTGCTTCATCTTGCACCGTAACAGTGACCAATCCCCTGGTTGGAATTTATTTTACAAACAATATTCTGAATCTTTTGAGAAATGAGACAAAAGAAGCTGCATACATAGAAAACCCGGCAAATACCACAGACAATCCTTCTCCAGAAGAAATTGTATGGCATTGCACGGATTCCTCTGTAGCAGAGATTACCCCTTCTGCTGATCACAGAAAAATAGCGGTGAAAGCATTGAAAAAAGGAACTGCAGTGGTTTCCGTAGACATTCGGGATGAGTATCACGCGGAATTTGTGGTGGTAGTGGAATCCTTAATTGAAGAAGTCACGCTGGACAAAACAGAAATCCGCATTAAGAAGGGAACAACGAAGAGGCTGTATTATGAGATAGCGCCAGAGGACGCCAGCGGCGAGGTATACTGGAAGAGTTCTGACCGTAACATAGCCTCGGTTGACAGCAGAGGATTTGTAACCGGAAAAGGAATAGGGACAGCGCAGGTTACTGCAATATCCGATACGGGACATTCGGCATCCTGCAAAGTGATTGTCTATCAGGATACGCCAGAAAAGATTTCTATCGAGGGTGCTGAAATTTCCGTTTCCTCTTGCACTTACAGCGGAAAAGCGCGTACGCCTGCGGTGGCTGTGCGGGTGCAGGGAAAAACGCTGGTGAAGAATAAAGACTATTCCCTGCAGTACAGAAATAATAAAAACGCAGGAAAAGCAACCGTCATTGTGACAGGAACCGGCAATTATACCGGAACGAAAGAAGCGGGATTTCAGATTAAGCCTTTCATGCTTACAGGAAAATGTGTGGCAGGTGTTTATAATCAGGGCTATACTGGAAAAGCAATTTCCGTAAAGCCTGTAGTGACGGTGTCGAAAAAGAAATTAAAAAAGAATGTGGATTACAAGCTCAGCTGCAAGAACAATAAGAAAATTGGAAAAAATGCAGTTGTGACAGTGACAGGAATTGGAAATTATACTGGAAGGGTGTCGAAAAAATTTGCCATTGTGAAAAAGAAAAATGTGATTTCGAAGAAAAATACAAAAATTTCTTCCGTTTCATCCAAGACATACACAGGCAAAGCATGGAAGCCCAAATTGACAGTGAAGCGCAACGGAAAAAAATTTTCCGCGAAAAATTATGAGGTTGTATATCAGAACACGAAAAATGTAGGAAAGGCCAAAATAACGATTCATGGCAAGGGCGCCTATGCAGGAAGCATATCCATTTCCTTCAGAATCCTGCCAAAGCCAGCAAAATTCTCTGCCCTTAAGAGTAAAAAGGCGGGAACCGTAACCGTTACCTGCCAATCTGGAACAGAGGCCTCTGGCTGTGAAATTTATTACAAAACATCCAAAAAAGGCAAGTACAAGCTTGCCGGGAAAACAAGCAAGAAGACGTACACCATTAAAAAACTAAAAAAGGGAAGCTTCTGCTATGTGAAGGTGAGAAGCTGGAAAAAGGTTGGAAAGGCTGTTTATTACAGTGCTTACAGTAAAGAAAGGAAAGTGAAAGTAAAGTAATTGAGAATAGAATTGGGGAATATAAAGGTTCGCGAACTGAGCCAGGAAGAATATGAGAAGCTGACAAAAGCGGTTCAGAAAAAAAGAATTGAGATGGCCTATATTGCTTCTGCATGCTTTACGCTGATTGCCCTGTTTCAAATAGCAATCCAGGCAGGCAAAGAGCATGGGGCAGGTCTGGAGCAATTGAAATTCTGGGCTTTGGCAGCCCTCGCAGGCTGGCTGCCCAGCCTATGGTTCTTCCGGAAAAATAAAAAAAGAAAGGACAGGGTGCTGAAAGGAAAGGCAATGGGAGTCCTGGCGCGATGTCTTTTGAAAGAACGGGTTTTCACAGAACACCATGGAGAGAACACAAAGAGAAGATATCAATATCATTTTTTCACAGAATTCGGGGAACAGGGAATTGCCAAGGATTCAGAAAGCGTAGGGGGAGCTGTCCGGCAAGGTGAGGAATTCTATATCATTAAAACCGGAAAAAGAGATATATTCTTTGCCAAGTTGTAATTGGGAGAGTTAAGTAAAGGGGATGTGGGGAAATGGAACTTGTCCACAATATATAGCTTTGCCAAGTTGTAATTGGGAGAGTTAAGTAAAGAGGATGTGGGGAAATGGAGTTCGTCCACAATATATAGTTTTGCCGCTGAAAGCGTTACAGTATATATTGTAGATAACTTGTCATTTCCCCGCATCCCCTTTATGTTATACGCCCATTTTTTCCAGGAATATGTTTGAAACATGATAGGCGGGCAGATTTATTCTTTTTTCAAGGGCAGCGTAAAAATAAATTCCGTGCCAACCCCTTCCGTACTGATTACGTTAATATTTTCATTATGTACCGAGATAATTTCTTTTACAATGGCAAGGCCAAGGCCTGTGCCTCGTTTGTCTTTCCCCCGGGACAGGTCTGTTTTGTAAAACCGTTCCCAGATTTTTTTGATGCTTTCTTTGGGAATGCCGATGCCGGTATCCTTCACGGAGATAAAAACTTTTTCATTTTTTTCTGTCGTCTCAATGGTAATGGCAGAATCCGGGTGGCTGAACTTGATGGCATTGTCAATCAGGTTGTAGAGCACCTGCTGGATTTTGCTCATATCTGCGCAGACAAAGGAGGTTTCCCCGGTCAAAATCAGTTCAAAGGAAATCCGTTTTTCCTGGCAGATTCCCTCAAAGGACTGAACCACCAGCTTGATGGTGTTGTTGATGTCAAAGCTTGTGATATCCAGCATAGTGCCTTTTACGCCGTATTTATTCAGCTCCAGCATGCTCTGGGTCAGCTTGTTGAGCCGCTCTGTCTCAAACAGGATAATATTTAAGTATTTATCCTGCATTTCGTGGGGGATGGTGCCGTCCATAATGGCTTCCACATAGCCTTTGATGGAAGTCAGCGGGGAACGGAAGTCATGGGAGACATTTGCAATGAATTTCCGCTGGTCCTCTTCCAAGGTGGACAGCTCCGCTGCCATGTAATTTAAGGAGGCCGCCAGGTATCCGATTTCATCGTTGGTGTGGATGTCAATCTGTGTCTCGAAATTCCCTTCCGAGTAATCTTTGGCAGCCCGGGTAATCTTCCAGATAGGAATGTAAACCGTGTAAGTGAAGAGTCCAAGCACCACAAAGGCGCAGAGAAAGATAACGGCTAAGGTCATATAGGAAATATTCAGAAAGCCGTCCTTTAATGCAGCCAGCTCACGGACCGGCTTGTGAATCAGCACGTAACCTCTTACTTTATAATTGATGGTAATAGGCGAGAAAACCGATAAGGTTTCCTCTGGGAATGTGCCGAAAAAAGTACCAGTCTGATAGTAGCTGGAGCCAAAGACTGTAATATCAAAATCTTCAATCCCATTGGCGGAGGACTCCTGGCCGGAATGAATCATAATCTTCCCGTTGTTGCTGACCACCTGGATATTTGCATCCAGATAGGTGGAAACCGCCTGAAAGTGGGCGGTGACATCCTCCAAGGTCATATTTCCCCGGTAATAATTGGAAGCATAATTGGAAGCCAGCAGATTGGCTTCCCGGTACAGATTGGAAGCAGTATCTCTTTTGATGTAATTCAAAGCCAGCTGTGAGGTAAATGTGGCAATGGTGATAAAACCAAGGATGCCAAATGCCGCATAACCAATTAAAAGTTTCAGATAAAGCGTCCGTTTCACTATTTCACCTCAAATTTATATCCAATTCCCCAGACCGTGGCAAGGCGCCAGGAAGGGTGGTCTTTGATTTTTTCCCGGAGGCGTTTCACATGCACGTCTACCGTGCGGGTGTCGCCGATATATTCGTAGCCCCAGATATGGTCTAACAGCTGTTCCCTGGTAAATACCTGGTTGGGGGAAGATGCCAGGAAATACAAAAGCTCCAGCTCCTTGGGGGGCATATCCACCGATTTGCCATAATAGAGTACAGAATAGTTGGTCTGGTTAATGACAAGATCCGGGTATTCTACACATTTGATATTGGGAGCGGCAGCTTCCGGTTTGGAGGGCTGATAGCGGCGGAGCACTGCCTTGACCCGCGCTACCAGCTCCTTGGAATCAAAGGGTTTCATGATGTAGTCGTCTGCGCCAAGCTCTAAGCCCAGCACCTTATCAAAAATCTCTCCCTTGGCAGAGAGCATGATAATGGGAAGGTTGGATTTGGCGCGTATCTCCCGGCAGACCTGATAACCGTCGATGCCGGGAAGCATCAGATCCAGTAAAATCAGATTGGGCTGATACTGTTCGTATACAGCAAGGGCTTCCTCCCCGTCCTGGACCATCCGGGTGTCATAGCATTCCTTGGTCAGGTAGAGGGAAATTAATTCTGCAATATTTGCATCGTCGTCGACGATTAGGATTTTTTGTTTTGCAACCATAGGCACTCCTTTAAAAACAATTTTTTATCATAAACATATCGAGTTTTCGAAAGTTACTATGAAAGTCTCCGACTTCCATAGCAGGGATGGCCATGCGGCCCGCCAGACGGCAGGCTGAGCATGATGAGGGTTTACTATGAAAGCCTCCGACTTCCATAGCAGGGATGGCCATGCGGCCCGCCAGACGGCAGGCTGAGCGTGATGGGGGGGTTACTATGAAAGCCTCCGACTTCCATAGCAGGGATGGAAGGTTTACTTAAATTCCACAATTGTAACGCCGGAGTCTCCTTCTCCAAATTCTCCCAGCCGGAAGGATTTCACATATTTCAGCCGCTTTAGATGGCTGTGGACTGCTTTTCGCAATGCGCCGGTTCCTTTTCCATGAACCACCCGTACCGAGGGCATATGGGCAAGGTAGGCGTCGTCCAGGTATTTGTCCAGCAGAGAGACGGCTTCATCGGTAGTCTTTCCAATCAAGTTGATTTCCGTAGAAACAGAAGCAGACATGGACATTTTCAGTTTCCCGGCGCCGGTGGATTTTTTCTTGTTTCCAAGGGCGGGCGTATCTTCCAGGAGTACCAGGTCTTTGATATTTACCAGGGAGCGCAGGATTCCCATCTGGACGTACAAGTCCCCCTTATCGTTGGGCAGGGTATGAACCGTGCCTTTCAGGTTCATGCTTAAGACCTTTACGGAATCCCCGATGCGCAGCTTCTTGGGGACTTTGTGGTTGGAGGTTTCTTTCTGCTTCAGGGACATGTTTTTCTCTAAATCGTTCATTTTACCCCGGAGTTTGGAACGCTCCTGCTCCATTTCTTTGGCGGAAGCATTTGCCTGGCCGTATTTGTGGAAATTTTTAATGGTCTGGTCTGCCACCTCTTTTGCTTCCCGGAGGATGGCGTGGGCGTCCTCATTTGCTTGTCGGATGATTTTATCCCGCTGGGCGTCCAGGCGTTCCTGCTTTTCTTCCAGCCTTCGCTTTATGGCTTCGATTTCTTTTTTGTATTGTTCTGTTTCCAGACGTTCTTTTTCAATGGTGATCCGCTTGGTTTCCAAATCAGAAATCAGGTCTTCAAAGTTTTCTTCCTGCTCTGTCATACGGTTTCTGGCATTCTCAATGATGTCCCCAGGAAGCCCAAGCTTTCCCGAAATGGCAAAGGCATTGCTTTTTCCGGGGATTCCAATCAAAAGATGATAGGTCGGGCTTAAGGTTTCTACCGAAAATTCACAGCAGGCATTTTCCACGCCGGGAGTAGAAAGGGCAAATACTTTCAGCTCGCTGTAGTGGGTGGTAGCCATGGTGCGGATGCCGTAATCATGAAGCCTGGATAGAATGGAGGCAGCCAGTGCGGCTCCTTCTACCGGGTCGGTTCCGGCGCATAATTCATCAAAAAGCACCAGTGAATTTTCATTTACATGCTTCAGAATAGAAGTAATATTTGTCATATGGGAGGAAAAAGTACTTAAATTTTGTTCAATGCTCTGTTCATCCCCGATGTCTGCAAATACTTCTTCAAATACCGAAAGCTCTGATCGGTCATTTGCCGGAATGTGCAAGCCTGCCTGCCCCATCAGGGTAAAAAGCCCGACAGTTTTTAAGGATACTGTTTTTCCCCCGGTGTTTGGGCCGGTGACAATCAACAGGTCAAAATCGTCCCCCAGATGGATGTCGATGGGCACAACCTTGCGGTGGTCAAGCAAGGGATGGCGCCCTTTGCGGATGTTGATTCTTCGTTCGTTATTGAAAATGGGGCTGGTTCCATTATATTTTTTTGCCAGGGAGCCTTTGGCGAAAATAAAATCCAGTTCCGTTAAAATCTCATAATCGTCTTTGATATAGGGAACGTATTCTCCAGCCAGGCTGCTTAAGCTGGCGAGGATGATTTCGATTTCCTCTCGTTCTTTCAGGTAAAGTTCTTTTAAATCGTTGTTCAGCTTTACAATTGCCATCGGCTCAATAAAGAAGGTGGAGCCGGTGGAGGACTGGTCATGGATCATGCCAGGCACCTGCCCTTTGGATTCTGCTTTTACCGGAAGGCAGTAACGGCCGTCCCGCATGGTAATCACTGCATCCTGCAGATGGCTGCGGCTGCTGTTTAACAATTCGTTCATCTGGCTGCGGATTTTTTCATTTGTATTTTTCATGGAACGGCGGATATGCTTTAAAGCGGGGGAAGCGTCATCTGCAATCTCATCTTCGGACAGGATACAGCGCCGGATTTCTTCTAAAAGAGGCGTCAAAGGCTCCAGCCTGGAAAAAAGCTCTTCCAAGGAATCTGCTTTGGATTCTTCCCTCTCACTGCGGGAGTATGCTTTGGCACGTTTTGCCACCTCAAGCAGCGAGGCGATTTTGAGAAGTTCTTCTATGCTTAAAACGCCGCCCACTTCCAGACGTTTCAGGGAGGCTCCTACGTTGTGTGCTCCGGAGAAAGAGAGAGAGCCTTTCTGGAAAATCCTTGTCAGTGCATCGGCAGTCTGCTGCTGGGCGGATTCTATCTCTTCCAGATTTACCGAGGGTTTTAAATTCCTGCAAAGTTCTCTGCCGGAAGCAGAGGTTGCACATTCAGACAGCATATCTATGATTTTGTGGTATTCTAATGTATGAAATACTTTTTCATTCATAAGCATAATCCTTTCATTTTCCAATTATTAGGCCATAATCACTCCGTGATAAGATATGGGCGCATATAATATCTTTCGATATTAGGCTGTAATCACCCGTAATAAGATATGGCAGGCAATGCGCATATGGGCGCGTATAATATCTTCCGAAATATTATACCTGAAAAAGAAAAATCTTGCAACAAACCCGGGAAGAACGTATAATGTTTATATGTGTTACCGTTTTGCCATGCAGCCTTAAGGCCGGCAGGCTGCATATGCATGTTCATGGAGGGCGTGTTTATGAAACAACAAGAGCAGAATGAGCAGGAATTTGCTTTTATTAAGGAGAAGATAAAAGACAAGCCAATCAATAAGCGGCGGCTGCTGGCGCAGGCAGGGTATAATATTCTCTGTGCTGTAATTTTCGGGGCGATTGCCTGTGTTGTCTTTGTATGGCTAAGGCCTTATCTGGAGGAATGGCTGTATCCTAAGGAAGAATCCACCATCAGCATTCCCAGGGATGACGTTCCTCAGGAAGAGGAGGAAGAGATGGAGGAGGAAGAAGAGAAGGAGCCGCCAAAGGAACCGGAGAGCCAGACCGTGGTGGTTCAGGAGAAGCTGGAAATAGAAGATTACCAGGAATTGCAGAATCAATTGTATGATATTGGAAAGCAGGCAAATAAATCTGTGGTAACTGTTACCGGAGTAACAAGCGGCATGGACTGGTTTGACACGCCTTATGAAAATGAAAACAGGGCAGCGGGAATTGTAGTTGGAGACAGCGGCCAGGAGCTTTTGATTTTGACAGAGAAGAAAGTAATTGCAGATGCACAGGAGATCAGCATTACTTTTATAGATGGCACAGTGGTTTCTGCATCTTTGAAAAAATATGACGGCAATACGGGCATTGCTATCATAAGCGTTCCGCTGGAGGAGATTTCAGAGGAAACCATGAATCAGGTGGCGGTAGCATCCCTGGGCAATTCTTATGTTGTGAAGCAGGGAACGGCAGTGCTTGCCATTGGAAGCCCTTTGGGGGCAAATTATTCTATTTTGTGCGGGACAATCACTTCTTCAAACAATGAGGTGTCCACCATAGACAGGAATTATACGATCTTTACCACGGATATTGTGGGAAGTGAAAATGGAAGCGGCGTGCTGATTAACCTTAGCGGGGAAATCGTTGGGCTGGTGCTGCAGGACTACAGCAGCCACAGCGACCGCA
Organism: uncultured Lachnospiraceae bacterium; assembly: GCA_947384285.1. Lineage (GTDB taxonomy): Bacteria > Bacillota > Clostridia > Lachnospirales > Lachnospiraceae > Petralouisia. Next base: position 25,682 of record CANDGI010000045.1, read on the forward strand.
ACACGATTACGGCTCTTTCCGTATCGGAGCTAAAACAGGTGATTGAGGACTTGTTCAATGGCCGGGATGTGCCCTATGTGGGTCTGCGTTTAAGTACAGTAACAGATGAAATTGCCAAAGAATACAATATTCCCAAAGGCGTTTACATCAAGTCTGTTGAGCTGGATTCCCCGGCAATGGCGGCAGGGCTCCAGGAAGCGGATGTTATTATTACGGTGAACGGGGAAGAAGTAAAAACAGTAGAACAATACAACCAGAAGATTTATGCATTAAATCCAGAGGATGCAGTGCTTATCACCGTCAAAAGGCAGAACGGTGAGGAGTATGTGGATTTGGAATGCATCGTGACGGTTGGCGTATTGAAATAAAGGAGTAAAAGCATGAAATATATAGGAACCTTGAGAGAGGGAGAACGTGTAGGGGATATTTATCTGTGCAAAGTGAAGCAGACAGCTTTGACGAAAGCAGGCAAACCATATGAATCATTGATTCTGCAGGATAAAACAGGGACATTGGATGCGAAAATCTGGGATCCTAATTCCCAGGGGATTGATGAATTTGAGGCCTTGGATTACATTGCAGTGGTAGGGGATGTGACCAGCTTCCAGGGGGCGCTGCAGCTTAACATAAAGCGTGTCCGCAAAGTTGGGGAAGGAGAATATGACCCCAAAGAGTATCTTCCAGTCAGTGAGAAGGATATTGACCAGATGTACTTGGAGCTTACAGGATTTATCAAGGAGATGAAGAACCCTTACCTGAAAAAGCTTTGCGCTAGTTTTTTCCTGGAGGATAAGGAATTTGAGAAGCGTTTTAAGTTTCACAGCGCGGCAAAGAGCGTCCATCATGGCTATGTGGGCGGATTGTTGGAGCATACGCTCAGTGTAACGAAGCTTTGCAATTATTATACACAGGCATACCCTATGTTACATAAAGATTTACTGCTGGCGGCGGCTATGTTCCATGACGTAGGGAAACTGCAGGAATTATCTGTATTTCCAGAAAATGACTATACGGATGCGGGGCAGCTTTTGGGACATATTATTATTGGAGAAGAATGGGTGGGGGAACGGATTCGCACAATCCCAGAGTTTCCGGTGAAATTGGCCAATGAATTAAAGCATTGCATCCTTGCCCACCATGGGGAGTTGGAATATGGCTCGCCCAAGAAGCCTGCCATTGCCGAGGCCATTGCTTTAAGCTTTGCCGACAATACGGATGCAAAGATGCAGACCATGAAGGAAGCCCTGGCGTCTGCTGAGGGGAATTATGGATGGCTTGGGTATAACCGGTTGTTTGAATCGAATATACGGCGCACCAGCGAATAGGAGGAAGGGCTGCTGTATGAAGGGAAATTTCCCGGATGCAGCAGTCCTGTTTTCATATGTTTTGTTGCAGTTTATGCCGGGCAAGGCGGAAGGAATGGATAGTTAGTGTGAAAAATAATATGTTTCATTGCAATTTATGCCGGGGCAAGGCGGAAGGAATGGATCGTTAGTGTGAAAAATAATATGTTTCATTGCAATTTATGCCGGGGCAAGGCGGAAG
>CANDGI010000046.1 GCA_947384285.1 uncultured Lachnospiraceae bacterium
ATATTTCGAAAGACAGGAAATGCAAAAGTTTTTTCTATATCTGGATATAATGGAATCAAGCATGTCTATAACTACAGATTATAAAAGCCATGAAAAAGAAAAATGTCATTTGCAGTTGAAATTCGCAGGCAAATATAATATAGTAGTACTTATAAATTTTTGTCAGGGAAGGAAGAAGATAGATGAATTATCGGATTGGAGTAATATCCGGGGATGGAATTGGACCGGAGATTGTGAAGGAAGCAAAGAAAGTATTAGATAAAGTGGGGGAAGTCTACGGACATACCTTTTCCTATGATGAGATATTGATGGGCGGCGTATCCATTGACGCCACAGGAGTTCCTTTGACCGACGAGGCCATTGCCCAGGCAAAGGCGGCAGACGCAGTCCTGATGGGCTCCATCGGGGGAAATACCAGTACCTCCCCCTGGTATCAGCTTCCGCCGGATTTAAGGCCGGAGGCGGGCTTGCTGAAGCTGCGCAAGTCCTTGAATCTGTTTGCGAACTTAAGGCCTGCATACCTGTATGAAGAGTTAAAGGAAGCGTGTCCCCTGAGGGAAGACATTATCGGCGACGGATTTGATATGATGATTATGCGTGAGCTGACCGGCGGCCTTTATTTTGGAAAAAGGGTAACAGAAGAGCGTGAGGGAGTGATGACCGCAGAGGATACCCTTACATATAATGAAAATGAGATACGAAGGATTGCAAAACGCGGATTTGACATCGCCATGAAGCGCAGGAAGAAGGTAACCAGCGTAGACAAGGCAAATGTACTGGACTCCTCCAGGCTTTGGAGAAAGGTAGTGGAGGAAGTTGCAAAGGATTACCCGGAAGTGGTTTTGGAGCACATGCTGGTGGACAACTGCGCCATGCAGCTGGTGAAAGACCCCAAGCAGTTTGACGTGATTTTGACAGAGAACATGTTTGGTGATATATTATCAGACGAAGCAAGCATGGTAACCGGCTCCATTGGGATGCTCTCTTCCGCCAGCTTGAACGATACCAAGTTCGGCCTTTACGAGCCAAGCGGCGGTTCCGCGCCGGATATAGCCGGGAAAGGGATTGCAAATCCGATTGCAACTATTTTGAGTGCTGCAATGCTTTTGCGCTATTCCTTTGATTTAGATAAAGAAGCAGATGCGGTGGAGCTTGCGGTAAAGCAGGTATTGAAAGAAGGATACCGTACGGTTGATATTATGCCTCAGGAGGAAGAAAAGAGGGATTCTGTCATTCAGGCAGGGACGGTAGAGATGGGAAATCTGATTGCAGGAAAAATCGAAAAGTAACAGGAGGAAGAAATATGCAGCTGACAGGAGCGCAAATTGTCATTGAGTGCCTGAAAGAACAAGGTGTGGATACTGTCTTTGGCTATCCGGGCGGAGCCATTTTAAATGTATATGATGAATTATATAAACACAGACATGAAATCAAGCATGTGCTGACTTCCCATGAGCAGGGAGCCAGCCATGCAGCAGACGGGTATGCCCGCTCTACCGGGAAGGTGGGGGTCTGCCTGGCTACTTCAGGGCCAGGGGCAACGAATCTGGTGACCGGGATTGCCACCGCCTATATGGATTCGGTTCCCATGGTGGCCATTACCTGCAATGTGGGAGTGTCCCTCCTTGGAAAAGACAGCTTCCAGGAGATTGACATTGCAGGAATCACAACGCCCATTACCAAGCATAATTTTATTGTAAAGGATGTAGAAAAGCTGGCAGAAACCATCCGGCGGGCCTTTCGGATTGCGAAAAAGGGCAGGCCGGGGCCGGTGCTTGTGGATATCCCAAAGGATGTAACCTCCAATCAGACGGATTTTTGTAAAAGGACGATCCAGCAGGAGGAACGCTGCCAAAGCACAATTACGGAGGAAGCCTTAGGGCAGGCCGTAGAAATGATAAGGATGTCCCGGAAACCATATTTGTTTGTGGGAGGCGGGGCAGTGATTTCAGAGGCCAGCCAGGAGCTTATGGAGTTTGTGGAAAAGGTGCAGGCGCCAGTTGCCGATTCTTTGATGGGAAAAGGAGCCTTTGACGGAAACCACAGCCTTTACACCGGGATGCTGGGGATGCATGGAACAAAGACCTCCAATTATGGCGTGAGCGAATGCGACCTTTTGATTGGGGTGGGGGTAAGGTTCAGCGACCGGGTAACCGGAAATGCCAAAAAGTTTGCTTCCAATGCCAAGATCCTCCAGTTTGATATCGATCCGGCGGAGATTAACAAAAATATTGTGACGGATGCCCATATCATTGGAGATATCAAGGAGATTCTTGCCCAGCTGAACCAAAGAATCGAACCCCAGGATCACAGGGAGTGGATTCAGAAAATCATGGAATACAAAGAAAAGTATCCGCTGAAATACCAGGATACCGGGCTGAGCGGCCCTTATCTGATTGAGGAGATTTACAGGCAGACAAAGGGCGACGCTGTTATGGTAACAGAGGTGGGCCAGCATCAGATGTGGGCAGCCCAGTTCTATAAATATAAAAAGCCGCGTACATTGATTACGTCAGGCGGTTTGGGAACCATGGGATATGGGCTGGGCGCTGCCATCGGCGTGCAGATGGCCAATCCAGGAAAACAGGTCATCAACATTGCCGGGGACGGATGCTTCCGCATGAATATGAACGAGATTGCCACGGCAGTCCGCCAGAAACTGCCCTTAATCCAGGTGGTGGTGAACAATCATGTGCTAGGCATGGTCCGCCAGTGGCAGACGTTGTTTTATGAGGAGCATTATTCTGCAACCGTATTAAATGACAGTGTGGATTTTGTAAAATTGGCGGAGGCCATGGGAGCGGCCGGGTACCGTGCAGCAACCAGGGAAGAATTCAAAGAGGCTTTTGCCAAAGCCATGGAAAGCAGGATGCCGGTGGTGATTGACTGCATGATTGACAGCGACGATAAGGTATGGCCTATGGTGGCTCCGGGGGCTGCCATTGACGAGGCCTTTGATGAAGATGACAAGAAGGAATAGAGGAGGAAAACATGAGCAGAGTTTATAATTTTTCCGCAGGGCCGGCAGTCCTGCCGGAGGAGGTATTGCAGGAAGCAGCAGAGGAAATGTTAGATTATAAGGGAAGCGGCATGTCCGTGATGGAAATGAGCCACCGCTCCAAGGTATATGATGGAATTATCAAGGCAGCAGAAGCAGACTTAAGGGAGTTGATGGATATTCCAGATAATTACAAGGTGCTGTTTTTGCAGGGCGGCGCTTCCCAGCAGTTTGCGATGATACCAATGAATTTGATGAAGCATAAGAAGGCTGCCTATATTGTAACGGGCCAGTGGGCAAAAAAGGCATTCCAGGAAGCGCAGAATTACGGCGAGGCAGTGAAAGTGGCTTCCTCCGAGGATGAGACTTTTTCTTATATTCCAGACTGCTCTGATTTGGATATTCCAGAAGACGCAGATTATGTATACATCTGTGAAAATAATACGATTTATGGAACCAAGTATAAAACCCTGCCTAATACCAAAGGGCATATTTTGGTGGCAGACGTATCTTCCTGCTTTTTATCCGAGCCGGTGGATGTTTCCAAATATGGGATTATCTATGGCGGCGTACAGAAGAATATCGGCCCTGCCGGAGTGGTGATTGTGATAATCCGGGAGGATTTGATTACCGAGGATACCTTGCCTGGAACGCCTGTTATGTTAAAATATAAGACCCATGCAGATGCAGATTCTCTTTATAATACGCCTCCAGCTTACGGCATTTATATCTGCGGAAAGGTATTCCAATGGCTGAAAAAGCAGGGCGGCCTTGCAGCGATGCAGGAGCGCAATGAGGAGAAGGCGAAGATTCTATATGATTTTCTGGATGAAAGCAAAATGTTCCGGGGAACCGTAAGAAAAGAAGACCGTTCTTTGATGAACGTGCCTTTTGTCACCGGAGATAAAGAGTTAGACGCCAAGTTTGTAAAAGAAGCAGAGGCAGCCGGCTTTGTGAACCTGAAAGGCCATAGGACCGTAGGGGGCATGCGGGCAAGCATTTACAATGCAATGCCAAAGGAAGGCGTGGAAAAATTAGTGGCATTTATGAAAAAATTTGAAGAGGAGAATTAGAATGTTTCAGTATCATTGCTTAAATCCCATTGCGAATGTGGGGCTGGATTTGTTTAACCAGGAGTATCAGAAAACAGAGGACATCAATGAGGCTCAGGCGGTATTGGTGCGCAGCGCAGCAATGCATGAGATGGAGCTGCCAGAGGGGCTTTATGCAGTTGCAAGGGCTGGAGCCGGGGTAAATAATATTCCGTTGGAAAAATGCGCCCAGCAGGGAATTGTTGTGTTCAATACGCCAGGAGCAAATGCAAACGGCGTAAAAGAGCTTGTATTTGCAGGAATGCTTTTGGCTTCCCGGGACATTACAGGCGGCATTAATTGGGTATTGGAAAATACGGAAAATGAAAATATCGGCAAAGATGCAGAGAAAGCGAAAAATGCTTTTGCAGGCTGTGAGATAGCAGGAAAGAAGCTGGGCGTGATTGGGCTTGGCGCCATCGGCGTACGGGTAGCAAACGCTGCCACCCATTTGGGCATGGAGGTCTATGGGTACGATCCTTATATTTCCGTCAACGCAGCATGGAGCCTGTCAAGGAGTGTAAAGCATATCAATAACCTGGAGGATATTTACCGTGAATGTGATTATATTACGATTCATGTGCCCCTTCTGGAAGATACGAAGAAGATGCTGAACAAGGAAGCCTTTGCCCAGATGAAGGACGGGGTTGTGGTTTTGAATTTTGCCAGGGCTCTTTTGGTGGATGATGATGATATCCTTGCTGCCATCAAGGAAGGAAAAGTAAAGAAATATGTTACGGATTTCCCCACCAGCGCCATTGCAGGAAAGGAAAACTGTATTGTAATTCCTCATCTTGGAGCTTCCACCGCAGAATCCGAGGATAACTGTGCCATGATGGCTGTGGAACAGGTCAGGGATTATCTGGAAAATGGAAATATCCGCAATTCTGTGAATTTCCCCAGATGCGATATGGGCTTCTGCACCGGCGCAGGCCGTGTGGCAATTCTGCACAAAAATGTAAAAGGCATTATCGGAAAGTATACTGCGGTTATGGCGGAAAATAATATTAATATTTCAGATATGACCAACAAGAGCCGGGGAGACTTTGCATATTCCCTTCTGGATATTGACTCTCCAGTGACAGAGGCAGCCATTGAACAGTTGAAGAAAATTGACAGTGTATTGAAGGTCAGAGTGATAAAATAAGTAGTGCAGGGACTGCCGGCAAGCGGCAGCCCCTGTATATTTATTGTTTGCATTTATCCGATAAATATTGTAGGATAATTGCAGTGGATGCTGCATCAGGACGAATAAAAGAATCAGGAAGGAAGATGTTTTTGGACCATGGGATAGTATTGACGGAAAATATTGCGGATAATCTGGCGGAACTGCAGGAACTGGAGCGGATGGCAAAGCCAGGCGTCCTGAAGGGATATCTGGAAGATATGGTTCCCTTTTTTGTTGATTTGGCCGTGCGGATGCTGATTGCTTTGCTGATTTATCTTGTGGGAAAGAAAATCATAAAATGGCTTCGAAGAGTATTGGGCAGGGCGCTGGAACGTTCCGGGGCAGATGAAGGAGCCAGGCAGTTTTTAGATTCCGTCGCCAAAATTATTTTATATTTCATTCTGGCGGTAGCGGTCATCAACCAGCTTGGGGTGGAGACCACTTCTGTTGTGGCAGTGCTTGGATCTGCCGGCCTGACTTTGGGACTTGCCCTGCAGGGCAGTTTGTCCAATTTTGCAGGCGGAGTGCTGATTCTGCTGTTTAAACCCTTTAAAGTGGGGGATTATATTATCGAAGATACACATGGCAATGAAGGAAAGGTATCGGAGATTATGATTTTTTATACCAAGCTGCTTACGGCAGACAACCGGATGGTAGTGATTCCCAACGGGATCCTGGCCAATTCCAGTTTGACCAATGTGACCCAGCAGGACAAACGGAGATTGGACGTGTTTGTGGGAATTTCCTATGAAGCAGATATGAAAAAAGCGAAGGAGCTTTTGAGAGAATTGCTGTCTGCCCAGGAGGAAGCGTTGCAGGAAGAGGAGATGGCAGTATTTGTGGACGCGTTGGATGACAGCAGCGTCCGGCTGGGATGCAGGCTTTGGGTGGCAATGGAAGATTACTGGAAGGTGAAATGGCGGCTGAACGAACAAATCAAAGAAATCTTTGATGCAAATCAAATTGAAATCCCATATCAGCAATTGGCAATTACTATGAAAACCTCCGGCTTCCATAGTAAGGATGGCCATGCGGCCCGCCGGACGGAACGATGAGCATGACGGGGTTCATTACGAAACCGCAGCTCTAATCATTTGGAAAGGAATATGAAAACATGAATCTGGAAAACTGCAAAGCGTATGAATTATTGGAAGAAAGAGTTTTAAATGATATCAAATCTACAGGCTTCCTGCTTCGGCATAAAAAGAGCGGGGCAAGGATTGCCTTGATTTCGAATGAGGATGAAAACAAGGTATTTTATGTGGGGTTCCGCACGCCGTCCTTGGATAGTACGGGAGCCGCCCATATTCTGGAGCATTCGGTACTGTGCGGCTCGGAAAAATACCCGGTGAAGGATCCTTTTATTGAGCTTGAGAAAAGTTCTCTGAATACCTTTTTAAATGCAATGACATATCCCGACAAAACCATTTATCCCGTGGCAAGCTGTAATGACAAGGACTTCCAAAATTTGATGGGAGTTTACATGGATGCGGTGTTCCATCCCGATATTTACAATCACAAGGAAATTTTCTGCCAGGAGGGATGGCATTATGAGATGGAGGATATGGATGCCCCCCTTACGATTAACGGCGTGGTTTACAATGAGATGAAAGGAGCCTTCTCTTCCCCGGACGGGGTGCTGGAGCGGGAAATTTTCAGCAGCCTGTACCCGGATACTTCCTATGCCTTTGAATCAGGCGGGAATCCGGAAAATATTCCAGAGCTGTCCTATGAGCAGTTTCTGGCGTTTCATCAGAAATACTATCATCCCTGCAACTCCTATCTCTATCTTTACGGCAACATGGATATGGAGGAGAAGCTGAACTGGATAGACCAGGAGTACCTTAATGAATATGACAGGATTTCGGTGGATTCCCAGGTAAAATTCCAGGAGCCCTTCCAAGCCCCAAGAGAAGTAACAATTCCTTACAATGTTGCAAGCGGGGAGCCCTTGGAGGACCACACGTATTTAACCTATAACGTAAGCGTTGGGACGATTTTGGACAAGACCTTGTACGTGGCTTTTGATATTCTTGACTATGCCCTGCTGAGCGCCCCTGGCGCGCCATTGAAGCAGGCGCTTTTGGATGCCAGAATCGGAAAAGATATTTTAGCATCCTTTGACTGCAGCAGCCTGCAGCCCATGTTTTCCATTATGGCGAAAAACAGCAATCTGGACAGAAAGGAAGAATTTTTAGAAATTATCCGAAGCGTCCTAAAAGAACAGGTGGAGGCTGGCATCAATAAAAAATCCCTGATGGCAGGCATCAACAGCTTTGAATTCAGATACCGGGAGGCCGACTATGGGCAGTTCCCCAAGGGGCTGCTTCTTGGCATTAAGTGCTTGGACAGCTGGATTTACGATGAAAACCAGCCGTTTCTGCATCTGGAAGAATTGGAAGTGATTGAATTCCTGAAAAGCCAGGTGGAAACAGGATATTTTGAAGGGCTGGTGCAGAAATATTTCCTGGATAACCCCCATGCTTCGGTGGTGGCTGGAGAGCCGCAGTACGGGCTGAACGCCAGGAAGGAAGAAGAGCTGGCAAAGAAGCTGGAAGCCTACAAGGCATCCTTAAGCGCCAGGGAACGGCAGGAAATTGTCGATTTTACCCACCATTTGAAAAAATATCAGGAGGAGCCTTCTCTGCCGGAAAATCTGGAAAAGATACCCATGCTTTCCAGAAGCGATATCAAAAAGACCGGAGAGAGGCTGTATAACCGCCAGCAGCAAGCAGGGGACACGTTGATGCTCTGCCATGATATTGATACCAATGGAATCGCTTATTTCAGCCTGATGTTCGACTTAAAGGAGCTTCCCTCAGAGGACATTCCTTATCTTGGCATTTTAAAGGCTGTTCTTGGATATGTGGATACAAATGCTTATAGCTTCCAGGAGCTTGCCAATGAGATTAACCTGCATACCGGAGGAATTTTCAGCAATATCGGAATCTATCCCAGAGTGGATGATGAGCGGATCCTATTGAAATATGAGGTGAAAATAAAGACCTTGTACCATGAGATTCCAAAGACCATGGAGATTGTCCGGGAAATTATTTCTGGAAGCAATTTTAAGAAGAAAGAGCGTCTCTATGAGATTCTGGCAGAGTTAAAGTCCAGAATCCAGATGAATTTCAGTGCCAACGGGCATTCCATTTCTTCGATGCGGGCCATGTCCTATTTTTCGGAAAGTGCAGAATATACCGATCTGACCCAGGGCATTGAGTTCTATCAGCTGGTGAAAGAGCTGGAGGAGCATTTTGAAGAGAAGAAAGATTTTATCAGCAGCAAGCTGGAGCAGCTGGCAAAAAAAGTCTTCCGAAAAGATAATCTGATGTTCAGCGTTGGGGCAGAGCCGGAAGGCATGAAGCTGGTGGAACAGGAGATTCCAGCCGTAAAGGAAGTTCTCTCAGAGGATATTCCTGGGGAAGAAAGAAAGCCCCTTTCATTGGAAAAGAAAAATGAGGGATTCTTGGATGCCTCCCAGGTGCAGTATGTCTCCCGTGCCGGTAATTTCAGGAAGGCGGGATATCAATATACTGGGACATTGCGGATTTTGAAGGTTTTGCTCAGCTATGAATATCTGTGGATTAATATCCGGGTAAAAGGCGGGGCATATGGGTGTATGAGTGGATTTACCAGGAGAGGGGACGGCTATTTTGTCTCTTACCGGGATCCGAACCTGACAAAAACCAATCAGGTTTACGAAGGAATACCGTCGTATTTAGAGAATTTCCAGGTAGACGAAAAAGAGATGACAAAATATATTATCGGCACCTTCAGCGGCGTGGACGCACCTCTTACGCCGGCAGGGAAGACAGGCCGCAGCGCCACTGCCTGGCTGGCAGGCATAACGGAAGAGATGCTCCAGAAGGAGCGGGAGGAAATTTTAAATGCCACCCCAGAAGATATCAGGAACCTTTCTGGCATTGTAAAGGCAGTCTTAGCGGATGATGTTCTTTGCGTGATTGGAAACGAGGAAAAGCTAAAAGAAGAGAAAGAATTATTTATGGAGTTGAAAAATCTTTTATAAGAGTTCAGGAAACAGCAGAAGGAGAGGATATGAACCAAAATATTAAATCAGGATTTGTAACTTTAATCGGACGCCCGAATGTAGGGAAGTCTACGCTCATGAACCGTTTGATTGGGCAGAAGATTGCCATTACCTCAAAGAAGCCCCAGACGACCCGCAACCGTATCCAGACGGTCTATACGGATGAGGAGAAGGGACAGATTGTCTTTGTGGACACGCCAGGAATCCACAAGGCGAAGAATAAGCTGGGGGAATACATGGTAAATGTGGCAGAACAGACGCTGCATGATGTGGATGTGATTTTATGGCTGGTGGAACCCACCACTTTTATAGGGGCTGGGGAACGGCACATTATAGAGAAGCTGAAAAAGGTAACTACGCCGGTGATTTTGATTATCAATAAAACCGATACCGTCAAGAAAGACGAAGTGCTTTTGTATATTGATACCTACCGGAAAGAGTTTGACTTTGCCGAAATTGTTCCTCTGTCTGCCTTGCGTGGGGAGAACACGGAGATTCTGCCGGATTTGATTTTCAAGTACCTGCCCTATGGCCCCATGTTTTATGATGAAGATACCATCACAGACCAGCCGGAGCGGCAGATTGTTGCAGAGATTATCCGGGAAAAATCCCTGCACGCCTTGGAGGAAGAGGTTCCTCATGGGATTGCCGTTACCATTGAGCGGATGAAGGAGCGCAAATCCGGCGGCATTGTGGATATTGAAGCAACCATTATCTGTGAGAGGGATTCCCACAAAGGAATCATCATTGGGAAAGGCGGGGCAATGCTGAAAAAAATCGGCAGCAACGCCCGGTTTGAGATTGAGAAAATGCTGGAACATCAGGTGAATTTGAAGCTTTGGGTGAAGGTGAAGAAGGACTGGAGGGACAGTGATTTTCTGTTGAAGAATTTTGGATACAGGGAAGAAGAGCGCTTCTAAGGCTTGCGTTTCCAGTTCTGCCAGATTTTATATAGTATATCTGCGGGCGGATGGGTTACCCTAAAATTATAACCTGTTACAGATTGGCTTTTTGGTCAGGCGCTTACAAGCAATTTTTTGCGATAAATGGCAAAATTTTTGTATCTGCCTTTTTGGTTATAAAGGTTAGCTGGCTGTAACGGTTCATTACAGAAGAACAGGGGGAATCCATATGGTAGAGCAGAGGTGGACGAGGTTTGCTAGTACGGGAAGCGTGCAGGATTATTTGAGTTACAAATGCCATCAGACGACGGAAGGGGCTTGTGGGGATGCGACCCTTTCCTTGATGGCGGACAGAGAATACCAAAGCGGGAGCGTGGGAAAAAATGGGGCAGAACATAGTGCTTACGGGCATGGTTTTATCAGCAGTCCCAGTGGGAGAATATGACAAAAGGATAACGCTTCTGACCAGGGAAAGAGGGAAAATTTCTGCTTTTGCCCGGGGGGCAAGGCGTCCGGGCAGCCAATTGATGGCGTCTGGAAGCCCTTTTTCCTTTGGAACATTCGAGGTTTATGAGGGGCGGAGTTCTTTTACGGTTGTAAAGACAGAAATCAGCAATTATTTCCGTAAGCTGGCGGAAAATTTAGATGATGCCTGTTATGGATTTTATTTTTTGGAAATTGCAGATTATTATGCAAGGGAGAACACCGACGAGATACATATGCTGAAGCTTTTGTACCAGTCCTTGCGGGCATTGGAAAAAGAAAGCCTGGAGAACCGGCTGGTGCGCCGGATTTTTGAATTGAAGGCATTAACTATCAATGGGGAATATCCTAATGTATTTTCCTGCATGATGTGCGGCAGGGAGGAATCCCTTCCGTGGTTCCATACAAAAAGCGGAGGAGTTCTCTGTGAGAACTGTGGGAAGCAGGCGGCGGATGCCAGGTGCTTACACCCATCCGCACTGTATGCCATGCAGTTTATCATTACGTCTTCTGTTGAGAAGCTTTATACCTTTACCCTTTCCCAGCAGGCGCTTGAAAATTTGGAGAAAACCATGGATGAATATATGGCCTTCTATGTAGATAAGAAATTTCATGCCCTTCAAATATTAAAAGAGGAAAAATTTTTCCCAGAAAAAATCAGTGGTTGCAATCCCAAGCAGAAAAGAGTATAATATTTGCGATTCACGTATAAGATTTTGAGGAGGATGAGCATGAAAAAAATATTTTCCATTGGCCTGGTATGTTTGATGATTGCCGGGCTTCTGACAGGATGTGGGAAATCTTTGGATGCAGATCGTGATACCGTATACGTACAGAAAAAGGGCACAGTAGTCAGTGCGGCTATCGCAGATTTTGACAAAGATTACTATGATGAGGAAGAGTTGAAGACGTATATTGATGAGAGAGTAGAGAATTATCAGAATGAGCATGGCAAGGACAGTGTCAGTATTGATGAATTTTCTGTAGAAGAGGGCGTTGCAAAGCTGATGATTAAGTACAAGGGCTGTGAGGAATATGAAGATTTTAATGAAGTAACATTATTTTCTGGCACGGTTCCCCAGGCATTGGCAGAAGGATTTGATTTCAATGCGGAATTTACAGAAATTGAAGATGGAAAAGCGGCTGGAACCATTGGGAAAGAGCAAGTCACCGATACCGATGCCAAGGTAATTATTTTAAGTGAGAAAGTGGATGTGAAGGTGGACGGAACCATTCAATATGTTTCTTCCAAGTATACCACCATGAAGGCAAAAGACACGGTATCCATCCAGCTTCCAGAAGAGGTGGCAGATGGAGAAGAATCAACGCTGGTATATGTGGTTTACCAGTAAATTTTCATCCTGCGGCAGGCCGCATGGACATTCCTGCGATGGAAGCAGGAGGTTTTTATAACAATGATGAAATAGAAAAGAAAGAGGTAGCAGTATGGAAAAAACCATGGAAAAAATTGTGGCGCTTGCCAAAGCAAGAGGGTTTGTGTATCCTGGCTCTGAGATTTACGGCGGACTTGCCAATACTTGGGATTATGGAAACCTGGGCGTGGAACTGAAGAATAATGTAAAGCAGGCATGGTGGAAGAAATTTGTAACAGAGAATCCCTATAACGTAGGTGTGGACTGTGCAATTTTAATGAACCCCCAGACCTGGGTAGCTTCCGGGCATTTGGGCGGATTTTCCGATCCGCTGATGGACTGCCGGGAATGCCATGAGCGTTTCCGGGCAGATAAATTAATCGAAGATTTTGCAGAGGAAAAGGGAATTGAGCTGGAAGGAACCGTGGATGGCTGGAGCCAGGAGCAGATGGTGGATTTCATTCAGAAGCATCAGGTTCCATGTCCCACCTGCGGGAAGCATAATTTCACGGATATCCGCCAGTTTAACTTAATGTTTAAGACTTTCCAGGGCGTGACAGAGGATGCAAAGAACACGGTTTACTTAAGGCCGGAAACAGCCCAGGGTATTTTTGTGAACTTTAAAAATGTACAGAGAACCTCAAGGAAGAAGGTTCCCTTTGGCATCTGCCAGATTGGAAAATCCTTCCGAAATGAGATTACTCCAGGAAACTTTACGTTCCGCACCAGGGAGTTTGAGCAGATGGAGCTGGAATTTTTCTGTGTGCCTGGGACAGATCTGGAGTGGTTCCAGTATTGGAGAAGCTTCTGCCGCGACTGGCTGCTGAACTTAGGCATGAAGGAGGAGGAGCTTCGCCTGAGGGATCATGAACCAGAAGAGCTGTCCTTCTACAGCAAGGCCACCACAGATTTCGAGTTCCTCTTTCCTTTTGGCTGGGGAGAGCTTTGGGGGATTGCAGACCGTACCGATTACGATCTGACCCGCCACCAGGAGACTTCCGGCCAGGATATGAGCTATTTTGACGACGAGAAGAAAGAAAAATATATTCCCTATGTGATTGAGCCTTCTCTGGGCGCAGACCGCGTGGTGCTTGCCTTCCTTTGTTCCGCTTATGACGAGGAGAATATCGGCACAGAAGAGAAACCGGATATGCGGACTGTGCTCCATTTCCATCCAGCATTGGCACCGGTAAAAATCGGCGTGCTTCCTCTGTCCAAGAAGTTAAACGAAGGCGCAGAGAAAGTCTTCACACAGCTGTCGAAAAAGTATAACTGCGAATTCGACGACCGGGGAAACATCGGTAAGCGTTACAGAAGACAAGACGAAATCGGCACACCCTTCTGCGTTACATACGATTTTGAATCAGAAACCGACGGCGCAGTAACCGTACGATTCCGTGACAGTATGGAGCAGGAACGCGTAAAAATTGAAGAACTGGACGCATATTTTGCAGATAAATTTGACTTTTAGGCTTGAATCATTCGCATATTCTCATTTTATCCCAAATTTGAGAACATGCGGATACCAAGAATACAAAAGAAACGTCTTAGAGAATTGATAGGCGTATCTGCCTGTAGATAACAGCCCGCCTTTACGTTGTCATAAATGAAATATATTTTGATACCCAGGAAAGACAGGAGGATCCTTTGGCTAAGCAGTTAGTTTGCTGGAACGCTGCCCAGTCTGCGTGCCAAAGAATCCTCCTGTCTTGACCTCCGTATCTCTAAAATATAACATTCTAGCACATCGCTACACTATTCCCGCCCCTCCGGCAAAGGTTTAATAATCTTTTTATAAACATTCCTCAAACAGAATGCAGATACCGCCAGAGACATAGTTTCCGCAATGGGAAATGCCCACCAGACAGCATTCAAACCGCCGGTTTTTGCAAGGATATACGCTGCAGGAATCAGCACCACCAACTGTCTCATGATAGAGACCACCATGCTGTACACTGCCTTTCCCAATGCCTGGAAGATTGTCCCTGCAATGATGCAGAACCATGCAATGAGAAAATGGAAGCCGATGATTCTAAGGGCAAGGCAGCCAATTTCAAGCATTTCTTCTGAGGCGTCGAACATCCGAAGCAGGACTTGTGGAATAAGCTCAAATCCAGCAAATCCAAACAGCAGAAGGACGAAGGCTGTCCCCATGCTGATTTTGATGGTTTTCAGCATCCGTTTCCTCTGCCGGGCGCCGTAGCTGTAGGCGATAATCGGCGTAATCCCGTTGTTCAGCCCAAAGACCGGCATAAAGAAGAAGCTCTGAAGCTTGAAGTAAACCCCGAAGACTGCCGCTGCCGTAGAAGAAAAATCAATCAGGATTTTATTCATGCAGTAGGTCATAATGGATCCAATGGACTGCATGATAATAGAAGGAATGCCTACCATATAAATACTGCCGATTAATGCTCCGTTTAAGCGAAAGCCTTTCAGGGATAAATCTATCTCGTGATTATATTTCATATTGCAGGCAAAAGCCACAACTGCCGCTACGCATTGGCCGATGACGGTAGCGGCGGCAGCGCCTGCCACACCCATTTTCGGCAGCCCAAACAATCCAAAAATCAGGATTGGATCCAGGATAATGTTTGTAATGGCGCCGGAAAGCTGTGAAATCATACTGAAAACGGTTTTTCCCGTGGAGGTTAAGAGCCGCTCGAAAAAGAACTGTCCGAAGATTCCCATGGAGAAGATCATGACGATACTTAGATACTGTACGCCCATGTTATAAATTTCTGGCGAGCCTCCCTTTAATTGGCTGGCGTAAAATGGTTTTACGATGGTAAAGCCCAGGACCAAAAAGAGCAGATAACTTGCAATATAAAGAAATCCGCCGTTTAAAGCTGTTGCATTTGCTTTCTTAAAGTTCTTTTCCCCAAGGGATTTTGAGAGGATTGCATTGATACCTACGCCGGTACCCGCTCCAACTGCAATCACAAGGGTCTGCAATGGAAATGCAAGGGACACTGCCGTCAGTGCATCCTCCGATACCCTTGCCACAAAGATACTGTCCACAATATTGTAAAGTGCTTGTACCAGCATGGAAACCATCATGGGGAGCGACATATTCCATACCAGCTTATTCACGGGCATTGTGCCCATTTTGTTTTCTGTGATGTTTTCTGTATTCTGACTGTTCATGTTACACCTCTTCCATTTGTATATTTTTTCGCAATAGTCCTATTATATATGCGCTTTTGAGTAAAGTCAATGGGAAATGAAACAAAATCAAAAAATAGTGCGGCAAAAAGCCAAATTACGGCGATGCAACAGATGATTGCTGGCATATGGGAGCAAAAAATGATAGGATAAGAGAAAGAACCGCCGGCTGCTGCGCCCGGGTCTGGGGGAGTAGCGCTATCAAGGAAATAGGCAGGCGGAATATAGGGTTATTCAATATGGATTATAAATGGGAAAAGGAGGAACGCTTATGTACCAGCAAAAAGCAAAACGCCTTAGAGAAGACACAGGGGAAGAGGTGGCGGGAGCCTTGGGGAAGGAAATGCCCAAAAGCCTGGAGAAGGAAATTTCCAAAAGCCCGGAGAAGGAAATGCCCGAAAGCCTGGGGAAGAAAATAAAGTATTTCCGGGAGCAGAGAGGAATCACTCAATCCGGGCTGGCAGAGGAATTTTCCGTCACCAGGCAGGCGGTTTCCAACTGGGAGCGGGAAAAGACCCTGCCGGATGTGTATATGTTACAGAAAATCGCTTCCTTTTTTGGGCGGACCCTGGATGAATTTATGGAGGGAACGCAGGAAGCGGAGGCTGCCATGCCGAAAACACCAGGACGCCTTGCAGCAGCCACAGGGGCATCCATTCTTTTTTATTTTGCGGCAGGGGGCATGACAGGCCATCTCTATGTGGAAACAGCTGCCATTATGGTTATTATATGGGTATTCTGCCAGCTGTTTTTGCACCTTATTTTTAGGAATACCGTGAAAACCGGGGATTTTTCAGCCCTTGCAGGGTATGACAGCAAAGTGGAGTACCATGCCAATGAGGTTAAAAAGGTGTTAATCCAGATGGATATCCATGTTGGCGTAAGCACCTTTGGCACGGTTCTTTTGCTTGGAATCTGTGCATTCCTGGATGGAGGCCTGAGTGGCATTGTTGTTGGAATCCTTATGTTTGTGTATTGCATGGATTTTACGGCGGCAATTATGCTGTATAATTACCGCAGCCTGGATCGGACATTGGTAAAGGAGCAAGACCGCAAGACTGCAAAGGCAGGAATGGTTTCTGTTTTTTGGCTGGTGGCAGTTACGTTTGTTTTTCTAGGGGCAACACTTGCTAAATTTATCATAGCTTCTATAGAAAATAATTCAGGAAGAGCTGTGGGGTATCTAGGATGGATGGTTTTGTTCCTGCTGGCTGTCATGCCAGAATTCTTCTATGAACAGCATCAGGCAAAAAAGAAAATAGCAGAGACGGGAAGCTATCAGCCGGGGACAGCCTTTTGGATTAGTACGGGATTGGCTTTGGCTGTGACGGTTTCCATGTTTGTCAAGCTGTAAATATTTCTGTACCAGAATGCCGGGATCCGGGAATATTGGGTGGCTGACCCGGAGAAGCAAAGGGTGGTTGTCTATCATTTTGAGCAGGAAACCATGGAAGAATACTCTTTTGGAGAGAAGGCGCCGGTTGGCATTTTCGAGGGATTTCCTGTGGAGCTTCCCAAATAGAAAGGAAAAAATTTTTAGAGCTTGAAAATCTGAAAAATGCCATGCATATTTTAAAGGAAAAACCGGAAAGATAATCTTAACAGGCAATTTCCTTAAGAAAGGTTTTAAAATTGCCTGATACAGACAAGTGAAAGGAGATTCCCATGAACCAGATATCAGAGAAAGAATTGTCTGCTTTAAATGATTTGCTTTCCGGTGAGGAGCTTTTGATTAAGAAGTTCCAGGTATTGGCGGATAACTGTACGGATGCGGAGGTCAAAGCAAAATTTACAGAGATTTCCAATGAGCATAAGGAACATTTCCGTTCTCTTTATTCCCAGTTAAGCTAACAGAACACACAGATACCTTAAAACGTAAAATCAGGAGGAAATTATGCAGCAGTCATTTTATTCAGAAAAAGAGATGTTTGCGGATGCGCTGACCGCAGAAAAAACAGCTACCACATTGTACAACACATTTTCCAATGAGTGCGTCCACGATAATGTGCGGAATGCAATCTTAGACTGCCTGGAAAAGGAACACAATATCCAGAATGAAGTGTTTAGCATGATGCATGACAGAGGATATTACCCCACCCCGTCTGCCCAGATGCAGAAGGTGGACGAAGCAAAACAGAAGTTCGGTCAGTGTATGCAGAGTTTCTAAAAAAATAGAAAGAAATTCTTAAGATTCTTTGAAAAGGATATTTCCACAGGCTCCAAATTGTGGAAATATCCTTTTTTACGGTTTTTTGGATAAGAAATACCCATTGATATTTAAAATGGGATATTGTATAATGCAAAAAGGCATAACAGGCCATGAGACATGAGAAAACACAAAGAGAAAAAGGGGGCAGTGCAATGGGGCAGGCTGAGGAAGCACGTGAGTTGGCTCAGGGGCAGGCTGCAGAAGAATTGTTAAGAGACGCGTTGGCAGAGGAACAGAAGAGATTAAAAGAGGAAAGGCGCAGCTTTGAGCGTGAGAAGAAAGCCTTTGATTTCCACAAGGAAATGGAAGAGAAACGTCTTGGCGAGGAGAAGCGTTTGTTTCAATTAAAATGGAAAGTATTAGAAGGAGAGCTGCAGAAGCTTGCAAAGGAAAAGCAGGATATGGAGATGGAAAAGGAACGCTATTGCCAGAGGGCAGAACGGCGCAGTGCCTATACCTTTTCTGGCAGCACAGCGGAGGCGGAAATGTTTTTTTCCGGCGTAGATAATGAGCTTGCGTTAAAAAAACGGTACAAGGAGCTGATTAAAATCTATCATCCAGACAATCTTTCCGGTGATACAGGAACTCTTCAAATGATTAATAAGACATATGACAGCTTGAAAAAGCAATTTTTAGCACAGGCGGTAGCAAAATGACAAATGTATTAGAGTATTTAGAACAGTCAGCAGAAAAATATCCAGAGAAAACAGCGTTTGCAGATGAAGAAAATTCCTGTACCTGGCAGGAGTTAAAGGAGCGGGCGCAAAGGATTGGAACCTCCCTTGCAGGCAAGGCAGCACCTGGAGTGCCCGTTGCAGTGTGGATGGAAAAAAGCGTGGATGCCATCGCGGCTTTTATGGGGATTGTATATGCAGGCTGCTTTTATGTGATGCTGGATAAAAATCAGCCCAGCCAGAGAATGAAGCAGATTTTGGATACCCTGGAACAGCCGTTTGTCATTGCAGATGAAAAAGCGGCAAAAATCACTGAGGGAGGGTGCCAAGATAAACAGATCCTGCAATATAAAGCCCTGGAGCAGGGAAATATAGACGCAGAGGTTTTAACAGAAATCCGGAAAAATGGGACGGACGTTATGCCCTTGTACGGAATTTTTACTTCCGGTTCCACTGGGACGCCCAAAGGCGTGGTGGTCAGCCACCGCTCTGTTTTGGATTTCATGGATTATTTTACAGATAATTTCGGGATTACCAGCGAGGATGTGATTGGCAATCAGGCGCCTTTCGATTTTGATGTGTCCGTCAAGGACATTTACAGTGCCTTGAAAACAGGCGCTACGGTGCAGTTAATCCCGAAGCGTATGTTTTCTTTTCCGACCCAGCTTCTGGATTTTTTATGGGAGAGAAAGGTTACGACTTTGATTTGGGCAGTATCCGCTCTTTGCATGGTAAGCGAACTGAAGGGATTTACCTACCGTGTGCCGGAATCCGTGCATAAGGTGCTGTTCAGCGGAGAGGTCATGCCCATCCATCATCTGAATATCTGGAGAAGCTATCTGCCAAATGCCATGTATGTGAATCTGTACGGGCCTACCGAGATAACATGTAACTGTACCTATTATATTGTAGACCGTGAATTTGCGCCGGGGGATGTGCTTCCCATTGGAAAGCCCTTTCAAAATGAGAAGGTATTTTTGCTGGATGAGCAGGATAAGCTGGTAGAAGAGCCAAACCTGAGGGGAGAAATCTGTGTCAGCGGTACAGCCCTCTCCCTGGGATATTATAATAATGAAGAGCAGACCAGGAAAGCATTTGTGCAGAATCCCTTGAACTGCCGGTATCAGGAAATTATCTACCGGACAGGGGACTTGGGATATTATAATGAGAAGAAGGAGCTCTGCTATGCCACCCGCAAGGACTTCCAGATTAAGCATATGGGGCACCGGATTGAGCTTGGGGAAATTGAACAGGCCATGGAAAAGACCGGGGAAGTCAGCCGCGCATGCTGCCTGTTTGATGAGGATTCCAGGAAAATTGTGGCTTTTTATGAGGGCATAGGAGAAAAACGGGCAATTGTAAAGGAATTGCGGAAAATAATCCCGCCCTTTATGATACCCAATGCATTTTGTAAAAAGGACGGGCTTCCCCTTACCAAAAACGGTAAGATAGACAGGGCGGCCTTGAAAAAGTCTTATCAGGAGGAGCAGCAATGAAACAGCGGGAATTAGAAGCAGTTCTGGAAAAATACCAGACGCCTGCCTATGTGTTTGATTTGGATGCATTGGCCAGAAGGGCGGAACAAATTTCGGCTTGTTTGAAGCAGACAGGGATTCATCTGTGTTATGCCATGAAGGCCAATCCCTTTTTGGCAGGTGAGATGGTTCCTTTGGTGGAGCGGTTCGAGGTGTGTTCCCCAGGGGAATTTCGGATTTGCGAAAGGGAAAAGCTGCCCATGGAGCGGCTGGTGGTTTCCGGCGTCTATAAGGAGCGTGAGGATATCCGGCGGATAGTAACTGCCTGTCAGGGACAGGGAATTTTTACTATTGAATCGGAACGCCAAAGAAGGCTGCTGTCAGAGTGCGCCAGGGAAGCAGGGGTGGCCTTAAAAGCGTTGGTGCGCCTATCCAGCGGCAATCAGTTTGGCGTAGACTGGGCGCTGGCAAAAGAAATGTTTTTCAGGCAGAAGGATTGCCCCGAGCTATCCCTCATTGGCATACAATATTATTCCGGCACCCAGAAAAAGAAGTTATCCGTTATGGAAAAAGAATTGCAGGAATTAGATGGATTCTGCCGCCAGATCCAGGAAGAATCGGGCATCCATATAGAGGAAATCGAATACGGCCCGGGATTTTTTGTGCCGTATTTCCAGTCAGACCCAGAGGAAGACATCTGCGGGATGCTGAAAGAATTTGCAGGCTTTGTGGAGCGGATGGAGTTTTCAGGAAGAATTACCTTGGAAATGGGAAGGTTTTTAACGGCGGGCTGCGGAAGCTTTCTCACATCCATTGTGGACAGGAAGGAGAACGCGGGCCAGATTTACGGGATTGTAGATGGGGGAATCCACCATCTGAATTATTTTGGGCAGACAATGGCTATGAAGCTTCCCTATGTGCGGCATATTCCGGTAGGGAAAAGGGAGAACAGCAGAGAGGAAAAATGGAATATCTGCGGTTCCTTGTGCACCACAGCGGATGTCATCGTAAAACAGTTCCCTCTGGCTGGAGCCAAGGTTGGGGATGTGCTGGTTTTTGAGGGCGTAGGGGCATATTCCATGACAGAAGGCATCAGTCTCTTTTTAAGCAGGGATCTGCCGAAAATCCTGTTTTCCTCCAGGGAAAAGGGAATCCAATTGGCCAGGGACACACAGCCTACGGATGTGTGGAATAGTAAGTAATGGGTGAAGAAAGAAAGGAAGAAAGTTATGGAGAAATTGATTGAGATTTTAGAGGAAATTCAGCCGGATGCAGATTATGATACCTGTGAAACATTGATTGACGACGGGATTTTAGATTCTTTTGCTATTTTATCTATTGTCAGCGAGCTTCAGGATGAATTTGATATCGTGATTACCCCGGCAGATATCATACCGGATAATTTTAATTCAGCGAAGGCTCTGTGGGCAATGGTTGAAAGGCTGCAAGAAGAGTAAGGTGGATATGTTATGTCTTTGATTTCTATGGAGTTTTTACTCTTTGTCATTCTTGCTGCGGCGGGATATTATTGGATCCCAGAAAAATACCAATGGGTATGGCTGCTGGCCTTTAGTTATATTTACTATGTCAGCGGCGGAATCCGCGTTACCTGCTTTCTGGTGTTTACCACATTCACTTCCTGGGCTGCGGCAGCCTGGATGGAGCAGGCGGCGGAGAGAATAAAAGACAAGAAGAAGGCAAGGCAGGCAAAGAGACGGATACTGGCGCTTGCCCTGGTGTTGAATTTCGGCGTCCTTGGGGCGCTGAAATACACAAATTTTGCCATTGATACGGTAAACAGCCTCTTTGGCGCAGAATTTGGCTCCCTGAAGCTTTTGCTTCCCCTTGGGATTTCTTTTTATACCTTTCAGTCTATGGGATATATTTTGGATGTATATTGGGGCAGGGCGAAGGCGGAACATAATCTGTTCCGTTTTGCTTTGTTTGTATCCTTTTTTCCGCAGATTCTCCAGGGGCCTATTGGAAGGTATGACAGCTTAAGCCAGCAGTTTTATGCGCCCCATGCCTTTTCCTGGGAGCGGTCGCAGCGGGCATTCCTTCGGATTTTGTGGGGATATTTCAAAAAGATGGTCATTGCAGATAATGCAGTGATATTTGTGGATGCAATCTTTGGACATCCTGATATCTATGACGGACTTGGGATTGTGGGCGTCTTAGCCTATAGCGTACAGCTTTACTGCGATTTTTCCGGCGGCATGGATGTGGTGATTGGAGTGGCAGAGCTTTTTGGCATCCGTCTGGATGAGAATTTCAAGCGGCCTTATTTTGCCGTTTCCATTACCGATTTCTGGCACCGCTGGCATATCACCCTTGGAACATGGATGAAGGATTATGTGTTCTATCCGGTATCCCTTTCTGGCTGGATGAAAAGCTTTTCCAAGTTTGCAAAGAAAACCTTTGGAAAACAGACGGGAAGGACGCTGCCCATCTGCCTTGCCAACCTGATTGTATTCCTGGTAGTGGGTATTTGGCATGGAGCAGCCTGGAAATTTATTATCTATGGGCTTTATAATGGCTTGATTATCGCATTCAGCGGGCTTATGGCGCCCTCTTACCGGAAATGGAAAACAGCGCTCCATATTTCTGACGACAGCCCGGGGTTCCATCTGTTCCAAATCGTGCGCACCTTCCTGCTGGTGAATATCAGTTGGTTTTTTGACCGGGCAGAGGATGTGGAAACAGCGTTCCTTATGATGAAAAATACCTTGACCCATTTTAACCTGCGCCAGATGTTAGAGCCGGGAATTGAGATTGGCGAGGCCAGCGGTACGACTTATACCCTGGCTGCTCTTGGGGTGATAATTGCCGGATGCCTGCTCCTGTTTGCGGTGAGTGTTTTGGAAGAGCAGGGGAAGGATTTGGCAGAAATTTTCTCCAGGCAGCATTGGCTTTTAAAAGGTGCAGTTTACCTGGGGCTGCTTTTGCTGCTGCCAGCACTGGGACAGCCTTCTGGAGAGGCAGGAGGGTTTATCTATGCACAGTTTTAAGAAAATATTGCTCCTGATCGCAGGGGTCTTGGCAGTATTTGCGGTCAATTTTGGATTAAATTATGGGCTTATCCCCTATAGTTACGTGCGGATTATGATGCACCAGATTAAGACCCAGGAATATGATACCCTGATTCTTGGCACCTCCCATGGCTTGAATGGAATCAGCCCCAAAGTAATGGAAGAAAAAACGGGAAAGAAAACCATGAACCTGTGCCTGGGCGGGGAATACCCCAGGGACGCCTATTATCTGTTGAAGCTGGCCTGTGAAAAAAGCATTCCAGAGGTTGTGGTATATGAATTGGATCCAGGATATTTTTGCACCCCGGAAGGGCAGAGAGGTGATTTTAACCGTATTTTTTATGAAATGCCCCTGTCCAGGACGAAGGTGGAATATTTTTTGGCGAAAGAAGCAGAGCTGGATTTCCGGGCTGCATTGTTTCCCTGGTTTTATTACAGGAACCAGTTTCGGAATGCGAAAGAGATTATAGCGGTAAAGCAGGGAGAAGATTACAAAAATTATGGAGCCGAAGCGTTCCAGAACGAAGGCCAAAGCTATGCTGATGGATTTTTGCGCAACACCCCGGTGCCGGGGATGAAGCAGGAGGAGCTGACGTTGTGGGAGGAAGATGAAAGGAATAAAGATTCCTTCCAATATTTTGAGAAGCTTGTGTCTTTTTGCAGGAAGCAGGGGATTGAATTGCTTGCTGTGACTATGCCGGTTCCCAGGGAAGCCTTGGAAAAATATGGGGAAAATTTTCAGCAGGCGGATGAATTTTTTTCAGAATATTTCAAGGGGCTTGGGGTGGAATACAAAAATTATAACCGCAAAGGCCAGGAGATAAAGGATTTTGATGACAGCCTGAATGCGTTTACGGACTATGAGGGACATATGAATTTCCAGCAGGCGGAAGTATTCAGCGCCCAGCTGGCGGAGGATTTCTTTGAGGAGAAAAAAGAATAAAGGGCATACCATAGAACCGCCGTTGAGACGGAGGAGTTTTATGGAGTAAGAAGGAATAAAGGGCATACCATAGAACCGCCGTCCAGGCGGAGGAGTTTTATGGAGTAAGAAGGAATAAAGGGCATACCATAGAACCGCCGTCCAGGCGGAGGAGTTTTATGGAGTAAGAAAGAATAAAGGGCATACCATAGAACCGCCGTCCAGGCGAAGATTTTATCAGGAGTAAGAGAGAATGAAATGGAAAAAGTATACCATAAAGACCACCACCCAGGCGGAGGATTTTATCAGCAGCATGCTGGCAGACCTTGGAGTGGAGGGTGTGCAGATTGAGGATTGTGTGCCCTTGTCTGCCAAGGATAAGGAAGAAATGTTTATAGACATTCTTCCAGAGCTTCCGCCGGATGAGGGAACCGCCGCAGTAAGCTTTTTCCTGGATGCGGGAGAGGAACATGATGCATTATTAGCGCAGATTAAGGAAGAATTAGAACATCTCCGGCTTTTTGTGGAAATCGGAGAAGGAACCATCTCGCAGGAGGAAACAGAGGATAAGGACTGGATGAATAACTGGAAACAGTTTTTTAAGCCCTTTGCCATCGGGGATATTTTAATCAAACCCACCTGGGAAGAGGTGCATGACACGGAAAACTACCGCTGCGTTGTTGAGATTGACCCAGGGACTTCCTTTGGAACTGGGAAGCATGAAACTACCTGGCTTTGTATTGAGCAGATTCAGAAATATATGAAACCAGGGGCTCATGTGCTGGATGTGGGCTGCGGCAGCGGAATCCTCTCTGCGGTCTGCCTGAAATTAGGGGCAGGAGATGTAACCGGGACAGATATTGATCCGCTGTGCATGACAGCCTCCTTGGAAAACATGGAAGCCAACCATCTGCCAAAGCAGAAAGCCAGGTTTTATCAGGGAAATTTGATTGATGATGCAAAATTGCAGGAACAGGTAGGCCAGGGGTATGATATTGTGGCAGCAAACATCCTTGCAGATGTGATTATCCCGTTGACTCCGGTAATTCCAGGCTGTTTGAAGCGGGGCGGCATTTACATCACAAGCGGCATTATTGATTTTAAGGAGGAAGCGGTAAAAGCGGCCATAGAGGAAGCGGGGCTTTCCATATTGGAGACCAGCCATAAAGGAGAGTGGGTCAGCATTACCGCAAAAAAAGAGTGATATGTTTCAATTTTTTGTAGAGCCAGAACAGATAAAAGCGGGGGAAGCCAGGATTACAGGCAGTGATGTGAACCATATCAAACATGCCCTTCGGATGAGGATTGGCGAAGAGGTGCGCATCAGCGACCAGCAGGGGCAGGATTTTCTTTGTGAAATTGCCTGCCTGGAAGAAGAGCAGGTCGTCCTTAAGATAAAAGAGGAATGCCAGGGTACAGAGCCTTCTGTAAAAATCACCTTATTCCAGGGGCTTCCCAAAGGGGACAAGATGGAATTTGTGATTCAAAAAGGGGTGGAGCTGGGGGTAAGCGAGATTGTGCCTGTTGCCATGCAAAACTGCGTGGTGAAATTGGACGCCAAGAAGGCTGAGGGCAGACGAGCCCGCTGGCAGGCCATCGCCGAGAGCGCGGCAAAGCAGTCAAAGCGCAGCCGGATTCCGCTGGTTAAGCCGGTATGCAGCTTTGAGGAAGCGTTCGCCTATGCAAAAACTCTGGATGTGCCTTTGTTTCCTTATGAGCAGGAGCGGGGGATGGCTCATACCAGGGAAGTATTGGGGAAAATAAGAAAAGGAGATTCCATTGGAATTTTTATCGGCCCGGAGGGCGGCTTTTCTTCGAAAGAGGTTGAGATGGTAAGAGATGAGGTGAAAATCATTTCTTTGGGCAGCCGGATTCTCCGCACGGAGACTGCGGGCCTTGCCGCCCTTGCGATGCTGATTTACCAGATGGAGGAGTAAGTATGGAAGCATATTTTGACAATGCAGCAACCACGCGCTGTTCGAAGGGCGCAATAGCTTTGATGACGCGGGCCTTGTCTGAGGATTATGGGAATCCCTCTTCGCTGCACAAAAAAGGAATGGAAGGGGAAAATTATATCAAAGAAGCAAGGAAAAATATCTGTAGGACTCTTAAGGTGAATGAGGCGGAATTGATATTTACTTCTGGAGGAACCGAATCCAATAATCTTGCAATTATCGGCGGAGCCATGGCAAACCGCAGGGCTGGGATCCATTTGATAACCACGAAGATAGAGCATCCGGCAGTGGCGGCGCCTATGCGGTATCTGGAGGAACAGGGGTTTTCCGTAACCTGGCTGGATGTGGATGCAGACGGAAGGATTTCTCTGGAGCAGTTAAGGGAGTCTGTAACCCCAAAGACAATCTTAGTGTCCATCATGTATGTGAACAATGAAATTGGCACCGTAGAGCCCATTCAGGAGGCAGCGAAAATCATAAAAGAAAAAAATCCCGGGGCGTTGTTCCATGTAGACGCTATCCAGGCATATGGAAAATACCTGATCCATCCCAAAAGAAT
>CANDGI010000047.1 GCA_947384285.1 uncultured Lachnospiraceae bacterium
GGCCGCATGGCCATCCATGCTGTGAAAGCTTCAGCTTTCATTGCACCCCCCATCACGCTCAGCCTGCCGTCCGGCGGGCCGCATGGCCATCCTTACTATGGAAGTCGAAGACTTTCATAGCAATTATTCTCAGAAACACAATCATTTCTTTATAAAATATCGTTCATTTTTTACCAAAATGAAGAACCAAATTGATTTTTATTGGCAGTTTTTTAACTTGTTTTTTCCATTTCCGGGAGTTATAATGCCTAAGAATCATCAATGGGACGGAGGAATTTTATGAATTATGATTATCTCTTGTATTTAGCAATTATTCTTATAAGTACAAAATTACTGGGACTGGTCACAAGACGCGCCCATATGCCCCAGGTGGTAGGCGCCTTAGCCGCTGGCTTGATTCTTGGCCCTGCATGCCTGGATCTGGTTCACGGCAGCGTCTTTTTAAATCAAGTATCCGAAATCGGGGTCATTGTTCTGATGTTTATGGCTGGCCTGGAAACAGACACAGAAGAATTGAAACGCTCTGGCCTTGCATCCTTTGTCATCGCCCTTATGGGCGTGCTGCTTCCATTGGCAGGAGGTTTCGGGATTGCCATGCTCTGCCATGCATCATCTCCCTCTCTTTCTTCCAGTGAATTATTGCAGAATATATTTATCGGCATTATTTTAACCGCCACTTCCGTAAGTATTACTGTGGAAACCTTAAAAGAAATGGGAAAAGTCTCTACGAAAGCGGGAACTGCCATTCTCGGCGCTGCAATTATAGATGATATCTTAGGAATTGTCGCCCTTACGATCGTCACCAGCCTGGCAGACCCAAGCACGAATATTGCATTTGTATTGTTGAAAATTGCCGGATTCTTTCTTTTTGCCATACTTTCCGGCATCCTGTTTGCTTTTATCACACAGAAGTGGATATCCTTTGACCCAAAGCCCAACCGGCGGCATATCATCCTGGCCTTTGCTTTCTGCCTGCTTATGTCCTTCTGCGCAGAACACTTCTTCGGGGTGGCTGATATTACAGGCGCCTATGTGGCAGGGCTTGTGTTAAGCCACAGCACAAAACGGGAAATCATGTACCGGGAATTTGATACGATGTCCTATTTGTTAGTCGCTCCCGTATTTTTCGCCAGCATCGGCTTGAAAGTTGAATTGGATTCTATGTCTGGCAATTTGCTGCTATTTACCGCTTTGCTCCTAGCCGTTGCCATCCTCACGAAAATTTTAGGCTGCGGCCTTGGCGCGAAAGCGATGGGCTATACCAAAAGAGAATCTTTCCAGATTGGTATCGGCATGATATCCCGGGGAGAGGTTGCACTGATTGTTGCAAATAAAGGGGAAGCTTTAGGGCTGCTTGACAGTTCCCTGTATGCGCCTATCGTTGTGACAGTTGTGATTACCACGATTATTACTCCCATCCTTTTAAAATTTGCCTTTAAAGATAAGAAAAACTCACAGCCTAACCTTTAAAAACGAAAGCAGCATGAGACTGATTATTTTTATCTTTCGGAAATTACTTTCACGCTGCAAAATTTTTTCTGTAAGATAAAAACCCTTGGGACTGCCGGACATGACAACTCCCAAGGATTCCAAAGCCAAAAGCGAACAAGCTATATTTCGATGCACAAAAAAAGCAGGATGGCTCTTTGCCGGAACGCTGCCCAGTTTGCGTGGCAAAGAGCCATCCTGCTTTTTTGTCCGTATCCCAATACAAAACGTTCGCCCTAGGTTTGAAATTAAGCATCGACAATTTGGGCATGTTTCTTAGCAGTTCATAAAAGCCATTTTTTGAAAGGATTTTCCAAAATATTTTTTCAGAGAAAACCTGCCTGTTTTTTCTCCTAGGATGGACTGCAGCTGATAGGAAATTTTCTCCTTTTCCTCCTCAGTAAGGCTTTCTTTCTCATATTCATAAATATCTGTATCCACCCGGTTCAGCAAATCGTACATATTGCGGTAGAGGATTTTGGCATCCTTTTTCACCGTTTTCGGAGTATCTTCTCCCACATAAAACCGGTAAAACAGCTCCTGCTCCTTTGGATTCAAACAGCTTACCATCATTTCCTTTTCCTCTGCAATTTCCTTTTCAATCAGCCAGGCTATGGTGGCCTCATCCTGATGCGTCCTTAAAAACTCCAGGCAGCGGTATCTTGCCACGGCTCCTACCCAGTCTCCAAATTCGTTCTGGCCATCGAAGCTGTCCATGTGATTCCAAATCTGCGTTATGGTATCTAAAAGGCACTCCTGCTGCAGGTGCGGCAGTGTAAATAAATGTTTTCTTATTATGGATATCAACTGCCCGCCGTGCTCCGTAATAAAAAAATCCAATGCCTTCTTATTATGAAGCTGCAATTGCATCACATAGTTTTCCTTGCTTATCCTCATAAAAACACCTGCCCTTCTGTTATCCCTGAATCATGCCGCCTGTTCTATGATAAAAGGTTATCACAAGTATTTTCATTATTTCTTTCTTTAATTCTTAATTTTTTCTTATTTTCGTACTCTACCAGCGGCTGCGGCCCTTCCAACACATCCCGGCCAATATAGACCACATTGTCCTCCCGCACCTTCATACTCCATTTTACCAGGGAAATTGCTCCCCGCTCCAATTCCAAAGCGGTGATGCAGCGAGGATGCACGCAGCTGCCGTCATTAAAATAATACCCTTCTCCCGGTTTTGGCAGTACCGGCCGATGGGTATGCCCAGCTACCAGCAGCGTTTCATGATTTTGCGCCCACTGGGCTAATTTCTTTTCAATCTTTTCCTTTTTCTTGTAATTTTTTGCCGCGCTGGTGGGGTCGTTGCATCCTGCCAGCTCCAGGGGGCGCCAAAGATACCTTACAAAAAACCGGGTGACTTTCCATAAGGCATCATTCCAAAAATCCCCTTGATGCCCATGTACTAAAAACAGTTCTGCCCCGCTGCAAGCTTCCTTAAGCCGGATGGCCTCATGGACTTTCATGTCTGGGAACAGGCTTTTCTCACTTTCTTCCGGCTCACAATAATAAGCATGGCATTTGTTCTTAAAATATTTTTCCTTTTCTTTCTTCCGGTCATGATTCCCATACAGCATATAAAATCTCTGCTTCTTGTAAAACTCCCCCATCAGCCAGAACTGGTTGCTGTGTATCCGCACAATCTCCTGCAAATCCCTGTTTTCCCACAGCTCGTCTCCATCCCCCAATTCGATGTAAATAAAATTTCTCCGGTTATAGTACTGCAATGCGGCAAAAAAAAGATTCTGGTTCGCCTGGAAGTTATCGCCCCAGTTGCCAACTCCCCGATGGCAGTCGCTCATCAAAACGATGCGGCTGCCCATGTGGATCGGCAGGCACAGCGCCTTCTCATAAGCCTGGTTCAGCCTTTTTTCTGTGCGCCTCATGATTTCTTTTTCTCCCAGGCAATTCTTCCTGTCTTCGTGATGATGGCAAAAATCCTGGGGTACGCAAGCATCAGGTAATAGATTTTATCAATGGTTCTCTTAAAATCCTTTGTAACGCGAAGATAAAGCTTGCAATTATGCCGGTTCTGCCGCTGCACCAATTTTCGGAAAAGCCTGCCATAGCAGGAAACCTGAATCTTTTTGGGCTGGTAAATCCGAAGGGACACCTGGTTATGCCAAATGTGCAGATCCCCTGGCTGATACCCTGCCTGGAAGCATCCGCCCACAAAGGCCTCCAGCATTTCCCTGTCCCTGAAGCTAATCACAGCTTCCAGCATCAACTCTCCTGGATAGGAAAACTCTCCCAATACAAAGCCTGTCAGCCACCAATGGTTTTCGATTCTCTGATACACCATCTTTCCATTTTTATAAAGCTTCATATTAATTGGCAGCTCTTCCTCCTTGGATACGCACTCGTAAAATACATCCTCTGGATTTTCGGGCATGCCTCTCTTATTTTCCACATAGATTCCAACCTCTGCCCCGGTAGTAATCCCATATTGGCCTTTCCAGAACTCAATCATCCATCTTCGTCTGTCATACTCAAAATAAACCGGCTCACAGTCTATAATCATATTCATAACAGGAGCCATCTCATCATATATTTTCCCATAGCCGAATTTTCTCTGCCATGCATCCTCCAGCGAATAAAAAATATCCTTTGACAGGCTGTAGGCAAAACCAAAAGGCTCCAGCGCCTGGTTGATTTCCGCATATTTTTCCTGCTCGCTCCGTTTTTTCACCAGATACCTGGCTTTTTTATGCCGCTGATACCTGCAGCAGAGCAGAACAAAGGCTAACACTGCAAGGATTGCAAGGATTCCCCATAATACGTCATTAATATCCAAAACTCTCCAACTCCTCTCTTTTTTATTAATATATTCAGAAAGGGATGGAGAGTTCATGGTTATCCATCTATTGTAAATTGCCACCTTTGTTGAAATTTTTCCCGCTGCTTCTCATCTGGAATTTGATTGCAAAAATCTACAACCCATCCGCCAGCCTTTTCCTAAAATCTTTCGTCATCATAATATATCTGCATCATCAAGGTTTGGCAATCAGTTCATTGGCATACCGGACAGAACCCATGGCATCCTTGGAATAAAAATCTGCTCCAATCTCATCGGCATACCTCTGGGTCAATACCGCGCCGCCCACCATAACCTTGCATTCCGGCAGCTCTTTTTTCAGCATCTGGATGGTGAGTTCCATATTTGCCACTGTGGTAGTCATCAAAGCGCTTAACCCCACCAGCTGAACCTTATGCTCCCTGGCTGCTTCCACCACCAGTTCCGGCGGCACGTCCTTGCCTAAGTCAATCACCTGGAAGCCATAATTTTCCAACAGCACTTTGACAATGTTCTTCCCAATATCATGGATGTCCCCTTTTACCGTTGCAATTACAATCGTGCCCTTAGATTCTGAATTATCTCCCTGGGCTTTTAAATGCTCTTTTATGGCATCAAATCCGGCTTTGGCCGCATCCGCACTCATCAAAAGCTGAGGAAGGAAAAGGGTTTTCTTTTCAAATCCCTGCCCTACCTGATCCAAAGCCGGAATCAATGCCTGGTCAATCACATCCAACGGCTCCTTTATCTCTAGTTCTTTTTTGGCTGCAAATCCCGCGCTGGCTGCAAGGCCTTTGACCACTGCTTCAAACAAAGTGATTTCTTTGGTTCCCGAAGGAACTGTTTTCGGCTGGTCTGGCTGCCCGGAAAGATAATTGATATAATCACTGCACTGGCTGTCGCTTCCGCTTAGTGCACAATAAGCATAATAGGCAGCCATCATGGCGCCGCTGCCTGGGTTGATAATTCCAGTGCTCAGCCCTCTGGACAATGCAATGGTAAAAAAAGCGGTGTTGATTTTTTCACGCTGCGGAAGCCCGAAAGAAATATTGGAAACCCCCAATGTGGTATGTACCCCAAGGGTATGGCGTACATAATCCAGCGCCTCTAAGGTAATTTCCGCATTATCCTGCCCTGTGCTTATGGTCATGGCAAGGGTATCGATCAATAAATCTTTCTTTTGTATTCCGTATTTTTCTGCTTCTTTTATGATTTTTTCTGCAATCTGAATCCGTCCCCTGGAGGTTTTAGGAATTCCATTTTCATCTAATGTCAGGCATACAATCATGCCGCCGTATTTGGCTGCCAGAGGAAAAACCGCATCCATAGATTCCTGCTTGCCATTGACGGAATTTATCAGAGGCTTGCCATTGTACAGGCGCATAGCCGCCTCCATGGCTGCCACATCAGAAGTGTCAATCTGCAAGGGGAGATCCGTAATTCCCTGCAGCCCGGTCACTGTCTGCCGCATCATTTCCACTTCATCGATTTCAGGCAGCCCCACATTCACATCCAGAATATGTGCCCCCATCTCCTGCTGTGCAATGGCTTCTTTGTAAATATATTCCAAATCCCGTTCCCGCAGCGCCTGCTTAAAACGCGGTTTTCCGGTAGGATTAATCCGCTCCCCGATAATTTTTGGCCGGTCATCCAACACCACTGCATGGGTATAAGAAGAAACCACAGAACGGTTTTTTTCTGTTATGGCAAGCGGCGCTATCCCTTTGCAGCTGTCTACCAAAGCGCGGATATGGGCTGGAGTGGTTCCACAGCAGCCGCCCAAAATGGATACGCCGTCCAAGGCAATCTCCTTCATAACCGCCGCAAATTCCTCCGGCTCCACAAGATAGGAGGTTTTTCCATCTACCACAACCGGAAGCCCCGCATTAGGATTTAACACGATGGGAAGAGAACAGATTTCCCGCAGCTTAGGAAGAAATTCCTTCATCACATCCGGCCCAAACCCACAGTTTAAGCCAATGGCATCTACTCTCAGCCCTTCCAGCATAGCTGCCGCCGCTTCCAAATCTGCTCCTGTCAGCAGCTTTCCATTTTCATCCAACACCATGGTCACAATAATGGGCAGGCTGGTATGCTCTTTGGCCGCCAGCACAGCCGCTTTGATTTCATAGGTATCGTTCATCGTCTCTATCAGGCAGAGATCCGCCCCTGCCTGTTCTCCGGCAGCGCATACCGGGCAAAAGGCTGCATAGGCGTCTTCAAAGGATAAATCTCCCAACGGCTCCAAAAGCTTTCCCAGTGAGCCGATGTCCAATGCCGCATAAGCGTCCTTTCCAGTCTCAGCTATGGCACGTTTCACCAGTTTGATTCCCTGTGCCGTTAATTCCTCACAGCTGTATCCCTTGTCTTTCAGTTTAAATGGATTTATCCCAAAGGTATTGGCTTTTACAATGCTGCATCCTGCTTCCAGATATTGCTTATGAATATCCAGAATCACATCCTCCTTTGTGATATTCCAGACTTCCGGCAGCTCTCCGGCCTGCAGCCCCCGCTTTTGGAGCATGGTTCCCATTGCCCCGTCAAAAAACAATATCTCTTTCTCCGCTCGTTCTATCACATTCATGCTGTTCACGCTCCACTCTCTTCTTTTCGGAATTCACAATCCGTTTTCTCACATTGCATACAGGTTTTCATCTGGCAGGATTCCCGTTCTTTCGTTGTCAGGCCAATCAGTGCGGTCACGGACTTGGAGGGCATCATGAGATTTCCCTCTGTCAATGCAACGCCAATCCGTTTGCTGCACTCCAGTATTTCGAACATCTCTTTCTGGCATTCCAACGGAAAGTCGCCGTAGCCTGGGCTGAACCTGGGGCGCAGATACAGCCCCCGCTCCAATGCCTCCTGCCTTATCTTAGCTTCCACCTCATCCACGTAGCTCTCAATGTATGCTGCCCCGGCTGCCTGGGTTATGGCTGCTTTGGCAATATTTACTACTGAATATTTTTTTATCATAAAGTCAGCTCCGCGTCCAATGGTGGCGGCCAGCAAAACAACATATTCGCATCCTTTCAGGTTCTTTGCAAGATTTGCACTTGTAACCGTAAAGTTTCCCATTATTATTTGGTTTCCCTCCACCTGGCAGGGGTACTCCTGGTAAACGCTTTTGGGCAGACTTTCCCGCTCCAGTTCCGCGGCAGCCTCGTCCAATAATTGCTGGGTCTGCTCATCAATCTCCTGTCCCCGGTATCCTAAATACCGCAATGTCTCTGCTCTATCTACCTGCATATTCCTCCATCCTTAAACTATTACTGATTTTCCTCTGCTTCAATGTCTCTGTTTTATCTGCTCCTGCAATTCTGTTTCAATGTCTTTGTCCTATCTGCGCCTCGCTGCTTTGTTTCAACGTCTCTGGTCTGCCCATACTCACTATTTTGCCTGGTATATTTCAGAAAGATTTTTAAAAATCGCCCCAGCCACATCCGGCTTATTCATGGTGTAAATGTGTATATGCCCCACACCGTTTGCAATCAAATCAATTATCTGTTCTGTGGCATAGGCGATTCCCGCCTGTTTTAAGGCCGCCGGATAGTCTGCAAACCGCTCCACAATGGCACGGAACCGCTGGGGAAGCATAGTTCCAGATAATGAAGTAATCCGTTTAATCTGGTTTACATTTGTCACTGGCATAATGCCTGCAATGATAGGCGCTTCAATTCCTTTTTTCAAAATCCGGTATAAGAAATTGTACATAATATTATTATCAAAAAACATCTGGGTAGTCAAAAATTCACAGCCTGCATCCACTTTTCTTTTTAAGTTGTCAATATCTGCTTCAATGGACTCCGCTTCTGGATGTCCCTCTGGATAACATGCCCCTCCAATGCAGAAATCACCAAATGACTTGATTTCTTCTATCAATTCACTGGCATGGTGGTACTGGTCTGGCAGAGGAAAATCCAGATTTTCCGGGATGTCCCCCCGGAGGGCTAAAATATTCTCAATCTTATGCTCCTGTAATTCCTTTAATACCTGTCGTATCTTGTTCCGGTCGGAGGAAGCGCAGGTTAAATGGGCCAGCGCCAGCACGCCATTGACATTCTGCACCTCATTGGCCAAATCTACTGTGTGCTCACTGATTCCGCCGCTGGCGCCATAAGTTACGCTCATAAAGGACGGTTTTACTTTCGCCATTTCTTTTACAATTTCATGAGCCTTTTTCAGCTCTGACCCTTTTTTGGGCGGAAATAATTCACAGCTTATGGTTACGTCCTTCGTCCGTAATAATTCTGATATCTTCATGTTTTCCTCTATTCCTTTCTTCTAAACATACTCTTGTATCATTTTATATGTAATTTTTGGTTTTGACCAGTATTTCTTTGCACACTCTGCACTTTTTTCCAAGGACGCTTTTCCCTGGTCTTCTCCAAATTCCACTTTCACATTTATAGTGGTTTTCCTGCGTCCATAAGCAATTTTACCGCAATAGACGGAATTTTTCAATATCAGCCAGGCTAAGTGCACGTCAATCTACATGGTTCTGGAAACCCTTTTAAAAATTATCCGGACGCCTTTAAAAATGTATATCCAAATGTTGATGAAAAAACCATCAAAGACAGAGCATGAAAATCTGCTTTTGGTATTTTCCCCATCTCATACATTTTATTTAGATATTCGGTAAATGACGATAAAAAATCCTGTGGAACTTTCTCCATGCAAGTAGACACTTTCACTATACCCAAACCTGGCATATCTTGCAAACATGCAAAAGAAAGCTCTTTACCGAAGAGAACCGCCAATTTTATACAATAGTTCCACATTCTGGGAAAAATAAATTCTATTTTCATTGGCATTTATAAAAGCCATCGACATACAAGTATCTGCAATACCTGCATATATCCCGTATAAAATAATTTTTTTCTGTCATACTGTTATTAGCATGGAAAAGAAAGAGGTGCTTTATTATGGAAAACAATGGGAAAAGGGACACCCATCCGGTGCCAGACTTAACAGATATGAATTCTTACGATTATCTAAAAGCAAGTTCCGCCACTGATTGTACGGGCGCAGTCCCAAGGCCGCCCCAGGACAGCGCAGAACTGGATTCCTATCTGGATGTTTACAATTTCCTGCCCCAGTGTGCTTATACAAAGCCCAATTCGGTAGAAATTGATATGTTAACCAGCAGACACAAAGACGGGCAGGCAGAATAAAAATAAGATAAGCAGCAGAATATCAAATCCATCTCAGCTTTGCAGAAATGAAGAATTTACAAGCAGCAAGTGCCGGGAAACAATTTCTCAATACGCAGCATAATCCAAAAATCCATGCTGTGCATTGCAAAAATAAAGAATTTCCCGGCACCCTGTTCTTACATAAACCTAGAGCGAACAATCAATATTTCGATACACAGGAAAGACAGAATAACCCTTGACCTCCGTGCCTGCATATTAAAAGTCCGCTCTAACTCTCCATCCAGCCGGATGGAATAATGACCCTATATCGTATAATCAAACTGCTGCCCCACCCAAGTCTCTTCCTTTGTGCGGATCAAGCTGCCAGATTCATCGCCAATGGTATCATTAATTTTCTTTAACAGCTCATCCCAGGAAGAGGCCGTCACTGTTACCGTGTCCGAATCTGCATCCTCTTTTCCCTTTAGATGTTCCGCACGCTTCTCTTCCGCCTTCTTTTTCTCATCCAGCTTCTCCGCCTGTTTCTTGTCTTCCTTCTTCTGGGCTGCCTTATCCGCAATACGCTTTTTCTGGGCTGCAAGAGATTTGTCAATCACTGCAAAGAAAGAAGCTGTTCCGTTGTCATTCACCTTCATGCCAAAGGTTTTTACAACGTCTGCATTGCTTCCCATGTCACTCTTCATCTGTGCAAACTGAGTGGTTGCCCCGCGAAGCACCTTTTCATACTTCTCACGGTACGCCAGATCCTCTGACATTCTCTCTATCTTTTCATCGTCAATCAAAACAACCAGCTTATTGCTATTGCCATACTTGTTCAGGTTTGCCTGGGCTTCTTCTTTTTTGTCTGCGCTGACCAGGATAAAATCCATGTTGGAAAATTTCTTTTTCAGCTGGTCATAATACTTTTGCGCCTTCTCACTTAATTTCGGCTCTCCGATTTCCTTTTGGCCGTTGGTCTGTTTGATTTTCCCAGTGTCCTTAGCCTTTCCAGCCGACGTGGATTGTGCAGCCAGCTGCGCTGCATATGTGCTTCCTATTCCGTTAGTGTTCATATTCATTTCCTCCTTGAAATAAACAGTATCGTGTTATGCTGCTATGAAAAGTCCAGCTTCCACAGCAGAATGCCATGCATCCGCCATACAGCAGATTGAGCAGGATTCCCATGCGCCGCCATACGGCAGATTGAGCAGGATTCCCGTGCGGCCCGCCGGAAGGCAGTTTGACATGGTGGATTTACTATTTATATCGGCAGAATCTGGGAAACAGTAACACAATCTTTAAATATCGGGACAATTTTTCAGGAAATATGCTTCCGCCTCTGCACTCCATAACCCGTTATGCCTTTCCACAATTTCCTTCAATACAGATTCCATAGCGCCTGAGCCTGAAAACTCCTGCACGTCCGTAATGGGATAATATTTCTGGGAATAGACGATTTTCTTGCCGCCGGGAAGCTCTGGAATCTTAAGGATGGATTCACACACATCATT
The DNA here is from genome assembly GCA_947384285.1 of uncultured Lachnospiraceae bacterium. Taxonomy (GTDB): domain Bacteria; phylum Bacillota; class Clostridia; order Lachnospirales; family Lachnospiraceae; genus Petralouisia. The sequence goes on from CANDGI010000047.1 coordinate 10,935, forward strand.
AAGCCCCATCACATGGGTAGCGATTTTCGCCAGATTCACTGTCTTTTGTTCAATGCACGCAATGGCGTCCTTCATATCCTGGGTATTGCTGCCGCTGGTGCCCACAAAATGGGTAGCATTGTAATGGAGATTATAAAAATTTATTCTGGCAGAAAAACCGGAATCCGCCGGCCCTGCAAAGAAGTTCAGGCAGCCGTCCCCAGCCAGCAAAGCTTCCGCCTTTGTCACCATATCCTCCTGGGCTGCCATAAGAAAAATATCGTCAAAGCCTTTCTTTCCCGGGGTAAGGGATTTTAATTCTTCTACAAAATCACTTCCCTTGGGCGTGAGCACATAGTGAAGCTCTACCCCATGCTCCCTGGCTTCCTCCACCGGATAAAGTTCTTTGCTTCTCTCAAGCTTTTCTGGCGTGCTTCCTGTCACCACCAGTACCGAAGGCTTCCGTTCACCATGAACCGCATAGTCAATGGCAAGGGAACCCATAGGCCCGGTTCCGCCCAAAATTGCCATGGCTCCATGCTCCCTAATGCCCATGGCGTGGTCATAACCATTCCGGTCCCGGAGATGGAAATTTGCCTTAAACCCTGCAATGACGCAGGACAAAGGCTCTACCAGGGCGCCTTCAAAAAAACTATCCCCCTTGTAAGGAAGAAGGCATCCCTTTTCCATTGCTTCATTCATAAAGATTACTTTTGTTGCTTCCCCGCCCACCCAGGGAAAAGAATATCCCAGAGAAAATGTATCTGCCCGGCCCAAATTGGGCTGTGCCACAAATCTGTCCCCAGGCTGATAGAGATGCTGCCATTTCTTTCCTACCGCTTCAATGATTCCGCAAAATTCATGCCCCATAATCACAGGGTTCTGTTCCAGATCATCCGGCAGCTTTTTATGATCTGCCCCCTGGTTCGCCACTTTATAAGTTGACATGCACAGGCTGTCTGTGACAATCCTTGCCTGTATCTCATCCTCCCCCATAGCCGGAAGATCAAATTCTTCCAGCCTTAAATCCTTTACCCCGTAAATCCTTACCGCTTTTGTTTTCAAAAGAACCACCCTCCTTTACATAAGGTGCAGCTTCTTTGCAATCTTAATAATCAGGTTTCCCATAGGAAAGCTGCGAAGCTCATTTTCACGCAGCCCGCGCAGCAGCAGCAAAAGAATTCCGTATACGCCCACTCCCACAACGATAGACGTAAGCGTAGAAACTGCATTGATTTTTACTGTCTGCATTAAAAAATAATAAATACCATAAACAACGGCTCCCATAACTGCAGCGCAGATGCTTGGGACAATAAAGGTCCGCGCCACCTCCTGGCGGTACTTCAGATATTTCCGGATCGCCATCCCATTCAAAATGCACATCAAAAAAGAAAAAAAAGTATTCGCCCAGACAACCGCATAAATATTCCAGTCCAGCCCGTACATCAGGGCCGCCAATACACCGATATGTAATACAAGGGCGATCACCGCATTTTTCACTGGAATGCTCATCCGGTTAATCCCCTGCAGGATGCCATTGCTCAACGTTGACAGAGAATAAAATACAATCGAAACTGCACCAATCTGCATCATATGGGCAGGCAGCGGCCTGTTGTCATGAAAGAGAAGCTGCAGAATCGGGGATGCCAGCACCCCCATACCCACTGCACAGGGAATGGCAATCACCATAATAAACCGGATGGAATAAGCCACCTTCCTCTTTACCTGGGGGATGTCCTTTGCCGCAAAAGCTGTGGACAGGCTTGGCACGCTGGAAGCTGATACAGAGGAGGCAATGGCAATGGGCACATTGACAAGCACTTTGTATTCTCCTACATAAATGCCCCACATGGTACTGTATTCTTTTGCCTGATACCCCTGCAGCGCCGCGATATGCTTAAAAGCCCCCATATCCAGAAAAGAGGTAATATTGTAAATGGTGGTGCTAAGCAAAACCGGGATGATGGTAATAATCAGCACGTAAAAAATCGTGCCGTATCCTTCCACATTTTTGCTTTTATCCCGCTGGGACATCTTGCGAAATACCGGACGGTACACCGCCAGCACAAACAGCGTAAACAGCAGGGCAGCCAGTGCCCCGGCACCGGTTCCGATGGTTCCGCCGGCTGCACCGTAGGCTTCTGCATAAGTGGCTGGATTCCCCAGCACTGCCCCAATCTTTGCGCCGTATTGATAAAGCATGTAGGCAATCCATACACTGACCACAGCGTTGACAATCTGTTCGATCAGCTGGGAGACAGCGCTTGGCATCATCGTGCCCATCCCCTGGAAAAATCCGCGGATTACACCAAGCACCGCCACCACAAACAAAGTGGGCGCCAGAACCCGCAGCGCAAAGACACTCAAAGGCGTACGCACAATATATGTGGTAATAACATCAGCGCCGAAAAAGACAATCAGGCCTGCCGCTGCCCCAGATACTGTGGCAAAAATCAGCGCGCCCTTAAAAATCCTGTATGCATTTCTCCGCTGCCCTTTGGCCATCCTGGTAGACACCAGCTTTGAGACAGCCAAAGGAAGGCTGTAGGAGGATATCAGCAGCAGAATGCTGTATATCTCCATAGCCGTGCCATAATAGTCATTTCCAATATCGCCGATAATTGATTTTAAAGGTATCCGGTACAGCAGTCCGATTACACGGCTGATTAAAGAGGCAACTGCCAGAATAGAGCCCTGTACCAGAAAATTAGATTCCCTTTTTCCTTTTTTACTCATATAACTTCCTCAATACTGCCCTTTCCTTTGCACATAGGATCCAATCCCAAAACAAACGCTGTCCTATTCCTCCGCTGCCCTTGCCTGGGACAATTCTTCCTGGGTTTTGTATACGCCGAAACGGTCTTTATAATCATTCCTTGCCACGCATACCCATGTTTTTCCCTGGTTCAGTTTAATTTCATTCCCTGCCTCGTCATAATAACGCGCTGGGGAATCTTCATTATCCTTATTCCAATTTACCCGCTGCATTTTGCCATTGGTAATATAAATCCCCTCTCCGCCAGAGGTAGTTTCAATATCCAGATATCCGTTCTCATCCATCTTAGACCAGCTGCAGTACTGTACCAGGATATTTTTTACCGCCAGCTGATTCTCATTGCCTCCGTCAATCTGCTTATCCTTGAATTCATAGCGGTAATACAGACCGTCTTCACTGTTATACACAAACCATGGCTTATTGACGAAATACCCTGGGCTTACCACCAGCGCATCCTCTCCCTCCAGGTTCACCGGCGCATCATCCTCTGCAAACTGATAATGCCCGCTGTAATTTTGGGAAAGCTCGGTGCGGTATCCTTTCTCCGCAATCCCCGCATTGATGCCTTCCTCGCTGATAAATGCATTGTGGGGAGATTTCCGGTTGGGATCACGGTAAAACATAATGGATTCAATCTTAGAATCCATGCCGCTTAAATTATGCACATCCTCCCGCTCAAGCACCGGCTCTGCATAGACAGCTTGTCCATAATGGGTGTAAATAGCGTCAAATTCTCTTGCAAAATAAATGAAATAGTGACGGCAGCTGCGCACAGACCCAATCTTTTCCAGCCCCGAGTAATCCTGGAAAAGAGCCATCAAACGTGTGTAAGAGCCCTCCACCGGCACCTCATAAATAACATCCGCAGATGAAATCCCATACTGGGGCAGTGCATCGGAAGTATTGCCGATCATAACGGCAAGGGGCCTTTTTTTTGCTAACTCCCCGTCAATCCATTCTCCGGTCAGATAGCTTTTTGCCATGCCCTCCGGCGTTTCCGGAGTTGGCTCCGGGGTTGGGTCAGCCTCCGGGGCCGGGGTCGGCGTTGTCTCTTCCACCTCCGGTTCTTGTTCTGGTTCTTCTTTCTTGCCGCAGCCTGCAGCCAAGGTTACTGCCATCGCTGCCGCTAACAGCCATACCATACGTTTCTTCATATCAATTCCTCCAGTTTCTTTGCTTTAATTTATCTGGAAATTCCCATCTGATCCAGGATTTCCCGCTGTTTTTTTTCCATTTCCTCGGCTTCTTCCTTGGTCATATGGTCATATCCGAACAGATGCAGCATACTGTGCAAAATCAAAAAAGAAAATTCCCTCATTTCACTGTGTCCAAAGCTTTCTGCCTGCTCCTTCACCTTATCTACGCACAGTACAATATCTCCAAGCATTGCTTCCCCCGTATCCGGGTTAAAATTATCTTCATCCCGCTCTATGTTGGCAAAATCCCCTGGCTTTTCATAGGCTGTCATGGGAAAAGACAGCACATCTGTAGGTTTGTCCAGGTTCCGCTGCTGGCAGTTGATTTCCTGTATCCCCTTCAGGGAAACCAGCAGCAAGCCGATTTCTGCCTCAAAGGGAAAATCCTCTGCGTCCAGAGCGGCAAGAATCACCTTTTCTGCAAGCTTTTTATAGTCAAAAGGAAAGGAAACCTCCACTTCCTCCTCAATGTTGATGGTCAAGACAGCCCCGCCTCCTTTATAAGATAGTCCCTGATTTTCAAAAACATATTCATGCTGAACCCGGATTTATCATACAGGCCCGAAGCAGAATTTTCATTCAAAGTCTGATATACTAAAATGTCCTGGTTCCAGGAACTGGAAAGGGTTGTCTTATCCAGCACCTCAAATTTGGCCACCACGCTGTCCACAATATGCACAATGGCTGATTCCAAGGTGGAGGGCAGCTCCTGTTCCCCATTATATTCCCGGAGTATCCCTACAACCTCCCTGGGAAGGTTGTTGCTTTTGGCCAGCGCCACCCCGTTGTCCACAAAAGGCTCCCCTACCATCCTGCCAAGGCGGTAATAAAATCCCCCCGCAGCTGCCACCTCAGGGTCAGCGCCCACCAGCTTCGCGCAGTTTCCAGCAATCTGAGACACCTTCCTGGCATGGTTGTAGTCCGCTTTCGAATAATTCCATACCTCCTGCACCAGCCCAAATTCTGCCTTTAAAATCTTTTTCATTCCCTGTTTCTTTGATTTGCGCAGATACCGTTTCAGCCTTCGGTACAAGATGCAGGAAAGCAGCGAAGATACGATACCATTACACACTCCATAGAGTAACACATCCCATTCCAATTGACCAGTCTGAAGAAAGGAAAAAATCAAAACACTGGCAAAGGTATAGAGAAACAAAAAAATGATTTCCCAGCGCAGATTCTTGATTCCTTCCAGGAACGAAACCGCCAGGCAGCCGCCGATCAGCAAAAAAACGCCGCACAAAAGCAGATATAGATTCTCCTGTCCGCAAATGGCAAATACCGTTACATGGAAAATACCGGCCATCATGCCAAAAAACGAATCTGTAAGAATCGACATCCCGATGGCAAGAAGCAGCACCGGCCTTGCGTACTCTGGCAGAAATATAAATAAAACCGCTGCCAGGCAGGAACCATTATGCCACCAGGCAATATTCTTATAATCTGCCGCTTTTTCATAAAACCAGTCCTTTTGTTCCCGGTACAATTCCATTCCCGCCAAAAATATGACAGAATACAAAACCCCGAAAAATGCCAATACCACAATCCGGTCTATCTCCTGTCTGCTTGCGATCCCGGCAAGAACACATTCCAAAATTCCGCACACTGCCATGGTAAAAAGCTTGAAATTCTTCCGGCTTATGTCATGGTCTTTCAAACCTTTGGTTCTTACCTGCCCTGCCTCGTTCTCTTTTGCTGCTTCTGCTTCCTTTTTTCTCATGTTTTTCATATTCTTCATAAGCCTTTACTATTTTTTGCACCAATGGATGACGTACCACGTCGCTGCTTGTCAATGTACAGATTCCGATATCTTCCACATTTTTTAATACCCGAAGCGCCACATCCAAGCCAGATACGGCTCCTGGCGCCAGATCCTTTTGGGTTGCATCCCCGGTTACCACGACCCGGGAGCCAAAGCCAATGCGGGTCAAAAACATCTTCATCTGGGCTGGCGTAGTATTCTGCGCTTCATCCAGAATAATAAACGCATTGTCCAACGTCCTCCCCCTCATATAGGCAAGGGGCGCTACCTCTATCAAACCCTTTTCCATATTCTTTTGGAAACTGTCGGCGCCCATAATCTGATACAGTGCATCATACAAGGGCCTTAGATAAGGATCTATCTTGCTTTGCAAATCTCCAGGCAGAAATCCCAGCCGCTCTCCTGCTTCAATGGCAGGGCGGGTCAGTATGATCCGGTTTACCTCTTCCTTCTTAAAGGCGGTAATAGCCATTGCCATGGCAAGATAGGTTTTCCCGGTTCCTGCCGGGCCCATGCCGAATACAATCATTTTATCCCGGATCTCATCCACATATTTTTTCTGTCCCAGAGTTTTTGGCTTTACTGGCTTGCCATTGATGGTGTGGCAGATTAATTCCTTATCAATCTCCACAATGGCTGATTCCTTTTCCTCAAAGGTCAGGGAAATGGCATAGTCCACATTCTGCTCCGTAATCTGGCTGCCCCGTTTGGACAGTTCAAAAAGCTGGGCGAATACCCTGGATGCTTTCTTTATGTCCCTTTCCTGTCCCAGCAATTTTATCTTATTGTCCCGCACCACCACTGTAACTCCAAAGGTTCGCTCTATTTTCTTCAAATGCATATCAAATTGGCCGAACACATTCGTCAAATGCTCAGCGGAACTATTAATCTCTGTCTCCATCAGACTCATCTTCCATCTGCCCTTCCTGTGGTATGTCTGTCACTGCAGTTTCCTTCTGTGTGCCAATGGGCTCAATCACCTCTATGATCCCGGAAGCTTTGCAGCTTTTTCCATCTGTTACTATCATAACATTATTTTTCATAATTTGAACCCCTTTTTGTACTAATTCTTTACAAAATTGGTCCAATTTTTCTTTTGCCGCCTGCTCTGCCTCATTTTTTGTATATTGTTTTTTCTCTGTCCGGTATTCTTTACTGGTTTCCTTGGTAAATGCCAGCGGCAGATAGAAGGTTCCGCCGATTTTCACATCATATTCATCCGTAATGGTATCATAATCCTTGAACTTGCGGAACAGATGGGGAAGCTTTATCTGCCCGGAAAAAAACCGGATGCCCCAGGACTCGCTTTCCTCCCCGGTAAAAATTTTTTCCTCATACCACATGGAAAACTGGTCTTCATAATGATATTGGGTCATTCCCAGAATATCAGCGTCAGAAACACAATACTGGTAAGAGGCAATTTCCCCGCTGTCATTGTATACCGGATTCCTTCCTTCCACCAGCATATCTCCTGGCTCTACCTTCACTCCCTTTTCCACATAAGGCGTCCCCTGCCTGGTCAGAATGCTGTAGATGACCGCTTCTTTCTCTGCTACCAGGTCGCTTGGGGTATTATCTGCCTCATTTTGGGCTGCCGCCTGCTGGTTGGCTGCAAGATTTTCCTGCACATCGATAATCAGCATTGTACCTTCTAATTTGGCAGAAGCCCAGATAATATCCCCGTATCCTGCCCGAAGCTCCTCTTCTATTTCTTCACAGTTTATTTTGCTTTTTAACAGTCCATGATATACCTGGTTTTCTTCCAGAAATTTTATAATATTGCTGTCTGTTTCGTGGAGATTGCCATTTATTTCAATTTTCCACACAAACAGCGACATAGTATACAAAAGCCCGCAGCAAAGGGCAATCCCTGCAAAAAATAATTTCCGTTTCCGGTAGCGGCGCATCACAAAGGGCAGGCCGGTGCGCTCCAATATCACAAACTTTGTCCTTGTTTTCTTTAAAATCGGCTTCAGCCTTTTTAATCCCTGGACGCTGATGCAGAATACATAATTGTCATCCACATACTGAAGGTTCCAGATCAGAATGTTATGGTTGCTGCACAGATTTAAAAAACGCTCTGGCGCATACCCGGAAAGTTTAATTTTAACATATCCCTGCAAAAATTTCAATTTATCAATTAACAATGCCCTACCCCTTATGAGTCATATAAGATTCCCTGGATATAACCGGTAATTTTCATTTCCTCATTGGTGTAGTATTCCACAATCAGACCTTTTCCCTGGATCGCCACTTGGCATGTCTTAGTCTGGAGACGGATTTTCTCCTGGGTGTATTCAATGATTCCCTTATAGTTTTCCACCAGAACCTGGTTACGGCCCATGGCGGTGATGATGACTGCCCCGTACATAATGTCTATGGGGAGCTCTAAGGATTCTACAATATTTGATTTTACATTTTCCTTTACCCGGCCTAGCCTGGTGCGCTTTTCTTTTCCCATAGTTCACTATATGAGGGAAGGCGGGGGATTATTCCTTATGGGGCTTTCCCTCCGTGAATAGCCTGGGGACGGACGACCCCTTTTATCATTGGGATTTTCTCTGGCATATCCGGCTGTATCTGGTAGGCGCACACTATTTTGCCGTAGGCTTCCTTGGCCTGATCTATGCTGCTGGCGTAAATGGTTGCAAGGGTGTCGCCTGGGCGGACAAAATCGCCGCGCTTTTTATTTAACAGGATTCCCACGGACAAATCTATGGAGCTGTCCTTGGTGGTGCGGCCTCCGCCCAGCAGAAGGCTTGCCTGGCCGATTTCCTCCGCCTGGATTTTGGCGGCATAGCCTGCCTGGGTATTCGTCACCGGAAGCTGGATACTGGCAGCAGGAAGAAGCTCCGGCTGGTATACCATGCGCTTTTCCCCGCCCTGGGCCTCAATAAATTCTGCAAATTTATCCAGGGCTGTCTTGTTCTTTATGGTCTGTTTTAACATTTCCTCTGCTTCTTCCTGGGAATCGGCTTTTCCTGCCGCAAGAACCAGCTCCGTGCCAAGGGCATAGACCACTTCCATCAAATCAGCAGGCCCCAGGCCATTCAGGGAGAGGATGGCTTCTTTTACTTCCAGGGAATTGCCTACTGCATTTCCCAGGGGCTGATCCATATCCGTAATCACTGCTGAGATTTTCTTTCCTGCATTCTTCCCAATCCTTACCATCTCTTCTGCCAGGGCAAAAGCGTCTGCCTCCTGTTTCATAAAGGCGCCGCTGCCTGTTTTTACATCCAGCACAATAATATCTGCACCAGAAGCCAGTTTTTTGCTCATGATACTGGAAGCAATCAGGGAAAGCTGGTCCACTGTAGCCGTCACATCCCGGAGCGCGTATAGTTTTTTATCTGCCGGGGCAAGTTCCTTCGTCTGTCCCATGATAGCCATCTTGACCTGGTTCACGTTCTGAAAAAACTGTTCCTTGGCCAGCTCCGCAGAAAACCCCGGAAAGCATTCTAATTTGTCAATGGTTCCGCCGGTATGCCCCAGTCCCCGTCCAGACATTTTGGCAACGGGGATTCCAAGGGCCGCTATCATCGGAGTTAAAACCAGGGAGGTTTTATCCCCTACTCCCCCAGTGCTGTGCTTGTCCACTTTCCTCCCGTCAATCTGGGATAAATCAAGGACATCTCCGCTGTCGCGCATAGCCAAGGCCAGCTCCAATGTTTCCGTTTCATCCATGCCTTGAAAACAAATAGCCATCATCAGGGCAGACATCTGGTAATCCGGTATCTCCCCCTTGGTATATCCGTCTATCATAAACCGGATTTCTTCTCTTGTTAAGCTCTGTCCCATTTTCTTGCGGTTGATGATATCATACATCCTCATACAGGCCTTCCTCCAATTTCTGCTTATAATAATCCGTTCCGTTGCGCTGGTCAAATTTTTCTGCTATTTCCTTTGCCTTCCCATAATAAAAATCAAATAGCTCCATAATCTTATACTGTCCCTCTTCCCGGTACAGAGGAAAGGAGCTGTCATAGTGGATTTTTACAGTATCGCCCTTGCGGGCCTTCTTCAGCTCCTTTAGAAAAATACATACGTTTTTTCCAGACTCAAACAAATCCATGGGACACCGGGCATGCAGCCATTCCTTCCAATGCTCCTTGTATATTTTCAACGCCTTCCCGATGTTTGTATATGCATAGCAGGCTAAAAAATCGTCCCAGCACTCATATTCTGTCTCCCCGTTCATGTAACGCTCCACCATGCGGGCGTATTCCTGGGCTTTCCCATAATCCCTATGTTCCAGATAATAAATCATATAAGCAATCTTCATACGCAGCCAGGCGCTTCTCTTTTCCTTGCTTCCACAGGTTAAGCGGAAGCTTTCAATATCCTTTGACAACTGATTTGCTTTTTCCAAATTATCTCTGTCCAAATAAAACCGGATCTCCACATTCCGCTCACATGCCCTGCAGTCGCTGTGCCCGTCCCTGGGAAGCTTTTCAAATTTGTGGAAGCATTCTTCAGAAAATTCCGGGTCAATCTGCCAATAAAATCCATATAAGGTGCAGTAATAATTCCTTAAGCTCAGCCCCATGCTGACACAGCGTTTCCGGTAATCCTCAAAAAAATTCTCACAGTCCTCCATGGAAATCTGATAAAAATCCTGGCAGTTATCCAGAATCCATTTATAAACCCACATCACATGCTCCCCTTCATAGCGGAATACATACCGGGGGTTTCCAGCCTGCTCTGGATATTTATCTGCAAGGGACAAAAGTTCTGGGAACATCACCAACAGTTCCAGCCCATCCCCATAGAAGGTGGATTCCCGGCAGAACTGGATACGGAATGCAAACATATAGGGGACATCCTGATGCCGGTCCGCTTCCTGGATGGCATAGCGCAATACCTCCATGGCCGGCCTGCCATGCTCTGTTTCCTCTAACAGCTCATCCATAATCCAATCCGGGTCATAGCTTTCTCTCCAATCATCCATCCAAAAGCCCCCTTTCCATCAATGTGAGAATATTGCGGTTCAACATGTTCAGTTCATTATTGCGAAGGGGAAATCCTCCAATCTGCAATGCCTGTACATAAAGGATTTCAAGAAATATTTTCAACGTAGCTTCTTCTTCGATTCTAATTAATTTCTTTACAATCGGATTGTGGTAATTAAAGAACAGCGTAGCTGCCATATCATTTGCAACATCTGCCGCAAAAGCATCCAGCATATTGAAAAACATGGGATCGGACTGTTCACGGGAAGCTGCAATCTGCCGTCCCAGCAATACATCCTCATCCATTAAATAAAAGGCAGGCTGCTGGATAGGGGAAAAAATTTTCAGCTCCGCCTTGCAGTCATGCTTTTTTAAAATGCGGTTTGCCAGCTTCAGGAAATCAAAGCCTGCATCCTGATCTTGCGGGGACAAATCCAGCATCAAATCTTCAATATCCCATTCCTCCACCGGACTGACCTTTTTTTCAAATACCCTGCCCAGCTGAACCAGTAAATCCAGGGCATGCACATAGGAAACGTTGATTAGCAGCTGATCCTGTGAGAAAAACAGCTGGGAAAGCTGTTTGTATTTTTCCCTTGTAGGCGCATATACCAAAGGCTCTGTATACATCCGCAGATCATATCCCGTCAAGGTTCCCCTTGTCGTCTCAAATTCAAAATAATCAATCAGCCGTTCAAATAATTTCGGTGTTGCCAGCGCCAAGGACATCAAGGTAAGATGATGCATCTGGAAAAACTGCTTGAACCTTTCTTGATCTTTCTCTGCCAGGGTATCTATGTAAGAAATCAGGCTGTCCTCAATGACTTCCTTTGCTGCCTCCAAGGTCTCATCCACATAAAATCCTTCCCTGGAAGCGGTAGGCCGCAAATCATCTGCATGGACAATGCATTTTGTAAAAACTGCCCAGTCTGGAATCAGGTTGTCCCCCTTTTCCGTCAGCATCATATGCTTTAAATAAATCCGGTGGGAAGGCTTTGCTGAAGGCAGAACCGTATAATTTAAAATATAAGCCACCCCAGACACATTTCCCTCTTCCGATCGAAAAGTCACACAGTCAAAAAAATGCTCTCCGAATATCATCTGTCCAAACAGCAATAATTCCCGTTTATTGGTGGTGCGTCCCTCCCAGGGAAGGTAGGTAGGGTTAATCTGCTTTTCCTCCCCTTGCCGGCGGATTAAAATGGGGAACGGCAAGAGCAGCCCATAATAAGCCAGCAGCTCTTCTATGGTTTCCCTGGTAAAATAATGTTCCATGCCTGGTTTGGCAAGCAGAATTACTTTTGTACCAGGAACATGAAGGGATGCTTCCCCATCCCCTCCATGCTGCAAGGTCTGTATAGTATATGTCCCATCCGGCTTTCCTCTCCATTCCAACACCGGCGCATCTTCCTCCCGGCAGGATTTTGTAATCATGCGTATCTCATCTGAAACCATAAAGCAGGACAATAAACCGATGCCGAACCTGCCAATATAATCTGTGCGAAGCTCCTTATTTTCCAATTCCCGTTTCGAAGATTCCCCGATAATTGCCAGGAACTGGTGAATTTCCTCTTCCGTCAGCCCCTGCCCGTTATCCGTAAAAACCAGCTGCTTTTCTTCTGTGATTTCCAGGGTAATTGCCCCTTCTGTTTCTTTTCCTTCTATCTTCCTTCTTCCAGTAATGGCATCTGCCCCATTTTGTAACAATTCCCGGATATAAACATCTGGGCTGCTGTAAAGATGATCGGATAATATCTCAATCATTCCGCCTAAGTTTACTTTAAAACGAAAATCTTCCATCGTTTGTAACCTCCTGTTCCCGAAATAATGCATTCACAACTGTCTCATAATGCCCAAGCGTCTCCGCTTTTTTTATTTTCTTTGCATAAGGCTCGTAATTGGAAAAGGACTGTATCATATAAGACCAGATTTCCTTCATTTTAAACAGCACGTTCCTCTCTCCGCAAAGGATTTCCTGGTAATTCCCGCAGACCAAAGTATGGAACTGCAGAAATTGCTCCTTTTTCTTCTTCTGCTCCAAAGGCTTTTGCTCTTTACATTGTCTGTGCAGGTCTGGATTGGCAATGCTCCCGCGTCCCAGCATAACGGAAGAAAGCATTGGAAATTTCTCCAGCAAAGCCTCAAAATCCTCAGCCGAAAAAATGTTTCCATTGTAACAGGTTGGATATTTACTCTCTTCGGCTGCTTTTCCAAAAGCTGGTAAATTGGGCGGATTTTTGTAATAATCCTCCCGGACTCTTGGATGAATGATCAATTCCTCCAAAGGGTATCGGTTAAATATGGGAAGAAGCGCTCCAAATTCCTCTGGATCCTCCATGCCGATTCTTGTTTTTATCGAAATACGCAGCGTAAGCTTGGAAAATACCTCATCCAAAAACCGTTCCAACTCTGTGGGATGCACCAGAAAGCCCGCGCCTTTCCCCTTGGAAACCACCGTGCCGGAAGGGCATCCCAGATTCAGGTTGATTTCTTCGTATCCGTACTCCATCAGCGTCTGAGCCGCCCGGATAAAGTCCTCGGCCTGGTTGGTCAAAAGCTGGGGCACCACAAAAAGATTCTGGTTATGCTCTGGCAGGATATCATTTATCTCCCGTTTGCTTAAACTCTTTTTCTGCTTCGGCACAAGAAAAGGGGTAAAATATTTATCCATAGGAAGGAAAATGCTATGATATGCATTTCGATAGATGTAAGTGGTAATCCCCTCCATCGGGGCAAGATAATATTTCATTGAACTGCTCCTTGTCCATTGGCACACCCTTAAGATGCAGCAGCCTGCCGCCTTTAGAAGAGCGATACCATTTTTGCTTACTTAAAAGCAGTATAACATTTCCTGAATCATAAAGCAATATTCCAATCACCGCACCATTTTTTCTGTTTTTCATATTGTATTAAAAAGCAAAATAAAAAAGAGAGGATTACCATTATGGCTAATTATCATACAACATCTGACTGCAGCTGCAGCCAGAATATGCCGCAGCATCCAATGCCCGAAAAGCCCTGTCAAAACAGTATGCCAAGACAGCAGATGGCTCAAAAACCCTGCCAAGACAGTATGCCTGGACGGCAGATGATGCAAAAACCTTACCCTGCTTCCATGCCCAGACGGCAGATGATGCAAAGGCCCTGTACTGCTGACATGCCCAGGCCCCAGATGATGCAAAAACCTTGTACTGCTGATATGCCAAGGCCTCAGATGGCACAAAGGCCCTGTACTGCTGATATGCCCAGGCCCCAGATGGCAGGATGCCCTGCTGTGCCTTTAAACTGTTCCGACAAATCAGACCCATTATCTGGCATGCCTGTTGCAATGGCATATGTCCCATGGCAGTTTTTCAGGGAAACCTTCGAGCCAGACAAAGCACTGCAGTGCGGAACAATTTTCCCAGAACTGAACAAACCGTTTTTAGGGAAAGGAGGCTGCCCAAAATGAAAGGAAATCAGATGGAACAAATGAAATTATTCCAATGGATTAATATGGTGAGCTTTGCAGTAAACGATATTGTCCTGTATCTTGACACACATCCTATGGATCAGGAAGCAATCGCCTATTTCAACCATTTTCGTGAAGTGCGCATGAATGCTTTAAAAGAATATGAGAACTGTTATGGCCCCCTTACAATTGATACAGCAAAACCAGAACAAAAATGGCTGTGGTCCATGCAGCCCATGCCTTGGGAAGGAGGAAACTGTTAATGTGGAATTATGAAAAAAGACTGCAGTACCCCGTAAACATTACCCAGACAAATCCTCAGATTGCCCAGGTAATCATCAGCCAGTTCGGAGGCCCTGACGGGGAATTATCTGCTTCTATGCGCTACCTGTCCCAGCGGTATACCATGCCTTACCGGGAGGTTGCAGGGCTGTTAACCGATATAGGTAGGGAAGCCCCTGAAATGTTCCATCTCAGGGATCCCAGCTTTTTTTCGCTCTGTGTGCGGAAAAGCTTCCAGCGGATGCTTTCCCGTAAGCGGTTTACCCTGCGGACAGTTTACGCTTTTTGCAACCGTGTAGCTCCATTTGA
>CANDGI010000048.1 GCA_947384285.1 uncultured Lachnospiraceae bacterium
AATGGGGTCTTGGAAGCCGCATAAAATAAGGCTTTGAGATTCCGAGAGTCTATAATAATATATAGGAGGTTTTAATTATGGCTGGTGAAGCAATGGCATTAGATCCAACCAGATTAGTCATAGCTGCAATCGTGGGCTTGGCAGTATTACTTTTGTTAATTATTAAATTCAAGGTGCAGGCAATGGTTTCCATCCTGGTGGGTGCAATTGTCATAGGCCTTGGGGCAGGAATGCCTTTTGACAGTATTGTGACAGCGGTGAATGACGGGATCGGGAATACGTTAAAGGGAATTGCATTGCTGGTGGGCCTTGGCTCTATGTTCGGCGCAATCTTGGAGGCTTCCGGCGGTGCCCAGACATTGGCGGTTAGTATGGTAAAATGGTTCGGCGATAAAAAGGCAGCCTGGGCACTGGGGATTACCGGACTTGTGATTGCCATGCCGGTATTCTTTGATGCGGGGCTGATTATCCTGATTCCCCTTGCCTTTTCCCTTGCAAAAAGAACCAACCGTTCCGCTTTGTTTTATGCGATTCCCCTTCTGGCAGGGCTTGCAGTTGGACATGCATTTATTCCTCCCACGCCGGGGCCGGTTCTGGTGGCAACTATGCTGAATGTGGAGCTTGGCTGGGTCATTATGGTAGGCATCTTATGCGGAATATGTTCCATGGTTGTGGCAGGGCCTGTGTGGGGAGCTATCTGCGGAAAAAAATATATGGTTCCTGTTCCAGAGCATGTGGCAAAACAAGAAGATTTTGACGAGTCAAAACTTCCGAATTTCTGGACGATTGTAGGAATTATTCTGATTCCTCTGGTATTGATTATCCTTGACTCGATTGCTGGCGTTGTTCCAGCGCTCAGCGGATTGGCGCCGATTTTCGGTTTCCTTGGAGAACCCTTCGTAGCCCTTTTGATTGCCACAATTGCAGCCATGCTGATTCTGGGATTAAGGCATGGATATAATATGGAAGAATTGGAAAAAATTATGACAAAGTCCTTAGAGCCTACCGGGTTGATCCTTCTGGTAACGGCATGCGGCGGCGTGCTTCGGTATATGCTCCAGTATTCCGGGCTTGGTGATTTGATTGGAAATGCGGTATCTTCTGCAAATCTTCCCATTGTAATCGTGGCATTTGTGGTAGCGGCGCTGGTAAGAATCTGTGTGGGTTCCGCAACCGTTGCCATGACCATGGCAGCAGGCATTATTGCGGCAATGCCGGGGATTGCAGACCTGTCTCCTCTGTACCTGGCATGTACCACCGCGGCAGTTGCAGGCGGTGCGACAGTATGTTCCCATTTCAACGATTCTGGTTTCTGGCTGGTGAAATCCCTGGTAGGCATGGATGAGGTGACAACCTTAAAGACTTGGACGATTATGGAGACTTTGGTAGGCGGGACAGGATTCGTTGTAGCTTTGATTATTTCATTTTTTGCTTAGGCTGTGTGTTCAATAAAACGAAAGGAATGGTGGAAAATATGGAATTAAGGAGCCAAAAGATGCGTAAGGAAGCACCGGAATTAGATCCTTTGCGGATTGGAACCGGCTGGAAGCCGGAGGATTTGTCCAAACCACAGGTGATGATTGAAAGCACCTATGGGGACAGCCATCCGGGAAGCGGCCATCTGAATATTCTGGTAGAAGAAGTACGCAAAGGCATTGAAGAGGCGGGAGGCTATGGGGCACGCTATTATTGTACCGACATCTGTGATGGGGAAAGCCAGGGGACAGACGGGATTAATTACAGCCTGGCAAGCCGGGAAATGATAGCGAATATGATTGAGATTCATGCCAATGCCACACCCTTTGACGCGGGGGTGTATCTGGCAAGCTGTGATAAAGGGATGCCGGGAAACCTGATGGGGCTTGCAAGGGCGGATGTGCCGTCTGTGGTAGTGCCGGGGGGCACGATGAATGCCGGTCCCGAAATGCTTACTTTGGAGCAGCTTGGAATGTACAGTGCCAAATACCAGCGAGGGGAGATTGACGAGGAGAAGTTAAACTGGGCCAAATGCAATGCCTGCCCAAGCTGTGGGGCATGTTCCTTTATCGGGACAGCCTCTACCATGCAGATTATGGCGGAGGCGCTGGGACTTGCCCTTCCAGGAAGCGCATTGATGCCAGCTGAAAGCCCGGATCTTCTCACATTTGCCAGGCAGGCAGGAACCCAGGCGGTGAAGCTTGCAGCTATGCCTAACATGTGCCCCAGCGATATTGTAACCATGGACAGCTTTGAAAATGCAATTCTTGTACATGCAGCAATTTCGGGAAGCACCAACTGCTTGCTGCATATCCCGGCAATTGCCCATGAGTTTGGTTTGGAAGTTACCGGGGATACCTTTGACAGGCTCCATCGAAATGCCAGGTATCTTCTGGACGTCCGCCCGGCAGGAAGATGGCCCGCAGAATGCTTCTACTATGCAGGCGGAGTGCCAGCCATTATGGAAGAAATCCGCGGACATCTTCATCTGGATGCCATGACGGTCACAGGCAGGACCGTGGGAGAAAACCTGGATGAATTAAAGCAGAACGGATTCTATCAACGATGCGGAAAGTGGCTGGAGGATTTCAATAAGCGGTATCAGGTTTCCCTGACAAAGGAAGATATCATCCGTCCTTATGAAAAGGCAATTGGCACAGAAGGCAGCATTGCCATTTTAAGAGGGAACCTGGCGCCGGAAGGCGCGGTCATCAAACACACCGCCTGTCCTAAGGAAATGTTTCAGGCAGTTCTGCGGGCGCGTCCCTTTGACAGCGAGGAGGAATGCCTGGACGCTGTTTTGAAGCATAAAGTACAGAAAGGAGACGCTGTCTTTATCCGCTATGAAGGCCCAAAAGGCAGCGGAATGCCGGAAATGTTCTATACCTCTGAGGCCATCAGCAGCGACGCAGAGCTGGGAAGAAGCATTGCATTGATTACAGACGGACGTTTTTCCGGCGCATCCACAGGTCCGGTCATCGGCCACTGCAGCCCGGAAGCTGTGGACTGCGGCCCTATTGCCCTGGTGGAAGAAGGTGATTTGATAGAGATAGATGTGCCAGGACGGAAGCTTAATATCATAGGCATCGCGGGAGAACGGAAAACCATGGAAGAAGTGGAAGCGGTTTTAAAGGAACGCCGGGCAAACTGGCAGCCCCGGGAACCCAAGTATAAAAAAGGCGTCCTCAGGCTGTTCAGCGAACATGCGGCAAGCCCCATGAAGGGCGCGTACCTGGAATACTAAAGCGGACAATTTATCTTTCGATACGCAGAGAAGGAAATTGTGCAGTGATAGAATGGAGGGATGGTTATGGAACATGGAAATCCATTATTACAAGAAAATAAAAGTTCCCATAAATTTCTTACCATAGGGGAAATCATGCTTCGCTTAACGCCGCCCAATTATGAGAAAATCAGGATGGCCTCGAACTTCGAGGCCAGCTACGGCGGCAGCGAAGCGAACATAGCCTTGGCATTGGCAAATCTTGGGATAGACAGCACGTTTTTTACGGTTGTGCCCAACAACAGCCTGGGAAAAAGCGCGGTGCGCATGCTGCGGAGCAATGACGTCCATTGCACGCCGGTTATCTTAAGCACCCCGGAGCAGACCCCCTCCCATCGCCTGGGAACATATTACTTGGAAGCAGGATACGGAATCCGTGCCAGCAAGGTGATCTATGACCGCAAAAACAGCGCCATGACGGAGTACGACTTCAGTTCCTATGATTTCGACAGCCTGCTGGAAGGGTTCACCTGGCTTCATCTAAGCGGTATTACGCCCGCCCTTGGGGAAAATTGCAGGGAAATGATTCTTAGGTGCTTAAAGGCTGCAAAGGAAAAGGGAATTACCACGAGCTTCGACGGGAATTTCCGCAGCACCCTTTGGAGCTGGGAGGAGGCAAGGGATTTTTGTACGGAATGCCTTCCTTATGTGGACGTGCTGTTTGGGATTGAACCGTACCATCTATGGAAAGATGAAGCGGATGCCAGCAAAGGGGATTGGAAAGACGGCGTCCCCCTCCAGCCAAGCTATGAACAGCAGGATGAAATTTTCCAGGCTTTTGTGGGGCGGTATCCCAACTTAAAATGCATTGCCCGCCATGTGCGTTATGCCCACAGCGGCAGCGAGAACAGCCTGAAAGCCTATATGTGGCATGAGGGGCACACCTTTGAGAGCAAGCTGTTTACCTTCAATATCCTGGACCGCGTAGGCGGAGGGGACGCATTTGCCAGCGGCCTGATTTATGCTATGATGAACGGCTGCCGGCCCATGGATATGGTGAATTTTGCGGTGGCAAGCAGCGCGCTAAAGCATACCATCCGGGGAGATGCGAATATTACGGATGATGCAGCAGCAATCCAGAACCTGATGAACATGAATTATGATATTAAAAGGTAAAAATAAAATAGGAATTTAAAACTTGATGAACATGAATTATGATATGAAAAGATAAAGGCTATCATTCGGAATCTGATTGACATGAACATGTATAAAAAATAAAAGGAGAATATATATGAAAACAATTGAAGAGCAATTTTATGACTATGCGGTAGTGCCAGTGGTTGTATTGGAGGATGCAAAGGATGCGCTTCCTCTTGCAGAAGCGTTGACAGAGGGAGGGCTTTCCTGCGCGGAAGTGACGTTCCGTACAGAAGCGGCAGAAGAGTCCATCCGCTTAATGAGCGAAAAGTATCCTGACATGCTGGTAGGGGCAGGCACGGTTTTGACCACGGAACAGATTGACCGGGCTGTAGGGGCAGGCGCTAAATTTATCGTAAGCCCAGGCTTTGACCCGGAAATTGTGGACTATTGCCTGGAAAGGAAGATTCCTGTATTCCCAGGCTGCATTACGCCTTCCGAGGTGGCCCAGGCCGCAAAACGCGGGATGAAGGTAATCAAATTCTTCCCAGCAGAGCAGGCAGGAGGCATTGCTAGGATTAAGGCAATGGCAGCGCCCTATACGATGATGAAATTTATGCCCACCGGCGGCATCAGCGTGGATAACCTGAAAAGCTATCTTGAGTATGATAAAATCCTCTGCTGCGGCGGAAGCTGGATGGTAAAAGGAGATATGATAAAAAAAGGTGAATTTGACAAAATCCGCCAGCTTACAAAAGAAGCTGTGGAGCTGGCAGCATCCATACGAAAATAGCATAATTGGAAAGGAAGGGTAAAACTATGGAATTAAATTTAAGACCGGAACATGAATGCAGATTTGACGCTGTCTCCCTGGGAGAGGTTATGCTCAGGCTGGATCCAGGAGAAGGACGGATCCGCACAGCGAGAAGCTTCCGCGCATGGGAAGGCGGCGGAGAATACAATGTGGTTCGTGGGCTGCGCAGATGCTTCGGCATGAAAACGGCTGTGATTACGGCTTTTGCAGACAATGAAGTGGGTATGCTGATGGAGGATTTTATTCTTCAGGGCGGCGTGGATACCTCGCTGATCCACTGGATGAAAACAGATGGGATCGGCCGTATCTGCAGAAACGGAATCAATTTTACAGAGCGGGGCTTTGGCATCCGGGGAGCTGTAGGCTGCTCTGACCGGGCAAATACCGCAATCTCCAAGGCAGCGCCGGAGGATTTTGATTTTGAGTATATTTTTGGCACATTGGGGGTACGCTGGCTGCACACAGGCGGCATCTACGCGGCTCTGTCCCAGCAGTCCTGCGAGACGGTCCTGGCAGCAATCAAGACGGCGAAAAAGTATGGAACCCTTGTATCTTATGACTTAAATTACCGTCCCTCCATGTGGAGCGCCATCGGCGGCCAGGAAAAAGCCCAGGAGGTAAACAAGGAGATTGCAAAATATGTGGATGTTATGATTGGAAATGAAGAGGATTTCACCGCCTGCCTTGGATTTGAAATCGAAGGAAACGACGAATCCTTAAAGGAGCTGAACCTGGACGGCTACAAAAAGATGATTAATGAGGCGGCAAAAACTTATCCCAATTTCAAAGCAGTTGCCACTACCCTCCGCACGGTAAAAACAGCAACCGTCAACGACTGGGGCGCAATCTGCTGGGCAGACGGAGAAATCTACAAATCCAAAGACTACAAGGGCCTGGAGATTATGGACCGGGTGGGCGGCGGCGATTCCTTCGCTTCCGGGCTGATTTACGGCTTGATGTCCACCGGAAATGCCGAGATGGCAGTAAATTACGGTGCTGCCCACGGCGCACTGGCAATGACCACGCCAGGAGACACCACCATGGCCAGCAAAAAAGAAGTAGAAGCAATCATGGGCGGAGCCGGAGCCAGGGTGCAGAGATAAATGCACAATATATAAAATCTGCTTTACACAGCAGGAAAAAGGTGCCTGATGGTTCAGGCTCTTTTTTCTTGCCATAAAAGTTAAAATTTCTTTGAGCAATAGGGGATATGGCCATTTTCTTGAAATAGCCAATTGCAATCTCAATCCACAGTGCTATAATGGTTTTACAGCGTGTTTGAGAAAGTTTAGGAGAGGTGTGAACATATGATTATTACAATTGGCAGAGAGTTTGGAAGCTGCGGGCATATCATTGGACGGGAATTAGCAAAGAGATTGGGCATCAAATATTATGATAAGGATTCCTTGGCAAAGGAGGCAAAGAAAACGGATAAATATGAGGAGCTGCGTGATTTCTATGAAGAACAGCCCATCAACAGCCTGCTGTATGTGATTGCAACAGACAGCCGTTCCAATGGGCAGCGGAGAGTACCTTTTGAATTTATCCGGAATCTGGCAGAAAAAGAGGACTGCGTCATCGTAGGAAGGTGCGGGAATTTTATTTTGAAGGATCATCCAGATATGACAAGCGTGTTTATCCATGCACCCAAGGAATACCGCATCGATAAGACTGCAATCGACCGGAAAATCAGTACGGAGAAAGCAAGGAAGTTAGTGGAAAAAGAAGACAAGGC
Source organism: uncultured Lachnospiraceae bacterium (assembly GCA_947384285.1). Lineage (GTDB taxonomy): Bacteria > Bacillota > Clostridia > Lachnospirales > Lachnospiraceae > Petralouisia. The sequence continues at coordinate 6,886 of CANDGI010000048.1, forward strand.
CAGACAAGGGTTCCACACTTACTATGCAGATGAGAACTGGAAAGAAACAGATGGATACCAGCTTACCATTGACAGCAGCGTGATAAGCCTGGATGATGCAGTGGATTTGATTATTGATTTTATCAGCAAAAAGCAGAACAGGATGAATTAAGAACTGCAGAAAGCAAAAAACAGAACCGGATGAATCAGGCGATAAGCTTAAGCCGTCCCGGCAGCATAAGGATGCTGCAGGATTACGGGATGGCAGGGCTTTTAGGGTATTCTTCCAGAAAGGAATTAATATTGGAAAAGAAAAATCAAAACGCGGATCTTGGCAGCGCTCCGCTGGGAAAACTACTGTTAAAATTAGCGCTGCCGGCGATTTTGGCTCAGGTTGTTAATATGCTCTACAATATTGTAGACCGTATTTATATTGGGCATATTCCAGGCACGGGAGCGATTGCACTGACAGGAATTGGGTTATGCCTGCCGATTATTTTGATTATCATGGCATTCAGCGCATTGGTGGGAATCGGAGGGGCGCCCAGGGCAGCCATCTACATGGGCAAGCAGGATCTGGAAAGCGCCAGGAAAACCCTTGGCGCCTGCGTGGTGATGCTGGCCGGGCTTGCAGTGCTGCTTACGGTCTTTTTCCAGGTTACCGGAAAAGAGATGCTGTTTTTGTTCGGAGCCAGTGAAAATACCATTTCCTATGCCTGGGGGTATCTTCGGATTTATGTGTGCGGAACCATTTTTGTAATGCTTTCTGTGGGATTGAACAGCTTTATTACCACCCAGGGTTTTGCAATGGAAGGCATGGGAACCATTTTAATCGGGGCGGTATTGAATATCATCTTAGACCCTGTATTTATTTTTGGATTCCATATGGGAGTAGCAGGAGCGGCGTTAGCAACTATTCTTTCCCAGGCGGTATCAGCGGTTTGGGTGCTTCGGTTTCTGCGGGGGAAGAAGACAAAGCTTAGGGTAGAAAGGAAGTACATGCAGCTGAAAAAGGAATATGTGCTGCCGGTGCTGGCGCTTGGAGTTTCCCCCTTTGTCATGCAAAGCACGGAAAGCTTAATCAACATATCCTTTAATACGTCCCTTTATAAATACGGCGGAGATATTGCAGTCTCTTCCATTACGATTTTAAGCAGTGTCATGCAGATGATATTTCTGCCTTTAAGCGGCTTAACCCAAGGAGCCCAGCCGATTGTCAGCTACAATTACGGCGCCGGGAATAATGAGCGCGTGTGGGGGGCATTCCGGCTGCTTTTGTGCTGCTGTATGGGTTTTGCCACAGCGGCCTGGGCAGCGGTAATGGCTGTACCAGGCGTATTTGTACAGATTTTTAACAGCAGCTCCCAGGAGTTATATGAGATGGCAAGCTGGGGGATGAGGTTTTATATGGCAGGGGCTTTTGCCATGGGTGCGCAGATAGCATGCCAGCAGACATTCCTGGCCTTGGGGCAGGCGAAGATTTCCCTGTTTTTTGCCTGTTTCCGAAAGCTTATCCTGATGATACCGTTGATTTTTATCCTGCCTGTATTTCTGGAAGATAAGCTGATGGCAGTTTTTTTGGCAGAGGCGGTTTCCGATATGATAGCTGGCATCACCACTACCATTACATTTTTGGCGTTGTTTCCGAAGATTTTGCAGCGGGAGCGGTGAGAGGATGCCGCTTAGCCTGGCGCTGTACAGCTGGCGGCTTTCAGCGCAGATGCACCCGGACATTAGAACAGGCATTTTTTTGTTGTTTTATGATAAAAGTCATGCTATAATGATTAAAGATATTTGTTCGGCAAACGTGGGATATAAAGGCAGAAGCAAGGTTTAAGCTTATTGGGGAAAAGGAGAAGATACTATGGAATTACTCGATTTAATCAGCAGGGACAAACTGCAGAAAATTCAGGATTTATTTTCGACAGCAACAGGGGTAGCAGCCACGATGATTGATAAGGAAGGGAACAGTGTGACAGAACCCAGCAACTTTACGGACTTTTGTATGAAGTATACAAGAGGGACAGAGCTTGGATTGAAACGCTGCCAGAAATGTGACCTGGAAGGGGTAGGAACTTACTACTGCCATGCAGGTCTTATGGATTTTGCAGCAGATATTGTGGTGGAAGGGGAGAAGCTGGGAGCGCTTTTAGGAGGACAGATACTGCCTGCACCGCCGGATTTTGATAAGTTCCGCCGTGTTGCAGAGGAGATTGGCGTTGATCCCGATGAATATATTGAAGCGCTCAAGAAGATTCCGATTAAGACAGAGGCGACAATCCGCGCATCGGCAGATTTGATGAGTGAAATGATTAATATGGTGGTGAGCGCAGAATATTTCCGCAGCAAAGATAAGAAGAAAACAGGCACCATAGACCAGGAGATTGCCGAAACCACTAAGAATGTAGAACAGATTGAGAATATGGTGAAGGATTTGACAAAGGTATCTAGGAAGCAGAATATTCTTGCTCTGAATGCCTCCATTGAAGCGGCAAGGGCTGGCGAGGCAGGAAGAGGGTTTAATATTGTAGCCGGGGAGATGGGCAAGCTGTCCTCCATGGCAACAGAAGAATACACGGCAATCATTGCGAAAGCCGCTGAAATTGATGCGTCTTTGAAGAAAATTAATGAAGAATTCAATAAGAACATGAACGGTGAATAGAAGAGTACATATTCTTGCTTCAAAATCTAATTTAACAGTGAAGATACTTTCCATTTGTTCGGGAATCGAAGGTTATGTTTCGGTTCCCGAATTTTATCACAAATATAATTGGGAAAATTTATTTATAAAGGAGAAAAAATATGGATTACAGGACATATTTAAAAAATTATCCAAATAGAGAGGGCCGTTTCGGGGAGTATGGAGGAGCATATTTGCTGGAGGAATTAATACCGGCATTTGAGGAGATTACCGAGGCTTACCAGACAATCTGCCATTCCTCCCAGTTTATCAATGAGCTGCGGAGAATCCGCAAGGAATTCCAGGGACGGCCTACGCCGGTATACCATTGCGAGCGGCTGTCCAGGCAGATTGGCAATTGCCAGATTTATTTGAAAAGAGAGGATTTAAACCATACAGGCGCCCATAAGCTGAATCACTGCATGGGAGAAGGCCTGCTTGCTAAATTTATGGGAAAGAAGCGGTTGATTGCAGAGACAGGGGCAGGACAGCACGGGGTTGCGCTGGCAACCGCAGCTGCCTATTTCGGCATGGAATGTGAGATTCACATGGGAGAAGTGGATATTGCAAAGCAGGCGCCCAATGTGACCCGCATGAAGATTCTGGGTGCGAAGGTGGTGCCAGTCAGCCACGGGCTAAAGACCTTAAAGGAGGCTGTAGACTCTGCATTTGATTCCTATGCAAAAAATTATAAGGATTCCATTTATTGTATTGGCTCTGCCTTAGGCCCGCATCCTTTTCCGTTGATGGTACGTGATTTCCAGTCGGTAGTAGGGTACGAGGCCAGGGATCAGTTCCATGAGATGACAGGCATTGACCCGGATGTGGTATGCGCCTGCGTGGGCGGCGGAAGCAATTCCATTGGAATGTTTATTCCGTTCCTGAATGATCCAGTGGATATTATAGGTGTGGAACCACTTGGAAGAGGAGAAAAATTAGGAGACCATGCGGCTTCTATGAAGTATGGGGAAAAAGGAGTAATGCATGGGTTTGAGAGCATTATGCTTAAAGATGATGCAGGAGAGCCGGCCCCGGTATATTCCGTTGCCAGCGGGCTGGATTATCCTTCGGTAGGGCCGGAACATGCATTTCTCCATGATATAGGAAGGATACAATATGAGACCATAGGGGATGAGGAGGCAATGGAAGCATTTTTTAAATTGTCCCGTTACGAAGGCATTATCCCGGCCATTGAAAGCTCCCATGCAGTTGCCTTTGCCATGAAAAAGGCTAAAGAAATGGGACGGGGCTCCATTCTGGTATGTTTAAGCGGCAGAGGAGATAAGGATATTGACTATGTTGCAGAGCATTATGGATATGGAGAACAGTTTTTATAGAAGAAAACGGGGTGAAAAATGATTTCAGATAGGTTATATGAATTGGCGTTTGCATATAAGAAAACAAAATTGTGGAAGATTCTCTGGGATACGGAAATGTTCGGAGTCGCGCTTTCTGGCGGAAGGATTGGATATATTTCCATTATGGGAATGGCGGGAGAACATTGTGCCCTTGGCATGTATATAGGCGAAGAAGGGGCAGGCAGCCTGCGTTCCATTTTGGAAGCGGACAAACGTTATCTGAGGCCTTTTGAAGCACAGGAGATGATGTTAAAGCAGGATTGCCTGCAATGCGCTTTTGAAGGAAAAGAGGATCTGAGCAAGGAGGAGCTGGAAGAGGCCAGGGCATATGCCCGTGCCAATGGAATCAGGATATCGGGGAAGAATGCATACCCGCATTTCCTGAAAAATGTGCCTGGCCGTTATCCCTGGCATTTGCAGACCGAAGAGGAGCAGGAGGATCTCTGTGAGGGATTGTCTGCAGCTATTGAGCTGTCCAGGCTTCTGGAAGGGAGGATGCCTTCGCAGCTGGGGTTTCTCAGCGTAGATGGAATAGGCTCAGAGGAGGAGATTGAGATTCCTCTGCTGGAGCAGCAGGCAGGGGGATACGTGCTGAGAAAGACAATGCTGCCTCCTTCACAGGAGGTTTCCTGGCCGGTGCCTGTAAATTGCAATGAGATTGGAATTGCCAGCCTGAAAAAATTAAAAAAATCCTGCAGCTGGGAGTGCGAGATTATAATGTTCCCGGAGCCGGTGCAGAGCGACCCAAAGGATGCGCCGGTTTTCCCGTATATTTTTATGATGGTTGACCCTGACAGGAGTTATATTTTACCGGTTCCTCCAGTGGAACGCTATCTGGATGCGCCGGAAGATCTTTTGAATCTGCTGATTGAAGCACTTTTGCAGGAAGGCATATGTCCCAGGAAAATGAAAGCGCGGGACGAAAGAACCTATGCGTTTTTAGAAAATTTCTGTAAAAGACTGAAAATCCCTCTTGAGATAGAGCCGGATCTTCCAGCGCTGGATGAGGTGGAAATGGAGTTCTTAAGGCATTCTGCCATGGACGAGGGAGAGGGGATGGAAGAATTAATAGGAATCATTGGGGAGATGATGCAGGAGGAAGGCTTAAGCACTAAGGATTTGCCGCCTGAATTGCTGGGGCAGCTGGAGATGATTTTGGAGCAGGAGGATTTGCCGGAAGAGATTAGACAGCAAATGAACCGGATTTTTTATCCAGAGAAAAAGCCCAGGTTAGGAAAAGAGGATTTTAAGACAGTGAAGCCCAAGTCCAATCGTTCCTATGTGATTAGCGTGTCCCTTGGGACGGGCTGTTATCGGCATATACAGATTTCCGGCAGCAGTTCTTTATGGGAGCTGCATTGTGCAGTTTTAAATGCCTTTGCATTTGATGATGACCATGCCCATGCATTTTTCATGGACAATAGGCGGTGGAGTGAATGGGACTGCTATTATGCCCGTGGAATTGAGGAAGGCTGCCGGTCTACGCAAGACTATACCTTAGATCAGGCGGGACTGTGCAAAGGGAAAAAGTTCTTGTACCTCTTTGACTTTGGAGATGAATGGACCTTCCAGTGTAAAGTGCTTCGGGAAGTGGAAGGCGGCACAGAAAGACCAGTGGTAATTAAAGAAAAAGGAAAAGCGCCACAGCAGTATCCCGATTGGGAAGAGGAATGGGAGGATGAGTAAAACAGATGCTGCAGCAGCTGGGATATTAATGTAATAGGAAGAACAGGGGAGGGCGTCATGAAGAAAATGATTTTAGTAGTGGACGACAATAAATTGAATCTCGTAATTGCACAAACACTCCTGTCAGAAGAGTACTATGTGGAAACTGCAAATTCTGGTGAGAAGGCATTGCAATATTTAGAAGAAAAGGAGCCGGATTTAGTTCTTTTGGATATACAGATGCCTAAGATGGATGGATTTGAAGTCATGCGCCGTATCCAGGAAAATGAGGTATGGCGTAAGGTTCCGGTTATTTTCCTCACTGCAGACCGAACGGAAAAAACAGAGGAAACCTGTTTTCAAATGGGCGCAATGGATTACATTGGCAAACCATTTGTTCCTTCCATCATGATGCAGCGGGTGCGAAGGACCCTGGAACTGCAGGGATACAGGAAAAACCTGGAACATATGGTAGAGCAGCAGCTTCAGAGAATTACCCAGCTCCAGCAGGATATTATCATTACGATGGCTAATTTGATTGAAGGCCGGGATGGAACCACAGGAGAGCATGTAAAGAGAACCAGCGCCTATGTGGAGCTTTTAGTGAAAAAATTGCAGGAAAGAGGAGTGTATAAGGAAATTCTCACTCCCGCTTACATAGATTATTTGAAAAAAGCTTCCCCCCTCCACGATATCGGGAAGATTACAGTTCCGGATCGTATTTTGCAAAAGCCTGGCGCCTTAACCCAGGAAGAATACGACCTGATTAAGCTTCATGCGAAAGCAGGGGGCACGTTGATTGAGGAAAATATGAACCGCATTGTAGATAAAGAGTTTGTGGAAATCGCCCAGGATATGGCCTCTTACCACCATGAAAAGTGGAACGGAAAAGGATATCCCAGAGGCCTTAAGGGCGAAGAAATTCCTCTATCTGCCAGAATCCTGGCGATTGCGGATGTATTTGACGCGTTAGTGTCAAAGCGCCAATACAAAAAAGGGATGACATTGGATGAGGCATTTGTGATTATGGAGAAAGAAAGAGGGGAAAGCTTTGAACCTGTATTGCTGGATGCATTTTTAGATGCCAAAGAGGAGCTGCGGCAGCTGATGGAGGAGCTGCAGTAGCAAGGGTGTGGGAATGTGTACAAGTGGTGACAGGATAGGGGGCTGAATTGCTATGCTGAAAAGGAAAATAGAACAGCGTTTGGCGGAATGGAAAAACAGTCTGCAGGAAGGAATCCGCCAGGCTTCGCACCTGATACCCTTTAGTGCAAAGCCTGGCGGCGCCTTCGTTGTCCCACAAACTGTGACGTACATCTTGGAGAAAGCAATTTTTAGACACGCTTTAGTGATTGGATGCCAGAATCTTTCTAAAATTCTTTTTCCCCTTTTTCAATACCATTCCCTCAGAAAATGCATTCACTTCATAAACAGTCTTAATGTCTTCTACTTTTTCCCCATCTACCGAGACGCCGCCCTGCTCTACTGCCCGGCGGGCTTCGGAACGGGAGGAGGCCAGGGAAGATTTCACCAAAAGCCCCAGGATGTCAATGGTTCCGTCGGTAAAGTCGTCATCTGTCAAAGTTACCGTAGGCATGTTCGCAGCATTTCCACTGGAAAATAAGGATTTTGCCGCATCCTGCGCTTTCTGTGCTTCCTCTTGGCCGTGAACCATTTTCGTCAGTTCAAAAGCAAGGATTTCTTTCGCCGTATTAAGCTTCGCTCCTTCCCAGCTGTCCATCTTGTCAATTTCCTCTAAAGGCAGAAACGTCAGCATCCGAATGCATTTGAGTACATCATCATCAGCCACATTCCGCCAGTATTGATAGAAATCAAAAGGAGAAGTTTTATTTGGGTCAAGCCAAACGGCGCCGGATTGTGTTTTCCCCATCTTTTTCCCTTCGGAATTGAGAAGGAGGTTGATGGTCATGGCATAGGCGTCTTTGCCAAGCTTCCTGCGGATTAATTCGGTGCCTCCCAGCATATTGCTCCACTGGTCATCTCCGCCGAACTGCATATTGCAGCCATATTTCTGGAATAATGCATAGAAATCATAGCTCTGCATAATCATGTAGTTGAATTCCAAGAAGCTTAGTCCTTTTTCCATACGCTGTTTGTAGCACTCTGCAGCCAGCATACGGTTTACCGAGAAGTGTGCGCCCACTTCCCGGAGCACATCAATGTAATTTAAGTCCATCAGCCAGTCTGCATTGTTTACCATCATGGCTTTTCCCTCGGAAAAATCAATAAATCTGCTCATCTGCGCCTTGAAACAATCGCAATTGTGCTGGATGGTTTCTTCCGTCATCATTTGGCGCATATCGCTTCTGCCAGAAGGATCGCCGATCATTGCGGTGCCGCCTCCGATTAAGGCAATGGGCTTATTCCCAGCCATCTGCAGACGCTTCATCAGGCACAAAGCCATAAAATGTCCTACATGAAGGCTGTCTGCGGTGGGATCAAAGCCGATATAAAATATGGCTTTTCCTTCATTTACCAGTTCTTTAATCTCTTCTTCATCCGTTACCTGGGCAATCAGCCCTCTGGCAACCAATTCATCATATACTGTCATAACCGTACCTCCTAAAAAAGGCCCCGTTCCCCCAAAAGGACGAGGCCATTGCTTCTCAAATAATTCTGATTTATGCCAATTATAGGAAGGAAAGGGGGATTTGTCAAGAGGGAACTTTTGCAAAAGGATATGGCGAAAATATTGCAGGAAGGATTCTATCTGTGATATGATACTATTACTCCAGCCATTCCATATGGGCGGAGCAAGGAACGGTGCAGAAATAACTTATGCAGGCTGCGCAGTTTTTAACAGCAGGAAAAAGAAAGGATAAGGAAGCATGGATTTGAATAAAAGCAATATAAAGAAAATATTGGGAATCATTACATTTACGCTGGTTTTGCTGGCATTGCTTATGAATATGGGAAAGGTTCAATCCTTCCTGGTTTTTTTGTGGGGAATTTTATTTCCTTTCGTATTAGGCGGCGTGATAGCGTTTATTCTGAATATTCCCATGACCGCTATTGAGAAAAAGCTGTTTCCGAAGGGAGGGAAATCGGCTCGTCCGCTGAGCCTGGTCCTGTCTATTTTATTTGTATTTGCACTGATTGCCATTGTAATTGTGGTGGTAATCCCACAGCTTGGAAAAACCTTTGACAGTGTCAGCGCAGGAATGGCGGATTTCCTGCCGGAAATGCAGAAATGGCTGGAGAGGGTGTTCCGGGATTGGGATATGGTAGAAGCATATATTAAATCTCTGGACTTTGACTGGAAAAGCTGGCTGAACGGCGTGAAAGACTTTGCTTTAAGCGGCGCAGGCAGCGTGGTGTCCTATACCATGTCCGCCACTATGACAGTGATTAATGGCGTAATGACATTTTTCATTGCATTTGTATTTTCCTTGTATATTTTAATCCAGAAGGAAACGCTGAACAGACAGTGCAGCAAAGTGATGTGGGTGTTCCTGCCTCCAAAAGCGGTAGAGAAGGTCTGCTATGTCTGCAGCCTGTCCCACCGGATTTTTTCGAAATTTATTACAGGACAATGCCTGGAAGCATTGATATTAGGGATGATGTTTGTCATCAGCATGACGATTTTCCGTATGCCCTATGCGCTCTTAGTGGGCGTGCTGATTGCATTTACAGCTTTGATTCCCATGGTAGGAGCATTTATTGGATGCGTGGTAGGAGCTTTCCTGATTCTCATGGTAAATCCCATGCAAGCCGTATTTTTTGTCATCCTGTTTTTAGTATTACAGCAGATTGAGGGAAACTTAATTTATCCCCATGTGGTAGGAAATTCCGTAGGGCTGCCCTCCATCTGGGTGCTGTTTGCCGTAACCGTAGGCGGAAAACTAATGGGAATTGCCGGAATGCTGATTTTCATTCCCCTGATGTCTGTAATATATGCCCTGTTCCGAGAATGGGTCAGCCAAAGAGCGCACCAAAAAGACAGGAAGCAAACAAACAGCTAGCCATCCTGCCTTTCCGCCCATATCCAAATACTTAGATTTTACACAGATTTTACACAGATTATGTATTCCATTTACAGAAACCGTATAGAATAATCCTACGTGAAAGATGAAAATGAACTTACGCAGGAGGATAAAAAATGGATATATTTGGATTTCTGTCACTGATTGGCGGGCTTGCCTTGTTCTTGTATGGTATGCATGTGATGGGCGGCGGATTGGAAAAGCTTTCCGGCGGCAAGCTGGAGCGTGTGCTGGAAAAGCTCACATCAAATCCCATAAAAGCTGTTCTCTTAGGGGCAGGGGTGACGGCGGTGATTCAGTCTTCCTCAGCCACGACGGTGATGCTGGTTGGGTTTGTGAATTCAGGGATTATGAAGCTGTCCCAGGCAATCGGGATTATTATGGGAGCCAATATCGGAACCACATTAACCTCCTGGCTTTTGAGCCTTACCGGGATTGAAGGCGGAAACTTTTTTATTAAAATGCTAAAGCCTTCTTCCTTCTCTCCCATTCTAGCGCTGATTGGAATTATTTTTATGATGGGTGCAAAAAGCAGCCGGAAAAAAGATGTGGCGGAAATTTTACTGGGTTTTGCAGTGCTGATGTTTGGAATGGAAACCATGAGCGGTGCGGTAAAGCCTTTGGCGGATGTGCCGGAATTTACCGGAATCCTTACGAAATTTACAAATCCCATTCTGGGGGTTTTGGTGGGGGCTTTGCTGACTGCTGTGATTCAAAGCTCCTCTGCATCTGTGGGTATTTTGCAGGCATTATCTGTCACAGGGGCATTTACCTATAGCTCTGTCATTCCAATTATTATGGGACAGAATATCGGAACCTGCGTGACAGCCATGGTTTCAGCGGTGGGGGCGAATAAAGGGGCAAGGCGGACCGCCTTTGTGCATCTTTATTTTAATGTGATAGGTTCGGCGGCATTTCTGATTCTTTACAGCGTGCTGAATATGGCAATCCACTTTGAGTTTGCCGGGGAAACGGTAGGCGCTGCAGGGATTGCGGCAGTCCACAGTATTTTTAACATCTTTGCAGCACTTGTGCTTTTGCCTTTCACCAAAGGGTTGGAGAAATTAGCGTATCTTACGATTCCTGTAACGGAAGAAGAATTGAGGGATTTGGCCAAAGAGGATGAATTTAAGGTGTTGGATGAGCGTTTCCTGTCTACCCCAGGCTATGCCATTGAGCAGTGCATTTCCCTTGTGAAAAACATGGCGGAACTGTCCTTGGAGATTATCAGGAAGGCCATGGGGCTGTTGGAAAATTATTCTTTGCAGCAGGCTGGTTTGGTGCAGGAACAGGAAGACATGCTGGATAAATATGAGGATAAGCTGAGCGGATATCTGGCCAGGTTAAGCGGCCAGAACCTGACGGAGCAGGAAGGCCAGAGCGTCTCCACTTTGATGCAGAGTATCAATGACTTTGAGCGGATCGGGGATCATGCATGCAATCTTATGGAAATCGCCGGTGAAATGAACCGGAAAGAAATGAAATTTTCCAAAAAGGCCAAGCAGGAGATGGAGGTTTTTGGAGCGGCGGTCAAGGATATTTTGGATCGTTCCATCCGGGCATATATTCATCATGACCTGGAGCTGGCATTGTCAGTGGAGCCTTTGGAGGAAGTGATTGATGATTTGAACAAAGAGGTGAAAAAGCGCCATGTCAAACGGCTGCGGAAAGGAAAATGCACCATTGAGCTGGGGCTTGCGTTGTCTGAAGTTGCCATGAATTATGAGAGGGTGGCAGACCATTGCTCTAATCTTGCAGTCTATATGATTCAGATGGAGGATAATACGGTGGAAGCCCATGATTATATTAATAACCTTTCTGGCGCAACCAGGATGCATTTTGAAGAAATGCACGAATTTTATCAGAAAAAATATCAACTTGCTTCCAAGAAAAATTCAGAGGAAGAAGCTTAAAATGCTGCGCCGGATATTTGGGAGGAAGGAATATGCCGTTGATTTATATTGTGGAAGATGATAGGAATATTCGTGAAATCCAGCATTATGCCTTAAAAAACAGCGGATTTGACGTGCAGGGATTTGAATGTGGAAGAGAACTTTATCAGGCTTTGGAGCAGAAAATCCCCAATCTGATACTGCTTGATATTATGCTGCCGGAGGAGGACGGGTTGGAGATTCTGGCCAGGCTGCGGAATCAAAGCGCTACAGCCAGGATTCCCATTATTATGGTGACTGCCAAATCTACGGAGCTGGATAAAGTGAAGGGCTTAGATTTGGGGGCGGATGATTATATGACAAAGCCCTTTGGCATTATGGAACTGATTTCCAGGGTAAAAGCGCTGCTGCGCCGGACCAGGAGCCTTGCAGAAGCATCTTTGCTTACCAGCGGCTGTATTGAAGTGGACAGAGAGAAGCGCAGCGTTACGGTGGATCGAATACCCTGTGAACTGACATTTAAGGAATTTGAATTGCTGCGGATGCTTTTGGTTAACCAGGGGATCGTATTGTCCAGGGAAAAAATCATGGAGCAGATTTGGGGATTTGATTATGAAGGAGAAAGCCGGACTGTAGATATGCATATCAAGACATTGCGGCAGAAATTGGGAAAGGGCGGCAGCGATATCAAAACAGTGCGGAATGTAGGTTATGTGCTCAAGCATGACTGAAAAATTATGATATATATGAAGAAAAAAATAAATATTCAGTTTATTATTGTGTCATCCTTTGCCGTTGTATTTACAGCGGCGGCCGCTATGATTTTATTTTATAATATTTTTAAAAATCAGGTATATGATGACATCAAAGATTATACTCATGTAATACAGACATTCCCGCAGGCATTTTGGGAAAATGAAAAAAATATCATCCGTCTCAAAGAAGATGGGCTTAGGATAACCGTGATTCAAAAAGATGGAAGCGTGGAATTTGACAGCAGCGCCAATCAAAAGGAAATGGAGAACCACAAAGGAAGGCCGGAAATCCAAAAGGCGCAAGAAAGCGGGGAAGGCACAACAGTCCGCTGGTCTGCCACCAGTTCCCTTCACACCTTCTATTATGCAAAGCGTTTGGAGAATGGAGATATTTTGCGGGTAGGAAAAGATTCAGAAAACATTTCCCACATGTTAAAGCGTACGGTGCTTCTGATTCTGTTGGTGTCGCTGTTGGTTCTATCGCTCTGTGGGATACTGTCCAGGTATCTTACGAGAAATCTGTTGGCTCCTATTGAAAAATTAGCCTCCCATCCAGACAATAACACAGGGATTTATAAAGAAATCGAGCCGTTTTTAAAGACTATCCGGGAACAGCATAGGAATATCTTGAACCATGCCAGGATGCGCCAGGAGTTTACCGCCAATGTATCCCACGAATTAAAGACGCCGCTTACGGCTATTTCCGGGTATGCAGAGTTAATAGAAAGCGGTATGGCGGACGAAGGGGATATCAAACGGTTTGCTGGCGAAATACATGTTAGCTCCGATCGTCTGTTAAGCTTGATTAATGACATCTTAAAGCTGTCTGAGCTGGATGATATGGAGCAGGAATTTGATATTGTACCGGTGGATTTATATAAAGCGGCGAGAAGCTGCCTGGATATGATGGAAGTGCAGGCGGCAAAACAGGAGATCAAACTGTATCTTATGGGGGAATCCTGCATCATACCGGCTAACCGGAATCTGATAGATGAATTGCTGTATAACCTTTGCAGCAATGGAATACGATACAATAATGAAGGCGGCGCAGTAATTGTAACAGTGGTTCCCGAAAATGGAAAAGCGCTGCTGTCTGTGAAGGATACCGGCATCGGAATTCCCAAAGAATACCAGGAACGGATTTTTGAAAGGTTTTACCGGGTAGACAAAGGCCGCTCCAGGCAGCGGGGCGGAACGGGGCTTGGGCTTGCCATTGTAAAGCATATCGTAGCGCAGCATCATGCAGAGATTATGTTGGAAAGCCAGCCGGGAAAGGGAACGGAAATTAAAATTTTGTTTACTATGAAAGCCGCTGGCTTCCATAGTAAGGATGGCCATGCGGCCCGCCGGACGGAAGGCTGAGCAAGATGGAGGGATATTATGCTGGATTATGTATTTCTTATTGTTGGTTTTGCATTGTTGATAAAGGGAGCAGACTTTTTTGTGGATGGCAGCGCCAGCGTGGCAAGGAAACTGCGGATTCCTACGATGATTATTGGAATGACAATTGTAGCGATGGGAACCAGCGCGCCAGAATGTGCGGTCAGTGTAGCGGCTTCCCTGAAAGGGAGCAATACCATGGCAATCAGCAATGTGGTAGGGTCTAATATTTTTAACCTTATGGTAGTCTGCGGAGCATGTGCGGTATTTAAGCCGCTTACTGTAAAAAATTCTACTATGAAACAGGAATTTCCCCTTTCCATTTTAGCAGCTGTTATGCTGTGGATGATGGGGAGCAGCAATATGTCGATTGACAGGGTGGATGGAATCATACTGATGATTGTTTTTGCCGTATTTCTGATATGGATGGTGATGGAGGCCAAGAAAGCAAGGAACAGCATCCAGGAGGAAGAGATTGCTGCATTAAACGGGTGGCAGTGTGTGGTATATATCGTGGTAGGAATCGGGGCAATCGTAGCAGGCGGAGATTTTGTCGTAGACTCAGCAACAGCCATTGCAGAAGATTTTGGGCTCAGCCCCACATTGATTGGCCTTACCATCGTAGCCTTTGGAACCTCGCTGCCGGAATTGGTTACTTCTCTTGTGGCAGCCAAAAAAGGTGAGACAGATATGGCTCTTGGAAATGTAATTGGCTCTAATATTTTCAACATTTTCCTGGTGCTTGGGATTGCAGGCGCAGTTAGCCCTATGGAAGTCTTGATGGAAAATCTGATTGATGATATAATCTTAATTGGAATGAGCAGCGCTGTGTGGATATTTGCATGGCGCAGAAAACAAATCAGCCGCCTGCATGGAGGAATCATGCTGGCAATGTACGCTGGATATATGGGATATATCTGTATACGCTAGCACCACAGTCTAAGGAGGAAAATATATGGCATTTTTTACAAATTTGGGAGAAACTATTTCGGCAACTGGTAAAGACGTATCGCAAAAAGTAAGGGATTTAACTGGAATTGCAAAACTAAATTTGGATGTAAAGGTAAAAGAAGACTTTGTAGAGAAGCAGTATATGGAAATTGGAAAACAGTACTTTGAACTTCATAAAGATGACGAAGAGCCTTTATTTGAAGAAATGAAGTTGATCCAGGAAACTTTAAAGGAAATGGAACAGCTGAAAGCAGAGATTGCAGATTTAAAAGGAAAGAAAAAATGTTCAGTCTGCGGTGCAGTCGTAGAGCAGGATGCAGTATACTGCAACAAATGTGGTGCAAAATGTGAATCCATTTTCGAGGAGGAGGCCGTAACGCCAGAAAAACCAGAGGAGCCAGATGAGACGATTGAACCGGAAGATATAAAAGATATAAAAGAGGAAAAAGAAGAATAATTAAAAGAAAACTGGGAAAGCTGTTGTTATATTCCAGAATATACCGGCAAGCTGAGCCTTACTGCATCCCTTGAAATAATTTGCATTTTCTGGCAGATTATTTGGCTCACAGGCATATAATCTGGCAGCAGCTTTTCTGTTTTTCTGTTCCAAAAACCACGGTGGAAGTAATTTCAAAAAAGTTTGAAAAAATTTGTAAAAAAATGTTGACAGATGTAAAAGAACATGATATTATTAAGTTCCACCGCGCGGAAAAAGCAAAAAGCGGTGGAAGAAAATAAAAATTAAAAAAATTAAAAAAGCTATTGACAAGAGCAGACAGCTGTGGTAAGATATAGAAGTTGTCGCGC
>CANDGI010000049.1 GCA_947384285.1 uncultured Lachnospiraceae bacterium
GCGCGACAACTTCTATATCTTACCACAGCTGTCTGCTCTTGTCAATAGCTTTTTTCATTTTTTGTAAATTTTTGTCTTTTGCTAATTTATTCTCTTGCGACAATTCTTTACATTTTTTAACTGTCGTTCTCAACGACGAATGTTATTCTATCATGTTCATATGTAATTGTCAACAAGTTTTTTGGTTTTTTTTGATTTTTTTATTTTTTAATTTTCAATCATATATATTGACAAAAATGCTCTTATATGATTTACTATACATATGAACATTTATTCATATGAAAAGGAGGATGAAAACATGAAGAAAATGACAGATGATTCTTTCCACAGTTCCAATCATCACCAACATAAAGACACGCACCGCCACGAAGAAGCATGCTCTTGCGGTCATTCC
This sequence comes from uncultured Lachnospiraceae bacterium, assembly GCA_947384285.1. Lineage (GTDB taxonomy): Bacteria > Bacillota > Clostridia > Lachnospirales > Lachnospiraceae > Petralouisia. The sequence continues at coordinate 395 of CANDGI010000049.1, forward strand.
CACCGGGATCATCACCACGACCACCAGCTGCAGCATGAGCACGAAGAAACATGCTCTTGCGGTCATTCCCACCAGGATCATCACCACGACCACCAGCTGCAGCATGAGCACGAAGAAGCATGTTCTTGCGGTCATTCCCACCAAGAGGATGGGCACTGTACAAATGTCAGCTCTGCCAGCGGAGTAAAGCTTACCTATCTAATCAATAACCTTGGCTGTGCAAATTGCGCTGCAAAAATGGAGCGGCGTATCAATGAGCTTCCAGAAGTAACTGCCGCTGCCCTTACCTTTACCACCAGGCAGCTTCGTATTGCCGTTACACCAAAGGCCGCTGAAAATGAAGCTGCTTTCCTTGAAAAAATCCAAAATATCTGTGCCTCCATTGAATCAGAGGTTGTGGTGGAAAAGCAGCAGGGTTTCCAAAAAGGGAAAAAGGCGCTTCAAGAGAAAGAACGGGCTGGCTCCCATTCCCTCCAGGAACAGCAACTCGACCTTATTTCTATTATTATAGGAACCATTCTTTTTGCTGCTGGCGAAATCCTGGAACACATGGGTATGGAAAACACGCTGCTCTCCTCGGCCGCTTATATCATTTCCTATCTAATCCTAGGGGGGCAGATTGTGCTGACTGCTTGCAAAAACCTATGGAAAGGACAAATTTTTGATGAAAACTTTCTGATGAGCATTGCAACCCTTGGCGCATTTATCATTGGAAATTTTCCAGAAGCGGTAGGCGTTATGCTGTTTTACCGCATTGGGGAGTTTTTTGAGGAAACTGCTGTTGCCCGCAGCCGCTCTCAGATTATGGATGCTGTGGATTTGCGCCCGGAAGTTGTAACATTAGTAACTGGGAATGATACAAAAGTAATCGCTGCAGAGGAAGCACAGCCCGACGATATCCTTCTTGTCCGGCCTGGAGACCGCATTCCATTAGACGGAACCATTATTGAAGGAGAAAGCCGCCTGGATACCTCACCGATTACCGGGGAACCCGTTCCAGTCAGAGTATCGGCTGGCAGCGCTGTAACCTCTGGCTGTATCAATACCTCTGGGCAGTTGAAAATCCGCGTGGAAAAGACATTGGAACATTCCATGGTTACCCGGATACTGGATTCGGTAGAAAATGCTGCTGCCAGCAAGCCGAAAATCGACAGGTTTATCACCAGATTTTCCAGAATTTACACGCCATTTGTTGTGGCTGCTGCTTTAGCCACGGCGGTGATTCCTTCCCTGATTACCGGAAACTGGAGTCATTGGATTTATACTGCATTGACATTTTTGGTTATCAGCTGCCCCTGCGCTTTGGTTTTGAGTGTTCCCCTTGCCTTTTTCTCCGGTATTGGCGCTGGCTCTAAAAGAGGTATTTTATTCAAAGGCGGAGTGTCCATGGAAGCCTTAAACAGTGTTTCCGCTGTAGTTATGGATAAAACCGGGACAATCACAAAAGGCAGCTTCGCTCTGCAGGACGTTATTCCTTTTGGGCAGTATACAAAAAGTGATGTGTTAAGAATCTGCGCAAGCTTAGAGCAGCACTCCACCCATCCCATTGGCATAAGTATTTTAGAGGCAGCCCAAAAACAAAACCTTCCTTTGGAAAATCCCTCTTCCCTAGAGGAAATCGCAGGCCATGGAATCTGTGCCTCTCTTGCTTCTGGAGAGACATTGGCTGGCAATAGAAAACTAATGAGCAGATTTCACATTGATTTGTCTGGATACACCCAAAGCAGTTACGGTACAGAAGTATTCGCTGCCCAAAATGGCGCTTTGATTGGATGCCTGTTTATTTCGGATACGGTAAAACCAGAAGCCTCCAGAGCCATTGCTGCATTAAAGCAGCTGCATATTACCACCACTATGCTGACTGGAGATGCATTCGAAAGTGCAGCAGCTGTTGCAAAAGATACTGGGATTGACCAGGTGCATGCCCGGCTGCTTCCAGAAGACAAACTCACCAAATTACAGGAAATCCGTAAGGAAAATGGGGCTGTTATGTTTGTAGGAGACGGGATTAATGACGCGCCTGTCCTTGCTGGCGCTGATGTAGGCGCTGCTATGGGCAGCGGCGCAGACGCTGCCATCGAAGCAGCAGATGTGGTATTTATGACTTCCAACATGGAAGCTGTTCCAGATTCCATTCGGATTGCCAAATCCGCTACCCGGATTGCCTGGCAGAATGTAATATTTGCCCTGGCAGTCAAGGCTTTGGTTATGGTACTTGGGCTCACCGGCCGGGCCTCTATGTGGATGGCTGTGTTTGCAGACAGCGGCGTTGCCATGCTGTGCGTGCTAAACTCCATTCGGATTTTATACACAAAAAACAGCAGACATTGAGCAAAAAATAGAAAGCAGCCTATGTGATGGACGCCCTCCCGGGCTCCCATCACATAGGCTGCGAAATAACAGGATATCTCAAAGCCGCAAAAACTCATTCAAGGAAAAGGCATGCTACGATCTTATCAGCCCGATGGCTTCCCATATGGTTCCTACCCCGATAATCTCAATGCCTTTGGCGTCTGTCAAGCCAGCAACAGATACTTTCGGCATCACGCATATCCCAAATCCCAATTTCTTTGCCTCTGTAACTCTCTGCTGTGCCATGCTGACTGCCCGTACCTCTCCGCTTAACCCTACTTCCCCAAAGCAAATCAACTGCTCATCGATTGCCTTATCCCGAAAACTGGAGGCAAGAGCCATAACAATCCCCAAATCGATTGCCGGCTCATTCATGCGGATTCCTCCTGCAATATTTACATAGGCATCACAGGCAGATAAAGACATCCCAGCACGCTTTTCCAAAACTGCCATCAAAAGATTGACACGGTTCAAATCCGTGCCTGCGGCGGTTCTTCTTGGAATGCCAAAATTACTGTGGCAGACCAATGCCTGAATCTCCGCTAACATCGGCCTGGTTCCCTCCATGGTACAGGCAACCACAGATCCGGAAGCCCCCTTAGGTTTTCCGTTCAGCATAAACGCGGAAGGGTTTTCCACCTCAGCCAGCCCTTCCTCCCGCATCTCAAAAACCCCGATTTCATTGGTGGATCCAAAACGGTTTTTCACTCCCCGCAGCACACGGTAAGAGGCATGGCGGTCCCCTTCAAAATAAAGCACCGTATCTACCATATGCTCCAGCACCCTTGGGCCTGCCACCACTCCTTCCTTGGTTACATGGCCTACAATAAAAATTGTGATGCCCATTCCTTTGGCAATCTGCAGCAAGCGTCCTGTAGTTTCCCTGACCTGGGACACGCTTCCCGGCGCAGAATTTACTTCATCACTGTAGATCGTCTGAATAGAATCTATAATCACAACCTGGGGCTTCTGCCTTTCCAGCACCTGCTCTATCCGCTCCATATTTGTCTCGCAGAACAATTGCAGGTTGTCTGAAAAACGGCCAATCCTCTGAGCCCGCATCTTAATCTGCTGCAAAGATTCTTCGCCTGAAATATACAAAGCTTCCATACGCTCTGTCAAGCTCCTGCACACCTGCAGCAATAACGTAGACTTTCCAATTCCTGGGTCTCCTCCCACCAACACCAGGGAGCCAGGTACAATGCCGCCGCCCAGCACACGATCCAGTTCACCAAAGCCCGTGCTCATGCGTTCCTTGGACTGCATATCAATTTCTGATATCCTGGAGGTCCTAAGCTCCTCATTTCCGCCGGGCGCTGCTTTTATCTTTCCCGCTGCCTTTTTCTCCACAGCTTCTTCTACAAACGTATTCCACTCTCTGCACCCGGGGCACTGGCCCATCCATTTGGAAGACTCATACCCGCAGGATTGGCAGAAATATACCGTAACCTTTTTTCCTTTCGCCATACCATATCCTTCCTTAACCTGGATAAACCAGAAAACCGCAATGCAGGAATTCTGCCACTCTGCGCTGAAATTGTTTCTAAGCGCCTATAAAATGATAGCAGCAAATAGGGAAGATGTTCTCTTCTTCCTACTCTGGCGTGTGTTTGAAAAATCATTCCTGCCATCTGCGTCCCACACCCCACACGGTATCTGCACCAAATCCAGGTTAGGAACTGTTCACTGCAATCCCCGCGAAACTTTATCGCTCAGGCCTTTTCAATCTTCACGGCAACTGGGGCATCTTCATTTAATTCCACGCTCAGGCTTAATTTTCCACCTAAATTCGTCTTCATATTTCCAACACTTGTTCCGCCTACCAATACCTGGTATTCCGCCTGTTCTTCCAACTCCAGGGTAATCTGTGCATCCTCGGGCCCTTCCACGTTAAATTCAATGCCTCTGTCTGTCACATGAAGCTGGCTTACGGTTGTCCCGGGCACAGATTCATACACAAACATCCCATTCCGTTCCAGTTTTGTAATCTCCTTAAAGGTCTTTACCTTATACAAATCTCCGCCAAATTCAAAGTTATCTAATTTAGATTTGGCAGCAAGCTTATAATTACCAAAACTTAAAGTCTCATTGTTCTCTGTCCGGATCAATTCTTCTATTACAGCCATTCTTTTATCCTCCTGTTGAAATTCTGTTCCTTCCTAATTATATAATAAATCCCATGGTTTTACCAGCAATATTTCTCTTTATTTTTCCTTTTTCAAAACAAAGGCGATTTCCTTTTTCTGCATTGCCACTTCTACCGCATCCCCGCTTTTTATCTTGCCAGCAAGGATTTCCTCTGCTAATCCATCCTCAATTTTGTTCTGGATCATTCTGCGCAGAGGGCGGGCTCCATACTTGGGATCATATGCAGTGTCCACAATATAGCTTTTTACATTTCCGGTAATATGGAGTGTAATTCCCATCTGCTTTTTGCAGCGTTCCACCAATGTTTTTGACATCAGGGTTACAATCTTTTTCATATCCTCTTTCGTCAATGCATGGAACACAATTGTCTCATCAATCCGATTCAAAAATTCCGGCTTGAAAATGCGCTTTACCTCCTCCATTACATTGTCCTTCATCCGGTCATAATTATGTTTTGCATCCTCCACTGAGGCAAAGCCTAATGCTTTCGGCTCAATAATGGACTGGGCGCCTGCGTTGGAGGTCATAATGATAATCGTATTTTTAAAATCTATCTTTCTCCCCTGGGCATCGGTAATATGCCCGTCATCCAGCACCTGCAGTAAAATGTTGAATACATCCGGGTGCGCTTTTTCAATCTCATCAAACAAAATGACAGAATAAGGGTTCCGCCTTACTTTCTCGCTGAGCTGCCCGCCCTCATCATAACCAACATATCCGGGAGGTGAACCAATCATCTTGGACACGCTGTGCTTTTCCATATATTCGGACATGTCCACTCGTATGATAGCGTCTTCACTTCCGAATATCGCCTCTGCCAGCGCTTTGGAAATCTCTGTCTTCCCTACTCCTGTAGGCCCTAAAAACAGAAAAGAGCCAATGGGGCGGTGGGGATCCTTCAAGCCTACCCTGCCGCGCCGGACTGCTTTTGCAACCGCCGAAACTGCTTCCTCCTGTCCGATGACCCGCTTATGCAGCACAGATTCCAGCTTCCGCAGTTTTGCAGATTCTTCTTCCGCAAGCTTTTTTACGGGGATTTTCGTCCACTGGGACACTACCTCTGCAATTTCATTCTCCCCCACCTCTGCCTTTTTGCGCTTTAAGGATTTCTTTGCCTTTTTCTGGAGCTTATCATACTCCGCCTGCAGATTTTCTTTTTCCTTGCGCAGCTCCGAAGCTTCCTTGATTTCCATTCTCTGGATCGCCTCTTCCATCTCCTCTGTCATCCGATTGATTTCTATCTGGATGTCCTGAAGCTCCGTGGAAACCTTCACGCCTTCCAAACGCACCTTTGCCGCTGCCTCATCCATCAAATCAATTGCTTTATCCGGCAGGAAACGATCTGACACATAACGCTCCGACAATTTTGCTGCTGCCTCTAATCCTTCATCCGTAATGGCAACCTGGTGGTGCTTCTCATAAAACCTGCGCAGGCCTTTTAAGATTTCCACGGTTTCCTCCACCGTGGGCTCTTCCACCATAACCGGCTGAAAGCGGCGCTCCAATGCCGCATCCCTCTCAATATATTTCCGGTATTCCTCTACCGTAGTGGCTCCAATCATCTGGAACTCTCCCCTGGCAAGGTAAGGCTTTAGGATATTGGACGCATCCATGGCCCCTTCTGCGCCGCCTGCACCGATAATCGTATGAAGCTCATCCATAAACAAAAGGATATTTCCGGCTCCAACCACTTCCCGGATTACCTTTTTAATACGCTCTTCAAATTCCCCACGATATTTTGAACCTGCAATCATGCTGGAAAGATCCAGGGTAATGACCCTTTTTCCTGCTACAGATTCCGGCACCAGGCCAAAGGAAATCTGCTGGGCAAGCCCTTCTGCAACGGCTGTTTTCCCCACGCCCGGCTCTCCAATCAGGCATGGGTTATTTTTCCCCCGTCTGCTTAAAATCTGGATCACCCGGCGGATTTCTTCTTCCCTGCCTATCACAGGATCCATTTTCCCTTCCAATGCCAGCTTTGTCAAATCCCTGGAATACTGATCCAATACCGGCGTCGCCTGCAGATTTCTCTTTCTGCCTTTGGCAGATTTCATTTCCTCTCTGGAAAAACTGCCTTCCTCTCCCATTGCAACCAGCAAGTCAATGTACAATTTCTGCAAATTAATGCTTAAGGTGTTCAAAAGACGTACTGCCGCAGACTCATTTTCTTTCATAAGCGCCAGAAGAAGATGCTCCGTGCCAATCTCTCCGCTGTTAAAATGCTCTGCCTCTTTCTCCGCTATCTCCAGCATTTTCTGGGTTCTGGGGGAATATCCGTCCGCATCCAGCAGAATGGCTCCCTCCCCTGGAGAGATCAATTCTTCAATCAACTCTAACAGCCGCTTTTCTTCCAAATGGTTTTCCCTTAGGACTTCGGCTGCCACCCCGCTTCCTTCCTGCAGTAATCCTGCCAGGATATGTTCTGTACCCACATAATTATGCTGCAGCTTTTTTGACAGCTTTGCCGCCAGCTCCAGTACCTTTCCTGCCTGTGGTGTATACTGTTTATGCATTGGTTCCTCCTGTCACTATTCATATTCATCAAATATTTCATCCACTAAATGATGTATCTCTTCCCTGGAAATATTTTTGCAGACTGCTTTCGCCAAAATTACCTGAAAGGATTCCCTCATTTCCATCATTGCCTGGCTTTTATCCTCCTCCAGGAAAATAACAGCCCCATTCCTGCGGTCTAACCGGATAAATCCTTCCTGCCGCAGTACATGATATGCCTTATTTACGGTATGCATGTTAATGCCGATGCTTTCTGCAAGCTGCCGCACGGAGGGAAGGGACTCCCCTTCCTGGTATTGGTTTGTGGCGATTCCCAGCACAATCTGATTGCGAAGCTGCATATAAATGGCCTCGTCGCTTTCAAAATCAATTTCAATATACATGTTTTCCTGCCCTTTATAAATCTTCCAGGTCGATTACTTCAAAATCATCCTTCTGCTCTGGTTTTCCTGGATTCTTTGGCACCTGGGGTATTTCCTGCTTCTTTGGAAGCTCCGGCTTTGCAATTGTTCTCGTTTCCTGGCTCATCTTCTTTGCAGCCTTTGGCTTTTTGGGTTCCTCCTGCATGCCCTGCAGCTGCTTGTGCCCCCGTCTCTTCCTCTCTTCTTTTGCCTCTCTCTGTACCTGATCATCTATCTCTTTGGCGGCACGTTTATTTTTCCTTGGCTTCCCAGCATCCATAAAGACATCAGCTTCATCCTCATTATCCTTCCATCTGCCCCGCAAAATCAGATTTATGATTACTACAATCAATACTGCAATCACAAATACCAGGATGGCAGTCGTCTTTCTGGAGCTGCTCTTTGTCTCCTTCAGCTGTTCTTCCAAATCCTTATATGAGTTCTGCAATCCCTGCATTGCTGCGTCATTGTCTATGGAATCTGTTTCCTGGGGGATTTCTGCTGCCGCTGTCTTTACATACCGCTGAAAAAATCCATCTTCTGCGTCATACTGATACCAGCCGATATTTCCATTGCTGCTGGCTCCATATACTAAGGAAAGCTCCGGCAGGGATCCTGTACCCTGGGCATTTGTCCCTTCCGGGCTGGCTGCCTCCCCGGTTTCTCCTTCTGCTCCCGGTGTTTCTCCGGTATCCGCCCCTTCCGGGCTGGCTGCCTCCCCGGTTTCTCCTTCTGCTCCCGGTGTTTCTCCGGTATCCGTTCCTTCCGGGCTGGCTGCCTCTCCGGCTGACGTGGGCACGCTTTCTGTCTCGTTCACAAATACCGGGACATTTTGAAAGCCTTCCACCGTTGCCGTCTGGGAAGTGTATTCCTGGGATAGGCCAGTTTCTGCAGGGGGATTCAACAGGATAAAATATTTTTGGCCCATTTCCACCTTGCGGAATGGATAAAAGGTACCTCCTGCTTCATCATAAACGGCCAAGGTGTTCTTCACTTCTGTGCTGGGCGTAGTAAGATAAACCAGCAGCAACGAGCCTTTGTCAAACTGCAGGCCTTCCACCTGCTGGCCCTGGCATGCCATGGTTATCTTGGTAAAATCTGCAGGCGCCAGCTCTTCTGGAACCGCAGCGGACAGATAAAATGAGTGTCCATCTATAGTGATGCCTTCCTGCTGCCCCTCAGGGGCTTCTCCCTGGTTTTCCTCAGGAGCCTCCTGCTGGGTGCCCTCTCCTCCTCTGGTCACCACAACCTTGTAGGTAACCGTAGAGCCATTCTCTGCCTTCACCACAATACTTATGGTATTCTTTCCTGGCTGTAAATTATCTTGTCCGGTAATGGACTCTACCACCGCCTTTTCATTGGAGGGTTTTGCATCTACTGTAATGCTGGTTACATCCTCTGGCACAACTGCTGTATAATTGGTCTCTGAATACTGGAATGCCGGGGAGAGCGTACCCTGAGACAGCTTCAAGGAAGCAAGGCTGTTGTCCCCGGATTTATTGGCATTGTCTGCTTCCTCACTATTATTCCCGCTATCATCTGAATTATTTTCCTGATCCTCTGCCGTCCCGGCGCCGTTATTTATGGTAAGCTTCGTTCCCCCGGCAGAAAGCTCCCCAAATTCCACGGCTCCATCGCTGACGCTTACCCCGCCGGAACCGCTGACCGTTACAGAAGCGGTTCCGGATGCCGTTGCCTTCAAGGTAATCGAAACATTATTTCCGGTGACGCCTACGTAACCGTCACTGCCCCCAGTGTATTCCGATTCGCTGCAGCTTACAAAGGAAAATTTGCCGCTGTCATAGTTAAAACCCAGCTTGGCAATGGCAGCTTCCCCGTTTGGTCCAGAAGCCCAGGCAGTTACCGTCACCGTCTCCCCTACATTTACCGAGGATGAGGACACTGAAATTGTCACATTTCCGCTTGCCTGCACCTTTACAGGTGGAAACAGCCCCAAAATCAAAACCAACGATAATACAATCCCTGCTGCTTGTTTTATTTTTTTCATATAACACACCTTTCTTTCGTCCACTTGCTGCATTTATTCTAAATATGCATAGTACTCCACTATTAAAATTAGTTTCATTATAGGTTTTTCACCCCTATATTGTCAAGGTATTTCACCAGATAACTTTTCTGAGTTTCCCCATTTTCAGAATACAAATGCCAGGGTATCCTCTATATTTAAAGCCACGTATTTCAGAGAGCGCCGCAAGCTTTCTGCCTGCCGGCTTTGCGATATCCGGGCTGCCAATGACAATCACGGCATAATCCTTTTGGGCATGCTGCTTTACAAGGGAAAGGTAATCCTGCATCACAGCCTGCCTTTCATCAAAGGAATCCAAGTTTTTGGGCAGCCGTCTTTTTCAGCGTGGCGCCTTCTTCCAGGGAGCGGGCGGTTTCGCTCAGGCACTGTGATTTAATTATAATATTTAGGATGTATTTTTGCATTTTCTGCGATAAAATCAGTTGCTAGAAAAAATGGGGAAATTCAAAAGATAACTTATATTTGCTATTTCCGAAAATTAATTATAAAATAAATACGATTATTTCAAAAAAGGAGAATTCAGATGAAAAATTGTATTGTTGCTCAGTCCGGCGGCCCTACTGCCGCCATAAATGCCAGCCTTGCAGGCGTAATCCAGGGAGCCTTGCACCACAAGTACGGCCACATTTATGGCTCCCTAAATGGAATTACAGGTATTTTGGAAGAACAGTTCCTGGATTTAACAGAAATTTTTCAAGAAAAAAAGGTATTAGATCAATTGAAGATAAGCCCTGCCATGTATCTTGGCTCCTGCCGGTACAAGCTTCCAAATCCCAACGAGGACATTACTCCTTATGAAACAATTTTCCGCTTCTTTGAAAAAATGGAAATTGCCGCATTTTTCTACATTGGCGGAAATGACTCCATGGATACGGTAGACAAGCTTTCCGCTTATGCCGCCAAAACACAAAGCAAAGTCCGCATCATCGGCATCCCAAAGACCATCGACAACGACCTGTGCTTAACGGACCACACCCCCGGATTTGGCTCTGCAGCAAAATACGTTGCCGCTTCCCTGTTAGAAATCTACCATGATACCGCCATCTATAACGTAAAAAGCGTTACCATTGTAGAAATCATGGGACGAGACGCCGGATGGCTGGCTGCCGCCTCAGCCCTTGCCCGGAATGGATATTCTGCCGCTCCCCATCTCATTTACCTGCCGGAAACGGCCTTTGACCCGGAAGCCTTCTTAGCCGACGTCCAAAAACTCCTGAAAAAATATAACAATGTAATCGTCGCTGTCTCAGAAGGAATCCGTAACAAAAACGGAGCTTACATTAGTGCTTCCACCGGGACGGCAGACACCTTTGGCCACAGCCAGTTAAGCGGCGCCGGAAAAACGCTGGAATACCTGGTGCAGGACCGCCTGCATGTAAAGGTGCGCTCCATTGAGCTGAACATCCTCCAAAGATGCGGCTCCCACATCGCTTCCCGCACAGACATAGAAGAATCCTTCTGCCAGGGTGAGCACGGCGTTTCCCTTGCAGCCGAAGGACGCACCGGCCTTATGGTAACCCTCACGCGCACCAGCAGCGACCCATACCAGACCGCCTGCAGCGCATCCCCGGTGTGTGAAATCGCCAACAAAGTAAAATCCGTCCCGCCCGAATTCATAACACCCCAGGGAAACGACGTGACGCCCCAGCTGATTTCCTACCTGAAACCCTTAATCCAAGGGGAAGTAAACATTACTTTTTCAGAGGGAATCCCCAATTACCTTCCAGTCCCACACTTACTATAAGCGCCGTCATTTTCCTCCCCGCTGCACATCCAGATGGATGGTAACAGGGAATGTACCAGAGGATGGGCTGGCTCAATTTTCCTCCTTACTGCACATCCAGATGGATGGTAACAGGGAATGTACCAGAGGATGGGCTGGCCCAATTTTCCTCCTTACTGCACATCCAGATGGACGGACTAAATTCAGTGCAGCTATCCCTCTAAACTGGGGACAGCCTTTATCTCAATACACAAGAAACGCAGGAGCCCCCACCAAAAAAATTACCCCAATGTCACATCCAATACCATCATAATCAGGAACCCAGCCATCACCCCTACGGTTCCCACGTTGGATAATTCATCCGGCTGTGCCTGGGGGATGAGCTCATCCGCCACCACATAAATCATAGCGCCCGCTGCAAAAGCCAAAAGCCAGGGCATCAGGGGAACTGCCGCAGCAGCTGTGAAAAACACAAGAATGCCAGCCAGCGGCTCCACAAGCCCGGAAAGGCAGCCTGCCAGAAAAGCTTTTCCCGAGCTTTTCCCCGACTGGCGGACCGGCAGGGAAATGGCGGCTCCTTCCGGGAAATTCTGTATTCCGATGCCTACGGCAAGGCCAATGGCCGAAGCCAGATACACCGGATTCCCAGGGTGCTGGCCGGCAAGCACAAACGCAAGCCCTACCGCCATTCCCTCTGGAATGTTGTGGACTGTAACTGCAAGAATCAAAAGCTTTGTCCCTGCCTTCTTTTCTTTATAGTCTGCATGGAACCAGGGCAGCATCTTATCTACCAGATACAGAAATATCCCCCCAAGGGCAAATCCTGCTGCCGGCGGAATCCAGCCAGGCATTCCAAGCCCGCTGCTCTGTTCTATGGATGGAATCAAAAGGGACCAGACTGCCGCCGCCATCATAACGCCGGATGCAAAGCCCAAAAAAGCACGGTTGAGCCTGTCGCTTATGGCTCCCCGGAAGAAAAACACCACTGCCGCTCCCAGCGTGGTCATTAGAAATGTAAATCCTGTGCCGCATAACACCTGAATCAATGTATGAATCATAGAAAACTCCTCACTGCATTCCTTATTACATTATGCAGAAGGAGTTTTTCTGGTTCTAAAAAACCCGGTGTTTCCCCGGAGCATATTTCAAACAGGCTCTAAGGAACCGTCCGTATCCAAATACAAAAAACTGGCTCTAGTACCTGCCTATTTTCCTGTTACCACTTCAAAATATCTGCCTATTTCCCTCCAGGCTGCCTTGGATTCTGGCATCATCATCATTCCCATCTGGAATACATGGAACATGCCCTCGTAAATGCTGAAGCGGACCTTTGCACCCTGTTGTTTTGCTTTGTATGCTACACCTACTGAATCGCTTAGGAGCATTTCTACGGAGCCTGCCTGGAGCAGCATAGGGGGAAATCCCCAGTAATCTCCAAACATTGGGGAAATATAGGGATCTTTTGGGTTATGCAGCCCTACATAATCCCGGTTGTAAATCAGGCTGTCCCTGGTATTTCCAAACAAGGGATCCCTCTCATAATTATCCTCATAGGAAGGACCGCTGGCTGTTAAATCTGCCCAGGGGGACATCAAAACCAAGCCGCCTGGCAGCCGTTTGCTGTGAGCTTTCAAATACATGCACAAGGCCAGCGCAAGGCCGCCTCCTGCGGAATCTCCTGCCACGATAATCTGCCTGCTGTGCCATCCAGCGTCCCTCAGCCAGCCAAAAGCCGCCACCGCATCCTCCAAGGCTGCAGGGTAAGGGTCTTCCGGCGCCACCCGGTAATCTATCGTCAAAACACTCATTCCCTTGCTCACCTCACAGTACAGTCCGGCAAAGGAGCGGTAGGCGTTGCGCATAGCCCCGATATAGCCGCCTCCGTGAAGCTGCAAAATCACATAGTCCTGCCTGGGGCATTCCTTGCTGCTTAAATATTCCATTTTAAAATTAGGCAATCCGATTTCTTCCATATAAAAACAGTCCGGGCAATGCCATTTGGGTTCCACCAGCTTTTTACGCAGTTCACCTGTCTTTATTTTTCTTCCAATCAGATTATCATTGGTTACATGGGCAATCATATCCCGGATGACCCTGCCCATCACACTGACTTCTTCCATAAGGCTCTCCTTTCGAACATAACCGCTTCACCGTACGGGATTGCTTTATGCACTCCTTGCTTATACATGAAATCTACGCTTTAATTCTGCTTTTGCTTTCCGGTCTCCGAAAATCAGAGTGCCAAGAAGCATGCAAAGGGAAACCGCCAAAGCTGCAAAAGACAAAAGCGGCCTTGTGATCACCTGGAACCTCCACAATACCACACAGCCAGCGGATGCAAGGACGGTAAGAATCTGCATCAGGATATAGCTTGGCCAGTTGGAGGCATTGACAATCATCAAGGTTCCGATGGTGCCATTCAAAAGAAGAATCGCCCCTGGCAGTACATAATTCACAGACCAGCCCCGGTAACCTGCAATATTATCTGCTGCAATCACAAGAAGCACCGCACCGATAACCTGAACCACAATCACGGTCTGATACCCCTTATTCTTCTGTATAGAATATTTCAGGGTGATATAAAAATATAAAATGCAAATCCCGGTAATTGCAGACCACCAAACCCCGTGGTAATTCAAATAATTTACAATAATCAACGCTGCCTCTGCAACAATCGCCAGAAACGTGTACAGACGCGCAATAAAGCTTAATTTGCGTACCGCTGCCTTCACATCCGGGTATCCGGCGCTCTCCTGCTCCTGGCCGGATATCTCCAGGACGCTGCTGCACAACGGGCAGACTGTGGTATCATCTAGAATCTCCACCCTGCATTTCTTACATTCTCTCATTCGTCATAAACTCCATTCGTTTCGATTCTTACCGGTATCCCATCCGCAGAAAGCCGCCGGAAAAACCCCCGCTGCACCGAAACGTCCGTTAAATTGCTGCTGATGGTAAACACCAGTGTGTCCCGGTAAGAACAAATCGTCCCTTTAATGTTCTGCCCTTCCGACATCGATAAAAATGCCTGGAATCCGTCAACATATTCCTGGTATTCTTCCCTCACCTGGATATTTCCGATATTGGTTACCGTGGTGGTATTGGCAAGGGCGCTGGTATGGTATACGTAACGCATGGCAATATTTTTAATAAAAAGAGGCACTGCCCGGAGAATAAAATTTTTCTCATTGGATACATTGTAGGCAAAAAGATTCTCCAGATGCTCCCTGTTTATCTGGCTGCGCAGGCTTTCAGCCACAATCTGCACCACCTCTTCAAAGGTATAGCTGTCATTCTTTGGATGGAATACCGCTGACACAATCACAAAGAAATTCTTCATCGTTATCGAATCAAAATAAGGCCGCAGGTTCACCGGAACACAGGAGCTGATGGGGCGTTTGCTGGGCATCCCGTGCAGGCACTCCTGGTAAATGCTCCACAAAAAGGAGGCCACCAGATATTCATTGATGGAAACCCCATATTGATTGCAGACCTTTTTTAGATCCCTGATGGGCATAAATCCATGCATCACCCCCAGCTGCAGGGGCTTTAATTTCTCCCCCTTTACCAGATAAGCGCGCTCTGTCTTGTAGCCTTTTTTCTGGCTCTTTTTATAATTTTTCAGATAGCTGTCCTCCCGGTTTAAGGAGGTATCGCTGCACAGCCCGTCTCCCATTTTTTCCTGCAGCTTCGGATGGGCAAGGCGAAGGTACTGGTAGGTCAGCTCCTTTAAAAACGTAATCCCTCCCATGCCATCGGTCAGCACATGAAACACTTCCAGGTTAATCCTGTTTTTGTAATAGTTGACCCGAAACAGGTAATTCCGGTTCCGGTTGGGGGAAATAAACTGGCAGGGATACCGGTACTCCTCCTTTACCTCCGGCGCAGGCTTTTGGTTTGTCTCAAAATAGTACCAGAACACCCCGTAGCGCATACGCACCCGGAATACGTCAAACCAGGGCAGAATCCGCTCTAATGCCTCCTGCAGAAGCTCCTGTTTAATATTTTCTTTTAAGGTAACAGAAATCCGGTACACATTGCTCATGCCCTCCCCGGCAATCACGGGAAACAAATGTGCTGTGTTGTCCAGCTTATCCCATTTTATTTCTTTCTGTTTCCGGCCTTTGGGCCGTTTCAGCCCAGGCTTTTTAGCCGCTTGGTCCTCACCTGGGTATACATTTTTCTCTGTCATTTCACTATAGACTCCCGCTTTGCCGCCTATAAAGATGAAAGCGCTTTTGGCGCCCAAATCCTAATCTGCATTCAATCATTGATTGAACACATGTTAAGACAGCCATTTTGTTAATACTTTGACAAAATGATTCATGTCAATGGGCTTTGCCACATGATCATTCATTCCCGTATGAATCGCTCTTTGTACATCTTCGGAAAAGGCATTTGCCGTCATAGCCACAATGGGTACGCTGCCGGAATCTTCACGTCCGCTGCCCCGTATTTCCTTTGCTGCCGTATACCCGTCCATCACCGGCATCTGGATATCCATAAAAATGATATCAAAATAACCTGGTTCCTGGCTCCTGTACAATTCCACTGCCTCTTCCCCATTGTATGCAAGGGATACCTCCAGCTCAAACATCTTAAGGACTTCCATTGCAATTTCTATATTCAGCTCATTATCCTCCACCAACAGCGCCCTTTTCCCTGGAAATGCAGCCATCTCATTTTCTTCCTGCGCTTCTTCCTGCTTCTGTTCCTCTTCGCTCTGCAAGGCAAGGAACAAGGTAACCACAAACCTGCTTCCTACATCTAACTGGCTTTCTACCTGAATGTCTCCTCCCATCAGCTGAACCAGATTATGGGCGATGGGCATGCCCAGGCCTGTGCCCTCCATGCCCTTTACCCGCGAGTCCTCGGAACGCTCAAAGGGCTGGAACAATTTCTTCTGGAACTCCTCGGACATCCCGTATCCGTTATCCTCAATGATGAAACGGTAATACCCATAATTCTGATGCAGGGAAGGAAGCTCCTCTACCACAAAGGAAACCCGGCCGCCTTCCTGGGTATACTTCACCGCATTTCCCAAAATATTGTTAAACACTTTCTGCAGGCTTAGGTTATCCCCCAATACCTTCCGGTGCTTCAGCCCCACCAGCTCCATGGTAAGCTTCTGATGCTTTTCCTCGGCCTTTGGCTGGGAAATTGCGGCTGTTTCTTCTGCAAACTCTGCCAGATCAAACTCTCCCACAGCCAGATTCATTTTCCCGCTTTCAATCCGGCTCATATCCAATACCTCGTTCACCAGCTCCGTCAGATGGCGGCTGGCAATGGTAATCTTATTCAGGCAGTCTGCAACCCGTTCCTTATCCTCAATGTTCGCCTCCCCGATGGCTGCCATTCCCACAATGGCATTCATCGGCGTACGGATATCATGGCTCATCTTACTTAAAAATTCACTTTTGGCACGGTTGGCTCTCTCTGCTGATTCAAAAGCCCTCTCCAATTCCTCCTTATTCCTTGCCTCAGTCTGAACCTGATGCTCAATATCCCGGACGCAGACAAATAATTTTGTCTGCTCTTCATTAAAATAGCGTATGGTACATTGTTTATGGCGTTTCTCATATTCTTCACTTGCCTGGAAATAATACTGTACCGGTTCTTTTGTGCGGTTAAGCTGCGCTAAAACAGATTCCAGGCTTACCTTGTCCTGGTAAAACTCCTGATCCTCCCTGCAAACGAAATAATTGATAAATTGTGATTTAATTTTTTCAAATCCCCCGTGGTTCATAGGCCTTAGGGGATTGATATGCTTTGCAATCTTTACGTCTATGGTTTCATGTTCCACATCAACAATGCCGATTCCGTCATATTCCGCATCCACCGTAAATTTGTAGATGGACTGATACTTCTCATTCTCCTGCTCAACCTCCCACTGCCTGGTCAAATCCTCAATGGTTCCGACTGCAAACACAGTATGTCCCCATTCGTCGAAATTCACACTGGTAATGCTGCATTTGCACCAGAATTTCCCCTGTTTGGAGCTGTAATAAAAATAATCATTTTTCTCACCTTTTTTAATATGCCCATGCACCCTGCAGAACAGATCATAATACTCTGCATCCACCAAATCTCTGGCAAAATCATGCTCTACATCCCGGTATTCCTCCTGGCATCCATAATATTCAGCCGTTTTTTCCGGCAGGACAACCCTCTCTTCCCTGGGATAATAGAAATATTCAAAGATGTTTGTATTATTCAAAGACATGCGCAGAATTTCCATATTTCCTTTGAAGCGGTTCTTTAAGTATTCCTGATACTCTTTCTCCTGCTTTTTCTGCTCGTGGATATCCTGAATGGCAATCAGCACCTGCCGGTTCCCGGATAATCTGGGCATAAAATAGCAGGTAATGCTCACCCAGCGGTACTTGCCCTGGATATTCCTCCGATATTCCCGAATCAGCTTCTTTTTTCCCTGTTCCATCAGGGACTTCAAGTATTCCAGCGTAATCTCCTTACGCATTTGGGGCTGATCCTCGGGATGGTAAAACTGTATCATGTCCTTGCAAGCGCGCTCCATCTCTCCTCGTTCCGTAAAAGCTGCTTTTCCTTCCTCTGTCAGGTGAATGGGATAAACCACGTTTTTATCCACTTCCAATATCATAACGGAAAGATAAAGGTCTTTCAAGAAAAGCAGCATCGTCTCATTGAAGCTGCGCAGTTCATCTGTTTCCCTTTGCAGGAAACCTCTCTCCACACTTTCATCAAACATTTCATCTTCCATCATTTTTTCCTCACACCATATTCTGCACTTTTTTATACACATACTTTCGTTATATGAGATGAATTTCCATAGTCCTTTCCATACCCATCATCCTGGTATAGTTCATACTCTGCTGTTTTGCTTACAAAATCCAGCAATTTCAGCTCTTTTTCCTGGCAGTCCCCCATATACTGGCCTGGCTGCGTATACGGCACAATTTTTTCCGGCCGGATGAAAAATACAACTTCATCCAAGGCGATTTCAATATAATAATGCCCCTGCCCTAATACCTCTGTCTCAATCTGATCCATGCTCTTTAACCGCACCAGCTTCATGGGTTCCGGCAGATATACATATCTTCCCAGGGCATTCTGGGTATATACCGGCGCAATCATAATGCTTTCTCCCAGCAAAAGCTGATCCTCCACCGCTTTTGCATGCTCATCATCTGGATAGGCAAATGCCAAAGGCACAAAGAGCATCTCATCCCGTAAGGCTGCCTTCATATACTCACTGTAAAGATAGGGCATCAAGCCATAGCGGATGCCAATCAGGCGGCGGAAGGTTTCTATTCTGGTAAACTGGTAACACTCCTGTTCCCTGGTTCCCAGAGCCGAATGGTTGCGCATCAGCGGCGTAAAAATTCCAAGAGCCGTCCAGCGCAGCAGCAAATCCTCCGTTACGTCCCCGCCGAACCCTCCAAGATCCGCCCCTGTGTATAAAAATCCACACATATTCAGAGACGGCAGCATCTTAAGGTTTAATAAAAGGTGCTGCCACCAGGACTGGTTATCTCCCATCCAGATTCCTCCATAGCGGTGCATCCCAATATAAGAAGACCGGGAGAAAATCAGGATTCTCTTTTCCGGCTCCAATTCCTCAAAGGCTTCCCCTGCCGCCCTTGTCATGCCAAATCCATAAAGGTTATGTACCTTGTCATGGCATATTCTGGTTCCATCCATATTGTGGTAAAAGCTCTTATAATCTTCTGGATTATTTGCCAGCCCATTTACCAAATCTTTGAACGCAAACACATCCCACATATCCATATTGTCATTTTTTATGGATTTGATTTCCTTCATTACTTTTTCCAGGTTCTTTTGGGAATAGAAAATTGCCGGCTCATTCATATCATTCCAAAAGCCCTCAATTCCCTGATCCATGAGAACTTTGTACTTCCCGCCAAACCACTTCCGCGCTTTTTTGTCCAGCACATCTGGAAAATGAACCTTTCCAGGCCACACGGCTCCTACAAATTCCTTTCCTGCCTGATCTTTGCAGAAATGCCCTTGCTTTACCCCTTCTTCGTACACCTCATACCCTTCTTCGATTTTTACCCCCGCATCGATAATGGGCACCAGATGGATATGCTCTTGTTTCATCTCCTCCACAAACTTCGGAAAATCTGGAAACCGCTCTTCATTTACCGTAAAATCCTTAAAGCCTTCCATATAATCAATGTCAAGATAGACGCTGTCCAAAGGAATCCCATTGTCCCGGTAACCCTTCACCACCGCCCGGATATCCCCTTCATTCTGGTATCCCCAACGGCTCTGTCCAAAGCCAAAGGCCCATTTGGGCGGAATGTAGCTTCTTCCAATCAATTGCCGGAAAGCCTTTACAATTTCAAGGATACTGTCTGCCTCAATGATGTACAAATCCAGATTCCAATCCTCCGGGGTGATGCGTATCTCATCCATCCTTTCATACCCCATATCCAGCACAAGTTTTCCTGGATAGTCCAGAAATGCGCCGAATGTCTCTTTCCCGGATACAACAAAAAAATTATGGGCGCCGTACAGGGAATGTTTGGTTTCCATATGATATGGGTCATCGGTACAATTGCTTTCATATATCCAGCCCCGCTTGTTGATTCCCCGGACATTTTCTCCCAATCCATAAATCCGGTCCTTCTCATCCATCCGGTATAATAAATAGTCCTTCTGTATCATGGTTTCCTGGGAGTTCTCATCTGATTTCAATTCCACATCCTGTATCCGCGTAAAATACCCAAAATCTCCTTTTTCTTTTGGAAGGTTCTGTACCAC
The DNA here is from genome assembly GCA_947384285.1 of uncultured Lachnospiraceae bacterium. Taxonomy (GTDB): domain Bacteria; phylum Bacillota; class Clostridia; order Lachnospirales; family Lachnospiraceae; genus Petralouisia. The sequence goes on from CANDGI010000049.1 coordinate 20,346, forward strand.
TGCTTCTGTATTGATTGGATTTCCAATAGAAAATCTCTGTATTCTGCTCATACCCTGTACTCCTTTCCCACTGCAATATTTTAAATCTGCGTTACCACAAAAATATTATAGATTGCCCGGATGGCCTCTTCGAAATCGCTGTTTTGCACGCCGATAATAATATTCAGCTCGCTGGAGCCCTGGTCAATCATTTTCACATTCACATTCACATGGGCAAGGGCGGAAAAAATTCTGCCGGCTGTGCCTCTGGTGGATTTCATGCCTCTGCCAACCACCGCTATCAAAGCCAGATTTCCTTCCAAATCAATGCTGTCCGGCTGTGCCAGGCGGTGAATCGCTGATAATACCTGCTGTTCCTTTCCCTCGAATTCCTCCTGATGGACGAATACCGTCATGGTATCTATCCCGGAGGGCACATGCTCAAAGGAAATTCCATGTTCCTCAAAGGCTTCCAAGACCTTCCTTCCGAACCCAACCTCCGAGTTCATCATATCCTTCTCAATGTTGACCGCCACAAAACCTTTTTTCCCCGCGATCCCGGTAATGGTGTAGTCCGGCTGGCGGCAGGTGCTTTCCACAATCAGCGTCCCTTCATCCTCCGGCGCGTTGGTATTGCGGATATTGATGGGAATGCCTTCCTTGCGCACCGGAAATACCGCATCCTCGTGAAGCACGGTGGCGCCCATGTAGGACAATTCCCGCAGCTCCCGGTAGGTAATGACTTTAATCACCTCTGGTTTTTCAATAATCCTGGGATCTGCAATCAAAAATCCAGAAACATCCGTCCAGTTCTCGTAAATATCTGCCCGCACTGCTTTTGCCACAATGGAGCCGGTGATATCGGAGCCTCCCCTGGAAAATGTCTTTACGGTTCCGTCCTCCTTTGCGCCGTAAAATCCTGGAATTACCGCATATTCGCAGCTTCTTAGCCTTTCCCCTAAAATAACATTGGTTTTCTCTGCATCAAATTCCCCATCTTCTTTAAAGACTATTACCTCTGCAGCGTCTATAAACTCAAACCCCAGATAATTTGCCATAATAATTCCATTCAAATATTCTCCCCGGGAAGCCGCATAATCTGCCCCGGCCTTCTTTTTAAAATTCTCTGCAATGGTTTCAAATTCCTTATTCAGGGAAAAGTTCAGGTTCAGCCCATTGATAATGGCATCATAACGCTCCCGGATTTTCCGAAGCAAAGGCATGAAATCCCCTTCCGTCTCTGCCAGCTCATAACACTGGTAAAGCATATCCGTCACCTTGGTATCCTTGGCATTTCGTTTTCCCGGCGCGCTTGGAACCACATACCTGCGGCTTTCCTCTGCACGGATAATCTTCCCAACCTTTGAAAACTGCCCGGCGCTTGCCAGGGAGCTTCCGCCAAATTTCACTACTTTTATCATATTTCCACTTGTATGATGTTTATAGAAGCAAAAACACCATAACTTCCTTTCTTTTTAATATC
>CANDGI010000050.1 GCA_947384285.1 uncultured Lachnospiraceae bacterium
TTTCATAAACACTGGCTGTATCTAATAAACGATAACCAACCGAAATTGCGTCCGAAACAACCTGCTCACATAGTTGTAAGTCCGTAATTTGAAACACGCCGAAGCCAGTCATAGGCATTTCAATACCATTGTTTAATTTTAATGTATTCATAATAGATAACCTGACCTTTCTCTAAATATGCTGTATTGCTACAAATGTTATGTTGACACAGCTGCTTTGCAGATGTAGTGTTATTATAGATCCTAAAGTGAGGTTTAGGACAAGAAAAATTTTATATATTTTGAAAAGAAGAACATCTTATGTATTATTCGATTGGAGAGGCTGCTAACAATTCTATTGCTTCTTTTCCGGATAAATGTTCAATATCTAACTCTATCATGCACAAAGGCTTCCATTCTCTGTTAATTGAAGCATTTCGGTTTGTTTCTGTATCAGTTGGATAATATTTTATTGCCAATCGTTCTATTGCGTTTTTCATTTCTTTTTCATTCTCCATAATATGAATTTTACCAAAAGCAATTACGCTTCTGAAATAGGTTGTGTATTCCTCCGGCACTATACAGTCTTGGTCGATTACGCAAAAAGACGCTTTACTACATTTCTTGATTGCGTCTATTTTATGCCCGCTTTTTGCACCGTGAAAAAACAATTTAGAATTGTAATATACATAACTGATTGGAACTGCATACGGATAATCGTTATCTCCTAATAAAGCTAATACACCGGCTGTTCCTTTTTCTAAGATCTCAATACATTCTTTTTCGGATAATACTTGTTTTTTTCTACGCATTTCTCTAAACATTTTTCCTACCTCTTTCTAAATTTAATATATAATGCAATGCCCGTTAAAGTGGCAAAACATTCAGTAATTGGAAAAGACAGCCATACGCCTGTCATTCTTAATAAAAATGACAGAAAAAACGCCGATAAATTTGCAACTACACCATAAGCAGCTACACCGATTTTGTAAGCCAATGCTTAGATAGAATAAATAAGCTGATAACAGGTGCCAGCCCTGCTGCTAATACTGCGCCAAATATTCCCATATTAAGTGGAAAGATAAATATATAATCTAAAATAATGTTTGCAAAGCTTCCAGTCAGCATACCGATCATAGATAATTTAGGATTTCCATCATTCCTTACAAAGCAGATCAGCGTGTCATTCGCCATAAATGCCGGAGCAAATAGCAGAATAACCTGTAAATATGTTTTTGTCATAAGAAAAACGTCTTTGTCAGCACCTAATAATATTACCAGTTTTTCAGAAAAGAAAATACCCGTCAGCATGAAAATAACAGCCAATGTAAACATTATATATATTGTGTTTGAAAAAGTTTTGTCTGCATTTCTGTATTCTTTTTGTCCCCTGTAAATGGAATATTTTGTCGCACCTCCCATTCCAGACATTAGACCGCTTCCATGAATAAAACTATAAATAGGAATGGCTAAATTAAGTGCGGTCAGACCATTTGCGCCCAAACCATTTGAAACGAAAAAGGTATCGGCAAGTATGTAACATGACAAGCCAATCATGCCGCATATATTTAATATCACATATCGAAAAAATTCTTTTAGCAGTATTTCTGCTTTCATATATCGTTATCTCCTTAAAAATAAAAAGCGTCAGAACTTTCTATCTTCTACGACCTAACGATAGAAAGTCTGACGCATAATCTCTTTACCCGGTGGCAAAAAGCAACGTTGTTTCCAGTACGGTATTATATGCCAAAATAAATTCAAAAGCAATATCAAAAATTGACTAGGAGCTTTCTGATAATTACTGCATATCTTCAGCAGGCAGAAACACAAGCCCGGCAAATTGTTCTCCGGTCAGCTTCTTCGGCTTTTCCGATGTGCGTTCCGCGGGCTCCTGTATCTCCGTTTCCATGCAGGGCAGGGCGGCGTGCACGGTCTTTTTGCATTTGCTTGCCTTTTGTTACTTTCCGCAAGTTACCGCCGCCGTGGCCCGCATCAATAACAATGCATAACTCTCCGGTCCGAGCCTTCATGCTTTCCACCATATGGGCTCCTTCCCTGGCAAAAAAATAGGCTCCTATCAACAGCGCCAGCGCCATAATCACTTCTATCCGTTTCTTCATGCACATCCGCCTGGTTCTCTTTACAAATAAAATATGACGGAACACAAAACAATAGAACAAGATTAGAACGTGTTTGAAAAATGCTTTCTGCCAGATGTATTCCACAATTCATGGGACACCGAAGGCGCCCTGTGGGGATTTATGCCAAATGAAGGGCGTTCACTTATTTTAAGGCAAACGTTCCCAGGATTCCCTCAATATCTCCCTGCATCTCCTTATAAATCTGCTGGTTCTCCTGGTTTTCTATGTCAAACTGCACATCCGTAGGAAATTCAGCCACATAATACACCCCATCCTTTTCTCCCAGGAACTGATAACTGGGCAGGTACTCCCATTCCCCGTCCTGTTTGTATATTTCAATGGAAAACAGAAATCCGCCATACCCTGCACCTGCATTTTCCACGTTATAAAATGCATAAAAATCATCGCCTTTTTCCAGGCTGTAATGTTCCGCCCAGGTTCCAGGCAGTTCCATTTGAAAGCCTTGTGTGGAAAAAGGAAGGGTATCAAGCTCTGGCCAGTCCTTCAAGGGGATGTCCTCTTCTGCGCCCGGATTAGCATTTCCCTGGGAACCCTGCCCAGCTTCCGACGTTCCAGATTGTGCAGAAGATTCCTCCTGTCCTGTCCCTGAGATTCCAGATGAAGCAGAAGATTTCTCTTGTTCTGTTTCAGCCGCTGAAGAGGAGAGTTCCTCCTGCCGGTCTTCTGGCTGCTTGGAAGCCCTGGATGTAAAAATAAGCGCCACCACAATTACAACAATAATTATCGTCAGGCAAATCATTCCTGTAATAACAACACTGACATTGACAGAACCTCTGCCTGGCTCCTGCTGCAATCCATCCGATTTTATCTCTTTTCCGCAATTCCTGCAAAACTTTTCATTCTTTTCTGTCTCTTTTCCACAATGGGGACAATATGCCATCTCTTTTCCGCCCTTCCCTTTTCTTCCACATATCTCTCGCCATGCTTCTATCTCACAGCAGCCTTCTTCCCCTTCTCACTATACTGGGTCTTATACCCCGATTTAGACACCGCAGTCTGAATCCGGTATTGCTGGTTCCTGTCCGTCCGTTTCAGCCCCGTCAGCTTACAGGTGGTTTTTCCATTTTTCTCCTTCTTCACCCGGTTCAAATACACCCATTTTTTCTTCTTTGTATCGTATCTGTACAGCTTTTTGGCGGTCATCTTATAAACTGCCTGCTGCTTGCTGGAGCCTTTCTTATATTTATAAATGCGGTAATAGCTGGCATTTTTTACAGGCTTAAAGCTAATCTGGACGGATGTTTGGGACAATCGTTTCACCGATACCCCGGCGGGAGCCTTTGGCTTTATGATAATCTTGGCTTCGCTGGAAGCGGAGCCATAGTAAATCTTCCCCTTGGCCTTTTTGTATGCCCTTACCTTATACCGATATGTCTTTCCTGATGTTTTCTTCTTGTCTGTATAAGAAGTTTTGGAAACGTTAGCTACTGCCACAAACTTCTTCAAGGACACATTATACCGAAGTATCTGGTAGCCGTCTGCTTTGGAAACCTTTTTCCATTTCAACACCGCGCGGTCCGTTTGTTCCGAGGTAACCTTAAGGCCGGACACTTTGCCAGGTTTTTTCGGTTCCTCCGTCACATCCGGCTCCTGGTTTCCTGCTGCCTGGGCTGTCACAGTTACATTGCAGATGCCACTTTCGGAATCAATGCTGGCAATGCCGGAGGTCGTTGTAACCCTTAACATATATTTTCCTGCATCCTGTTTGGATGCGGACAAAACCGTAAGCTTTCCACTGGTTTTCCCCTTCAATGCCACGCCATCCTTATACCATTGGAAAGAGTGTATCCCATGCTCCGCTGTCGTTATCTGTGGAGCTATCTCAAACCCTTCCTTTTCTTTTACCGTTATCGCATTTGCGCCAAGTCCTATCCGGGCAGGAACTGGAACCGGGCAGACCAAAGCTTCGCCCCTTGCCGCTTCCTTTTGCCGGACGGTTTCTGCCACAAACTGAGCCTCAATGATATCTCCCTCTGACAAATCCTTATGGCTGGCTGTCACGGTCATACGCTTGCTGTCTGTAATTTTCTGATATTTTCCTCCTACTACCACAGCTTCTATCACATACCCATCCTCTGCCTGGACGGTAAGCTCCTTGCTCTCCCCCTCTGCCAGGGTAAAAATGCTCTCTGCCCCTGTAATCCAGCCGCCCTGGGTGGCTGACAAAAGAACCGATTTGGAAGCTCTTGCATCTGCGCCGTCATCTGCTGCCGCTACAATTGCAAAGGGGCTGAAGGATTTGCACTGAATCACCAGGCCATAGCGGGTGACAATGCAGGGAATTTCCTCCAAACCTATGATTTCCCCATGCTTATCCCGCAAAAAATGATATGCTTTAAAGGTGACGCCTTCATCATCGGGTCCGTACCCAGCCGGGAACCCAACTGATATCCTGATGGAAGTTCCAACAGATAAAATATTCTGGTTACAGGTCAGCAGGCTGATATTGTATGTTTCGCTTTTCAGCGCCTTATCCCCAAGCTGTCCCCCAATCAGATTGTTCATATCGTCTGTCTGGGCATGGGTGGGGGAGCTTGCCACCAGCGTAAGTCCTGTCATCATTTCAAGGGTGACATCATTTCCCTCCTCTGTCTTCCACTGCTGAAAATCCTTTGCCGAAAGGTCTGAATTTTCCAGAAGCTGCGGCCGCCCGAACATGTTAAGGTAATAACCCTTGGAACGGTAAGCGCAGATGGATCTCTTATTTGCCGCCGTATGGCTGAAGCTTTTGGGCGACTTGTCGCTCTCTATCCCAACCAGCCCTTTTATGTGAAAAACATAAGTGACGGAATCGTCCAGCCACATTTTGCTTGGGGTAAAATCAAATGTAACAGTGCTGTCTCCATCCCAGGCAAAATTTTCCACCTTGCAGTTTTCCAAGGCAGTTGTATTTTTATCCGAAATAGAAACTTCAATCTCTGCCTTTGAAGCCCCTTCTGCAAGCTCTAGCGTTTCATCATAAACAACTTCCATATGATGGGTCTGCCCCACTAAAATTTTTGAGGTTAAGGCAGGCGTAGCTCTTAACACATAAGGGGGCGCCACATAAGACCCGTTGGCATTATAAAGAACCTCTGTATATGCATCAAACAGCAGCGGATCTCCATGGAAACTCAGATTTTCTATGCTCCCGCCTTCATTTCCGTTATAATTTCCCGGCGCCTCGCTGGTTACTGCAAACTCAACATAATCTGCATTCGGAACGCTTAAGACAGCTTCTGTCTCTGTGTCCTTAAATACATATACGTCTGGAAGCAGATACCCCCATCTGTCACTCTCCCACCGGTTGGTTTTTTCATGATATTTGGTTGTGCGCATGAGTATATACTTCCCTTGCTTTATGGATTCTGCAGCGCCCATGCCGTTATAGCTTACCTTGTAAATCCCGGTCTGCAGCTCGCCCTCTATGGCGTCCTCGTTATACAAAACCTTCAGCCCGTTTGCATTGGAAACCTCCTGGTACAAACGGCTCTGTCCCGCTATGCTTGGATATGTAAATTCAAAATCAGCTTCTGACATTACTCCAAATGGCACATGCCTTCTGCTCATCACGTCATTTCCAGCCAGCAAATAGTCCGAGCGTTCCCATCCATCTGTGCCGCCTTCCCCTGGCAGGGGCGGAACAGGATCATCCATGGTGGTATCTACGCCATACCACTCGTTATCTATCTGGACATAATTCCACATATGAGGCTCTATTTTATCCGTGGTAACCTGAAAACCTCCCTGGACAAGGATGCAGGGAATGCCCAGCCTGTCCATGACCGCCTTAAATGCCCGTGAATAGCCTTCACAGAGACTTTCCCCCTTTACCAGAGTGCCGTATGCTGTCCTGATATGCCCAGTATTTTCTGGCTGGCATGTATTCTCCAAGCGGTAGGACGTGTTTTGTACCAACTCGTCATGAACATATTTTACCTTCTGCTCCGCAGGATTTTTTCCTTCCTCCGCAGCCAGGGTGCCCGCTCCTTCCACAATAGAATTAATCCTGGCTTCATATTCCTGAACCGCCTCTTCTACCTGCGCCTGGCTGGAAAATCCTTTGACAAAATAATTTTCGCTCCTGCCCGGCCCTAAATAAGCCCGGTATTCCGTTCCTTTTTTGGTTATCCGCAGGGACAGGTAAGAAAAATCCACATAAAAAATCTCTGGATAATCCGCATAAAATGCATCTCTTGCCGCACCCATATAGGACAAAAGCGTCATGTTTCCATTGGCATATCCCTCAAGCTGCCCCTGGGACAGATGCCCATTTGCTGTCAGGTCATAATCCGCTGTCCCGGTTTTCAATATCCCCTGGACATACATGTTGTACATTGCATCATAAAACCCCTTGGCCTCCTCTGGAAGCTGCCCGTAATAGTACCTCTCCTGCTTCCCTGGGGCGACGCTGGATGCATATGCTTTTCCTCCAGTAAAATCCAGCAAAAACAGCAATGAAAAAAATAGTGCCAGCAGCAGGCCGGCTGTCCGTTTCTGTTGCATAATTTTTTCCTTTCTTATCATATTCGTCTGTTACATCTTCCTTTCCGGCTGGAACCAGCCACTTCACCTGATTGGGTGGATTGGGTGGCAATATCCGTCCCTTTCCCTTCATTTCAAGATAACATGCTCGAATCTGATACGTCAAGAAATAAATTTTAACTTTGTTTCCGTTTCTCCAATTTCCGGTTCATCTGCTGCGCCTCCCGGCACCCCTGCCAGAAAGACAGAATTACCACCAGAAGATAGACAAACGCAATGGCCATTATCATTCCAAGCACCTGCTTTAGGTTATCAAACGAAAACCAGCCAAAAGAAAATCCGCAAAAAAGCACCACAAGATTCACATAAACATAATATATCACCATGCGCACCAGCATAGACTTTCTGGATACTTCCTGCTCCCCGTCCACAGGCAGCGCCAGGCTGCCCAGAGTGCAGGCCAGGGCTAAAGCCAAAATCTGCCAGAGAATTTCCACATGCAATTCTTCTTCCCAGCCAAAAAATGCCGAAATATATGATGCTGACACAAACAGAATGCCCGTGGTAATTTTTACAAACAATGACACCATCATTTCCAGCCGCTTCAACATCCATGTTCCCTCCTCATACGCCTAATTTTTCTTTTAAGGAACCCACGTACTGCCTGGAGATAATTACCTTTTCCCCATTTTTCAGCAAGGCCTCATAACGTCCGCCAAAGGCCGGAGCCAGCCGTTCTATCTGGTTCAGGTTCAATATAGAGGATTTGGACACCCGTATAAAATCCCGTCCCGGCAGTTCCTCTAACAGCTCATAAAGCTTGCTTTTCACCTGATACACCTCCCGCTGGCAGTAAGCAAACACCTTCTGATCCACCGACTCAAAATAAAACACCTCCTCTGGCTCTACAAAAAACATCCCGTTTTCCTGATACACCGTAAGCTTCCTGCCCCCATGCTTGAACTGGTTGATCAGCTTTACCATATCTTCCTCCAACGCATGGCATTTTATAATGATTTCCTCTTCCTCATTTGGCTCCAGGTCTAAAATAGTCACTTTCATAATTAACGGTCGCTGATATCCTTTCTTTTCTGCACCAAAACAATCAATATAAATGCAATTATACCATATCCTGCCAAAAATAATACCTGAAAGGAAGAATCTATGATATTTTTACCAATTTCCACCTGGATTCCCATGTAGGTCTGATACTCATCCAATAACTCTGCTGGCGTATTTTTAAAAGCAGTCTCTAATGCCTGTCCACAGCAGGCCGTCCGCAGCAGGGAAGCCCCGTGAAGCACCGGAAAATATTTTAATACGGCTGCAACCCCTTCTGGCAGGCTGCCCATAGGCAGGTAAATAGCCCCCGCAAACCCTACCAGCGTCCCGACGACCGTAGCAATTCCAGACCAGGCGCTGCTGCTTTTGACAAACAATGCAAAGAAATACATCAGCACTGCAAAGACGCAGACATTTAGTACAATCAGCAGGAAAATTTCACCTAGTGCCCCGATGCTTAGCAGTTCCCCTCCTGTAGCAGCAATATAGCAAAGGGAAATCCCAACTGTAAGCACACACATAAGAATTCCAATCAATACTGCCGACGTCACATAAGAAAGGGCTATCACGCCCCGGCTGACCGGTGCGGAATACAAGCTTGCCAGCTTCCCCTCGGACACGTCTGTGACCCGGTTTCCAATCACAGTCAGCGTAACGGTAACTGCATTCACAATAAGAATTCCAGCCAGGGTCCAATACTGGATTAATTCTTTTGCTCGAGCCTCATCTGCTGGAATATCCCGTACTCCCCCATACTCCTTCAGCAGATCCACCACATTCTCCTCATTCATATTTCCCAGAAATACTCCCATCAGCATCAACACAATCAGCATGGACAGCAGAGAAAAAAATACCGCTCCCCTATCCCTTAAAAATACCAGGCAATTTCTCCTGGTCAATCTTAAAAATTTTTCCATTCTTATCAGCCGCCTTTCTGCAACGTAAAAAACTCATCCATTTTCACTTATCTTAGTTGACCATCCTTACCATGGAAGTCGGAGACTTTCATCGTAACGTTTAAGAAAACATCGTCCATGGTTCCCTGTATCACCTCAAAGCCTTCTATTTTTTCCTGTACACGCCCAACCAGCGGAATTGCAGACAAGGTATCATCAATGCGCACCAGAATCCGCTCTTCCCGGACAGAATAATTTTGCCCACAGGCTTCCAACTCTTTTAAAACCATCTCATGCTGCCCCTTTTTCGGGATCAGGTATAGCTTATCCTTTGCATATCTTTCTTTCAGGGAAAAGGGCGTTCCATATTCCACAAAATGTCCATGGTCCATAATCCCGATATGGTCTGCCCTTGCCGCCTCCTCCATATAGTGGGTGGTTAAAAATACCGTCATATTCATTTCTTTCTGGAGTTTATGCACGGTTTCCCACACATTTTTCCTGGTTGCTGGATCAAGGCCTGTGGTAGGCTCATCCAAAAACAAAATGTCCGGGGTATGCATCAATGCCCTGGCAATTTCACATCTCCTTTTCTGCCCGCCGGACAGCTTTCCAAAGGGACGCTTCAGGACATCCCCTAACCCCAGTATTTCTGTGACATGAATAAGGTTTTTCTTTAATTTATCCACGTCTTTTTCATAAAGCCCTCCCCGGATCAACAGGTTTTCCTGAACCGTCAACAGCTTATCCAGGCAGTTATTCTGATATACCACGCCGATATGCTGCTTAATCCTCTCATTTTCCTTTCCAAGCTCCAGCCCCTGGATGCAGGCCTTTCCGGCGGTAGGCTCCTGCAGGGTGCAAAGCATGTTGATGGTGGTGGATTTTCCTGCGCCGTTTACACCCAGAAATCCGAACAGTTCTCCCTTTTCCACGGAAAAACTGATATCATCCACTGCTTTTACCTCTTTATAATATTTTTTCAAATGCTCTACGATAATTGCTGCTTCCATCTTGACCTCCTTTTGTCCTGCAGCCTTCCACGGCTGTTTTCATGATAAACTCCTTTCCTGCTCTGCCTTCCGTCCGGCGGGCCGCATGGCCATCCATACTATGGAAGTTGAAGACTTTCATAGATACTTTATCAGACCACATCTGGAATACAAGAGCCGAAGAAGCAAGATGCAAAAAAGGCAGGCCGACCTGCAAAATAGAAAGGTGACCTGCCTGTAGCTTTGTCTGCCTGATGCAGACAGCCATATTCTGTTTTTTACGATTTTTTTGTGTCTCCGTCCCCGGAAGATGCAAACAAAAGCTCTGCTGAAAAATACGTCTGCTGCACATAATCCTCTCCCAGCATCCGCTTATCCAGCATCCGTTTTTTCTGCAATTCCTCAAACTGTTCCTGCAATTCTTTGCTGCGCTGTATACGCCTCTCCCAAAAGCTGTCCTCCGCTTTCTGGTGAAACAAGCTTTCTCCCTTTCCATTCTGGTAGCCTTTGTGCCAGCTTTGGCCGCTGTACTCTTCCTTGGATGCCCCAAAATTATGAACCGCATAGATGCCGCCGCAGATACCTGTCCAGGGATTGTTGAAGCCGAAATTATATTTCAGGGTATCCAATACCCATTTTTCATATTCCGGGTCTGCCCGCATGGCCTCAAACCCGGCATCTGAAATATGTACGGAAAAGGAAGAGCTCATCTGGGAAGGGCTCACTGGAATCTGGGAAATCTTGTCATGGATATACTGCTTGTATTCCTCCAGCGTCATCTCTTTTGGCACAATCTCCATCTGCTCTGTCTTTGCCGCTTCCAGGCTCTTCCCAGCAATTTTATCTGCAAAGGACGCCCCCTCCTTCTGGGCATGGCCAGCCTCGCAGCTTTTCAGAAAATTATGGTATGTCTTTGTCATATAATCTACATAGATACTGTTATTTCCCATAACCGCTCCCTCCATCCTCTTATCCCTGGATATCATATTTTTTATTTCCTGGGACTGGGCAAAGCCATATGATCACTTTATCCCCAGATATCATATTTATTTCCAAGAGCCGCATAGCTGTTCCCGTCGGCATTATATCTGCTGGAATAGCTTAGTGCATTGGCTCCGGCATGATCTGCAATCTGCTCTCCCAAAAAAGCCGCCTTTTCCGAAAAAGTTCCAGAAGAGCCAAAAAGCTTCTCCAGGCTGTCTACATCCGCTTCCTTTAATTTGTTCTTATCCACATGCAGGATCCCATCTTTTCCCACGGTAATCCCGGCGGCTTTCAGAGCCTCGCTGTTTTCCTCTGCTGCGTCCTTGAGCATCTGGCGGTAATAATCGTCCAGCGGTGAAGAGTTCGGCTTTAAGGCCTTAAGTGTATCGTTATAGCTTGACAGAAGCTCTTCTATGCGGCTGCACAGCTCCTCATTGTCTCCGCTCTCTTTTGCTTTGGCAAACATGGAATCCTGGCCTTCTGCCAAAAATAATTGTGCATTTTGGGACAATTCCTCCGCCTTCTTCTCCAGCTTTTCATAACTGCTCTTTTGGGCTGGATTTGCACTGTTTTCCACGCCGAACATATCCTTCAGGCTGTTTTTACTGCTTTTCTTCAAATAGTCCACAAGGGACAGATTCACCGGCACTCCGGCCTTTCTGGCTGTTGCATTCATAACCTGATCCGTAATTCTCATCCTCAAATCTCCTTTCCAAGTAATGCTTGGCATTAGCCTTCCTCCTGCAGCATCACAGTAATACAGAATACATTTCCATTTATTTTAATATCCATAACTCCAAGATAACGCTCCGCTATCTCCTTCACATTTTTCAAGCCGGTGCCATGTTCCATCCAGGCCTCCGGCTCCTTTTCCTTCCTGCTGGCTGGAACAGGGCTGCCTTGCTCCCACTTTATAATTCCATCAAAACTATTTTCCACCTCCAGCAATAGAAAATGATCTTTCCTTTTCAACGCAAGGCGGATATACCTTTGGCTTTGTTCCAGCTTTTCACAGGCCTCCATGGCATTGTCCAAAAGATTGTTCAGCAGTATGCCCATATCAAATACGGAAATGCCGTCTCCTGCCTCATAGCAAAATTGCACCTGGAAGTCTATTCCGAGGGCTTTCCCTTTCCGGTATTTGTCATTGATGACCACATCCGTCACCGGATTTCCTGTGGCAAACTGATAATCCAAGGTTTCCATGGTCTCTTCCAGCTTTTCCATATAACGCTCTGCTGTCTGATGATTTTCACCTGCCACCAGCCCTTTCAGGTTCGCCATATGGTTTTTCATCTCATGCCTGGCCTTACGGATGCTGCCGTAGAAATCTTCCGCTTCCTTAAGCCTGCGCTGCAGAGCCTTCATCTGCTGTTCTTCCATAAAATGCTTCTGGCGCTCCTGCTGCAATTTTTCATACTGCTGAAAAATGTAGATGGCAGACATTTCTCCCATATAGAGGAAGATTGCAACCAGCGGAACCTTCCAAACCATATCCCTTTTCTCATCAAATAAAAGAAACATCCCCTGTTCCATTTCCACCATGGAAATATCCAGCACCATCCGCGCCAGCATGCCCCCTGCTGCATTTGGAAATGACAAAAACACCACATCCTGCCAGCTCATATCCCACGGCCTTTTCACGATTTTTCCCAAAATAAAAATCATAACCAGAAACACAAATCCATAGGAAGCAAGCATGAGCTTCTGCCCCCAGGCTGTGCTTTCATAAATCTGCAGCAGATAAACTTCCGACCCAGGATCCAGCCTTTGCAGCATCCATTCTGTGCCCCACTGGTGGATACTGTTAGCAATCAAAAAACTCAGGGCATGGACATTATAAAACAACAGCAGGACAAACAAGGCTTTCTCCAAATGCTTCTGGCAGCAAATCCAGGCATACCCCAGAATCAATGCCGCTGACATCGGATACCTGTACCAGCTGTCCATTCCCGGCCAGAAATACATCAAAAGATTCATTCCCAGCAAAATCCCCAGGCCAGCCAGCCTTTTTCTTTCTCTTTCAGGATAAAAAATCTCCCAAATCATTCCCAAAAATAAAACCTGCAGTATTACATGGCAAATCCCCGTCATATTCACCACTCGTTCCAATTCTTCCTGGCTCAACGATTTTCCTCCGAAATATAGTTCAAATATGCTTTCACAAAATCCTGGTATTTGTACTTTGAGATAAGCAGGCTGTCGCCGTTTTTCATCCACACCTCCGTCCGGCTGTACCGCTCCACATACCTCATATTCACCAGATATCCCCTGTGCACCCGAAAAAAGCTCTCGGAAAGTTCTTCCTCCAACTGGCTGATTCTGCCGTAATATATGATTTTCTCATGGCACAGGCACAGGATTACCTTGCGGTTGCTGCTTTCCACATAATAAATCTCTTCGGAGGGGACTTTCCTTGTGGTATTCCCTGTCCGAACCAGCAATTCCCGAGGCGCCGGCCCTCTTTTGGCTGCCAGGCAGCGGCATTCCCGGGCTGCCGACCCCAGCACCTCCAGGAATTCCTTTTCCTTTATGGGCTTCCCAAGAAATTGAAATGCGTGGACGAAAAAGGCCTCCCTGGCGTATTCCGGGTAACCTGTCACAAAAATCAAAAGAGGCAGGCCGCCCCAGATAGCCTCGCCTCGCTGCCTGGCCTGGCTTCTAAGCTGTCTGGCCGCCGTCATCCCATCCATATCATCCATAGAAATATCAAGGAATAAAATATCTATGCCCTCCTCCTTGGCAGACTCCAACAATTCCTTTCCAGATGAAAATTCCCTGATGTTACAGCTCATGCCCTGCTTTTCAATCAGCCTGCGCATGTAACTGCGCACATATTCTTCATCATCACAGATTGCTACATTCAATGTTTTCCACCTCATGACTTTTCCTGGAAATTTGCTTCCTGCTACTTATCTTATCGGCATTCTTTCCAAAAAAACTTTGCAAATGCAGTAACCGGACACTTAAATGTTGCGACTGGCGTAAAGTTTTAAAAACACAATCCCCCACTCATTGGCTATTATTCATTCCACTACTTTGCATTGTCAAGTAGTATGGAAAAAATAATCACTTTTGTTCAAATACAAAAGCAGAAAACCATAGAGAGCACACTCCAGGGGCTTTCTATGGTTAAAATAAAATATAGCACAGCTGCTTTGTATTGCCAAGCAGCTGTGCTATACAGATCAAAAACAACTGGAAATTTACGTTCTTATCCAAACATAAAACGTCCGCTGGTACACCAAAAACACCCCATATCATCAATTCACATACTTAATAATGGTATCCCATGCAGAGGGCCGCTCCAAGCCTAATTTCCAGTAAGCTGCCCCAGCCAGGTTATTCCCCTTCATAACCTTCAGTTTCTCTTCCAGGGAAACCTCATTCTCAATCCACATTTTATAGGTTTTCCCCTCACTCTCATATTCTGCCACATACTGGCCGTCCTCCTCGGACCAAACCGCCTGTGCGCCATGCTCCGTATACCGATTCTCCACCGTCTGCATCCCCTCTTCCGTGCAGGTAAAGGTATAGGGCAGATAATCCTCCGCTGCAGATTCCACATCCTCTCCTGCCCCATCCTTGGTGGTCAGCTCCCATACCCTGCTGTAAAAGGGAAGCCCAAGAATCGTCTGCTCTGCCGGAACCTCTTTGAGGGTATTCTCCACCCCTTCCCGTACAAAGCCGATGGACGCCACAGAGCCAATATCCTCAGAACCGCTGTAATGCTCATCATATCCCATAATAACCACATAGTCTGCAAATACCGCCTGCTCTGCCCGGTTATAAAAGGCGGTATAGCTTGTGGGCACATAGTTGTCCACCGAAAGCACCAGGCTGTTGTTCTCGCATTTCAGCGACAATTCCCGGATAAACTGGATATAGGCGTCTCCCACTTCACCGCTTAATGCCTCAAAATCCAAATTAATTCCATCCAAATCATATTCTATCGCCGCTGCAATAATCTGATTGGTGAGATAATCCCTGGTAGAAGTATGCGTCAGCACATAAGTGCTGTCCGCCTCTGGATTCTCCAGGTTGCTGACCAAAGCCCAGACTTCCACATTATTCTGGTGGCAGTAATTCACATAATCCCTGCTGGCCAAAGAGAAAATATTTCCGTCATTATCATTCAGATAAAACCAGGTAGGTGCAATTACATTCACTCCCTTGGTAGATTGCAGCACATTGGAAATCCTCTCATTTGCCTCCTGGGTTGTCACCTGGTGCCAGCCCAGGCTCACAGGCGCGTCCTTTAACATATGGGAAAATACCGGCTCCTCAAATTCCCTGGAAAGGGTCTCTGTATTTACCTCTCCCAGTCTTTTGTTCCTGAGCCAGCCAATCATGCCGTCCTCCGTGCAGACTTTGCTCCAATCTTCCCCTTCCTCCAGAACCGTAACCTTGCTCTCCTTTTCCAAATCCGCCACAATGGGGCTCTTGATGCCGCCCTTCACCCGGATTTCCGTCTTTTTCCGTATGGATGCTGTTTGAACCTCCCCCCAGGATGCAGTAATTTTCACCCGGTTGGGAGTTTGATACATGGCAAAATCAATATTCGTATACTTCTGCACAAAGTCCAGCGCCAGGTACATATTCTCCCCATCCACTTTCACAATTACATAATCCGTACTCTCATTTTTCTTCGTCACAATGTATTCCGTACTTCCAGCATTAACCGATATAACATCCACATCCGTAACATACCGCAGGATATTTTCATTGGAATCCCAATAAAACCGCTGGTTCAAATATTGCTGCACCAGTTTATAATCCATATATACATGGCCGTCCCAATATTTGGCTGTCTCCTCCAGCCGCTGTCCATCCAGGATAACTGCCATATCCTCTTCACTCTGCACCTGGTAGTACTCATTCAAATCAGCCCGTTCCTTGCTGGGGCTGTACTTTTTGATTACCATGCTAAGCAGCGCCAGCAAAATTACCACCGTTATAAAAATGGCAGCTGCCAATACAGGCATCCAGTCATTTCTTCTGGATTTTCTTCGTCCTCTTTTTCCGGCGCGGCTCTGCGGCCTTCTCCTTCCAGAAGCCCTCCCGTTCCTATCCCTGCCTGTGTCTGTATTCCGCGCAGAAGCCCTTCCTCCTGCATCCGTATTCCGCACAGAAGCCCTTCCTCCTGCATCCGTATTCCGCGCAGAAGCCCTTCCTCCTGCATCCGTACCCCGGCCAGTATTCTGCTCCTCTTCCATCTCTATATCCCAATCCTGATTTCCCTCGTCCAAACCATTCCTCCAGACAGCATCCTCTGTGTCCCAATCCCGGCTTCCCTCGTCCAAACCATTCCTCCAGACAGCATCCTCTGTGTCCCAATCCTGATTTCCCTCGTCCAAACCATTCCTCCAGACAGCATCCTCTGTGTCCCAATCCCGGTTTCCCTCGTCCAAACCATTCCTCCAGACAGCATCCTCTGTGTCCCAATCCCGGCTTCCCTCGTCCAAACCATTCCTCCAGACAGCATCCTCCGTGTCCCAATCCTGATTTTCCTCGTCCAAACCATTTCCCCAGATGGAGCCCTCTGTGTCCCATCCACCAGCTCCCTCTTTTGGGAACTGCCTTCCCCGTCTTGACATCTTATCCTCCTATGTAGAAAACCCCTTATGTAAAAACACAAGGGGTCACTCTCAAATTTTACTCAATATCTGCAAAGCATCTTCCTTCAAAATCAACTCATAATGTTCTTCAAAATACGCCCTGATTGCAGAAGAGTATTTTTCCTGATGTGCATACTCTGATAAAATATTGCAAACCTTGTTAAATTCTTCGGGTGTATGCTGGCTTTTACTGATAATTAGATAGTATTTCCGATTTAACTTATTCTTATACAGCACGTTGCATCCATTGTAAAATCCTTTCAGTACCCGCGCCAAACGATTTACTTCATCCAGTTCATCGAATACAAAAAGTTTTGTTATGTCAACTACCAGCGGCTCTTCTGTTTCCTTCTGCTTTCTTCTGACTGCTTTTTCTAATGGAATAAAATCATCGCTATGTTCTGCCGCCTCTGCGTTTCTGCTCTGTTCCTGCAGCTTGCGAACCAAATCTAAAATATCATCCGCACCCGCCGACTCAAACGCCCGTTCGCCTTCCTCTCCTATATATGCACTTTTCCCATCATCCTCCGAATCACCTGGCGCAAACTGTGAAAAACGGGTATCCAGCTCTTCTGGATATTCCACCTTCGTTATAATCAATATAATCGTATCCGCAGAAAGAGGAATTGCCTCTATCATCAACGGGATGTCCTCTGCCTCAAATCCAAACTCATAAGCCGCCTGCTGCATCATGTCACGGAAAAGTGTCTTCGCCTTTTCGGTTCCATATGCCAGTTCACTCAGCTTAAGCTGCCGATCCGCCAGATCCTCCCTTGTAAGCGTACAACGGATCTGGTTCTCATTTACTTTTTCAATTTTCATGTGCTCACTTCCTTCTTCTAAATTGCCACATCAGGAATCCTATAAGATATATATTAATACAAAGCTAACAAAATTAAAAGCGGTATAAACAGGAAAGCCAAAAACCTCCTGCTTATAGTACTCAAAGTATATTACAAATCCTTATATTTCGTCAAGACGTACTCCCCCTGATTTTCTAAAAAAAATATTAATTTTCTAAATAATTCCCAAAATATATTGCATTTGGTATTATTTGTATGCTATAAATAATAAAAGATGACATTCTGAATCCAGGCAGAAAGGAGTTAACCCCGGTAAAAGCGGCTGTTTGAGCTGTTTTCCAAAACAGTCCAGGCCATTACCTGCTTTGCCATCCACCAGATCTTTTCATCCAAACACATTTCAACATTAGTCTTTAACTGCAAATGTATTTTCTGTTTCTACACGTCATATTCCACAGAATTATAGTATGTGGAAATCCGATAAAAATAACCCGGAAACAAATCAATCATCTGTATGTTTTTACTTTAATGAACCATTTTATAAAACGCCTGTTTTCAGACATGAGCCAGAGCCTGCATTTTGGGCATAGGAGGCATCATGCTGCATCTTAGAAAAGATCTTTTTATTTCATTCCTTCAGGACATTCCCTAAATTACAAATAAATTGTGCTGGCAGTCATGGAACAAGCAATTCCATTATTTTGGGAAAAGAAAAAAGAGACCAGGGTATCCTGACAGGAATATTGTTTCCCAAAAATATTTAAAAATTTCTGGGAATATTCTGTATGAGGCAGCTTTGCGTACCATTGCCTCATACCAGCCAAGCCCTGCAGGGTTTGGCAAAAGATTTTATTACATCACAGAATACCTTCACAACATGTGAAGCAAAAAGGGGGAATCACACAGATATTTCATAGTACGTAAGAAAGGAAATATTATTCACGAATCATAATTTTATATTCTGCCAGCCTTTGGCATAGCTTTTTGGCAAAGGCTGGCTTTGAACAAAGGAAAACGGAGCAATCAGTCAAGTTTCATGGAACATTAAGACTGATTGCTCCGTGTCTAATAGACACCCGCAGAGCCTGTCATACCGCAGGCTGTGCATATCGCAAACATTTTCTTCTGCAATATGAATGTCTCTATAGCCTGTCATACCGCAGGCTGTGCCAGAAAATCATTGATTTTATTTACCAATGCATCCGGCTCTATTCCGTGAACCATTGCTGCCTCTGCAATTGTTTCCATCTGGGAAGATGGGCAGCCAAGGCAATGCATTCCAATCTCCAGTAAAATTGGCGCAACATTTTCATCGATCTGAAGCAATTCTCCAATCATTGTTTCTTTTGTTACCTGAGCCATTGTTCTTACCTCCTTACACTCTAATCTCTGTTGCAAATAATAAAATAAGCATGTTTTTATATTATAATACCATTTTCCCTATTATGCAATGTTTTATGCACAAATTTTATCTGTTCCAGATAGCACAGCCATGTCGCCTTAAACCAGTAAATATAATTTGAATGATACACAGCCAGCATCGTATCTGTTTCATAATATTCATAATATTCTTCTGTCCTGGCAGATAGTTTACCCAAAAAGAAAAGCATCCATGCAGAATGCTTTTCCCTTTCAACTGCCTTGATATTCATGCAGCCGATAACTTTTCTCTTTCAACTGCCTTGGTGCTCATGCAGCTGATGCTTTTTCTATTTCAACTGCTTTGGTGCTCATGCAGCTGATGTTTTTTCTATTTCAACTGCCTTGGTGCTCATGCAGCTGATATTAAATTTCTTCACGGTATACCAGTTACCGCCCTATGCAGCTCGTGGTTAGATTAATGCCTCGTACAACTTTGTAATATCCTCTACGCTGGTCTCCTTTGGATTTCCAGGCCTGCAGGCATCGTCATAAGCTGACTGTGCCAGGAAAGGAATATCCTCCTTTTTTACAATCTCTTTTAAATCTGTAGGAATTCCGACATCCATGGACAACTGCTTCACTGCATCTACTGCTGCCTTCCGGTATTCTTCCTGCGTCATGGAATCTACACCCTCTACGCCCATTGCCCTGGCAATTTCACGATATTTTTCCCCAGTGGCTTCCGCGTTATATTCCATAACGGTGGGCAGGATAATTGCATTTGCAACACCATGGGGCGTATCATACAATGCGCCCAAAGGATGTGCCATAGAATGAACAATTCCCAGGCCGACATTGGAAAATCCCATTCCAGCTACATACTGGCCAAGAGCCATCCCTTCTCTTCCTTCCGGTGTATTTTCCACTGCTCCCCGAAGGCTCTTTGCTATGATTTCAATTGCCTTAATATGAAACATATCCGATAATTCCCAAGCTCCTGCTGTGATATATCCTTCAATTGCATGGGTTAACGCATCCATGCCTGTAGCTGCTGTCAATCCTTTCGGCATAGAAGCCATCATATCAGAATCTACAAATGCCACAACCGGAATATCTTTTGGATCTACACATACCATTTTACGGCTCTTGGCTGCATCAGTGATAACATAATTAATGGTTACCTCCGCAGCAGTTCCAGCAGTCGTCGGTACTGCAAAAATCGGAACGGATTTATTCGTAGTTGGTGCAACACCTTCCAAGCTTACCACATCTTCAAAATCAGGATTATTGATAATAATGCCGATTGCTTTTGCAGTATCCATAGACGAGCCGCCCCCGATTGCAACCAGGTAATCTGCCCCTGATTTCTTATATGCTGCTACGCCTGTCTGTACATTCTTAATCGTTGGATTTGGTTTAATATCAGAATATAATTCATATGCTAACCCCGCTTGATCCAATACATCCAATACTTTCTTTGTGACTCCGAACTTGACAAGATCTGGATCAGAGCATACAAATGCTTTCTGAAAACCCCTTCCCTTTGCTTCTCCTGCTATCTCCTGAATCGCCCCTGCTCCATGATATGAAGTCTCATTCAATACAAACCTGTTTGCCATTTTCCTTCTCCTTTCTTTGGTTCTTTTCCAGAACCTGTATAAATATTATCATATTTTTCCCAAAACATTCAATGCTTTTTAGAAATTTTATCAAATTATCATAATCTTTATAATTGGATAATTACGGAACCGGCATAATTGTCCGAAACAGCTCACGAATTGTTACTCTAAGCAGTTCCGTATACTCTCCATGTTCATCTGCCCACCTAAAGCCGTATAATATAACATCTTTCCCATCACTTTAAAATAAATAGGCGGCAATCCTTTTAATTTGAGCATCCAATTAAGCAGCGCCCTGGAACTTCTCCCATTTCCATCTGGGAATGGGACAATGGGAAGTACAAAAAAGGCTGCCCTATGAACGGCTCGCCGTATTTATTTTTCCTATGCCATTGAGAATAATGTATTTTGTAAAAGTTTAGAGAAATTGATATTGTTCTTTTCAGCAAAAGTATTCAGCCATGCAGGAATAGTAAGGTTATTTCCGACAGCTTCGAAAAGGCTCGTACAAACATTTCCGTTTCAGCCGTTTTCGTTTTTTCCCATGTATCAATTAAGAAAAGAAATTTAAATTTTTCTATATCTTCTTCCCCAATACCTCATTTCTTTCACATATGAATTCAGCTTCAAATAAATATATATAATTTAAAAAAGGTGTAAAAACAAAAAAGAACCCTTGATTTTCAAGGATTCTCACTAATTCAAACAATGAGACATCGGGGATTCGAACCCCGGACAACTTGATTAAAAGTCAAGTGCTCTACCAACTGAGCTAATATCCCATAATCCAACAAGTGCCCAGTTCCGGAATCGAACCAGAGACACGAGGATTTTCAGTCCTCTGCTCTAC
>CANDGI010000051.1 GCA_947384285.1 uncultured Lachnospiraceae bacterium
TTTATCCGTACTTATCCGTACTTTATCCGTACTTATCCGTACTTTATCCGTACTTTTACTAATTCTCGTCTTATCCTGAAATCGAAACAAATTGATGCGGAAACTTCCTGCAATTTCCATTAACTCTGGTTCTTCTAATCCAAGTTCTTTGCACCGTCTGATAATTCTCGGAATCCCACTTCCCCAATGCTCCATAATATTCATATAAGTAAATGCATAAACCAGTGCTCGATTCCTGGGTATAGAAATCCCTTCTCTAATATCTTCCACTCTCAAACTCCCAAACAGCATCCCTGGAGAAGTCACTTCCACACGATTATCATAGACTGCTACTTGTACACTAGAGGGATGCAGATAACTGCGATGAACCACGGCATTACAAATCATCTCCCTGATGCAGTCTGTTGGAAGTTCATATACATCTGTTCGATATAATCCATTAATTTCTGAACTCATATGAATATTGCGCAGGACATACTCGTATGCCGCATTCAGCTGTGCCACAATATCCCCATCATATTCTATCCGGTCAATAAATACATCCCTGTCTGTCCCCTTGAATACGGCGCATTGAATTGTAGCTTGGGGAAGCAAATTGCGCGTCATAAGTAAAAAAGCATTCGTTGGAAAATAAGCATCTCCCCGTTTTACCAAAAAACCCCAGCTTAACAGACTTTGTTTTGTCAAGCGATGAATCCTCTCTGCCGTTTCCTCAGATCTGCAATGTTCCACAGCATATTGATACATCTTATTACACAGGCAGTTAATCTCATCCTCTGTAACACTTTCTTCAGGTGCCGCATATGTCTGATCAAAACACCGATTAACACCCTCGAACTCCAATTCTTTTAGCACAAACGAATCTGCTGGTCGAGTAGTTCCTGATACTCGGATATAAGTACCGTTTTCCTTTCCCTTTGCGGTAAGATAATATGGACGCTGACTGCCTGGCATTATATTTACAACAATTAAAATCTTTTCCTCAACAGAAGCCAGTGTTACAATTGGTGTAATCATCGGCGTACAACTGTCACAGATTGCCGAAGTAATTCCATCCATTATGGAAAAAGCATCTTCCTGATTAATTCCAACAACCTTACATGTACCATCCTCCACCCCAAACACAATTTTTCCTCCGCTGCCGTTTGCAAATGCAACTACAGTTTTCATGTATACTTCACTTTTTTTCGGAACTTCCTGTTTAAACTCAATAAACTCTGATTCGCCAGATATAATATCTTTCAAAGTCATAAAATATCACCTTCTTTCTCTTCTGAGTATGCCACTACATAACATCAAATAATTCATTTTTCCGCAAAGCCGAATCCAATATCCGGCTTTTTTCACTCAATAACGATAAGCCTCTTTCTGCATCTACCTGTTCTTGACAATAGTCTAAAACATCTTCTTTATAATTTGTAAAATCACTAATTATATAAGCAGGTATATCTTCTCTCAATAATTGAATAATAGCATATTTAGCCACTCCTCCCGCCTGCATATTACCCATCACTTTTTTTAGAACAATATACATTTTTGTGTTATCTAATTCTTTGTTAATATCATAATCATCAAAAAATAATCTCTTACTTTCAATTTTATATTTTTCTAAAAACCTCTTTCTGATTTCTTTATATTTTTTCATTTGCATTGCCAGTCCATCTGGCAAGTGCACTCTATAATTGTTGATTATCAAATCATTTAATTGATCATTGTAATCTTTAATTTTTAATTTCCTTATAGCATCATTTTTGAGCCCATATGCCAAAACTAATTTTGTAATCAAAGATGAAATATAGTTAGAATAAACTCCTTTCTCTTTACTCAATATTTTTTCGATATCTATACCATCAATAATCTTATTACACTCTTCTAAAATTTTCTCTGCCACTTCTCTCCCTATTGGCTCTTGCGTGTCAGACTCCCGTAATCCTAATTCCTTTATTTTTTTCTCAAATGCTTCTTTAAATTCTTCTTTTTTTATATTATCTTGAAAATAATCATTTGTTTTTCCATACTTAATTGAAAGAAATTTATAAAAATTTCCCAACACAGAAAAGTAGACATCTACTGCAGCTCTGCTTTTCAGATTACCAGCTTTCACATAATATTCAACACCTTGTAATAATTTATCCTTATTCATCACATTTAAGAAATAGATATAGGTAACATCTAACTCTCTAAGTTCTAATGAAACAAATTCATAAAATGCATATATTTTACTTTTATATGTATTTGTAGTTGCTTCTCCTTTCTCTTTCTTTATTACGTCCAAAAACTCTTTTATCTCATGAATGAAGTCCATCTTTTTTTCCTTTCAAATATATCACCTACTTATTTTATGACTTTCATTGTACCATGAGACTGTTTGCTTTTCAATACTATTCTTCCCTTTACCGGACAATAAAAGAAGAGTGAGCCTCCAACAAAAAACTGCCAGTATCTCACTCTTCTTTTTCTCCTATGCTGCCCTTATCAATGCCCAAGCATATTTTCAATAAAAATTCCATAACCCTTGGAAGCGTCCTGGACAAACACATGAGTGACTGCCCCGATGACTTTGCCATTCTGAATAATGGGGCTTCCGCTCATCCCCTGAACAATCCCCCCAGTAAGATTTAGCAATTCCGGGTCTGTCACCTGGAATAAAATCCCCTTATTTTCACTATTATAATCAATATCCGTAATGACGATAGAATACTCCCGGCGTTCCCCGGAAACCGTAGATATAATGGAAGCTTCCCCTTCCTCAATCTCCTGCTTCTGCCCCACAGAAAAATAATTTTCCCCTTCTACCTTCTGGGGAGCCTTTTCCAGGTTCCCGTAAATACCCACATTGGTATTTTCCTCCACCGTGCCAAGCCGGTACTGTTCTAAATAAGTAATCACCCCTGCAATCTCTCCGGGATTTCCTTTTTCCCCTTTTGTAATCCCAGCCACCTCAGCCTCGTACAGGGTTCCTTCCCCCATACTGACTTTGGTTCCCGTATCCAAATCACTAACGGGATGCCCAAGGGCACCATAATTTCCCTGCTCATCATAAAAGGTCAATGTCCCTACTCCTGCCAGGTCATCCCGGACCCAGATGCCCAGCTTATATTCATCCTCCGAAACCTGCACCGGCTGTAATTTTAACTGTATATACTCCTCTCCGCGCAAAATCCCCAGTACCACAGGATTCCCCTGGCTCTGGTTTATCTTTTCAATCAGGTCTTCCTTATTTTCAATGACCTGCTCATCTACTGTTTTTACATAATCGCCGCTTTTTACAAGATTCTCCGCTGGCTCGTAATTCATGCCATCAATTCCAGTGACAGTCCCCGTTCCAATAATCAGGATACCGTCTGTCTTCACATATATTCCCACCGGTATCCCACAAGGCACCACCTTGGCCTTTTCCACCACTTCCACGGCAACTTCCTTGATATGGAACATGCCAAAGAGCCTGCATGTCATGGAATAACTTCCCTGTTCCTGGGATTTCAGGGAAAAGCTCTCATTCAAATCCAGCTTAATTTTGTCCTTTTCCACGGCAGGGGACTGGTTGCCAAATACCTCCAATCCCCTCTGCTCCATCTCTCCGATTACAGGCAGATGGAAATCAAAATTTTCTTCCTCTCCTTTTTCTATCCAGATTTTATCAGGAATGGATTCCTCCATAAGAGAAAAAGAAAAAAAGAGCACAAAGCATGCGCCCGCAATCAAACTCCCCCGAGCCATCCATTTCTGGAACCTTACCAGCCTTTTTTCTTTCATTATTTCACATCCTTCAAGTTGAAATCCTCTTTAGTATGTGAAATTTTGGGGTATTTCAATCTGGAATTTTTTTGTTTTTTACAGCTATGGCCAATTCCTTCATTTCACGGGCGCTTTCCATTACTTTGTCTGTAATTTTCACGCCGCCCAGCATACGGCCCAGCTCTGTGATGCTCTCTGATTCTTCCAACAGAGAAATATTGGAAACAGTCACGTTATTGACCACGTCTTTTCGGATTAAAAAGTGGTAATCTGCCATGGCTGCAATCTGGGGAAGATGGGTGATGCAGATGACCTGGTGGTTTCTGCCAATCACATTCATTTTCTCTGCCACCATCTGGGCAGTCCTGCCGCTGATTCCCGTGTCTATCTCATCAAAAATCAAGGTCTCAATCTCATCGCTTTCTGCCAGAATCGTCTTGATGGCAAGCATGATACGGCTCAGCTCGCCGCCGGAAGCAACCTTTCCCAAAGGTTTTAAAGGCTCCCCTGGATTGGTAGAAATCAAAAATTCCGCTTCGTCTTTTCCATTGGACGTAAATTTTTCCGTTTCTCTTATTTCCATGGTAAACTGGACATCCAAAAAATTCAAATCCACCAATGCCGCCTGCACCTCTTTGCTCAATTCTTTGGCATATTTTTTTCGGATTCTGGAAACCTCCCTGGAAATCTTCTGTAGCGCTGCCTGGGATTTTTCCAGCCGCTTCTCCAGCTGCTCCAGATACTGCTCATAATCTTTCAAACGGCTGTATTTTTGTTTCTTCTCTTCTTTTGCCGCAAGAACCGCTTCAATGCTTCCGCCGAATTTATCCTTTAAATGGTTCACCTCATCCAGACGTTTTTCCACTTCGTAAAAAGCTTCTTCCTCAAACTCTTCCTCGGAGATATAGCTGGACAGCTCCCGGTTAAAATCATTTAAAAGGCTGTCCACCTCACCCAGCTGGACGCACAGCCCTTCCAGCTTCGGGTCATACTCTACTACCGTCTGCAGTTCCTTTAGCGCCCGTCCAAGCTGGTCTGTAGCACTGCTGCTGCCTCCGGTCATCTCATAGGCGCTGCCTGCCGCTTCCATAATTTTCCGGTTGTTCGCCATTTTCCGGTAGGAAGCTTCCAGGTCTTCATCCTCCCCGGGAACCAGGCTGGCATCCTCAATCTCCTGTATCTCATATTCCAAAAAGGACAGCTCACGCTCCCGGCCTTCCCCTTCGGAAAGAGCCTGCTGCTTTTCCTCCTGGATATTCTGGTATTCCTGGTAACGCTGCTTTAAGATTTTCTTTTTTTCTTCCAGATGCTCTTTCCCATACTCATCCAAAATTTCCAGATGCTTTTTCTTGTGGAGCAGTGACTGGTGCTCATGCTGTCCGTGGATATCGATCAGAAATGACGCTGCCTTTCTCATGCAGGAAGCGGAAACGGTCTCTGAATTGATTTTCCCCACGCTCCGGGAAGGGGTAATCCTCCGGGACATAATAACCTCATCGTTTTCCGGGAAAATATCCATTTCTTCCAACAGCTTTCTTTGCTCCTCATTCTCTACCCGGAAAATCAGTTCCACCAATGCATATTCCGCCTGTTCCCGCAGCATTTCTTTTGGCGCTTTTTCCCCCAATGCCAGGTTGATGGAGCCGATAATAATGGATTTTCCAGCCCCGGTTTCCCCGGAAAGGATATTCAGGCCATTTCCAAATTCCACCTCCGCTTCCTCCATCAGCGCCAGATTTTTTACATGCAGACTTACTAACATATTTTCTCCTTTTTCTTTTTTCATCAAATACATTGACTCAATTTTAATGTTAAAATCTAAACAAGCTTTCTGAGCCTTTCCATCAAAATTTCTGTGTCCTCCACGGTGCGCACTGCACACATAATCGTATCATCTCCTGCAATACTCCCCACAATTTCGTGGCAGTCCATGGCGTCCAACGCCGCTGCAACTGCCATCGCCATGCCTGAAACAGTCCGAATCACCAAAATATTCTGAGCCATATCCATGGAGACAAACCCTGCCTGGAACACATGGATATACTTTTCGCTCATGTCCACCTGGTTTTCTGTCAGAGTGCTGTATTTCTGCCGGCCTTTCTGGTCTGCTACCTTCGTCAATTTTAATTCCCGGATATCCCTGGAAACAGTGGCCTGTGTCACATGGAACCCTGCCTGCTCCAGATGTTCGGAAAGCTCCTCCTGTGTCTCAATATTATATTTCGAAATAATCTCCAAAATTTTTGCATGACGCTTTGACTTCATCTCTTCCTCCCACAATGGCTGTCAGGCATATCCCTGCAGTTTTTTCCGAAGCCTCTCCAGAAAGCTTAACCGGCTTAGCTTCAAAATCCTGGCGCACACTTTGGCTTTCTTTACAATAATTTTCTCACCCGGATGGAGTATCTCTACATGGCTGCCATCAAAACTGACTTCCAGTTCTTCTTCCACTTCCTCATTCCTCTTTGCAACCTCTATGGTAATCTCCTCCTCTGCTCCTAACACAATGCTTTTGGCATTTAGCGTATGGGGGCTGATGGGGGTAACCAAAAGAAGGCTGGCCTTTGGGTCTACAATGGGTCCTCCTGCAGACATGCTGTAGCCGGTGGAGCCGGTAGGCGTTGCAATAATGATGCCGTCTGCACTGTAAGTATTCAGATATTCCCCATTGACAGAGATAATTAAATCTACCACCTGAAGCCTGCCGCTGCGGTGAATCACTATATCGTTCAACGCCGTCCGCTCCCTGGTTCTTCCTTCCCTGGCCATGCAGAATCCAGACAGCAGCATTCTTTTTTCTATCACATAATCATCCTCTGCTAAAAGGCGCCTTACGCTCTGTATTACAGTGTCCGCCTCCAGCTCGCAGAGATACCCCAAATGCCCGGTGTTTACCCCAATCAGCGGTATGCTGCGCTCCGCCATATTTCTTGCGGCGCCAAGGAGCGTGCCGTCTCCGCCCACCACTAAGATGCATTCCGTCTCCTCTGGAATCTGTTCCGTATCAAAAAGAACGCCCTCCTGCTCCTGGTTCACCTGATAGCCGCAGACGCCGCCGTTGTTTATAATAAATTTATGAATTCTTTTCGTCAATTCTAGCTGTTTGTCCCGTCTGGGATTTGCGATAATATAAAAATGTTTCATGTTCTATGCCAGTGTCCCATGTGCCTGTGATACCACAGCCGCTGCATCCACCATTTCCTCCTGACTCTCTGCACCCTTTTTTATATGTATCAGATATTCGATATTCCCTTCCGGCCCCCGGATGGGAGAAAAATCCAGCCCCAGCACCCCAAAGCCGATTTCTCGGGCAAAAGCAGCAATCTTTTCGATGACTTCCAGGTGTACCTTTGGATCCCGGACAACGCCCTTTTTTCCTACCTTTTCCCTTCCAGCCTCAAACTGGGGCTTGATCAGGCATACCATTTCTCCCTGCTCTGTGAGCAGCTCTTTTGCTGCCGGAAGCGCCTTGGCCAGAGAGATAAAAGAAATGTCTACCGATGCAAAATCCAACGTCTCTGGAATGTCCTTCGGGGTCACATACCGGATATTTGTTTTTTCCATGCAAACCACCCGTCCATCCTGCCGAAGCTTCCATGCAAACTGTCCGTATCCCACATCCACAGCGTAAACTTTTCTCGCTCCCTTTTGCAGCATACAGTCTGTAAATCCTCCCGTAGAGGCTCCAATATCCATACACACCTTATCCGCCAGGCAGATCCCGAACTTCTCTATGGCCTTTTCCAGCTTCAAGCCGCCCCGGCTTACATATTTCAACGTATTTCCCCGGACTTCTATCTTTGCTTTTTCATCAAAAGAAGTTCCGGCTTTGTCCTCCCTTTGGCCTGCCACAAAAACATTTCCTTCCATAATCATGGCCTTTGCCTTTTCCCTGGAGGGTGCAAGCCCCCGCTGTACCAACAGCACATCTAATCTTTCTTTCATAATGGTTTCTGCTTTCTATTTTTATTTTGGGATGGATTTATGTTCCATCTCTTTCATAACCGTTACAATCCTTTCCGTTACAGACTCACTGTCGATGCCAAGCTCTTTTCGCAAAACATCCACATTTCCGTGCTCCACGTATTCATCAGGAATTGAAATATTCAATATGCGGGGCTCGTCTTCCCACCCTTTTTCCAAATCCCCAAGACGGTGGTTTTCGTAATAGCGGGCCACATGCTCCCCAAATCCGCCGCTTAAGACATTTTCCTCCATGGTTACCAGCAGCCTGTGGTTCCCTGGAAGCTGTTCTAACAATTCCTGGTCCATGGGCTGTACAAACCGCACATTCACCAGCGTAGCGCCGTATCCTTCTTCCTTCAGGTTTTCAAAAACCTCTTCTGCAATCTTTACCATGCTTCCTGCTGCAAGAAGAGCAATCTGGCTTCCTGCATAAATGGTTTCGCTTTTTCCATAGGCAATCTTTTCCCTGTGCTCCTTCAACCCTGCATAGGCTTCTCCCCGGGGATAGCGGATTGCAATGGGATGCCCGAAATCCACCGCAAATTTCACCATATCCGAAAGCTCCCACTTATTTTTCGGCGCCATAATACTCATATTTGGAATGGAAGAAAGATAAGACAAATCAAAGATTCCCTGATGGGTCTCCCCGTCGCTTCCTACAAGGCCCGCCCTGTCTATGGCGAAGGTCACTGGAAGATCCTGGATGCACACATCATGGAGCATCTGGTCATAAGCCCTTTGGAGGAAAGAAGAATACACGGCGAACACAGGCTTTAAGCCCGCGGCTGCCAGTCCTGCGGCAAAGGTCACTGCATGTCCTTCTGCAATTCCCACATCAAAGAAACGCTCCGGGAACATATTGTGAAACCGTTTCAGGCCTGTTCCATCTTCCATGGCTGCCGTAATGGCTGTTACCTTCTGGTCCCGCTCTCCTAGCTTGCGCATAACCGTAGAGAAAATATCTGTATAGTTGGCTGTAGTCCTGCGCTTTAAGGGCAGTCCTGTCTCAATTTCAAAAGGCTCTGTCCCATGAAATCTTGCAGGATGGCGTTCTGCCGGAAGATAGCCCCTGCCCTTTTGCGTAATCACATGCACCAAAACTGCTCCGTTTACATTGGAAGCATCCTGGAACACCCGGACCATAGCCCCAATGTCATGGCCGTCCACCGGCCCTAAATAAGTAATTCCCATATTTTCAAACAGCATGCCCTGGATAAAAAGCTGCTTAATCCCGCTTTTGGTCCGGCGTATCCGCTCTACCATACGTTCTCCATAAACCGGAATCTTATTCAGGGAATTGGTGACGCCTGTTTTCAAATCCTGATAAGCATCTGTGGTCCGCAGATTGCCCAGATGGCTGGAAAGGCCGCCTACATTTTCGGAAATGGACATCTTGTTGTCATTTAATACGATGATAAAATTGGTTTTCAGCAAAGAAGCATTATTCAATGCTTCCCATGCCATACCGCCTGTCAGGGCGCCGTCGCCAATCACAGAGACCACCTGGTAATCCTCCCCGGTAATTTCCCTTGCGGACGCATAACCCAGTCCCGCCGAGATAGAAGTGGAGCTATGGCCTGTATCAAAACTGTCGCACTGGCTTTCCTTGCGCTTAGGAAAGCCGCTCATTCCTTTATATTTCCTTAAGGTCTCAAACCCATCCCTTCGGCCTGTCAGCAATTTATGGGTATAAGACTGATGCCCAACATCCCAGATAATCCGATCCTTGGGCAGCTGAAAGCAAAGGTGCAGCGCCATGGTCAGCTCCACCACTCCCAAATTCGAAGCCAGATGCCCTCCGTGCTCTGCAATCCGCTGGATTAAAAAATCCCGTATTTCCTCCGCCAATACCGGCAGCTCTGATTCTTCCAACTTTTTGATATCATTGGGTTCCTCTATCTTTTCCAATGCCATAGATAATCCCCCTTCTTCTGTTCTCTCACGGTTCCCATAAGGCCAAAAGCCAGATTGTAAACTACCGCAGTAATCCGGCGTCTTCGCTTGCTGCATTTCCCTTTCCCATGCCAGCGCCGTCCATGTAGA
This sequence comes from uncultured Lachnospiraceae bacterium, assembly GCA_947384285.1. Taxonomy (GTDB): domain Bacteria; phylum Bacillota; class Clostridia; order Lachnospirales; family Lachnospiraceae; genus Petralouisia. The sequence goes on from CANDGI010000051.1 coordinate 9,748, forward strand.
ACGTTTACTCTGCCCGCTGGATTAACTCCAGCATCAGGTTTATCAAAACTTACTTTGTCCGCTGGATTAACTCCAGCATCAGGTTTGCCAAAACTTACTTTGTCCGCTGGATCAGCTCCAGCATCAGGTTTATCAAAAATTCATTTTTTACCACAAGGCCAGTGATGCGGTTTACGCTTTGCCTGGAAAGCCGCTCCACGTCCTGCCTGGCTTTTTCAATCCCCCAGAGGGTTACCCAGGTGGTCTTATGGTTCTTTTCATCGCTGCCCACCGGTTTTCCCAAAACCTCTGTGGTGCTGGTAACATCTAAGATATCGTCCTGTATTTGAAATGCAAGCCCCAGCTCCCCGGCTGCCTGCTCCACCTGTCTCTGTTCACTTTTGGTAGCCCCTGCCAAAACAGCCCCTATCAGCATGGAGCTTTCCAGCAGCGCCCCTGTTTTTAATTGATAAATAAACTGCAGGGTTTCCTGGGTAACGGGTTTTCCCTCGGACTCCACATCCACGCACTGGCCGCCCAGCATCCCGCCGATGCCAGCCTTTGCTGCCAACACCTGCAGAGCCTTTCCGATATTGGTATTTCCCGGTTCCAGCTCAAAGGCTTTCACTGCCGTCTCAAAGGCATAATTCAAAAGCCCGTCCCCAGCCAGAATCCCCATGGCTTCCCCGTATTGGGCATGGGTGGTCTTCTTTCCTCTCCGGTATTCATCATTGTCCATGGCAGGCAGGTCATCATGTACCAGAGAGTAGGTGTGTATCATTTCTATGGCCGCCATAAAAGGCTCTATCACCTTGGATCTTCCCCCGAACATCCGATAGGTTTCCCACATAAGCATAGGACGCAGCCGCTTCCCTCCCGCAAGGACGCTGTAATTCATTGCTGAAATTACCCTTGCCTGGAGGCCTTCTTCTTCTGGTAAATATTTGCCAATCACAGCTTCTATCTGTTTCGTCCTGGCTGCAATCTCTGCTTTCATATCCATATCTACTCTGTCCTTTCATACATAAAACTACCAGCATATTCAACCTGCTGTATGACAGGCCGCATGGCCATCCTTACTATTGCAACATACTATCTTTCTTCCAAGGGCTCAAGCTCCCCTTGTTCATTCAAAAGAAGCATTTTCTTTTCTACTTTGTCTATCTTCTGGCTGCAGAACCTTAATTTCCGGATGCCCTGCTCATACAAGGCAAAGGTTTCCTCCAGCGTAACCTCGCGCTGCTGCATTCTTTCTATCAATCCTTCCAATTCCTGAAAAGCTTCTTCCAGGGACTGTTCCTTTTCCTTCTCAAGCTGACTCATAGCATCTCCCATTCCTTTTTCTTTTCATTCCTTTTCCCGCTCAACCTGGCCCGCAGCATCTTTCATTCCTTCTCAAGCTGGCTCATAACATTTTTCCTTCCTGTTCCACTTTCAGAACCTTTGCAGCCACTTTTCCATTTAACATATGGATATGCAGGCTGTCACCTGGCTGCACCTTTGCTGCATCGCAGATTGCCCGGCCCTTCTCATCTGCCACAAAGGAATATCCCTGGCTTAACTTTTTCAGGGGTGAAAGGGATTCTAACCGTTCCGCCAGCAGCTCCAGCTCATGCTTTTTCTGTAAAAGCCGCTGCTGCATCCCAAAGGACAGCTTATCTTCCAAGTCTGCCGTCATCTGCCGCTTTTCATTGAGCTGGCTCCTGGGGCTTAACAGCTTCATCCTGCTTTCATACTGGCGGACAAGCTGGCTGGCCCATTCCAGCTTATCTGTGATATTCCTGTTTAATTCCAGCTGGAACGACAAGAACATCCCTTCCAGCTCCCGGATATCGTACACTGCAAGCTCAGCTGCCGCCGAAGGCGTGGGAGCCCTCAAATCCGCTGCATAATCTGCAATGGTGGTATCTGTCTCATGCCCTACCGCGGAAATAATGGGAACGGAGCATTCAAAAATTGCCCTTGCAACAATCTCCTCATTAAACGCCCATAAATCTTCCATGGAGCCACCGCCCCGGCCCACAATCATCACGTCCACGCCTAACTGTTCCAAGGCATGGATTCCATTGACGATACTGGCTGCGGCACCGTCCCCCTGCACCAGAGCCGGATACAAAATTGCCTGGACGTAGGGATTCCTGCGGCGGGTAATATTCTGAATATCACGGATAGCCGCCCCGGTAGGCGCAGTTACGATTCCTAACCTGCGGATGTACTTCGGGATATGCTGTTTATATTCCTGGGCAAACATGCCCATTTCCTCCAGCTCCTTCTTCAGCCTTTGGAAACGCTGGTACAAAAGCCCCTCCCCGTCTGGCAGGATTTCCTTTGCATAAAGCTGGTATTTTCCATCCCGTTCATATACAGAAATGGAGCCCAGGACAATGACATTATCCCCATTCTTCATGGAAAAGGAAAGGCCCTTGCGGTTCCCTGCAAACAGCACAGCCTGCAGCGCGCCTGTTTCATCCTTCAGGGTAAAATAGATATGCCCGCTGGTATGGTACTTGCAGTTGGACACCTCCCCCTTCACATAAATCCGGCTCATCATAAAATCCTGGGTAAACATATTTTTGATATAGGAGTTCACCTGCCCTACCGTATATACATGCTTTGTCATACCAATTTTGCAAGGATTCCATTGACAAAGGAAGCAGAATCATCTGTCCCGTAGCTTTTTGCAAGCTCCACCGCCTCATTGATGGCAACCCCTGTGGGAATCCCCTCCTCAAATTTTATTTCATAAACAGCAAGACGGATTAATGTTAAGTCTACCTTCCCCATGCGGCTGGTCTTCCAGCCCTTTGCCGCTTCATTGATCAGTCCGTCTATCTCTGGAAGGCGGGCAAGTATCTGCTGGGTTTTCTCCTGGATATAGGAGATGTCCTTTTCCTCCTTTTTATCCAGCTCTTCAAAAAACAACTGCAATTGTTCCGTCAATTCCTCCTCTTCGTAAAATTCTGCGCGGAACAGCAGTTTAAAAATCTGTTCTCTTATCTCTCTTCGGCTCATATGCTTCCTCTCAAACAGCTATATTCAAGAAAAGACTGTCAAAATGACAGCCTTATAATTTTATCATTCTTTCACTTTTCATGCAGGAACCCCTGCTGCAATTTATCTATTTATGTTTTTCCATCTCCACGCTGGCAATGCTTACATTCACACCGTTCACTTGAAGCCCGGTCATATTCTCAATCGCAGATTTCACACGCTCCTGTACCTTCATGGAAACCTTGGGGATTGCATACCCAAAGCGGATATTCAACGCCACATCCACCTTCACCGCATTGTCCTTAATCTCAATCTTGATTCCTTTGGAAAGGTTCTTCATCCCCAGCTTGCTTACCAGCTCATTGGTAATATTCCCCGCCATGGAGCTTACGCCTTCTACCTCCGTAGCCGCCAGGCCTGCAATAATTGCAATCACTTCATCTGCAATGCGTACCTCGCCAAGATTATCATCTTTTATCATATATGCTTTTCTGTCTTCAGCCATTATCTACGCCTCCTAAACTTATTCATTTTCCTATTATATCAGAATTCCCAGAATTTGCAAAGCTATTCTGGGGGCTTTCTGCATTTTTTCTGTTACAAGCCCCAAACAGCCCAGACACTTCCTTGGCGATGGGTTTTATACTTGCAGCCGCTGCATTTTCATACAGGCAGATTTTCTTTCCCCGGCACTGCCGTATACTCATAAGGCGTTGCCTGGTACACGTAATAATTCAGCCAATTGGTATACAGGGTATTGGCATGGGCGCGCCATTGAAGGTTTGGCCGGATGGTACAGTCATCCTCCTGGTAATAATTCTTTGGAACCTGGATATCCAGCCCTTTCTCCTTATCCCGTATGTATTCCGTGTGGAGGGTAATCCGGTCATACTCTGGATGTCCCATCACAAAAATTTTCTTTCCGGTGGCATCCATAATCAGATAGGCTCCTGCCTCCTCAGATTCAGCCAGAATGGTAAGCTCCGGCACTTTTTCAATGTCTTCCACCCGCACCTGGGTATGCCTGGAATGGGGTGCCAGGAAGTAATCGTCAAAGCCCCGCACCAGGGGGATTTTCCGGTTCCGTACCTTGTGTTCAAACAGGCCGAACATCTTATGGCCAAGCATCTCCTTTGGTATCCCATAGTGATAATACAAGCCAGCCTGGGCTCCCCAGCACAAATGCATGGTGGAGGTCACATTTGTCTTTGTCCAATCACAGATTTCTTCAAATTCCTTCCAGTAATCCACTTCCTCATATTCTATTTTTTCCACCGGAGCGCCGGTAATGATAAACCCATCAAATTTCCGCTCCCGGATCTCAGCAAAGGTATGGTAAAACTTGTTCAGATGGCTGCTGGAGGTATTGCGGGACTCATGGCTCCCTGCCACCACAAAGGTCACATCCACCTGCAGCGGCGTGTTGGAAAGCGCCCGGAGAATCTGCAGCTCCGTTTCCTCCTTCAAAGGCATTAAATTCAAAATCCCTACCTCAATGGGACGGATATCCTGATGCATCGCCCTGTTTTCATCCATGGTAAATACATTTTCCCGCTCCAAGGTTTCCTTTGCTGGCAAATCACTCTGCACCTTAATTGGCATAAACGTTTCCTTCTTTCTATTCTTATTTTTCAAACACGCTCTAATACTACAGCAAACGTTTCATATTGGGATACGGCGGTCAAGACAGGATGCCCCTTTGCCGCACAAACCGGGCAGCGTTCCGGCAAACTAACTGTTAACTCCGGCTAAGGAAGTCAGGAAAGCCTTCCTAAGCCTGCGTAAGCAGTGGATTTCGCCTTTACCAAGGATGTCCGCGAATCGTCTGCCTAGCCGAAGAGCCATCTGCCTTTCCTGTGTATGAAATATCAATTGTTCGCTGTAGTATTGGCTTAAGCCAAATATCCGCGTGGCTGCGGCTTGCATGGCTTCTTTGCCTCCATGATTATTCCAGCATGGCAAGCAGCTCTTCCTCCGATATCACCTGTATCCCCAATTCCTGGGCTTTCGTAAGCTTGCTTCCGGCATTCTCCCCTGCCAGCACCATGGTGGTTTTTTTCGATACGGAGCCGGAAACCTTGCCGCCCTGCTGCTCGATTAAGGCAGCCGCTTCCTTCCGTCCCAGGCTTGGCAGCGTCCCGGTAACCACAATGGTCATTCCTGCCAGCTTATCTCCCCTGGGCTGCTCCTTGGATTCCATATTCACGCCGCAGCGCTCCAATCTTTCTGCAATTTTCTGATTCTTTTCCTCCGCAAAAAAATCCAGGATGCATCTTGCGCTGACTTCTCCGATATCATTGACATTTTTCAAGGACTCCTCATCTGCTTTCTGCAGATTCTTAATACTGCCGAATTCCCTTAAAATAGATTTGGCTGCTGCCTTCCCCACATTGGGAATTCCAAAACCAGTCAAAAGCTGGCAGGCGTCATTTTCTTTTGACTTCTCAATGGCCAAAAGCAGCTTGTCGGTATTCTTTTCCTTTCCGATAATTCCTTGGGCAATCAATTCATCCCGGTGCTCTTTTAACACATAGATATCTGCAATATCCTTTAAGTAGCCCAGGCGCACCAGCTCTTCCACATACACGCTTCCAAATCCTTTGATGTCCATGGCGTCCCTGCCTACAAAGTTGATGATATGCCGTTCCAGCTGCGCCGGACAGCTAGGGGAGGTGCACTTTAAGTCCGCCGTATCCTTTTCGCGCTCTGTCTTGGCTCCGCAGGCCGGGCAGGTGTCCGGCAGACGATAAGGCTTTGCATGCTCCGGCCGCTTTTCCTTCAGCACTTTCCGAACCTTTGGGATAATCTCCCCGGACTTATAGACTAAAATCCTGTCCCCAATCCGAATATCCAGCTCGTCAATGAAATCCTGGTTGTGGAGGGTTGCCCGGGATACGGTGGTGCCGCAAAGGCGCACCGGCTCAAAAATCGCCGTAGGCGTAATTCTCCCGGTACGCCCTACCGACAGCTCCACATCCAAAAGCGTTGTTTCCTTTTCCTCCGGCGGATATTTGTAGGCAACTGCCCAGCGGGGAACCTTTGAGGTGGCTCCAAGCTTCTCCCGGTCTGCCAGGGAATTTATCTTCACCACGGCGCCGTCAATATCATATCCCAGGTTTCCCCGGTTTTCTCCAATGGCGCAGACTGCCTCCCAGACCTCTTCTTTCTTCCTGCAGACACGGTAACCGTCAATCACAGGAATTCCGTTCTGTTTCAAATACTCATACCCCTGGGTATGGGTTTTGAACTCCCTGCCGCGCACCTGCTGGATGTTAAATACAAACATGGACAAGCCACGCTCTTTTGTGATCTTGCTGTCTAACTGCCGCAGAGTGCCTGCTGCGCAATTCCTGGGGTTGGCAAAGGTCTTCTTTCCATTTAATTCCTGCATTTCATTGACACGTTCAAAATCCTGGTTTTTCATATAGACTTCGCCCCGGATTTCCAGATATTCCACCGGAACCTTTAGCTTTTTCTTCACATCTGAAATTACTTTCGCATTGACGGTCACGTCTTCTCCAAAATTAACGCCGTCCCCTCTGGTCACAGCTGTTTTCAATTCCCCTTCCTCATACCGAAGAGCCATGGAAAGCCCGTCAATCTTATATTCCACCACAAATTCCGGGTCTTCCAATTGTTCCTGCATTTCCTCCACAAATTCTTCCACTTCTTCTTTGGAAAACACATCCTGCAGGCTTAACATAGGAACATTATGCCGAACCAGCACGCCAGCTTCACGCTTGGCCATTCCTCCCACCTTCTGGGTAGGAGAATCCCCCGTAACAGTATCCGGGTATTCTTTCTCCAGCAATTTCAATTCCTGCATCATTCTATCATATTCATAATCACTAATCTCAGGGCTGTCCATATTATAGTAACAATTGCTATGATATTCCAACTGTTTCCGAAGCTCCTGTATCCTTATTTCTGCCTGATTCCTGTCCACGCCGCATATCCTTTCCATCCCTAACCCATAAAACAGCTTATTGTTCCAATTGCTCCTTAAGCTCCTTAAATTCCTGTCCGCTGACCTTCCGGTATGTTCCCTCTTTCAAATCGCCCAACCGGATATTCATAATCCGTACCCGTTTTAAATCTACCACCCGGTATCCAAACTGTTCACACATGCGCCGGATCTGCCGGTTCAATCCCTGGGTCAGGATAATCCGGAAGGTGCGCTTCCCCACCTTTTCTGACTGGCAGGGCCTGGTGGCTGTCTTCAGTTCTTCCAAATACACGCCATCAGACATTTTCCGTAAAAAGTCCTCCGTAACGTCCTTATTCACCTTGACAATATATTCCTTTTCATGATAATTCCTGCTGCGCATAATCTGATTTGCCAGTTCTCCCTGGTTTGTCATCAAAATCAATCCGTGAGAGCTTTTATCCAGCCTTCCTATGGGATAAATCCGTTTGGGATAACCGATAAAATCCACAATATTGTCCTTTTCCCGTTTCTCCAGGGTGCATACGATTCCTGGCGGCTTATTTACCGCAAGAAGAATCACCTCTTCCTCCATAGACACCGGTTTCTTCCCATACATCACCACATCCCCGGGGCATACCTTATCCCCCATCCCTGCTGTACTGCCATTAATGGTGACCATTCCCCGCTGAATCTGGCGGTCCGCTTCCCTTCTGGAGCAGATCCCTGCCTCACTGAGATATTTATTGATTCTGATTGGCTCTGTCATTTGCAACCCCCATGCTTTTATAAAAATCTTTTTAACCGTTCGATATTTTCTTCTTCAAAATCCATCAATTCTTCTGCCAGCTCGTTGGCAAAGCTTCCTGTGTTTTTATTGTTATGCTTCACCTTCAAAAGCTCTGCAATTCCCCTTGTATTCCCCTGTATCATCATATCCGCCACATGGGGCGTGCTGATATTCAACATAGTGTTGGCCTGTATGGCTCCCCAGAGCATGGCTTTTTCTACATTCGATTCCCGTGCCGTCAGCCCATGCTGCCATAGCCCTGCCTCTGCTTTCCGTTCAAACTCCCGGAAACGGTTCCTCTGGGCAGTCAGCTCATAGGCAAATTCCTGATTGTAAATCTTCCTCATCAGCGCGTCAATGGCGTTCACCGCCATGGAAGCATTTTTCCTTGTCTCTTTCAATACATTAATTTCCTGATAATTACGCATAATCTCCTCCTGGTTCCGTTTCCTATTAGGTTGGAGCATTTTGCGTTTTTTATTCAGAAAACCATGTGCTTTAGTGCTTCACAGCAACAAATTTTTCTGATAAGATGAAAAAGAGAACTGCCTGGCCTGGCAATTCTCCTTTCCTATTTTCTATCCCTTCTTTTCCTGCAATTCCTAAAGAACTATTCACAAATTATTTCTGAACCGTTCCTGATTTCAATTCCAGAGCATTTTTCAAACACGCGCTAACGTCTATTGCCTGGCAGTAAACAAACTTAATTATTCAGCAATAAATCTGTACGGATATATCCAGTCTGGCCATTCCACTCAACCTTCGTCCAGCCTTCTGCATAACTTAAAATTACCTTTATACTGTCGCCCTCGGCTGTGGTTCCAACCAATTCTGCTGACTCGCCCATGGATTTACGTACATTATAGCTGCTGTTTGCAGTCAGAACCTTGCCCTCCGGCACATAATTAATCTCGGGAGTGGTATCCTCCTCTGGAGCTTCTTCCGAAGCCTGCTCTTGATTTTCTTCTGGAGCTGGTTCCTGATTCTCCTCAGGAGCTGGTTCCGCCGGCTCCTCCGGCTGTGCCTGCGCATCATCTTTCGGTTCTTCCTTAGGCTCTTCTTTTGGTTCCTCTGCCGGTTCTTCCGGTGTATAAGTATCCTTCCACTGTACAATCGCTGCCGAAACAGTTTCAACCATCTTCTTCAAATTCTCATCCGCTGCAATGGCATCATTATATCTTCCCTGGAATTCTTCTCGAAGCTTCTGTACATCCTCTCCGCCTTCAAATTCCGCAATCAAAGCGTCCACCTCTGCCGCTGTCTCCTGCTCTCCCATCTCCCGGTTAAAGGAGCTGTAAAGATTATCAATGTAAAGGCTGCCCCCTTCATTCGTCCTGACATAGAAGAAATCCATGCCTGGCAGACCGCCTTCCAAATCATCAAATTTCATATTCATCGTAAATGTGGCAGATACCATAAAAGAACCTTCCTCTGAACTTTCCTTGGTATAGCAGGTCACATCACTATAATTATCCACATAGGCATCCATCATCTTGATGTAGCTTTTTTCCATATCAGAAAGAGACTGGGTAATGGATTCCAGTTTATCAATATCCCCTGTTGCATATGAATTGTAATAAGTGGAAATCAGTTCCTTCACCTCTGGATGGACATCCACTTCATATTCATCCTTCTCTGCCGTAGGCTCTTCCGTAGGCACGGGCGTCTCTTGCTGCTCTGTCTTTGGCTGTTTCTGTTCACCGCCGCTATTGTTCCCATTGCATGCTGCCGTCATCATCAGAACCGCCGCCAATGCAAAAACCATTGCCGTTTTTGAAACATATTTGACATTTTTCTTTAAAAATTCTGTAATTTTATCTATTCTAACTCTATTTTCAGATACTAATTCACGGTTTTCCCTCTTTTTATCTATAAAATTCATATTTACTCCTTATTTCATTCATCTATATCATTCAGTCATACCGCAGCTTGTCTTCCTGCAAAATACAACAATAATAAGTTTCAATGCACCCAGAGGGAATCGAACCCCCAGCCCCAGAACCGGAATCTGGTATTTTATCCGTTAAACTATGGGTGCTTATCCAACTATTTTCTACAACGCTGATATTGTATCACACTTTTTTCCAAAAATCAAAAGAAATTTAACCTTTTTCAAAATTTGTGCAAATTGCACCTGAAAACATTCTTTCAGGTGCAATTTTTAACATTATTCCATATATGCCTGGACAATTTCTGCGTCTACGGTTTTCTCAATCTCTTTGTAAACCTCCTGGGAGGCTTCCCTCATTTCTTCCCACATCATGTCGTCCAGCACAACAATCTTCGTTCCGCTTGCCTCTATCTCCTTTATCTTGTCTGCGATACGTTCATCTGAGGCCTTTCTTGCTACTTCGCTTGCAGCTTCCGCCGCTTTCATTAGAATTTCCTGCTTTTCCTCCGGCAGCCCCTGGAAAAAACTATCGCTGACAATCAGGGATATCAGGTGAGGAAGGTGGTTCGTTTCCACCACGTAATCCTGCTGCTCGTACAATCGGTTGGATACAATGACCTCATAAGGATTTTCCTGGGCGTCGATGGTTCCCTGCTGCAATCCAATATACACCTCGCTGAATGTCATAGGGGTAGGCGCGGCAGACAAAGCTTTCCAAAAATCCATGTGGAAGCTGTTTTCCATTGTCCTGATTTTCTGGCCTTTAAAATCCCCCAGCATATTGATATTTTTGTTGGTGGACATGACCCGGAATCCCTGGTCTGCATACCCCAGCAGTTTGTATCCTCCACCCTGGTAGACCTCCTCCATCAGCCCGTAAAATTTCTCATCATCTACTTTTTCCCTGGCCTCCTCAATGGTATCAAACATACAGGGCATATCAAAAATCGCCAAATCTTCCATAAAAGACACCTGGGGAGCCGTATTCTGGATTACAAAGGGAATGTCGCCGTCCCGGCAGGTTTCCAAAAGCTCCCGGTCACCGCCCAGGGTGCTGTTGGGATACACCTGGATTTTCATTTTGCCATCGCTTAACCGTCCCACTTCTTCTGCAAACTTCTCCGCATAAATCTGCGTCACCGTATCCTCCGGGCTTGCCGTCCCCAGGGGCCATGCGTATCTTTGCACCTCCCCTGCATCCTCTTTTCCGCAGCCTGCAGCTGCCAGCAGCAAAACTCCCATGCAGAACACCAATGCAGCAATTCTTTTCTTTTTCATCCTGCCACCTCCTCGTATAATAAGTTTATAGCCAATCAAAACAGGCTATGGACTTATTCTT
>CANDGI010000052.1 GCA_947384285.1 uncultured Lachnospiraceae bacterium
AGAATAAGTCCATAGCCTGTTTTGATTGGCTATAAACTTATTATACGAGGAGGATAAACTATGAAGTACCGTAAAATCTTGGCAATGGCGTTAAGCTGTGTAATGGCATTTTCCCTTGCAGCCTGCGGCGGCGGAGGAGGAAACACCGACAAGAAGGATGACACCCAGACTGAGGAAAACCAAACAGATGATTCCCAGGCAGGGGAAGACAGCGAACAGGGTGAGGATGCATCCGAAGAGGAAGGCAGCTCTTCTGGTTCCACAAACATTACATTGTGGACTTACCCCATTGGCAACTGGGGCGATAACGCAACTGTGGAAGGGCTGATTGAAAGCTTTAACAAGGTTCATCCAGAGATCAATGTAACGGTTGAATATCTGGATTATGCCAATGGCGACGATCAGGTGAACACAGCCATTGAAGGCGGGCAGGCGCCTGACCTGGTAATGGAAGGACCGGAACGTCTGGTTGCAAACTGGGGTGCAAAGGGATTGATGGTAGACCTTTCCGATTTGTGGACCGATGAAGCCAAGGAAGCTATTTATGATTCCGTGGAAAATGCATGCCAGAATAACGAAGGCGTATTCTATGAATATCCTTTGTGTATGACAGCACATACCATGGCAATCAACAGGGATATGTTTGAGAAGGCAGATGCACTTCAGTATTTGGATGAAGAAAAGGGAACCTGGACAACAGAAGGATTCCAGAAAGCAGTAGAAGCAGTTGCTGCTTCCGGTCAGGCACAGGCAGTTGGCGCAGTATACTGCAAGGGCCAGGGCGGTGACCAGGGAACTCGTGCTTTAATCAATAACCTGTATGGCGGTACATTTACGAACCCAGAACATACAGAGTATACTGCAAACAGTGATGAGAATGTGAAAGCATTAGAGCTTTTGAACGGACTGAACGGAATTAACTTTGACCCATCTTTGGAAGGCGGCGATGAAGTAAATATGTTCTGCAATGGTTCTACACTTGCAATGGCATTCTGCTGGAACGTATCCCAGGAGAAGAATAATGCAGAGAACCTTAGCTTTGACGTACTGCCTATGGCATTCCCAACAGAAAGTGGAGATCCAAAGCTCTGCGGTGGTATCTGGGGATTCGGTATCTTTGATAACGGCGATGCTGCAAGGATTGAAGCAGCAAAGACCTTTATTGATTTTATGGCAAACGATGAAACCCAGGTAGTAGAAAGTGTAAAAGCTTCCAGCTACTGGCCGGTAAAAGATCTGGGCAATATCTATGAAGGCGACGACCTGATGACAGAATATTCAAAATTCATCCCATTTATGGGCGATTACTATCAGGTAGTAAGCGGATGGGCAGAAGCGCGTACCGCATGGTGGAATATGTTGCAGCAGGTTGGTTCCGGCACAGATGTTAAGACTGCATTAGATGAGTTTGCAAATACAGCAAATGCTGCCGCAGCAAATTAGGAAGCAGTGCAGGTAGTTCGTTTCGTAGTGGAACTTGCGCCCCTTCCCGAGTTTATCTACGGGGAGGGGCATTTTATGAGCAAAAATTGTAAAAAAGGATGGAAAAGGGGGAAATCTTATGAAGAAAAAGAATCCCATGAGCAGGGCGTTAGTACGCCGCGAGACAATTGCAGGATATGCTTTTATGGTTCCTAGTTTGATTTTCTTTTTGGGATTTGTTATTTATCCCATGATACAATGTATCATCACCAGTTTTTTTGATTCGACAATGAATCGTGATGATATATTTATAGGATTTGCCAATTATGCAGAGTTATTTCAAGATTCGGTTTTCCTTGGGGCATTGAAAAATACGGTTATTATTGTGGTGGTTTCCGTTCCGCTTACCTGTATTTTTTCACTTTGGGTAAGCTCTGTCATTTATGACCTCAAAGGACCCGTGTGTTCTGCATTCCGATGCATTTTCTATCTTCCGGTTGTAACAGGGTCTGTTGCAGTTACAGTGGTATGGAAATGGATGTTTAACAATTATTATGGTATTTTTAATTATGTTGGAACCAATACAGGGCTGTTGAAGCAGAATATTAACTGGCTGGGAGACGAAAAGTTTGCCCTCGGGTGTATTATCCTGATTCTTCTGACCACATCGGTAGGACAGCCAATCGTTTTGTATGTTTCTGCTTTGAATAACGTGGATCAGTCTCTGGTGGAAGCAGCACAGGTGGACGGTGCAACGAAAATGCAGTGTTTCTGGAAAATCAAATGGCCGCAGATCATGCCTACTACATTGTATATACTAGTTATCACCACAATTAACAGCTTCCAGTGCTTTGCATTGATTCAGTTGTTGACCAGCGGCGGACCAAATCATAGTACAGATACCATTATGTACTACATTTATTATAACGCATTCAAGCTGTATCGTTATGGATATGGAAATGCTATGGGTGTAATTCTTGCAATTATTATCGCTGTTCTTTCTGCAGTGCAGTTTAAGATGGCCAAAACGGATTAGGAAAGGAGGAAATATTTTATGAAAAGTAATACAAATGTGAATCGTTCTACCGTATATAAGGTAATATCTGTTGTCGCTATTGGAATCTTTGCATTTTTATTTGCATTTCCTCTTTACTGGATTATCACAGGGTCTTTTAAGACAGCCACTGCGATTAATTCACCGACACCCCAATGGTGGCCTTCCGAATGGGTGATGGATAATTATCAGAAGCTGTTCAGCAGGCAGGTGGCGCCTCTTTGGGAAATACATATTCCTTTTGCAGAAACCAGTTTTGCAGGTCCTGAGGTTCCAGCAGCGCTGCGTTGGCTGCTTAATACTGTCTTTATGGGAGTTGTATCCATGATTCTTACCTGCATTACCGCAGCTATGGCGGGATATGCACTGGCTAAGAAACGTTTTATTGGACGTACCATTGTATTTTCTGCGATTGTTTGTGCAATGGCATTACCAAAACAGGTAATTTTAATCCCATTGCTTCGGGAAATGTCTTCGTTGCAGCTGTATAATACCATTTGGGCAGTTATTTTCCCAATCGTAGGATGGCCGTTCGGCGTATTTTTGATGAAGCAGTTTGCAGAAGGAATTCCAGGAGAGATGATGGAAGCAGCCAGGATTGATGGGGCAGGAGAGTGGAAAACCTTCTATACCATTGCACTTCCGTTAATTAAGCCGGGAATCGGTGCATTGGCAATTTTTACATTTATCAATTCATGGAATGATTATTTTATGCAGTTGATTATGTTAAGCAGTACCGAAACCTTAACGATTTCCCTTGGTATTGCAAAGCTGCAGGCAGAAAATGCTACAGATTTTGGTTTGATTATGGCAGGTGCATCCCTGGCGGCAATTCCGATTATCATTATCTTCTTGATTTTCCAGAAGTACTTTACAAAAGGAATTACTATGGGTGCAGTGAAGGGGTGAGAAGATGATTTACACAGAGTTGAGCAGCTTAGAGCGGTATTATGGAATAGGAGAATATTTGGATACGGCGATCAATTATCTGTGCAGCCATTCCCTGGAAGAATTTCAGGCCGGACATTATGAGATTGCCGGAGATAATGTGTATTTGAACGTGTTTGATTATGAGACAATTCCAGAGGAACAAGGTTTTTTTGAAGCCCATGAGAGATATGCGGATATTCATATGACAATTACCGGGGAAGAGATCGTGGGGGTTTCTGATAGAGCGAAAGTTATGGTAAAGTCTTGGAATAAAGAAGCAGATCTTATAGAGGTGGAAGGAGTGGTAGAGCATTATATGAAGCTCTCGCCTGGAAAGGTGCTGGTTACTTTGCCGGAGGACGCACATAAGGTAAAGCTTGCGGCAGGGCAGCCTTCACCAGTAAAAAAGGCAGTGGTAAAAGTGTATTTGGGAACAGGTGACAGTTGAGTGGAACACTTTGAGGAGCGTGAAAAAGTATGAAAAACATAGAAAAATATCAGGGAATTATCCCAGCATTTTATGCATGTTATGATGAGCACGGGGAAGTAGATGGAAAACGGGTAGAGCTTTTAACCGAGTATATGGTAAAGAAAGGTGTCAAAGGCGTTTATGTAGGCGGATCTTCTGGAGAATGTATTTATCAGTCAGTGGAAGACAGGAAATTGACCTTAGAGCATGTAATGAAAGCATCTGAAGGAAAGCTGACGGTAATCGCACATGTTGCCTGCAACAATACAGCAGATAGCTGCAAGCTTGCGGCCCATGCGGAAAGCCTTGGGGTAGATGCCATAGCAGCAATCCCACCGATTTATTTCCACTTGCCAGAATATTCCATTGCAGAATATTGGAATGATATTTCTGCAGCAGCGCCGAATACGGATTTTATCATTTATAATATTCCCCAGCTGGCAGGTGTTGCATTGACAATGCCGCTGTTTCGGGAAATGATAAAGAATCCTCGGGTAGCAGCAGTGAAGAACAGTTCTATGCCTGCTCAGGATATTCAATTGTTCAAAGCAGAGGGTGGAGAAGGATTTGTTGTATTTAACGGCCCGGATGAGCAGCTTGTTTCTGGCCTTGCAATGGGAGCAGACGGTGGAATTGGCGGTACCTATGGTGTGATGCCAGAGCTTTATTTGGACATATATGAATTGATGAAGGCTGGAAAAGTAACAGAGGCCCAGAAGCTGCAATATGAAGTAAATGAAGTGATTTATGGGATGTGTTCCTGTTATGGAAACATGTATGGCGTCATTAAAGAGATATTGAAGGTTCGGGAAGGAATTGATATTGGCGGTGTAAGAAAACCCCTTACCTCTCTGCCTCCAGAGGATATGGAACAGGTGAAAAAGTGTGCTTCCATGATTGATGATATCATGAAAAGGAGGCATCCATGAGAAAAGAAGAACTATTTGAGAAAATAAAAGGTAAAGTCATTGTATCTTGCCAGGCAGTTCCAGGAGAACCTCTTTATGTGGAGGAAAAATCTATCATGTATTTGATGGCAAGAGCCGCAAAACAGGCTGGAACACCAGCGATCCGTACCAGCAGTATCCGTGACGTGATTGCAATAAAGGAAGAAACGGGACTTCCGGTGATTGGTCTGGTAAAAGTCCAGTATGAGGGATTTGAAAGTTATATTACACCAACCATGAAGGAAGTGGATGACTTGGCTGCAGCAGGTTCCGATATTATTGCACTTGATTGCACCAACCAGAAACGAGGAGATGGGAAGACCATCCGTGAATTTATTGCAGAAGTCCGTCAAAAATATCCAGAGGCTGTCCTGATGGCAGACATCTCTACCTATGAAGAGGGAGTGAATGCATGGAAATCGGGAATGGATATCGTCGGAACTACAATGAGCGGTTATACCAGCTATACTCCGAAACTGGATGGGCCCGATTATGAATTGGTTCGGAAGCTGTCAGAGACCTTAGATATTCCTGTGATTGGAGAGGGAAGGGTTCACAGCCCTGAGCAGGCGGTGGAAATGCTTAAGGCAGGCGCTTTTGCAGTTGTAGTTGGAGGAGCGATTACCCGTCCGCTGGAAATAGCACAGCGTTTTATAAAAGCAGTAGAAAGCAGGTAAAAAATGAAGAAGCATATTGTTTGTTTTGGAGATTCCAACACCCATGGATATTGCGCGGTAACAGGCGGGCGTTTTGATGAGGAGCAGCGTTGGACTTGTCGTCTTCAGAAACAATTGGGAGAGGATTTTCTTGTGATCGAGGAGGGATTAAGTGGCCGTACCACATGTTTTTCAGACCCTATTCATGAAGGGCTTTGTGGATTGGATTACATTTATCCCTGTCTGATGAGTCATGAACCAGTGGATTTGCTGGTGATTATGCTGGGAACTAATGACACCAAGGAGCGTTTCGGCTCATCCGCAGCCTGCATTGCCTTGGGATTAAAACGCCTGGCAGATAAGGCGGCTGCCACAAAAGACTGCTGGGCAGGAGGCAAACCCAATATCCTGATTGTGACGCCCCAGAATATAGACAAAAAGTATGAAGAGACAGAAGTAGGCGCTACGATGGGCCGGGGATGTGCGGAAAAATCAGAATTGCTGGCAGAAGAATTTCGAAAAATCGCAGAGCTTACCGGATGCCATTATCTGGACGGCAATAAAGTGATTGCTGCAAATGCCAATGAGATTGATTATATGCACCTGACGGAAGAAGGACACCGGCAGCTTGCAGATGCCCTGACAGAAGAGATTCTGGAAATCCTTGGCTAGCGGCTCTGCCTTAAATTGAAAAATTGTATGGAAAAGACCCTGGTGATATCAGCCGGGGTCTTTTCTGCCAGGGGTGTGATATAGCAGGGCTTATATGGCATTTCTTGAGACCTTGGAAAACGTTTCATATTAGAAAATATTGACATTCCAGAACATTTGAGGTAGGATGCATTCGAGCGTGTAATTTAAGGAAAAGGAAACATGGTGTTTGATAAAAAGCATCATACAGGGAAAACTATGGAGAAAAATTTAACTTCTGGCAGTGTATTTCGGAATATTCTTTCTTTCTCACTGCCCTATGTCTTGTCTTATTTCCTGCAGACCTTGTATGGAATGGCAGATTTGTTTATTGTGGGCCAGTTCAATGGAGTGGCTCACATTACGGCGGTTTCTGTGGGCAGCCAGGTCATGCATATGCTGACCGTTATGATTGTAGGGCTGGCAATGGGCTCTACCGTTATGATTGGAAGGGCGGTAGGAGCAAAGCAAAGAGAGCAGGCGTCTGTCACTGTCTGCAATACTGTTACGTTATTTATGGGAGTGTCAATTAGTGCTACGGCAATACTGCTCCTTTTTGTAAAACAGATTGTATCGGTTATGTCCACGCCCCAGGAAGCGGCGGCAGGCACCGTGGTTTATCTTACCATCTGCTTTTTAGGAATTCCATTTATTACGGCATATAATATTATCAGTTCCATTTTCCGGGGATTAGGGGATTCGAAAAGCCCCATGTATTTTATTGCGGCTGCCTGTGCTGCCAATATTCTGCTGGACTATTTGTTTATCGGCTGTTTCCATCTGGGAGCGGCGGGGGCAGCATTGGGTACCACGCTGTCACAGACCATCAGCGTGGTGATTGCATTTACAGCCATTTACAGAGGAAAGACAGGGATTGTGCCAAAAAGGCAGTATTTTAAACTGCAGCCGGAAATTATAAGGCAGATTTTGAAAATCGGAATTCCTGTTGCACTGCAGGATGGGTTTATTCAGATTGCTTTTATTGTCATTACGGTGATTGCAAACCGAAGAGGGCTGAATGATGCCGCTGCCGTTGGTATTGTGGAAAAAATCATCGGGGTCGTATTTTTAGTTCCCTCTACGATGCTTTCTACGGTTTCTGCCCTTTCTGCACAGAATATCGGAGCAGGAAAACATGAACGGGTGGAACAGACGCTGCGGTATGCTGTTTTTATCACAATAGGATACGGGCTGATTGTCTCGTCCCTCATGCAGTTGGCGGCAGAACCGGTGGTTGGGATTTTTACAGACGAAATGGAGGCTGCCCGTGCAGGAGCACAGTATCTGCGGGGATATATCTGGGATTGTATGTTTGCCGGCATCCATTTTTGTTTCAGCGGATATTTTTGTGCCTATGGATTGTCTGGAATTTCATTTTTACATAATTTTTTATCCATTGTCTGCGTACGTATTCCAGGGGCGTATCTTACCTCAAAGTATTTTGCAGATACCTTGTTCCCTATGGGGCTTGCAGCACCAGGCGGCTCCCTGTTATCAGTGCTCATCTGCGTGGCGGCATTTCTTTGGATGAAGGCAGCCATGAGGAAGGAGGGGAACAGCAGCTGGGAAGCGGAAGGATAAGCCGCGGCAGGGTTTGGAAGCTGTTGGCTGGAGCATTTTTCAAACACGCTCCAGCGGCGTTGACTTTTTGCTGAAAATATATTACAACATTAATGAGGTTTTAAATATTTTTGGGAAAAAGAAATAAGGATATGAGGAAATCAAATGGCAAGTATTAGAGAAGTAGCGCAGGAAGCGGGAGTAGGGGTAGGGACAGTGTCACGTGCGCTGAATGGCTCCGGTTATGTTTCGCCTGAGACAAGAAAGAAAATTGAAAAAGCAGCAAAGAAGCTGAAGTATACGCCAAATGAGCTGGCAAGGAATCTGTACCACAATAAAACGGGAATCGTAGGGGTCATCGTGCCCGATTTGGAGCATCCGTTTTTTTCTTCCCTGGTGAAGCATATCGAGATGGAGCTGTATGAACAGGGCTATAAAACGATGATTTGCAATACCGTGGGCATCAGCAGGAGGGAGCAGGAATACTTGGATATGCTGAAGCGGAATATGGTAGACGGGATTATCACAGCCTCCCATGGCCTGGAGATGGAGGAATACATGAAACAGACCAAGCCGATTGTTTCCATTGACCGTGATTTGGGTGCGCAGATTCCATTGATTGGCTGCGACCATGCAAAAGGCGGAGAGCTGGCTGCGGAGCTGATGCTGCAGGCACACCGGAAGAAAATATATCTGGTTTCGGGGGTTTCGCCAAAAGTCATGGCTAATGACAGGTACCGTACCTTTACACAGAGAATGAAAGAACATGGGGTTGCCATATTGCAGGAAATGATGGAGTGGAATATCTTTCACTGGGATGCCCATTACAAAATGGCGGAGGAGATTTTCAGGAACCATCCGGATATTGATGGAATATTTGGAGGGGATTTGGCGGCAATTGCCTGTCTGAATATAGCGCAGAGAAAAGGGATGCGGGTGCCGGAGGATATTTCTATCATTGGCTTTGACGCGACGACGCCAGCGAATATGGTGTATCCTCAGCTCACCGCTATTAGGCAAAATGTAGAATTATTGGCAGAGGTTTCCGTGAATACGCTTCTGGATATGGTAGAGCAGAGAAAAAATGTGCCCCACAGGCTGATTCTGGATGTGGAAATCCAGCGTGGCGGAACGGCATAGCGGCGATTTTTGGTGATATTGTAAAAAAATTGAAAACGGAATTTAGTAAAAATAGATAAGAAAAAGGTTTTGTATAAAATGCACAATACAAAATCTTTTTTTTCGTCTGCCATAGGAAAAAAGTCTAATCCGGCATTGACAAAATCAATCTGCTATATTACAATTCATTAATGGAACGGGTTCCATAATAAATGCGAATATATAGGTAAAAATATTAATAAAATATTGTATTTTTATGGAATATTCAATATGGAAACGGTTCTATATGTGAGGAAGGTAAATGCAAAACATTACTAGAAATGCCTTCCGATGACTTGCCGTCGGAGCAAAGAGGAAAGGGCATTACAATTTAGGAAGGAGGAGAGAGATGAATACGGGAAATTACACAAAGCTGGAGATATTTGCGAAGGCTTTACAGGCAGGAGGCAGTATCCGTTTGGTTTCGGGCGAAGGCGAACGGCAGGAGATTCCGGCAGGGGATGCGGGTTATAGGTGGATTCAGATACCTGTAAAAAGAAATGCAGAGTATGAGATATCATGTGAAAACTGCCACGTTTCTCTCTGTTATCTGAGCGGCTGTGAAAATATTCTGGAGGAAGGGGTCTGCTATCTGGAACAGGAAAAGGGCAGATTTGTAAGGGCAGAGGAGGCAGAGTGGTACGATTCCCCAATCCGGGAGGCATACCATTTTGCACCCTGGAAGAACTGGAGCAATGATCCCAATGGGCTGTGCTGGTTTCAGGGATATTATCATATGTTCTATCAGTTTAATCCCCATAGCCAGAAGTGGTCCCATATGTACTGGGGACATGCGGCCAGCAAGGATCTCATCCACTGGGTACACCTTCCAGTGGTTTTAGAACCTCAGGAAGAGATTCTTAAAAGTCCAGAGGAATTGTCTGGAGGTGCATATTCTGGTTCTGCAGTTGTGCAGGGGAAAGAAGTTGTGTTTTTCCTGACCAGAAGCAAGGGTCCTAGCATTGACAATGAAGAGACGATGCAGCAGCAGTGGATGATGAGGAGCAATGACATGCTGCATGTTACGGAGGAAAAATTGGTGGTTGGGAAACCGCCTCAAGGCGCCTCCTTTGATTTCAGGGATCCCAAAGTGGTAAGGATGGATGGCAGATGGTACATGGTCCTTGGAAGCGCCCTGGAAGGGAAAGCCGCTATTCTTTTGTATGAATCGGAGGATTTGGAACACTGGAAGTATAATGGTCCGCTGCTTGTGGAAAAGGAAACAGGGATTCGATGTATGGAATGTCCTGATTTTATGGAGCTGGATGGGAAATATGTGGCGGTTGGCGCCCTGATGCACCATTATGACTCCTGGGGCAGGTATCAGATGTCCAGATATTATACAGGGGATTTCCGGGAAGGCATATTTACCCAGGAAAACAGCGGATGGTTTGATTTCGGAAGCAACTGCTATGCGGTGCAGAGCTTTGAACATGAGGGGCGAAGAATCTGTTTTGGGTGGGTTTCTGATTTTTACGGGGAGCATCTGGAACTGGAACATGGCGTCTGCGGGAGCATGACGATTCCCAGGGAAATGCATGTCAGGGACAATCGGCTGTATCTAACGCCTGTAAAAGAGATAGAGTCTTTAAAAGCAGGGCTTTTGTATGGAGGGCAGGGAGAAAATATCTGCCTGGAGGGGATTGCCCCCAATGCATACAAAGCGGAATTGGAATTTGAAAACAATATTTTCTTCTCTATCCAATTAGCAGGGAACGATGGTAAAGGGATGATGCTGATCCACGATGAGAAGGGGCTCCGCCTTAAGACCCAAGGGGTAAAAAGCGAGCATGTCAGGTTTCCGGCAGAGGTAGAGAAGGTGGAGAAAGTGGAGATATTTGTAGACCGCCGGACAACAGAAGTCTATGTGAATGACGGCGAGGCGGCAGGGACAAAATTATTTTATGATACCTCAGACAGTGGGTGCTTCCGGCTTCATACCGCTGCACCGGAGTGCATCAAGAGGGCAGAGGTCTTTCGTATGGAATCAATTTGGAGGAAATGAGAAAGGAGAAGAAGGATGAGGAAAAGATGGATTGCAGTTCTGCTGGCGGCTGCTATGGCGTCAAGCGTTTTGGCAGGATGCGGAAAAACAAAGGAAAGGGTCAATGAAAAAGGGGAATCCGTGATAACCATATGGAGCCCCAGCGATGAGCCTGCCATCGAAGAATGGTGGATAGAGAAAATTGATGAATTTAACCAGGATCATGAAGGGAAAATTGAACTGCGCAGGGAAGCAATTGTACGTGCAGACTCCTATGCATATGAAGATAAGGTCAATGCAGCCATTACATCCAATGACCTGCCGGATATCCTGTATGTGGATGGACCCAATGTGTCAATCTATGCGGCAAATGAAGTGACGCTTCCCCTGGATGATTTCTTTTCAGAAGAGGAATGGAGTGATTTTTTTGATTCCTCCAAGCAGCAGAATACTTATGGTGGGAAAATTTACGCGGTGGGAGCCACCGAAAGCTCCGTAGCCTTATACTACAACAAAGATATGCTGGATGAGGCGGGAATTTCAGTGCCGGAGAAAAAAGAGGATGCCTGGACCTGGAGCGAATACTATGAGGCAGCAAAAAAGCTTACAAAGGACGGAGTAGTGGGAACCAATATCATTATGGATAAGGGCGAGGGGCTCTCTTATGTGCTGGAGCAGTTCTGGATTTCCAATGGGACAGATTTTGTCAATGAAGACGGAAGCTCGGCGGAAGGGTATCTGAACAGCCCAGAGGGCGTAGAAGCGGCTGAATTTCTGAACAGCCTGATACAAGACGGTTATGCCAATATCGACCCCATCCAGAAGGAATTCCACAACGGCAGGGCGGCAACCATGCTGGGCGGCTCCTGGGAGGTGGCAACGCTGGAGAAGGATTACCCGGACTTAAACTGGGGAGTGACCTATTTCCCGGTGGCGGATGGAGACGGGATTCCCACTTCCCCTACCGGCGACTGGGCGGCGTCGGTGACAAAAAACGTCCAGGATATGGATGCGGTCAAAGAAGTTATGCGCTTTTTGTTTTCCGAGGATAATGTAACCACCTATGCGAAAGCAATTTCAAAACCGCCCACCAGGGTTTCCAGCTATGATGTGCTGACGGAATATAACGAGTATCCACGGTCCATTTTCAAAGAGCAGTTAATGGAGACTGGGCATCCACGGCCGAGAACGCCTTCCTACAGTGTGCTGACAGCAGAATATGCGGAAGCTATGCTTAACATCTTTACCGGCGTGGACCCGCAGGAGGCACTGGATGCAGCCGCAGCAGCCATGGACAAAGACTATAACAAGTATTATGCGCAGGATTGAAAAAGGGGGATTGGCTATGAAGAAATCAATCAATAAAGTAAGTGAGAGAAGAGCGGCTTATACGTTTATCTGTCCGGCGGTTGTTCTGCTGGCAGCATTTTTGATTTATCCGTCGCTGCAGACCATCCGGTATGCGTTTACCGACTATAATATTATGCGCCCGGACCGGATTGTCTTTTGCGGGTTTAACAATTTTATCGAATTGTTCCAGGATGAGGATTTCTGGATTGCGGTAAAGAATACCTTGTACTTTACAGTTCTGGTTGTGCCTTTTCAGACAGTGCTGGCATTGGCTCTGGCCCTTTTGATTTCTTCCAGGAGAAAGGGCGTGTCCATTTTCCGGGCGGCATATTTCAGTCCACAGGTAACCTCCATGGTAGTCGTTGCAATTCTTTGGACGGTGCTGTACAATTCCAGCCCGGACAGTGGGCTTTTGAATGCGCTGCTTGTGAAGCTGGGCATGGAGCCATGCGGATTTTTGAATGATCCCAAAGCAGCAATGAATTCTATTATCTTTATGTCGGCATGGCAGGGAGCCGGATATCAGATGATGATATTTTTAGCTGGCCTGCAGGGGATTTCCAGGGAGCAGTACGAAGCTGCATCCATTGACGGTGCCGGAAAAATACAGAGCTTTTTCTATGTGACGCTTCCAGGCCTTAAGAGCGTTATCCAGTATGTGGTGATGATTACAGTCATCCAGGCGATGAAGCTGTTTACCCAGCCTTATGTTATGACAAAAGGCGGCCCCCAGAATTCTACCAGGACATTGGTGTATTACATTTATGAGCAGGGCTTTCAAAAGCGGAATTTTGGATATGCCTGTGCGGTGGCAGCTGTTTTCTTTGTAATTGTTATCAGCCTGTCATTGGGAATGAAAAAGATTATCAAAGCAGAGTAGGCTTAGGAGGAGTGATATTATGACGAGGAAAAAAACATTAGGAAATGCTGCATTTTATCTTGGCAATACGTTGATTGCACTGATATTTGTATCACCGCTGATCTGGATGATTGCATCTTCGCTGAAGCCGGAAGCGCAGATTTTTAAGGGACTGAATTCTCTGTCTACCTTCATACCCACAGGAGCTTCCTTCCGCAATTACATAGAAGTATTCCAGCGGATTAATATGTGGAAATTTATCGGGAACAGTTTGTTCTATGTGCTGGTGATTATCGTTCTGGATCTTTTGGTAAATTCCATCTGCGGGTATGCGCTGGCAAAATTCGAATTCAAAGGGAAGAGCCTTTTGCTGACCCTTGTAATAAGCCTGATGGTATTTCCGGCAGAAGCGATTATGCTCCCCATGTACCGGGAAATGGCTGATTTGGGCTGGATTAATTCATGGGCGTCCTTGGTTGTGCCCTTTGTTGCAAAATGTTTCAGCATCTATATGTTCCGCCAGTTTTTCCTGGGCATCCCGGATGAACTGCTGGAGGCGGCTTCCATAGATGGATGCGGGCCTGTGAGAACATTTTTTAAGGTGGTAATGCCGATTTCAGGGACTGTGTATGCAACTATCTTTATCCTGGATTTTGTTGCCCACTGGAATGACTTTATGTGGCCGCTGCTGGTGGTTACCGGGGAAGAAAAGCGGACGATTCAGCTGGCAATCCAGACGTTTTTTGGCTCCAAGCCCATCAATTATGGGCCGATCATGGCATCCTTGACGATTTCTGCAATCCCGATGCTCATTATGTTTATCTTCCTGCAGAAATATTATGTGGAAGGGATTGCATCCACGGGAATTAAGGGATAAAGCTTAAAAGACACAAGTTAATATTGCAGTGAACAATCTATATTCCGATACACAGGAACTACCGGGCTGCCAGTTTGTGTGCCAAAGGGCAGCCTGGTGTTCCGTCCGTATCCAAAGATAAAAAGTTTGCTGTAATACTGGAAGTTGTATTTGGGAGGCAGGATATGGAAGGTATGTTTTGTTTTGATGGAAGACTGTTTCGGATTGTGGAAAAGGTGATAAACCTGATGAAATTGAATGTGTTGTTTGTGGTGTTTTCACTCCCGCTGGTAACGGGCGGGGCGGCTCTTTGTGCTCTTCATGTTACGGCTGTAAGAATTTTAAGAAATGAGGAGAGCTATGTGTTCCGGGATTTTTGGGCTGTTTATAAGGGGAAAATGAAGGTTTCTTTGAAAATATGGATACCTCTTTTACTGGCAGCGTTTGTGCTTCTTTTTGACTATATGTTCTGGAGGAATATGGATGGAAGCCTGGCTGAGGTTATGAAGGGGCTTGTATTTGTGATTCTTGGCATGTGGATGGTACTGGTATTTTATGTATTTCCCCTTGCGGCAAGAATGGATACAAGCGCAGGAACAACGTACCGTAACAGCATTCTGCTGATGTTTAAATATCTGCCCCAGTCCATGTATCTCTTATTCCTTGCAGGTCTGTTCTTTGCTGTAGGGCTTCTCTGGATGCCGGTATTTTATATAATGATATTTGCCGGAGTGCCTTTTCTTGCCATGGTCCATGGAAAAATGCTTCTGTGGATATTTAAAAAAGAAAACATTCTATCGACTGGCTGTATTCGCCGGAGGGATTTGAGATGAATGGACAGGCCAACGGCGCGGCGGAGCCTAAGGGGCTTACCTGGTAAATTGGTGATGATGGTAAGCCTGTATTGACAGATTTCGGCCGAAGTGCACTTCCCAATAACCAGCTGGAGGTTCCCCAGGCGTTTGGCGGGGGAAAGTGGGATGCGGGCGTATCTGCGCTGAATTTCAGGACATTTCTCCTGTCAGAAAAAGATCCAGATACAGGCCAATATCACCAAAATACGAGAGCAGTGAAAAGCATATGTGGCCTATCGGCTGTCGGGGAACTTCAGCACGGATGTATCGGATGCCGCAATCGGGACGGGAACCGTTGGGAATGGGATGTGCAATATTTCCCTGGGAACTTCTGGCACGGTATTTATTTCCGGTGACAGCTTTAAAGTGGACAAAAATAATGCGCTTCACTATTTTGCCCATGCCAACGGTACAAGAATCTGCGGCGGCGCGAAAAGCCCGCTCTGGAAGAAGATAGGGGGAACAGTAGAACCGGAGGAGGAATTGTCCTCTTTATATGAAATAAAATACCAGCAGTTCCGGAACATATATCCTGCTGTGAGGGGGCTGTTTTAGATAATTTGGGAAGATAGGTGGTTTCTGATTATACGGTATTTTTTATGGCTGGCGGAGCACTGCATGATAAATTCTATATGGAAAATTCACATAAGCGGTTCCTATTGGGCAAAATATGTGATATGATTGATACAGAATAGCAGAAAAGGAATAGAATATGGAAAGAGGAGACAAATGTTATGAAGAGAAGGAATAAGATTTATCTGTTCATGACGGTAATCTTGCTGGCCGTATACCTTGGGCTTTTGACAACCCTCTGCTTGTCCGAATATACCGACAGCAGGGCAACGATTCGTTCATTCAGCGATGCATTCTGGTATTCCCTGGTTACTATGACTACGGTGGGATACGGTGATTTAACGCCGGTAACGCCTATGGGCCATGCGGTAGGAGTTGTGTTTCTCCTGCTGTCTGCTGGTATTATGATGACATTATTCGGCGCTGTCATTTCATTTATCACCAGCGAAGGGCTTCCGCTTTTTCTGCTTAACTTCCAACGGAAGAAAAATTGGTGCTATTTTGCTGATTATGGAACGGAAGCCAGCATACTGGCTGAAAATATCTATAAGGAAAACCAGGATACCGTGATTATCTTTGGGGAGAAAAAAGATGACCAAATGGAATTTCCAGACTACCCATGCCTGTTTATCAATGTCTCTCCAGCCAGGATTGTAGCGCGCAAGAAGAATATCGGGGCACAGTGCAAGGTTTTTCTTATGAAGGAGAACGATATTGGTGTCAACAGCCGTGCCATTGGCTTGTATCGATTGCCGGTGGAGGTGTATGCCAGGACAACCAATGGACAGGATCATCTTTCCGGGAATATTAAGTTTTTTCACAGCTATGACTGCTGCGCCAGACAGTATTGGCGTTCGAAACCTCTGTGCAGCCATGAAAAAAAGATTGTGATCATAGGATTTGGAAATTATGGGAACAGCATCCTGGAACGGGCGATTTTGACCAATATAATTTCGATCCGCCAGCATGTGGCTTACCATGTTTTTGGGGATGAAAAAGAATTTCTTGCCATGCACAGCCACCTTCCTAAGGTGTTTTCTATGGGGGAAGAGTCTAAGACAGAGGATTCCCTGATTTTTCACAGTGAGTTCTGGGAAATGCATCGGGAACTTATGGAGGAGGCGGACCGGATTATTATCTGCCCGGATGATGAGCCAAAGGGGTGGAGCATATTCTGGCGGCTGGAAAAATATTATAAGATTCGGGGGAAAATTCATTTGCATAGCAACCGGAGGGCGCCTGGGGTAGATTATTTTGGAATCAATGAAGAGATATATACGCCGAACCAGATTATGCGGACAGCATTGAATAAGACAGCGATTATGATGAATGAAATCTTTCGCAAATCAGTTTCCTATCCTACGCTGAAGTGGGAGGAGCTTGACGAGTTCCACCGGGAGTCCAAAATAGCCGCTGCAGACCACCTTTTGATGAAGACCCGGATTCTTTTAAAGGATGAGACAATTACAGAATTGTCTCCCAGTACTGTAAACAGGGCATATGAAGCATATTGTAAAATGAAAAAAAATGAATATGAACAGGATATGTACCGCAGGCTGGATCACATGCGCTGGCTGCGTTTTTATACATTTTATAATTGGAGCTATGGTGATGTGAGGGATGATGCTGCAAGGCAGCACCCCATGCTGTGCCCTTATGAGGAGCTGACTTTGGAGCAAAAGCAGGAGCGTGACGTTGCCTGGGAGATTTTGGGCAGTGTTGCAGCGGAATTGAAGTTGAGGTAGCGGCTGGCTGGTTGTTTCCAATATATGAAAAAAATTCACTCTAATGGATTTATAATTGGAGGAAAAGGGTAAAAAAGAAAAGGAGGAGGCTGGATGAAAAATATTAGGACAGCAGCTGCTGTAATATTTCTTATGATGGTGTTATTTTTTCCGACAATGACTGCTTCGGCAGCAAGCTGCGGAGAAATAGTAAGCCAGAACACAGCGGCAGAACTGCAGGCGGTTGACTATGGAACGGATAAGACCATAGGAAGCCTTCTTGCGCCATACCGGTATAGTGCGATAGATAAGCTTAATAAGAAAACGGAGATTGCCAAGCGGGAGGGGAAAAGCCCTGCAGAGATCACGGATGAACAAGCGATACAGGAACTGAATCAGGATAATGTGAAGGTAATGTCTTTTGAAGAGACATTCCAAGAGGTGCAGGCAGATATTGGAGAAATCATAAAGAGAGTGGTTGACAGTAATCCAAATGCAGTAAGCCAGGGGGCAGACTTTTTGACAAATAAGATACGGCAGAATAAAGAAAAGCTGCTGATCGGCCTTACCTATCTGGCGCGGCTTTACGACTTCAACATGGGGGAGCATAATATAAAAGACGTTCTTCTCTATGAGCCGGGAGCCTACGGGATTTCGGCAGATGTCTTAGACTGGCTGATACAGATTGGAGGCGCCGGGGGAGATACATTAAAGATTTCTAATAATGCCAATGTATTTGGTTACAGAAAGCTTTTTTGGACGGTTACGGAATCCCCGACGCTGGAGAGCTTTCTGGAGGAGAACAGGCAGAAATGGATACCGGATAGATCCATGAATGAATGGTTTTTGCAGGAGAGCCCTGCCTATATATTGGAGTATTCCTCCCAGTGGGACAGCAGAGACGCCGGGCTATACAAAAGGTTATGTGAGGATGGGACATTCCAAGCCTATATTTTACCGCTGCTTACGGTGTCTGAGGACAGTGTGTATGTGATTGCCAATTCTGCTACGGTTACATATGGGATTGTGGATTGCTATATAGACAGGAATCTAAGAAAAACAGATCCAGCGCGTTATGAGGAGATGCGTGAAAAGTTCCAGCAGCAGCTTAAGCAGGCTGGCAAGCAGCAGAAGGCTTTCATTGATGTCTGGTATCGGATTGCAAAGCCGGAAAAGAAGGGGCTGCTTTCATCCAACCGTGTGGTTTTGGACAGTCTTAGGATTGATCCTGATACAACTGTCCAATGGTCGGATAAATTTGGAGAGAATGCTGCCCGGGGCGTCAAGGAATTTTTTGCTCCATTGAACTTGTATGGACCCTATATGTTTGCCGATGGGGTGGCAGAGGGTACGCGGATCCGCTACTATGTATCAAAGGCATTGACGGAACGGGGGTTTGCAACCTATGCCCATGAATTGACGCATATGCTTGTTTCAGAGTTAATGCTAGGCGGGTACGGTTCCCGGGACGGCATACTGGCAGAAGTCTATACCAGGGGAATGTTTGAGCCTTATGAGATCAATGACCCGCCTGCTTTTACTTTCAATCTGATTTATGACCGCCTGGCAGCTAGTGACCGGTATCATAACGGCCAGCCGGAGCGGTTTATGGATGAAACAGATCTGCAAAGCTATATGGGCGGTATTCTGGATGTGGTTTATACACTGGATTATGCAGAAGCAGAGGCTGTGCTTACGAAAAGCGCCCAGGAGAAGCTGAAATGGTTCCATAAGCTGGAGCAGGTGGAAGACCCGGAACAGAGGGTAAATCAGGGGGAGGAGGGCTCCGTACATTATCTTGATTCGGTAAGGGAGCTGACGGTGGAGGAAGCAGAAAGGCTGAATACCATCGATGACCTGATAACGAACAATATCATCGTATCCCGGTATGAGGTAAATGGAACCAAGACAACAGGAACCATGGCACGGAACGGTTATTACGTTGTGCCTCTCTTCAGCGCAAATTATGCCGGGGTACAGAATGACCATGGCGTCAGCGGTGATGTTATGATACGCCGGCAGG
The DNA here is from genome assembly GCA_947384285.1 of uncultured Lachnospiraceae bacterium. Classification (GTDB taxonomy): domain Bacteria; phylum Bacillota; class Clostridia; order Lachnospirales; family Lachnospiraceae; genus Petralouisia. Next base: position 19,110 of record CANDGI010000052.1, read on the forward strand.
CCTTTGAGCTCCTTGCGGAATATGGATATTATGGCGGCATGGTTCCCTACATATCCAACCAGTACAAGGAAGCTGCCAAATCGGAGCAGACGATTCTGTCGGATCAATACATTTTAAAGAAAATATTTGGCGGTGCTTATGAGACGATGGCTGATTTTAAGAAAGCCATGTTCCGGCGGAGGATGGAAAGGATTGATGAGTTAAAGCCAGTTACCATTATGTGGAAGAACCAGTCCGTTACAATCAACAGCTTTGAAGAACTGCGCCAGCTGATGAATGAGGCGATAGAAAGTGATTTACTACAGGTCAATTTATTGCCAGACGGAGCAAATAATATCCGTGCCCATGCCACAGAGGTGGAACGACTGAAGCAGGAAATATTCCGGGCATATTTAATTCAAACAGAAGATTTTAGGGAATCTATCTATGGCGTTGGTGTTGGCCCAGCGCCCATTGAGCCGGCAGACCCAGAGGTTACGCCAGGAGATGCAAAACCAGAACAGCCAGGAAAACCAGAGAATCCAGGAAGCCCAGGGGACACAGGAAACGAAGAGCCGGGAAAACCAGATAATCCAGGGGACACAGGAAACGAAGAGCCGGGAAATCCAGGAAATCCAGGGGACA
>CANDGI010000053.1 GCA_947384285.1 uncultured Lachnospiraceae bacterium
ATACTTGATATAAGTGCAAAAAGCCATGCACAAATCAAAATTTTTATAGGATTTTGGATATATACATAATGACAAAAGCTTTGATGCTATTGATATATAAAAATAGATGTTTCATGTTCTCACACAGAATTCCAATGCACAGTACCTCACATTGAAAACAATCATAACTTATGTTATACTAAACACAAGTTAAAATATTTAGAAAAATTATAGAGGATAGATAAGGAGGAAAGATATGAAAAAGAAAGTGCGTCACATATTATCTATTGTATTGGTTTTTATTATGATACTGTCTGTTGTGGAAACATCTGTTCCCGTCAATGTCCAAGCTAAGTCAAAGACTACGACAGTAAATAAAACTATAACCCTTACTACATCAAAGACCGTAAGTACAAAGTATACGATCAAGTCTGTGAAATCCAGTAACTCTTCCATACTATCGGTAAAAAAGGTATCGTCTAAAAAATTTAAAGTGACGTCCAAGTACAAATATGGTTCTGCTGTCATAACAGTAAGGTTTAAAAACGGAAAGACAACGAAATATAAATACGATGTTGGAAAATACTCTTTGAAAAAGGGGAAAGGAACGACTGTTTCCACAAAATATACGATTAAATCTGTGAAATCTGACAAGACGAAAATTGCTTCTGTCAAAAAAACTTCTTCAAAAAGGTTTAAAGTTACTGCAAAAAAAGCTGGGGCAGCAAGAATCACAGTAACATTTAAAAATAGAAAGAAAGCAAACTATTATTTCAAGGTAACCGGAAGTTCCAGTAGCGGAAATAATAATAACAATAATAATAATAATAATGATAATAACAATAATAACGAAAAAGTTTCTCTGAGCAAGACTTCATTAACCATGAATGAGGGAGATACCACTACGCTTACGGTTTCCATTTCGTCACTATATGACGATCAGGCGTTGGTATTTTGGGAGTCTAGTAATACATCTGTCGCTACTGTTTCCTCTTCATTTACGGATCTAAAAGAAATGAAAAAAGGAACCATCAAAGCAGTGGGAGGAGGAACTGCTACCATTACGGCAGTATGCATGCTCCACACAGAAGACATTCTAATTTCTTGTACGATAAAAGTAAATGAATCAAAGAAAAGCGCTTCGGTATGTGGTTTTACAATAATAGCGTACTCAGATAAGAGTACTTTTAAAGTGAAAGGATGCGACAGTCGTAATACGGATGGAACGAATACTTACGACGTTGATTTTTTCTGTAATGGCAGCGAATATTGGATTAATAATAATGTGACTTTTGAAGTTGAAGATGTAACGCCGAAAGCTTATGCTAAGATGTACTCAGATATGGGAATTAAGTATCAAGCTCCTAGCCTAAAAAAAGAGTCCTCTGCTTCCGATTTGAGGGAATGGAATGCAAAGGAAGGTCAGGTTAATTGGAGTCCTATCACAATTCAGGAACCATTTACCAATGCGGGCCCAGGGCAAAAAAAGATCAGAGCCACAGCCGGAAAACGATTGGTTATAGATACTGGAATGAGCACAAGAGCTTTAAAAGTAGTGGCAAAACAGGGGGATAAAGTATTAGATTATGTTTATTTGACAAGCAACTCCCGCAATAAGAACGATTCTTCTTCCTATTCCAAGTACGATTTAGATTTATATCGTGCAGTTCTCAATAAAGTGGAAGAAGCTCTATGGAAACCAGGAATGACAAATTCTGAAAAATTGATCGCTCTGAATAACTATATCAATAGTACAAATCACTATCCGGGCCGTGATCTTACTTTAAAAGAGTATAATGCAACCTTTTGGGAAAACTGGTCTGTGGATGATACCTATATCATGAAAACTGATTCAATATTAGATAATATTATGATTTTTCAAGGAGGTATCTGCGATTGTTGGGCAGCCCAAGTTCTTATGGAAATAGCAATGGAAGATCTTGGAATTCCTAAAATTAAAGATATGACAGAAAACGGTGAGGGCGTGTGGCTTGGTATGGGATCCAACAGCTCAAATCCAACGGTTCCAGGCCATGTGACTATGTTTTACAAAGATTCAGAAGGAACCTGTTACGGATTCGACGTCAATGGAATGACCTATAATCATTCAGAGAAAGAGGTTACCTGCGAAGTACATCAATGCAGAGAAAAATTGATTCCTTTGAAATAAAGGTATTTGATTAGACATTTCTGAATTTTTCAGGAGTCGTCGCAAAATGCGGCGGCTCTTTTTTCTCATATCTGATTATCTATTAAATTTTCTTGTTTTAAGGAACATATTCTTGTTTTCATCAAAAATCTATTGTATTTCTGATATCAACAATGTTACAATCCAAAAAAATATGTGGAGGACAAGTGATGATACAGAAACAACAATATCGTTCCATTGAACAAATACTAAAGACCGTGAAAGAAAAATTAAAAGATGAACCAAAGCTTTTTGAAATGTTTCAAAAATGTTATACAAATACATTAGATACCACATTAAAAAAAATGCAAGACGGAACAACATATGCAGTAACAGGGGATATTCCTGCAATGTGGCTTCGGGATTCATCGGCACAGCTACGGCCATATCTGATGGCTGCCAAGGATGAGCCTGAAATTGCAGATCTCTTGATAGGCTTGTCAAAGCGCCAGTTTATGTATCTTCAGATAGATCCCTATGCCAATGCGTTTAATGAAGAAGACAATGGAAATTGCTGGGAAGAGGACGATACCGAAAGGAATGGATGGGTATGGGAGCGAAAATATGAGGTAGATTCCCTTTGTTATCCCCTTCAGTTTGCATATTTAATCTGGAAAAATACTGGACATACCGAGCAGTTTGACGAGGCATTTCATGAAGGTGCAAAAAAAATCATAGAGGTATTTTCTACAGAACAATATCACGAAGAGAAATCCCCTTATCATTTTGTAAGAAAAAATACATATTTCACAGATACCCTTTCCAGGAATGGAAAAGGAGCTCTGGTAAAATCAGGAATTGGAATGACCTGGTCAGGATTTCGGCCCAGTGATGACGCTTGCACCTATGGATATCTTGTACCCTCAAATATGTTTGCAGTTGTGGTACTTAGATATTTGGAGGAGATTGCAGGGGATATTCTTCATGATTTTAAACTTAAGAATGATGCAACGACATTAAGAAAGCAAATTTACGAAGGTATAGAATCCTATGGGATTACAAAAACAGAGGAATTTGGAGATGTATATGCATATGAAACAGATGGGTATGGTCAGTATCATTTGATGGATGATGCAAATGTGCCAAGTTTGCTCTCCATGACATATCTTGGATATCAGGGAAAGAATAAAGAGGTAGCAGAACATACAAGAAGATTTATTTTAAGTGAAGGAAATCCATATTATTATGAAGGCAGTAAGGCTGCAGGAATTGGAAGTCCTCATACGCCCACAAAGTATATTTGGCATATCGCTTTGGCTATGGAGGGTTTGACGGTAACTTCAAAAGAAAGAAAATTAGAAACTCTTCATATACTTGCAGCTACAGATGGGGGAACAGGATTGATGCATGAGGGATTTCATGTAGATGACGATACGAAATATACAAGAGAATGGTTCTCCTGGGCAAATGCCATGTTCAGCGAATTGGTGTTGGACTATTGTGGATATTTTATTGAACGGTAAGCACATGAAGAATGTTCATAAAAACTAGAATTCTTTGAATTGAAATATGCTAGGAAGCATAATACAATGATCATGTAAAATGAATAAATCCCCATATCCAGGGAGGGCAAGGAATTCAGGAGGGCATTATGTTTTTGACAGACAGAAAATTAGAAAGACGTATTAGCGAAATAGAAAAATACAGGTACAGAGATATCATTGAATTTCATAGTTTTGACGCAGTAGAAGATAACCAGGGGGTAGTGAATCCACAAATTCCGAATTTCCATGGATGTGAGATGATAGAGACAGGAGAGACCTGGAAAGGCCGTGACAGATTTTTGTGGTTACATAAAAATATCCAGATTCCTTCTGAATGGAAAGGAAGAAAAATTGTTGGTATTTTTGATTTTGGAAATACTGGCGGAGGAAATAATTCTGGTTTCGAATCTATGGCCTATATAAATGGAGAAATGTATCAGGGAGTAGACGTCAACCATAAAGAGTTATTTTTTGATCAGGCCCTTTGTGGGACCAAGGTAGATGTCACATTCCGTCTGTGGTCTGGCTTAGAAGGCGGCGGAGTGCCCAAGGAACAGGAGCACCGCATTGCAAGAGCTGATCTAGCATGGCTGGATGAAAAAACAGATGATTTTTACTATATGGCGTCAATGGTATGGCAGACCATAGAGGAATTGGATGACCTTAATCCCGTGCAGCATGAACTCCGCAAAGCATTGGACCATGCATGTCATTGTATTGACTGGTCGTATCCAGGCAGCGAAGGATTTTATGAATCTGTACATCAGGCAGATGATGAATTGAATAAAAGCATTGATTCCATGGATAAGAATTCTATGATTAATGTGTACTGTGTAGGACATACCCATATTGATGTGGCATGGCTTTGGAGGTTAAAGCATACAAGAGAAAAATGTTCTCGTTCTTTTTCCACTGTATTCCGGTTGATGGAACTGTATCCAGAATACATTTTCCTTCAGACACAACCACAGTTATATGAATATATGAAGGAAGAATTTCCTGATATTTATGAGAAGATTAAGAATAAAGCAGCAGAAGGCCGCTGGGAAGCAGATGGCGGTATGTGGGTAGAAGCTGATTGTAATCTTACAAGCGGAGAATCTCTCACAAGGCAGATTTTGATTGGAAGCAAATTTATCAAAGATGAGTTTGGCAAAGAGGTAGAATATCTATGGCTGCCAGATGTATTTGGCTATTCCTGGGCGCTTCCACAGATTTTGAAAAAAGCTGGAATTGATACCTTTATGACTACAAAAATCAGTTGGAATCAGTATAACCGTATGCCTCACGATACATTTATGTGGAAGGGAATTGACGGCAGTGAAATTTTGACCCATTTTATTACAACACCAGAGCCTTGGAATGAAAAAGATTCCTGGTTTTATACTTACAACGGAAAATTATTTCCAAAAACAGTAAAAGGTGTTTGGGATTCCTACAGTGAAAAACAGATGAATAAAGATTTACTGATATCATTTGGTTTTGGTGATGGGGGCGGCGGCGTCAATCGTGATATGCTGGAATATCGCAGAAGAATGGATAAGATTCCAGGACTTCCTAACGTAAAGATGTCTACAGCAGGAGAATATTTCCGCAAGCTTCATGAGACAGTGGAAAATACCAATCAGTATGTCCATACCTGGGATGGAGAATTGTATCTGGAGTATCATCGGGGTACTTATACGAGCCAGGGTTATAACAAGCGTATGAACCGCAAAATGGAGTTGCTTTACCGGAGAGCAGAATGGCTTACCGTGATGGATGCTCTGTGGGCAGGAAGCATTGAAAAAGCCCAGCAGGAAACATTGACAAAGGGCTGGAAACACATTTTGACAGACCAGTTCCACGATATCATTCCTGGTTCTTCTATCCATGAGGTTTATGAGGATTCCAGAGAGGATTATGCATATATCCAAGAAATCGCCCAGAAGGTGGAGAGGCAGGCATATGAGCATGTGCTGGAAAAAGAGGAAAATACCTATACGGTATGGAATGCTTCTGGGTGGGTGATGAATCAGATTGTCACTGTGCCAAACCATAGGAAAGGCATCTACAAGGATAGTCAGGGAAAGGAACTGGTTTCACAAAAGGGGCATAGGGTTACCTACGTGGAAGTAAAGGATGTTCCTGCAATGGGAACAAAAACCATTGTGTTTGAAGAGACAGGCCAGGATATCCCCACAGCAGTATTTGCAGTCAATGGAAGAGAGGTTGAGACGCCTTTTTACCAGATTTCTTTGAACCAGTATGGGCAGATAACAAAGCTGTTTGATAAAACCTGTAACTGCCATGTACTGCCCAAGGGACAACGGGGAAACGTACTCCAGGTATTTGAAGATAAGCCCCTTGACAATGATGCATGGGACATTGATATCTTTTACCAGGAAAAAATGCGTGAGATTACGGAACTTTCCGTGTTTGAAATTACGGAGATGGGGCCTCTCAGCATGAGTATCCATATGGAGTGGAAGTATATGAACTCCCAAATCAGGCAGGATATGATTCTCTACAGCAGCAGCCGGAGGATAGATTTCAAGACAAACGTGGACTTCCACGAACAGCACCAGCTTCTGAAAGCAGCATTTCCAGTGGACATCCGCTCCACCTATGGAACTTATGATGTACAGTATGGAAATGTAAGGCGGCCCAACCATTGGAATACAAGCTGGGATATGGCAAAATTTGAGACGGTGGCTCATCGGTGGGCGGATTTGTCAGAACGGGATTACGGCGTAAGTATTTTAAATGACTGCAAATACGGCCATGACATAAAAGATAATGTAATGAGGATTTCCCTGCTGCGGGCGGGAACAAACCCCGACCATCTCCAGGATCAGGGAGCACATGACTTTACTTATTCTCTGCTTCCCCATAAGGGAGACTTTGTGGAGGGGCAGGTGGTGCAGGAAGCGTTTGCACTCAATGAGCCCATGAAGGTTCTGGAAGGGAAGAGCATCCTTTCCTATGACAGCTTCTTATCCTTCCCTCAGGGGCAGGTGGAAGTGGATGCAGTGAAAAAATCCGAAGATGGAGCATATATTGTAATCCGTTTCCATGAATTTACAGGGTCAAAGCAAGACGTGGCCTTGAAGCTGGGATTTGCCTGGAAGGGCTGGGCGGAATGTGATTTGAGAGAACGTCCGCTGGCTGAGTTTTCCCAGGGTGAGATATCCATGAAGCTTCATGCATATGAGATAAAAACCATATTGCTTGAAGTGTAGCATCCTTATCACCGTAGAAAGTAAAAAATGAATCGAAGCGGCGCAGTTTAGGCCGTTTCAGGAAGGGGTTCCCGGAATGGAAGAATTATTTCATATTGAGAAAGTATTAGGTTTTTGTGAAAGGGTATGTTATTTTTTCCTTGTAAATCTGTTGTTTGTTATTTCAAATATTCCAATTTTGTTGTTTCTGCTGTTTGTAGGCGCCAGCCAAATACGGGAATGCCTTCCTTTGTTTCTTCTGTGCCTGGTTCCCATGGCGCCAGCCCTGTCCGCGGTGATGTATGCCATGAACCGTTTGATTCATGGAACAGAAAGAACGGCTTTTAAGGATTACAGAAGGGGATATGGTTCTGATTTCTTGCAGAAGATAAGCCTTGGCATGGGGCAGATGTTTGTGGTTTTCATCTGCTGGACCAATATAGAATTTTTTTCGATACAGGTGAAAATTTTCCCCCTTGTCCTTGTGTTTATTGTCCTATTTGCGGCGGCGGTTCTTGTGACCCCTAACCTTTATATGCTAGCCAGCCGTTATGAGATGAAAAATATGCAGATTGTAAGAACCGGAACCGCTCTTTTGTTTGCAAAACCAGTGGCTGCCCTGGGAAATATTGCAGCGCTTGCCATTGTCCTTGTGGCATTTGAGCTGTCAGCGGGAACCACAGTTTTATTTATGGGAAGCGTTTATGGATTTCTCATTATGTTCATGAACCAGAACGTGATGCAGAAAATAGAAAATAAATAAATACAGGATGTAAGGAAATGCAAGATAATAGCTGCATTTCCTTTTTGTGCTGTATTGTGGATGAAATCATTCTGGAGGAAATATGCTATGAGCAGGAAAAGTTCCAAACAGCTATACAATAAATTGCTTTTTATCGATACAGCCATTTTAGTCTGTGCCATATCAATTCTGGTTGCTTATTTTTTTACCAGCACAAAAAATCGTTTTCTGGAACAAAATTTGGATTATACCGAGATGATGAATGAGTCGGCAGCCTCTTATCTTGAGGATACCTCTGATATTGCAGAATATATCCATGAGAATTTGTATAAATCCAAGATGGAGCTGAACGATGTATTGCATTATATGACAGATGAGCCATCTGACTATCTAAGATACCGTTTAAACACCTACATTGAAAGCAAAAACAGTGAGTATGAAGGGATTGAAAAATTCTTCCTGAACGCGTACCAGGCCTACAGCAGCTTGAATTATATTGTGCTTTACAGCTATGAAAGGGACGAGGTGACAGAATATACAAGCGGAGGAAAACGTTACCGGAGAGGGGCAGATGAAGATTTTAAAAAGAAATTGGAAAAAGGTGATTTGACAGAGGAGGAAAGCTTTTGCTATTTGAAGGAAATCCGCGATCCTGTAACCATGCAGGTTAAGGGATGCATGGTTCTTGGATTTAAAAGCAGAAGGTTTGAGATTATCCAGCAGTATTATTCCCATGCAGAACTGGTGGTATACAACGATGCAGGAACCTTGGTATTTGACTCAGCAGGCAGGCATGATATTTCTGATATTGTAAATGCGGAGAATAAAGGAAGGCTGGAAAATGTTTTGGAAGCTTATGTGGAGTGGGTACAAATGGGCCAGTACCATGGGGTTAGTTACTTGGAAAAACGGCGGGCGGCGGATATTCCTATCTCAATCATTATTATGATTTTTATGATGGGGGCCGCTGTGTTCGTGTTAGGGGAGGTATTTGTGAGATTTCATCTCCAGAAGCTTGCAAAAAGGCTGAACCGGATTTTGGACGGGATGGGACAGGTTATGGATGGAAACCTAAAGGTGCGGATTCCGGCAGATGAAAACGGGGACGAGCTTGATGTTATTTCCGGCTGCTTCAATGAAATGTGCATAAAGCTGGATGAGCATATTAAAAAGCGCTACCTTGCAGAAATTGAGCAAAAGGATGCAGAGATGGCTGCCCTGCAAAGCCAGATAAATCCCCATTTTCTGTATAATACCTTAGAGGCAATCCGCATGAAAGCCATCTGCAACGGGGACCGGGAAGTGGGAAAGATGCTTTACAGCATGGCGGTTACCTTCCGGGCGCAGCTTAAGGAAGCAGATGTGATTACAATGGCGCAGGAATTGCATTACACCAAGAAATATATGGAGCTTTTTGAATTCCGTTACCAGAACCAATTCCGGTTTTTCCTGGAATGCCCGGAGGAATATCTGCAGGTACCAGTGATAAAATTTGTGCTGCAGCCTATTATCGAAAATTATTTTATACACGGCATACGCATGAAGGAGCAGGACAATTTTATAAAAATTATTGTGGAAAAAGAAGAAGATTTTAGGATTATCGTGGAAGACAATGGAAAAGGAATGGGAGAGGAAGAAATCAGGGCAAAGAACCGGGAGCTGTCCCATGATACCATGAAAGAGAAGTCTTCCATAGGAATTTCCAATGTAAACCGGAGGCTTAAGGCGGTTTATGGCAAAAAATATGGAATCTATCTGGAGGAAAGGGCAGGCGGAGGGCTTCGGGTAATTTTAAGCTTTTGTCCAGAGGAACCAGAAAAAGAAAGGGAAGAGGAGGCAGGCTTACAGGATGAAGAAGGTAATGATCGTGGAAGATGAAGAACTAATTCTACAGGGGATCCGAAATATTTTAGATTGGGAATCTCTGGGCCTTGAGGTTGTACATATGGCTCATGATGGAGTGGAGGCGCTGGATATGTGGGAGCAGGAGCCGGTGCATATTGTGGTGACAGACATCAGTATGCCGGAGATGGATGGTTTAACCCTCCTCCAGGAAATCCGTAAACGGGAAGAGCAGGTGCGTTTTATCATTCTGACTGGATATGATGAATTTAATTATGCCAGGGAGGCCATACGGCTTGGCGTTGACAATTATATCTTAAAGCCCATTAACGAAGAGGAGATGGAACGGCAGCTTCGGGAAACGGTGCAGAAGCTGGAGGAGATTGATAAAAAGAAAATCCAGTATATTGATGAGAAGACACAGTGGATGCATTTCCTGAACGGAAAGCTTAAAAAGGAGGAATACGGCAAATATAGAAAGCTGCTAGGCCTTGGGGAAGAGCCGGGGACGTATTATGCAGCCGTGATGAGATGGAATGCCGATGGGCCAAAGGAGAAAAAAATTGCAGATGTGATTATGGAGCTGAAAAAACGAAAGGATCTAAGGATTGTCCATCTTCCCCCGGACAGCCTGCTTATGGTATTGTTTGGCAGTGGTGTGGATGAAGCTGGCGCGCTGGAATATTTTTCCGATCTGCAGAATCAGATAGAAAGCTGCTTTGACATTATGACCTTTATTGGCGTGGGCTCCTCCTTTGAAAATTTCTGGCAGCTTCCCCAGGCATACAAAGCCGCAAAAAAACTCCAAAAATATCTGATTATTGAAGGGTATGGCAGCTGTATCGGCCAAACCCAGATTGGCGACCGGAAATCAGAAGCAATCCATATGGATGAAGCTAAGCTTCGGAAATTTATCTTGAAAAAAGAAAAAGAAGCGGTTATGGATTACATTGAGGATTTGTTTATCAACAATGTAAAAAAGGATGCTTCTGCTGGCTCCTTATACCAGATGGCATTAAAGATAGCCATGCTCCTTGAGGATATGAAAAAAGAGTATAAACTTGCATCCGACCGGTTTCATGACGTTACGGAATTGATTGAGACAATTTTTAACGCAGACGATATTCTGGGAATCAAAGCGGCCTTTGTATCAGAAATCATAGAGATTATGGAGTGCATCCACGAGGAGGACTGCCAGTATACGCCGGTGGTACGCCAGATTATGGCGGAGGTACAGGAAAATTATAAAGAAGATATGAATTTGAAAACCCTGGCCTATAAATATCACATGAACGCTTCCTATCTGGGGCAGATTTTCCAAAAGGAGGTGGGGTGCTCCTTTACCCAGTATTTAAGCAATATAAAAAACGGAATTGCCAAAGAGTTGATTTTAAATACAAATATGAAGATAAACGATATCGCAAAGCAGGTAGGTTATCCAGACACCAGCTATTTTTACCGGAAATTTAAACAATGCTATGGGGTTTCACCTGCATCCTTACGTGATATGAAGAAATATTAAAGTGGACAAAATCGTGAAATAATGGACAAATTATTTCACGATTTTTTTGTATAAAAAATTTATGGAATGATTCTAGAATTTGTGCAACAAACCTAAAAGTTTTCAACTATTATTAAAAAGTGCACAATGATATAGTGGTTTTGGAACAAAAAAACACTGCACATTGACGAACCGCTAAGTGAATGTGCAGGAAAAGAAGGAGGATGAAAGGTGAGAGTAAACGCAAAGAAAACAGAAAAGCCGAAAGGAAATTTCCTGAAACGGCTTAAGGCAAATAAGGAGCTGCTTGTATTAAGCATGCCTGGCGCAATCTGGTTTTTGTTTTTTGCATATCTGCCATTGTTTGGTATCCTGGTAGCATTTAAAAAATTCAGGTTGTCGGGAGATGGGTTTTTCTACAACTTATTTACAAGCGAAACAGTCTGGTTTGACAATTTTAAGTTTTTGTTCAGCAGCGGTGATGCATGGATTATTGTAAGAAATACCGTTCTTTACAATTTTACATTTATCATTCTTGGGGTGGCGGTTCCTGTGGTGCTGGCGTTATTGTTAAATGAAATCAAAAACAAAGGAATGATGAAGATTTACCAAAGCTCCATGTTTTTACCCTATTTCTTATCCTGGGTAGTAGTCAGCTACTGTGTATTTGCATTTTTAAATCCAGAAAAGGGTTATTTTAATGCAATTATCCAGAGGTTTGGCGGGGAGCCTGTCTCCTGGTATACAGAAACTAAGTTCTGGCCCTTTATCATTATTTTTATGAGCCAGTGGAAGGGCATGGGATACAATACGGTGGTGTATCTTGCATCCATCTGCGGTATCGACAAGAGCTATTACGAGGCGGCGGTTTTGGACGGTGCAACCAAATGGCAGCAGATTAAGTATATTACGCTGCCGCTTCTAAAACCGGTCATTACAATTCTCTTGATTATGTCAGTGGGAGGAATTTTTAAAGCGGACTTCGGGCTGTTCTATCAATTGCCGAAGAACTCCGGCCCATTGTACCCGGTAACAAACGTACTTGATACATATATTTTCAGGGCGCTCAAGACAAGCGGAGAGATAGGCATGAGTTCTGCAGCGGCGTTGTTCCAGTCGACAGTAGGATTTGTCCTGATTATGATTGCAAACAAGATTGTATCAAAGGTTGATAACGAGAATGCATTATTCTAGAAAGGGGGAAAGAACGTGTTTGATAAAATGATGGCGAAAAGAAAAATGGAAAAAAGAATCAAAAAGCTGGAAGCACAAGAGTGCAAGTATAACCAGATTAAGACGCCCGCAAATATTCTATTTAACATAATATTGGCAGTGCTGTCGCTGATTTGCGTCATACCATTTATCTTTGTTATTATTATTTCATTTACAGATGAGAATTCACTGGCAATGAACGGGTATCGGTTTATCCCGGAAAAGTTAAGCTTCTATGCTTATGAATACATTATCAGCGCCGGGGAAAACATTCTCAAAAGCTATGGCGTGACGATTTTTATTACAATTGTGGGAACTATGATCGGGCTGCTTTTGACAGGCACATATGCATATGCATTGTCCAGAAAAACTTATGCATACCGGAAATTTTTCACAACTGTCATTACAATTCCAATGCTCTTTAGCGGCGGTATGATTGCAAATTACCTGATTGTAACGAAGGTGCTGATGCTTAAGGATTCCCTTTGGGCCTTGATTTTACCCCTTTGCCTGAATTCCTTTAACATTATCGTGCTCCGTACATTTTTTAAAACCAGCATTCCTGATGCGGTCATAGAATCAGCGAAAATCGAAGGCGCATCTGAATGGAGGCTTTTCTTCCAGATCGTTATTCCTATGGCGCTTCCGGGGCTTGCCACCATCGGCCTGTTCCTAACCCTGGGCTACTGGAACGACTGGTTTAATGCCATGATGTATATGGATAACAAGGATTTGATTCCTCTTCAATATCTGTTGATTCAGATTGAAAGCTCCATTGACTGGCTTGCAAATAACAAAGCCACCATGGGAGTTGACGGAATCGCAGCGGCTGCAAATATGCCGAAAGAAACAATCAAAATGGCGATTGTAGTAATTTCCACATTGCCGATTATTTTTGCCTACCCCTTCTTCCAGCGGTATTTTGTAAATGGATTGACGGTAGGCGCAGTAAAAGAGTAAGATGAACAGGGAGGATGTTAATATGAAATTTAGAATGTTGAAAAAATTGACGGCAGCAGGCCTTGCAGCGGTTCTTGCCACCGGACTTTTGGCAGGATGCGGCGGAAAAAAGGCAGAGACAAATGCGGATGGAAAAGAGATTGTGGAGCTTACCTGGTGGCAGATTGGGGATGCCCAAAAGGATCAGGACAGGGTTCTCGAAAAGGCCAATGAATATATGGCGGATAAAATCGGCGTGAAATTAAAAATCAACACGGCGGGCTGGGGAGATTACGACCAGAAGATGCAGGTGGTAATCAATACCGGGGATGACTGGGATTTGTGCTTCACCTGCTCCTGGGCAAATAATTATCTCCAGAATGCCAACAAGGGCGCATTCCTTCAGATTGATGATTATATCAAGGATACGGAAATGTATCAAAATATTGATGAACGGTTCTGGGAAGCAGCAAAGGTCCAGGGCAAGACATACGGCGTCCCCAGCGAAAAGGAAATCGGAAGTATGCCTATGTGGGTATTTACAAAAGAATATGTGGATAAATACAATGTTCCGGTAGATGAAATCCACAGCCTGGAGGATTTGGAGCCATGGCTTAAGGTGATTAAGGAAAATGAGCCCAACGTAGTTCCGATGTATCTTACAAGCAGCTTTTCCGCGCCGATTTATATGGATTTAATTCAGGATCCGGTTGGAATTGAATATGGGGATGAAACGCTGACCGTGAAAAATGTATTTGAGACAGAGAAGATGAAATCTACCCTGGCAACCATGAGAAAATATTACCTGGAAGGCTATATCAACAAAGACGCTGCCACCGCTTCCGATGACAAATCTGTAAAGCGTTTTGTGACAAAGGGTGACGGCCAGCCTTACGCCGAGCTGGTATGGGGCAAGGATCTTGGATACGACGTGGTTGCAACTCCTATTATGGATACCTATGTGACAAATATTTCTGCCCGTGGCGCCCTTACAGCCATTAACGCCCAGACCAAGCACCCGGAAAAGGCAATTGAGTTTTTGAACCTTATCAACACAGATGAGTATCTTAGAAATCTTTTGAATTACGGCATTGAAGGGGAACACTGGGATAAGGTTGAGGTTCCCGCAGAGGAAGCCGCAGCAGCCGAAGGAAAACCATACGTATATGAAAATAAGATTAAACTGAATGAAGAAACCAGAAAAAATTATTCTGTTTCCTACTGGGTACAGGGCGGATTGTTCAATACTTATGTGCTGGAAAACGAACCGGTGGATAAGTGGGCAACATTCAAAGAATTCAATGATTCATCAGTAGCAGCGCCATCCTTTGGATTTGACTTTAATCTTGAGCCGGTCAGCACAGAGGTGGCAGGATTCGGAAACGTTATGGATGAGTTTGGGAAATCGCTGTATACCGGAAGTGTAGACCCAGATGAATACCTGCCAAAGCTTCAGGAGAAGTTAAAGGCCACAGGCATTGACAAGGTAATTGAAGAGATGCAAAAGCAGATTGATGAGTGGAAGGCAGAGAAATGAGTGGGAAAAAGAGACTGCTTCGGTCAGTTGGAAGCATGCAGCAGCTCATGTACGTGCGCCCGGTAACCTATGAGGAGGGAAGAGCCAGGGGAATGAAGGCCTATGAGGTAAAAAACGGCGTCCTCCGGTTTACCGTGATGGCAGACAAATGCCTGGATATTGCAGAGGTATCTTTTTATGGCCATAATATAAATTTCCTGTCAAAGCCCGGCCTTATGGGGCGGAACCATTTTGATACCAATGGGGGCGAAGCCCAGCGCAGTATCATGGGCGGGATGCTGTTTACCTGCGGCCTTGAAAATATCTGCGCACCCTGCAGCATGGGAGGAAAAGATTATCCCATGCATGGCAGGGTGCGCACCACCCCGGCAGAGCATGTAAGCGCAGATGCCTGCTGGGAGGGGGAAAACTACAAAATAACATTGTCCGGCCAGATGCGGGAGGCAGAGCTGTTTGGAGAAAATCTCGCGCTGCGAAGGAAGATTACCACAGAGTACGGAAAAAACCGTATCTGTATCGAGGATGAAATTGCCAATGAGGGATTTTCCAGGGAACCGATGATGCTTTTATATCATATGAATGTGGGCTATCCGCTTTTGTGCGAAGACTCTGAAATAATTATCCCTACAAGGAAAGTGATTCCAAGGGATGAAGCCGCAGCGTCAAATGCTGCCCATTGGAACCATATGGAACCTCCCAAGGATAAGGAGCCGGAATACGTTTTCCTGCATGAGATGGCGGCAGACCAGGAAGGAAACACATTTGCAGCTATTCTAAACCAAAGCCTTGGAATTGGCATAAAAATAGAATATAATGTTTATGAACTACCCTATTTTATGCAGTGGAAATCCATTGCATCCGGGGATTATGTGGTGGGGCTGGAGCCTGCAAACTCCAGCGTTTACGGCAGGCCGTACCACATGAAAGAGGGCACCCTGCATCAGATGGAGCCATTTGCAGTAGAAAAGAAAAAAATTGTATTGTCTTTCCTTGCGGGTGAAGACCTTAAGGAAGTAAAAAAAGAATCAGAAGTCCTTGCAGGATGCATCAATGAAAGGAGAGAAGCGATATGAAGCGTTCAAAAATTAATGCTGAGATTCGGCATATGGAAGAGATGATTCAGGCTCATGGATTTGAGCTGCCCCCTTTTTGCAAATGGACGGCAAAGGATTGGGAGAGCAGGGGAGCAGAATATAACGAAATCCGGGATAATATGCTGGGATGGGATATTACCGATTATGGACTTGGAAAATTTGATGAGGTAGGGTTCTCTTTGATTACCATCCGCAACGGGAACCTGAAAATGGATAAGTACACAAAGACTTATGCGGAAAAGCTTCTTCTTGTAAAAGAGGGGCAGATGGCGCCTATGCATTTCCATTGGAATAAAATGGAAGACATTATCAATAGAGGCGGCGGAAACGTGCTGATTACCGTTTATAATTCCACGGATGAAGGGGAATTTGATGACACTGATGTTACCGTAAACTGCGACGGACGGGAATTTCAAGTGCCCGCAGGAACAAAAGTAAAATTAATGCCTGGGGAAAGCATTACGATTTATCCGTATATGTACCATGATTTCCATGTGGAAGAGGGAAGCGGGGACGTTCTTCTTGGAGAAGTGTCCATGTGCAATGATGATGAGCATGATAACCGTTTTTATGAGCCTATCGGCCGTTTCCCAGAGATTGAGGAGGATGAAGAGCCTTACCGCCTGCTGTGCAACGAGTATCCGAAAGCAGAGGTAAACAAATGATACAGCAAATGCTGCATAACAATTGGCAGATGCGGTGTGTGGGGGAAGATTACCAGCCGGCTGTGGTGCCGGGGACGGTTTATACGGATTTGCTGCGCAATGGGAGGATGGAAGACCCCTTCTGGAAAGACAATGAAATCCGGGCGCTTCCTTTGATGGAAAAGGATTATGAGTACAAAACATGTTTTGATTCAGCGGAAAATCTGTTATTGCAGGATAAGATTCTGCTTCGTTTTAACGGGTTAGATACGATAGCCGATATTTATCTGAATCAAACGCAGGTTGGAAAAGCTTTTAACATGCACCGTATCTGGGAATATGATGTGACCCATCTGGTAAAAGAGAAGGGAAATGAATTAAAGGTTCTATTGCACTCCCCTTTAGCATATATAAAAGAAGAGTTTGGCAGATGCAGAACCCTTGGCTCCGAGGATGCGATGGATGGTTTTGTCCATATACGCAAAGCCCACTGCATGTTCGGCTGGGATTGGGGCGCCCATTTGCCGGATGCAGGGATTTTCCGCAGTGTGTCCCTGGTTGGAATAAAAGGCGCAAGGCTTGATAGCGTTTACATCCGCCAGGAGCATTTTAAGGAAAAGGTTCTCCTTCACCTTCAGGTGGAGGAGGAATCTGTATCCTCTGAAAATGTGCCAGAAGATATCCTTTACCATGTAGAAATTACAGCGCCAGATGGGACAGCCCGAAGATATGAGGGTTCCCCAAAGGAAATCCCAATCGAAAACCCTATGCTTTGGTGGCCCCATGGGTACGGCGGACAGCCCCTCTACAAGGTAAGGGTAGAGCTGTATGCAGATGGAAGGGTTGTGGATGTATGGGAAAAGAGGATTGGCCTTCGGACTATGAGGATGAAGGTACACAAGGATGAATGGGGAGAATGCTTTGCCCATGAGGTGAATGGAATTGCAATCTTTGCCATGGGAGCAGATTACATTCCAGAAGACCATCTGCTGGGAAGGGTAACCCCAGAGACTACAAGAAAACTCCTGAACCAATGTGTGGCGGCAAATTATAATGCCATCCGGGTGTGGGGAGGCGGCTGCTATCCAGAGGACTGGTTCTATGATATCTGTGATGAGCTTGGGATTCTGGTGTGGCAGGATTTCATGTTTGCCTGCGCCGTATATGAATTGACGCCGGAATTTAAAGAGAATATCCGCCAGGAATTTATTGACAACATCAAACGCCTCCGGCATCATGCATCCTTGGGTCTTTGGTGCGGTAATAACGAGATGGAGATGTTTGTGGAGGAAGGCTGCCATTGGGTCACAAAGAAAACGGAAGTCCGGGATTATATTATCATGTATGAACAGCTGCTTCCAGAGGTGCTAGAGAAGTATGACCCAGAGGCTTTTTATTGGCCTGCAAGCCCTTCCTCAGGGGGAGCCTTTGATGAGCCCAACAGCCCAGACCGGGGGGATGTGCATTACTGGAAGGTGTGGCACGGGAACCGTCCCTTTTCTGAATACCGGAAATACTTCTTCCGCTATGCTTCCGAATTTGGATTTCAGTCTTTTCCCAGCAAGAAAACCATTGAAACCTTCACGGACGACCCGAAAGATATGAATGCTTTTTCTTATGTGATGGAAAAGCACCAGAGACAGTACGGTGCCAATGGGAAGATTATGAATTACCTGCAGCAGACCTACCTCTATCCCACGGATTTTGAAACATTGATATATGCATCCCAGCTGTTGCAGGCAGATGCCATCCGGTATGGGGTGGAGCATTTCAGAAGGAACAGAGGCCGCTGCATGGGTGCAATTGTCTGGCAGCTTAACGACTGCTGGCCTGTGGTTTCCTGGTCCTCCATTGACTACTGCGGAAGGTGGAAGGCGCTGCACTATGCAGAAAAACGGTTTTTTGCACCTCTTATGGTTTCCTGCCAGGAGGAAGGGATGATGACCCAGGAGGCCGATATGAACCGGGAGCATTTCGTATTTGAAAAGTCCATTCGGCTGAATGTGGCAAATGAAACCAGAAAAGAGCAGTGTGTGCATGTATCATGGGCAGTGCGGGATGCCAAGGCCAAGATTATTAAGGACGGCGGAACCAGGGAATTGAAAGTTCCAGCCCTTTCCAGCCTATGGCTGGAAAAAGAAATGCTGCCGGATATTGATATTTTTTCAGAATATGTCAGCTATGAGCTGAAACAACATGGAAAAGTAATATCCGAAGGTACGGTTATCTTTTCTTATCCAAAATATTTCAGGTATGAAGACCCAAAGCTCTGCTATCGTATGGAGGGGGATGAGATTGTCGTATCCGCAGATGCCTATGCAAGAAGCGTAGAAATACAAAATGAAAGGGAGGATTTGATTCTTTCGGACAATTATTTTGATATCAATGGGGGCGAGAAACGCGTGAAATTGATATCAGGGGATGCAAAAAAGATTCGGTTGAGAAGTGTTTATGATATCCGATAAAAAAATCCAAAATCATGTGGATAATAATTTGCAATGAGGTAAAATCCCATCTTTGACAGTTGAAAAGTAATAGAACGGACACAAAGCCTATAGTTAT
>CANDGI010000054.1 GCA_947384285.1 uncultured Lachnospiraceae bacterium
CCAAAATCGAAACTGGCACTCGGAATATACGGATTAGCGACTTTCTCGCCTTGAAGCAAATTTATGGCGTAGATTTTTCGGAATTTTTTATTGGATTGTTACCAGATGGTGAAAAATAAAAAGGCAAGTAGAGCAATTCATCAGCTTACTTGCCTTTTTGCTGGGTATCCGTCAGCAATGTCCTATGGCGTCCAGAAGTTTAGGAGATAAAGACGTCATTTCTTTCAGTTGTTCCTCGTTATAATCAGAAAATTGCGACACTGTAGAAATTTCGTATTCCTGCCATATCAAGGAAGTTTTTTTCTTCGGAAGAACCTCAAATAGATATTTGTCCTCCCAATCTTTAAACATAACTCCATTTTTCTTTAGTGTGTAGTATGTTTTCATAGTCAGGGCATAATCACACTGGCAAATGACATATAAATCATGGGCTGTCTTGTGTTTAAAGTCGTTCATACAGAATATTTTGCCCTGAAAGAATAGGTTATGTAGCATCGTAGGAAAATGGCAACTGTCAAATGCTTCCCTGATAGAAGCAAGAGAACGTATCTGAATGCCATACTTCTGGCATATGCTGTCAAGTTCCGGCATTGTGCCTTCGCCCAAATTGCGGAACTTCAATATTTCCTCTCTGGGATGTATTGATAACTGTGAGAGGTATAGTATGTTATTGTATACAAGGACATTTTGCAGCCGTTTTGACATGGGGATATCATTAACTGATATTTCATTTTCCGGTGGGTACAGGTATCCTAATGCGTTCAGTTCATTAGCAATGGCAGTTGCATTACAACCTTTGGGACATTTATTTGCAAATGTCAGATAATTGAGTCCTTCAAGTTCTGAAACTTTGGTGATTTGTAAAGTCCATGACAAAGCTGCTTTGACTCCCTCAGAAAGTTTTAAGTCTTTAATATATGTTTCCATATCCTGCTCCTTTCGTATTCATTGTACTACATTGGTTATGGTATAACACTTTCCCTTACAGAATAAAGAAAATCAACTAAAATAGTGTGGATTGAAATGACAAAAGATTGATTTAACTGCATAAATCAGTGCATACCCTTATTCATATGTGTATCTGCCAGTAATATTTCTATCAATGGTGACAATATAAACAATACTGCAAAGATTATCAATATCCTTTGCAGAAAATGAACCATTTGAGCAGAAAACGGACAATAAAACAGCTTTAACACACTTATAGATAAAACTATGCAGAAAGTTTGGAAAGGTACATGATAAGGAACTAATCTCAACTTAACATCATCAATTGGTAGCCCTTAGCGCATACAGTTAAAAAATCTCTGGAATGATTTAAGAGGGGGTTCCAATATGACGCAATTACCTTCTTGTGAGTTCAATATGTATACTGTCTGCGTAGAGTTGAAGTATGCTGATGACAGCATAATCTCTATCGACTGCACCACTGTGGAGGATGAAGCTGCCAAGAATATGTGCCAGCGGTCAGAACTAGATTACTGATTTACAATGACCTGCTTGGCTATGCGGATCTTATCATCAATTGTGACGGGAGGAGTATTTGAAAAATGCGACGGATTATTCGTCTTTGGACTAATTTAGAAAGTGTTAGCGACATACTTTTTATTGCCGGTGCTGCACTTTTTATATTCTTCATTGGTTGCCCCTGCATATAATTACAGCTGTACATATCAAATGCTTCTGCTATAATTGAAAAAAGGGGGCATATACAATGAGTGAACTTCTTGATTATGGACATTTTGATATTGTTTTAGCTGAATACTTGCAAGAAAGGCAGATCAGCAAAAACAAATTAGCCGAAGAAGCAAATTTACAACGGACACAGCTGAATGCATATTGCAAAAACGATATTAAGAGACCAGACCTCGATGTTTTAGCTCGTATTTGTCATGCGCTTCACTGTGATTTGACAGACATAATCCGCTATGTCCACCCGTCCCAAACGAACGGAGGAAACAATGATGGCTGATACAAAAGTGATCGTCATTCCAGATGGGAAAATCTGCGACTATATTGATAGCAAGTTTAGAAACGACACTCCCGAAGAGTACGTTCGTCAAACAATAGAAAAACGTCTTGTGAACGAACATAAATATCTCACGTCACAGATTAAAATTGAGTTCACTCTTCAGGTCGGCTCAAGAAAACCTCGGGCAGACATTGTAATCTGGGACAAAGATGCTCCTGAGCAAACACAGGGCACAATTAAGATTATTATTGAGTGCAAAAAGGAAACCGTTGATGCCAGAAATGCCAAGGATGGGATAGCACAGTTGCAGTCCTATATGTCTGTGTGCCCGAACTGCGAATGGGGGATGTGGACAAATAGCACTCAAAAGTTTGTCTTTCGTAAATATACAGATGAGGCTGGGAATATTTGCTTTATGGAATACAACGATATTCCTTCTGCGGATGGCAATTTGGATGAAGTAAACAGACCCAGCCGGAAAAATCTGCGTAATGCCTCTGATGATAATCTGCTGTTTGTGTTCAAAACCTGTCATAATCACATTTATGTGAATGATGGTATGCAGAAACAACCTGCATTTTTTGAGTTGCTAAAAGTCATTTTTTGCAAGATTGAGGACGAGCGAAATATACCAAAGCCTCTGGAATTTTTCACAACGTCTGAAGAACGTTCAAACCCTGACGGGCAGTTGACAGTTCAGAAACGGATTTCCCAAATCTTTCAGCGTGTAAAGAAGCGTCATGGGAAGATTTTTGATGCAAATGATGAAATTAAGCTGACACCACGCAGCTTGGCATATATCGTCAGCGAATTGCAGCGTTATAGCCTACTTAGCACGAATATTGACATCAAGGGAAAAGCCTATGAAGAAATTGTAGGAGCAAATCTCCGCGGCGATAGGGGTGAGTTTTTTACGCCCCGAAATGTTATGAAGATGGTCGTGGAGATGATAAATCCGCATATTGATGAGAAGGTTCTAGATAGCTCCTGCGGTACTGGCGGTTTCCTTGTACAGGCAATGACACACGTTATTGCCCAGCTTGAAGCGGAGTTTTCTGCCAGCATGGGAATTCCTAAAAAAGATTGGGACGGTGACACCGTAAAAGTATTTCAAGATCGGATTTCCGAGATGGCTTCGACCAGTTTCTTTGGTTTTGATATTAATCCTGATTTAGTCAAGGCAACCAAGATGAACATGGTCATGAACAATGATGGCAGTGGAAATATTCTGCAAACAAATTCCCTTCTGCCGCCACACGAATGGACGGATGAGTTCAAAACACGGCTCGCGGAGGCGCTACATATCAAGAAGTCAGAGATTCGAAACTATGAAAGTATTGCGTTCTTTGATGTAATTGTAACAAATCCCCCATTCGGCAGCAAAATTCCTATCAAAGATAAAAATATCCTTGAACAGTTTGAGCTTGCCCACATTTGGGAAAATGAAAAGAAAACTGGTACTTGGAAGATGACAGAACGCTTACAATCATCTGTTCCGCCTGAAATTCTGTTTATTGAGAGATGCACACAATTTCTCGTTTCAGGTGGGCGCATGGGAATTGTTTTGCCGGACTCCATACTAGGTTCACCTGGGCTTGGATACATTCGCGAATGGCTGATTCAAAATCATAGAATTATTGCTAGTATTGATCTTCATGTAGATACTTTTCAGCCCCGTAATGGTACGCAGACATCAGTGCTGTTTTTGCAAAAGAAAACTGTGGAACAGAAGGCCAGAGAAGCGACTACTGGTCAAATGGCCGACTATAATATCTTCATGGCAATGGTCGAAAGAGTAGGGCATGATAAGAGAGGGAATCCCCTATTCAAGCGTGATGTGGAGGGTAACGAAATCCTTGCCCCAGATACGGATACCATCATGGTTCTCGGCGAGACTGGGGAGGGTGACCGTACCGTTTCCCATGAACGCAAGAGCAAAATCCCTGATGATCAGACTACTGATGTACCGGCGATCTTTGATGGCTGGAAGCGAAGGGAGGGTATCGCATGGTAGCAGGTAATTTAGCTCGAAAAATGAATACCGAACCTGAACTAGAAGTTCATATTTCGGAAAGCCCTATAAAGTGGTGCTCGGTTTCCCTCTCTGATATGGTTTCCCGTGGGAAACGGCTGGAGGCCAGTGTATTTGATGTGGATGCAAAACAAGCGAGGGAAAGCGTTTACAGGGGGAAATATGGAACGGTTATCCTCTATGGTGATAGTGGCTTGATTGAAACAGCCTATTATCCTGGCTGGATGCAACGAAGCCGACTCAAGCGGATATGGTGCGATAAGCCATATGGAGAGGGATTTTATCTTCCCTCGCAGATGACCGATCTCTATCCTGTTCCAGAAAAACATATATCTCGGTTGGCAGATTGCGACATGGACGAATTACGCCTAAAGGAAAATACATTATTGCTGACGCGCAGCGGTACAATAGGCAATATCTCATATGTGTCAAAAACCTTGGCCGGTTGTGTTTTTTCTGATGATGTAATTCGTGTTACCTTCAAAAAAGAATATGACTTGGGGTATGTTTATACCTATCTCAAATCAAAAGTGGGCAGTTTAATCTTGCAGACAAATGGCTATGGTTCAGTAATTACCCATGTTGAACCGGATCATTTAGCAGAAGTTCCGGTTCCCAATGCTCCTGTGGGGGTGCGGCAGCATATCCATAATTTGATTGCACAATCCTATGCTTTGCGGGATGAGTCCAATGAAATGATTGATAATGCTACAAATCTTATGACAGCCGAACTTCATTTGCCAGCTATACATGACTTGCAAAAGAAAGCCGCCTCTGTGAGCACATACGATGTAAAGCTAAGCAATATGAATTTACGCCTTGATGCTTCCTACCACGTTCCGGTGGTAGATGCGATTATAGCCCACCTTAAAGAAAACGCCGCAGAAGTAACAACAGTAGGTGACAGTCGCATAAGCGAGGCAGTTATTTTACCAGGTCGGTTCTCTCGTGTCTATGTGGAAGAAGGGTATGGCAGAGTCCTTATTGGAGGAAAGCAGCTGGGTGAACTTGACCCTTCGGGAAAGAAATACCTCTCCAACACAAAACATGATAAGATTCTTAGCAAACTCGAAGTGCGTGAAAATACGACCTTGATAACTCGCAGCGGCACTATAGGTAAAATAGCATTTGTACCAAAACACTGGGAACATTGGATTCCTTCTGACCATATCATTCGTGCTGTTCCTGCAAATAAGGACATCGCTGGATACCTTTACATTTTTCTTGCTTCAGATTATGGACGCACACTAATTACTCGTTATACATACGGCTCTGTGGTTGATGAGATTGATGACGATCATGTTCGGCAAATTCCTATCCCATTGTTGCGTAATAAAGATGTGCAACAACAAATCAACGCCCTTGCACTTGAATCTAACGCCAAGAGA
Source organism: uncultured Lachnospiraceae bacterium (assembly GCA_947384285.1). Lineage (GTDB taxonomy): Bacteria > Bacillota > Clostridia > Lachnospirales > Lachnospiraceae > Petralouisia. The sequence continues at coordinate 5,393 of CANDGI010000054.1, forward strand.
TATGAGGCCTACAAGCTAGAGCAAGAGGCTCTTTACATTATGAATGAGGAGGTCATTTTTGCAAAATAAATTGCAGGACTACATATCCAATTTGACTGAAATATAACAGCTCCATGAGCTTATGAAAGCAAGACCGTGGAGCTGTTTTTATTCGGTATCACAGGTATACTACAACTACAACCTTTCTGGGGCAACTGGATTGAGAATAGTAATTTTCCGCCCTAGCTTTTTTTTAGACCTCACCGCCATCGCCGTTCCACCCTGCCATTCTCTGTTATTTGGACTGATAAAATTAAAACATTCTTTTTTACAAATAAAGAGAGAACTGGTTTATATTTTGACCAGTCCTCTGTATAAAGAAAGATATGTCATCACAATTCTAATGAATCTTCCGCATCTATCCACGTCTGCATACCACCCTCAAGATACAGCGTTGCATATTCAAGGGGATTATCTATTGCTAAAGCATTTAAGACGCATTCAGAGCATGGTGTTGTTTTCAATCCTTCTTCCGCTTTTCCGCAGTCTATTCGTAAAACGTATCCGTCAAAAGTTGTTACATCAATACAGTTATAAAGCATATTATATGTTGCGTAAATAAATATCATATCTTATCAGCCCTTTCTTGTCTGTGTTTTGAAGAAATTTGTGAAAGCATTCCAATCAATTCTTCCTGCCCTGTTCATTTCATGTTATAATTTGTTACAGGTTTTTGTTTCCCTTATTTTTGCCCTTATGAGGGTTCGTAACATGAGGGAAAAGGATATAATACAAGGGAAAGCATAAGGGCAAACTCACTTGCTATAAATTTAGTATTTTCAAGGGTTTGCGGACTTTTTGAAGATAAGATATAACAGTTATTAAATGTTATAAATTAGGTCTTATCAGAATTCAGATTTTACAGATTATTATATTTTCATTTTACATCTTATCTGGAACCGTATACTCTACATCCATCCATTTGAGATAAGCAATCCACATAGTAGTTTCGCTAACATTATTAGCGGCTCCAGCATAGGATAAATCCTGCAGCATAACTTCATCTGCTGGCTTATCTTTACAACTTTCAACATGTTCTTTCATCATTTTATCCAGTAAAGCGCACTGTTCATTCCATTCTTCCTGAGAAAGCAATGCTAATTCTTTGTCAATTTCTTCATCTGGAATCTGATTATTTGTTACCATTTTTGCTATTTCATACTGCATATTCATATTATTGGGTTCTCCTTTTCGATTTTTATTATTTTGATTGCTCTGTAACGGCAATTTATTTATAACCAGCCACGGGAATTTTCCCTTTGCTATTTTACTCACCACCAAATGGTTGTCGTTAAATTTCACTCTGCCTAATTTCGTGTTCAGTTATACTCATTACTTTTTTCTAAGTAGCTACCAGACAATCGACCGCTTTCTTTATCCTTGCCATTTCATTACTGTAAATCCTATACGCCGCATTTTTCGCTGATTCTACGGAAGCATACTTCTCAGGTTTTAACCTCCTGATACTGCCTTTGCCGTAAGTATACAGATAATACTTCTCCTTAAAAAATTGAATCCGACCAATATTCCGGTTCTGGTGTTTTCACTTCAATAAATTTTCCATCTTTATCCATCAATACAATATCTGTTTTCATTTGAATTATATCTTCTGTCCTATGTTCCGCTTTCTTTCTATCCTGCAATGCCTGAAAAATCTTCCCGGAACATCTTCTGATCCTGGATTCCCTCAATGGACAATCTGTTTGGATATTGATCCTGCATGTCCTTTTCATACTTTTGGTGCAATAATCATCCAGGTCAAAATACCTGCTCAATTCTTCCCTGTAAATGCAATGGTTGCAATTCTCCAGTTTCCTGTACATGCAGATTTTCATGAAACACTCTCCTGCCATCCATTCTCTGAACCAATACTGTTTTTGATTTATTCATCTTCTATTCTATCTGCTAACGTCTCACTGGAATAAAACTTCACTTTTTTATGCTCCGGCACAATGCACTTCTCCCCTGTTTTCGGGTTCCTCGCCTCCTTCTCTCTGACGGTTTTCAATTCAAAATGCCCGGTTCCATAGAAATTGACTTTTTTGCCCCCTGACAGACAATCCAGAAGCGTTTCCCAGAATAATTCCGTCATTTTCACTGCATCTTTTTTGTAAAAACCTCCTTTCTCTGCGATTTTGTAGGCAAATTCTTTTTTGTTTACTGTCTCCATAATGTCTTTCTCCTTTTTTTTATCTGCTTAATTTCTTACTGATATTCCCTGGCTGCGTAAATACTGGATTGCCAGATTCAATAAACTTCCATTGTTAATCGTCTCATCCATGGTGTCATCCCACACACGGGGCTTATGGTTTACGGACAGACCTCCATGTAAGCCTGTATTCGCCCATTGTTCCACCTGGTATCCGGTCGCATTTACATAATCATCCATGGAATCTGTATCAATGTATACACATGCGCGTACTCCTCCTTTATCGGGGTATGCATCCACTTTCACTGCTGAACGCAAGAACGCTTCTGTCCTCCGGTAGCTGTCTGGTGTCCAGCCTGTGTAGTAATCATTCAGGAAATAGTTTAAAGTTTCATATACCCTATTTGCCAATTGATCCATCATCTTTATCATGATGGGCTGCAATGCTTTCTGTAATTGGTTCATGTTCCTTATGTGTTTTGCCATTGTGTTTGTTCCTCCTTGGATTTATGGTTTTGATTTTTTTGTTTTTGGGATTCTGTTTTGTGATTTTGGAATTATGTTTTGATGGTTGGATTGATTGTGCAATGAAATGGTAGTTTCAAGATTGCTGTTAATTGGTTATTGGAATGCCCTAATGAAACTCTGTACGGCTCATAAAGACATTTTAGGGATTGAATTGTATCTGGTTGCATTTGATGTTTTTAAGTGGTTAGGTTATGTTTTCAGGCACTAAATAAGCCCACTATCAATCATAGGAATATAACTGATAATGGACTTATGATAATGTCCGAATATTTAGTTTGATGATGCACAAAATTATTCCTTTCTTGGATGCTAATTGATAAATATACCTCATTTACTTTGAGAACACGTTGAGAACTTTTCTTTTTTCATGCTCTGAAACGCCCTATTTTCAATGGTTTCAAAAATTCGTGCGGGTTCAAGTCCCGCTGCCGGCAGTTCTTTTAGATGCTGAATTCCTTGGAAAATAAGGGGTTTGGCATTTTTATATTTTAGTGCAGCATTCATGCTCCTTTCCACTTTGATACAGGCATATTGTATCTTAATTTACATATATTATCAAGGATGCCGACCTGATTGCATGTATATTCCAATGGTTTCTGGACAAACTCTATCTTATACAGAATATATAGAATGGAGTAATGAATATGAAAATTATGCTCAACCAGCTTTTAGATGAAAAAGGCATCTCACAGAACCAGCTGGCAAAAGACACTGGAATATCTGTGGCAGCGCTTCGGAACCTGAACCATAACAGGACTACACGGATCAGCTTTGAGATTTTGGAAAAGATATGCATTTATTTGGGCTGCGGTGTTGAGGATATTCTTTGTATAGAAAAAGATGGGTGGTTTTTGCAGAATGAATTATCTGAAACAGGAAAATAAAGGCACACCATCTATTGTTAACTTCGCCTTCACGCCATCAATAATTTTCATAACAATATCATCTGGCAAATCAATGCCAATCAGCTTCTCTATTGCTTTGACCGGCTCCTTTTCAAACTGTTCCTTAATATTCGGATTCCTGGAAACTTCCTCCACAATCTTATTGATTTGTTCTTTTACATCCATTGTCACGTCCTCCTTATTTTGTATTCCATGCATGCCTCTTCACAAAGTACTTTTTGGCTTATGCGCAAAACCGATGTAATAGTAACACATTTTATTGCCTTTTTCCACGGTTTTCCAAAAAAACTTCGATAAGTCTTTTCAGGAAAAACTTTGCCAAATACAAATTATGTGTTAAAATACAGTAGATTACGCAAGAAAGAAGGATTAATTTATGAAAACAAAACGAGAGGATATCCGCAATATCGCTATTATCGCTCACGTAGACCATGGCAAAACCACACTGGTGGACGAGCTGCTAAAGCAAAGCGGCGTATTCCGCGCCAACCAGGAAGTGCAGGAGCGTGTGATGGATTCCAATGATATTGAAAGGGAGCGGGGAATTACCATACTTTCCAAAAACACCGCTGTTTTTTATAAGGATACCAAAATCAACATTATTGACACCCCAGGCCATGCGGATTTCGGCGGCGAGGTGGAGCGCGTGCTGAAAATGGTAAACGGCGTGGTGCTTGTGGTGGATGCCTTTGAAGGCGCCATGCCCCAGACAAAATTTGTACTGATGAAAGCCCTTGCGCTGAATCTTCCAGTCATTGTCTGCATCAACAAAATCGACCGGCCAGAAGCCAGGCCAGAGGAAGTCATTGACGAGGTGCTGGAATTATTTATGGATTTGGACGCCTCCGACGAGCAGCTAGACTGCCCTTTCATTTACGCTTCCGCCCGGGATGGTTATGCCGTAAAAGACTTAAACGACGAAAAGAAAGATATGACCGCATTATTTGAAACTATCCTGGAATATATTCCAGCACCGGAAGGGGATCCCGAGGCCAACACCCAGGTATTAATCAGCACCATTGATTACAACGAATACGTGGGCCGTATCGGCGTTGGAAAGGTGGACAACGGATGCCTGAAAATCAACCAGGAAGCTGTGGTGGTAAACCACCATGAACCAGACAAAATGCAGAAAGTGCGCATCAGCAAAATGTATGAATTCGACGGATTGAATAAGGTAGACGTGGCAGAGGCAGGAATCGGCTCCATCGTGGCTATTTCCGGCATTGCCGACATCCACATCGGCGATACCATCTGCGCCCCGGAAAACCCCTGCGCCATTGATTTCCAGAAAATTTCCGAGCCCACCATTTCTATGAATTTTATTGTAAATGACAGCCCTCTTGCCGGCCAGGAAGGAAAATTTGTAACCTCCCGCCATATCAGGGACCGCCTGTTCCGGGAATTAAATACGGACGTCTCCCTTAGGGTAGAGGAAACCGACAGCCCGGACAGCCTGAAGGTCTCCGGCCGGGGGGAGCTGCACTTATCCGTATTAATTGAAAATATGCGCCGGGAAGGCTACGAATTTGCGGTAAGCAAAGCAGAAGTCTTATATCATAAGGATGAAAATGGAAAAAAACTGGAGCCTATGGAACTGGCCTATGTAGATGTGCCGGATGAATTTACCGGAGCCGTCATTGAGAAATTAAGCCAGCGGAAAGGAGAACTCCAGAATATGGGTCCTATCAGCGGCGGCTACACCCGTCTGGAATTCAACATCCCCTCCCGGGGGCTGATTGGCTACCGCAGCGAATTTCTAACTGATACCAGGGGAAATGGCATCATCAACACCATTTTCAATGGATACGAGCCATATAAGGGGGATATCGCCTACCGCAAGCAAGGCTCCCTGATTGCCTTCGAATCTGGAGAATCCGTCACCTACGGCCTTTTTAGCGCCCAGGATAGGGGAACCTTGTTTATCAGCCCTGGCGAAAAAGTATATGCCGGCATGGTCATCGGCCAGAGCGCAAAGCCAGAGGATATCGAATTAAATGTCTGCAAGAAAAAGCATCTGACCAATACCCGTTCCTCCAGCGCCGACGAAGCATTGACGCTGACGCCGCCCAAAATCCTAAGCCTGGAGCAGGCATTGGAATTTATTGAAACGGACGAGCTTTTGGAGGTTACTCCCAGCAGCCTTCGTATCCGCAAACGGATTTTAGACCCCACCCTGCGCAAACGAGCCGCTTTCCGTAAATAAGGAACTACGAAAAGCAGCCCGGCGCCGTCCTGTAACGGCGCCAGGCTGCTTTTTATTTCGAAATTTACCTTCATCCAATCCGCAAAAAAATGCCAAGGAAGTATTTTTAAATTTCTTATTTCGATTTTACCTTCATCCGGTTTGCCAGAAGCCCTGCGGAAAAAAATGCCAAGGAAAACATCAACACAATGAGAAAGGACTGGTATACCTTCCCTCCTTCTGCAAAGGACGCCACTTTCTGGATCTCCTGGTTTGCTGCCACATACCAGTAAGAAGGGATGAATTTTGCCAGCTTTCTTGCACTCTCCCCCATGAAATCCAGGGACACGAACACACCTCCCAGAAAACTAAATCCCAATCCAAACACATTGCTCAAAATCGTCAAGGCTGCTGTGTTTTTCGCAAACTGCACGGCAAACCAGGACACGCTCAGCGAGCAGACTGCAAATAAAAATGCATTGGCAGCATTTAAAAACCCTCGGAAAGTAAACATGTATTCTCTGACAGCCACCCATGCCATCACCATGAAAACAAGATACACAATCATCATATATACCATGCACCCCAGGAAAATCTGCAGGTTCTGTTTCAGAAAGGACATGGAAGAGCACTTATTCCGGGCTGCCAAATCCTTATCCTGGAAAGATTTCATGGAGGCTCCCACCCCCAGAATCATCATAATCAAAAACACATAGGGGATATATTGGAAGTAATAAAAGCCGCTTGGCAATTCCTGGCTGCTGCCATTTTCCAAAAACCGCACCTTAGGCTTTTGCTCCATATCCCTAAGGCTCCATGCGGATGCCTGCTCCGTGCTGCACCCTGCCTTCAGGTACATGGAGACGGTTTTGAGGAAGCCTTGGATTTCCTGTTCAACCAGATAAGCGCTGCTGCTTCCTGGCACCATGGTTCCCTCCAGGGAGCCTTCCCATTCCCCCTCCTTAAATTTCTCGGTAAAATCCTCTGGTATCAGCAGCACATAATCCATTTCCTGATAATACATGGCGTCCTGCAAATCTTCCTTCTTCTTTGGCACATCCATCAGCTGGTTTCCAGATTCCAGATATTTTTCCAGGCTTTTTCCCAGATATCCCTTATCTTCATTCCTCAAGCCGATATCCAGGGAAATCCCGGAAAATTCTGTTTTTCCATCCTCCTGCATGGCATTGCTTACAATCAACGTGATTCCCAGATAAATAACAATATACATCAAAAGCGACGCCTTATTTTTGTACAATATCCGAAAAAAAGCTTTAAATACTTGCATACCGTTCCCTCCTTACCATTGCAAAGGATCCTGCAGCCAAAACCAAAATCAAAACCAGCATTGTTCCAAGATTTTGCAAATACCGCCCATAAGTCTCATAAATGTTCAGGCTGTAAAATGATTTTACAATCAGCGATGCTGGATTGATACGGGCAAATACCGGCGCATACTGCTCTACCAGCCGCTGCATGCCATCCATCATCAATCCGCTGAAAAAGCTGGACACCATCATAATTAAAATGCAGAGTGCTTCTTTCATGCTGTACTGCATCCTGCCAGCCACGCCGATAAAAAATCCCAGGAAAATCCCAAGCAGGCTTCCTACAAAAATTGTCAGCAGCAGAAATCCCCACTGCTCCCCCAGGGGCACATGCAATACAAACATCAAATAGCAGGCAGTAAACACAATATATATAAACTGAAGCGTTATCTTTGCCGCCAAATCCGGCCAAAGCACCTGGAAGCGGCTGTGGCCTGCCACCACCCTTCTTGCTGCCAGCGCGCTTAAGTCTGCCTTAAATTCCACAGAGCATAGCAGTCCGGTGGTAGCTCCCATCAAACAGTTCATGGCAATCAGGGAATAGAAATAATCTAATATGCCGTTATCGGACGCCGCCCCCATGCTGTTCTCTTTCAGATACTTAGTATCCTCCTCCAAAAGCTTTGCTGCTTCCTGGATTCCCTCTGGATACTCTTTCCCAATGGTAAGCAGCGTGGCGCAGGTACGTTCATATTGCTCCAAAATGGAATTTAAAATGCTCTGGTTCATATCCTGCTCCTGCACCACCAAAGTAATTCCCAGCTCCTCCTGCCCATCCGTCTCTTTTCCCGGCTCATTATCATAAATCCCTTCTGCCTGCCCGTCCGTCTCTTCCGCTGTCTTATTATAATAAATCCCTTCTACTTCGCCATCACGCAAAAGCTGCTCTGCCTTATCTTTTCCAACCGTTTGTACCTGTATCAGTTCACTGTCCGTTTCCAAAATCTCCAACAATTCCGTGAAATTTCCGTCTGCCCCTTCTTCCTTTACATATGCCACTGGAATCTGGTGAAACAGTACTTCTTTCTCCGTATAATTTCCAAATGCCACCTGAAACAGGCTGCCCAGAATAATGGGAAATACCAGGTTCCAAAATACCATCAACCGATCCCGTGTGGAACGCAGCAGGCTGTATTTATATATTCTAAAAAACATATGTGTCCTCCTTTCCTAAGGCAATGCCCCTTCCCTTCGCTCCGGCGCAGCCCGCCGGAAGCCATTTCGAATAATGGCATTGCCTTCCTCCTATCCAATGAACCCCTTTCGCTCCGGCGGCAACTCACCGGAAGCCATTCCTATGCCGTTTCTGCCGAGTCACGCAGCTTCTTTCCCGTAATTTCCAAAAACACATCATTCAGTGTGGGAAGCTCGGAATACACTCTTCCAAATCCAATTTCCCGGCTGTTAAAATAATCCAGGATATGCACCAGATTATGCTTTCCGCCGCTGCAGCAGATTTCAAGCATTCCATCCTGGTATTCCACCTGATACACATGGCGCAGCTCCTTAATCTCCGCTATCTGGAAGGGCAAAAGATTCATCACTTCCATATGGATTTTTTCGCCCATCTTTATCATGGATTTCAATTCCTCTTTCGTTCCAGAAGCCACGCATCTTCCCTTGTCAAGAATGGCAATCCGGCTGCAGATCTGCTCCACCTCTTCCATATAGTGGGACGTATAGATAATCGCTGCCCCTTCCTTGTTCAACATTTGAATTCCTTCCAAAATCCGGTTTCTGCTTTGTGGGTCTACAGCTACCGTAGGTTCATCCATAATAATTAATTTAGGCTTATGGGCGATGCCGCAGGCAATGTTCAGCCTGCGAAGCAATCCTCCAGACAGCTTTTTGGGATAGAATTTCCGAAATTCCTCCAGCCCGGAAAATACCATCGCCTCTTCCACATATTTTTTCCTGACCATTTTATCCTGAATGTAAAGACCGCAAAAATAATCAATATTCTCCTGTACAGTCAATTCCTCAAATACCGCCACATTCTGCAAAACAACGCCAATCTGCCTTTTTATCTCATAACTGTCCGGCTGCATCTCCTTCCCGAATACCTTCACGCTTCCCTTATCAAAATAAAGCAAGGCTAAAATGCAATTGATTGCTGTGGTTTTCCCAGATCCATTCGGCCCAAGAAGGCCGAAAATTTCCCCTTCCTCCACCGCAAGGTTCAGGTGGTCCAACGCAATCAATTCTTTGTACCGTTTCACAAGATTTTCTATCTCCACTACTTTTTTTCCCATTGGCAAATCCTCCGTTCCCATTTTTCTTTTTATTCTAACAAATTTTTCTGGAACGCAACAGTGAACCATGTCATCTCCTGCCATGACAAATGTCATATTTTTTCCGCCTCTCTATGAAAAAACTATGCGATATAGTATAATAACCATAAACTCTAATCATGTGCATCCCTTCTGCAGCAGGCAGGCTCCATGCCCATGCTGGGGTAATCCTAAACTCTTATCATGTGCATCCCCTGCAGCAGGCAGGCCCCATGCCCATGCTGGGGTAATCCTAAACTCTTATCATGTGCATCCCCTGCAGCAGGCAGGCTCCATGCCCATGCTGGGGTAATCCTATTTCACACCGAAAAAACGGAAAGGAGCTTTCCATGACTTCTTTACTTGATCAATTGATTCTTTTTGTTGGCTGCAGCCTGTTTATGTACTTTGGATGCCGTCCAGCAGACCCACTTTTTGTATTGATATTGCTTACGTCTGTTACCTTCGTCAGCCTTTGCAGTTACTGTAACCCGGACTGTTTAAAATTTGAACAGCTCTCCTCCCATACCCGCCTCTTTCTGGCCGGATTGTGGCTGTCCCTGGCAGGGCTTAGCCTCTTTTACCCTGGTTTCGGCTGTTTTCTGCCTCTTCTTTTTTATGAACTGGCGATTTCCTGCCGGTATGCCTTCCCAATCGCTGCCTGCTTGCTGCCATTTCTTTCTTTTCGGAAGGAACCTGCTTTTTACCACCAAGCGGCGCTCCTTCTATTTGGGATCGCCTGGATTTTTGCCCGTAAAACCACAAAGCTTCTGTCATTAGAGCGGGAGTTCCGGCTCCTGCGGGATTCCTCCAGAGAATACCACCTGCTGCTCCAGCAAAAAAACAAGAATTTGATTGAGAAGCAGAATCACGAAATACACATTGCCACTTTGAAAGAACGCAATCGGATTGCAAGAGAAATCCATGATAATGTGGGGCATATGCTTTCCCGCTCCCTTCTTCAAGCAGGAGCCTTATCCGCTGTCAACCAGCAGGAAAACCTACAGGAACCTCTCAATGACTTAAAACATACGCTGTCCCTTGCAATGACCTCTGTCCGTGAAAGCGTCCACGGCCTTCGCGACGACTCCATTGATTTAAAGGCCTCAGTTTCTGAGCTGGTTTCTGAATTTTCAAATTACAGCGTCAGCCTGGATTATGATATGAGCCCCTTTGTTCCTTCTGCTGTAAAATACTGCTTTATTTCCATTGTAAAAGAAGGGCTGTCCAACATTGCCCGGCATAGCAGCGGCACAGAGATTTCTATTGTCCTTCGGGAACATCCCAGCCTGTACCAGCTTATGATAAAAGACAACGGGACAAATGCAAAAGCAGCCCACTGGGGCATGGGAATTTCAAATATGAAAGAACGGGTAAAAAGCCTTAACGGAAATTTTTCCATCTCTACGGAACAGGGATTCCAGATTTTTGTCTCCCTGCCCCACAATCAACACGCTCTAGCCAGAAAGGAGTTTTTATGAATATTATTATTGTAGATGACGACCCATACGTTTCCCTGTCCCTGAAAACGATTCTGGAGGCCACCGGGGAAATACGGGTTCTTGGAATTGGAAAAAATGGAAAGGAGGCAATTGCCCTCTATGAAAAACACCACCCTCAGATTCTTCTCATGGACATCCGCATGGATGAAATGACTGGCATTGAAGCCGCAAAAATTATACTGGAACATGACCAGGAAGCCAAAATTCTATTTCTGACCACTTTTCTGGATGATGAATATATTATTCAATCCTTAAAATTAGGTGCGAAGGGTTATATTTTAAAACAGGATTTTGAAAGCCTGCTCCCTGCTCTAAAGGCTGTTGCAAAGGGGCAGAATGTATTTGGAAATGAAATTACCACCCGGCTGCCGGATTTTATCTCCCGGGCCAATCATTCCGATTACGATTATTCTGCCAAGGGAATTACTGAAAAAGAATTTGAAATCATTGAACTGGTGGCCCAGGGCTGCAGCAACCGTGAAATTGCTGGGCAGCTTTATCTAAGTGAAGGCACCATCCGAAATTACCTAAGCTCCATCTTAGAAAAACTAGAGCTGCGTGACCGGACACAGCTTGCCGTGTTCTATTATAAAGGCAAGTAAGAAAAAAATCCTGAAAACTGTATCTGCAAAGTTTTCAGGATAGCTTTTGACAGGGGAAGAGGGATTCGAACCCCCGTGAACGGTTTTGGAGACCGCAATACTGCCGCTGTATGATTCCCCTATATTTATTAATACATTCCACGTACTACATTATAATACGTGGAATTTCTAATAATATTAACATATTTCATAGAATATACCTTCAAAAATCCATACAGAACCCTGTTTGCATCTCCCGCTCCCTGAGCCTTCTTTTTCGGTCAAGCCCTCGACCGATTAGTGGCAGTCA
>CANDGI010000055.1 GCA_947384285.1 uncultured Lachnospiraceae bacterium
TTCTTCCCATACAGTTACCTCTTTTCATTCCTCTTCCTTTTTCTGCTTCAACTTTCTCCAAAGAAACAGCTTTATGATAACGGCTATTATCAAAGGAACAATCGTAAATATACCATAATACAAAATGCCTGTGTACCATGGTGCCGATTGCATATCATATAAGCCAGGATATGTCCTGTAATCCAGATATACATATATTGCATGCCCTACAAAGGCTCCCATCAATAAGCTGATCAATATATTCAAAATTCCGTCCAGCTTCTTTAACATAGAACAAGCCCCCATGAGATTCCTGCAATTCTTTGAATCAATCAAATCTTCCCATTTACGTCTTCATTTCCTGTCTTTAAATCGCTGACTGTTTTATCTTCTTTTAAATTCTGCTGTGCTTTCTTTTCTTCTATCTTTTTATAGGCTTCCATCATCCCACTTATAACCGCCCATTTGATTACAAAATACAATGCAGCCAAAACAACAATTGCCGTTCCCACGCTGATCCCCAGTTCCTGCCACAGTTCGGCAATCCTTTCGCTCATCCCGAATTTTTCCCATAAGTCCATTTTGCGTTCCTCCTGTCATTCCTTTTTACCTTTTCCTTCCTGCCCTCTTTTTTTCTTAAAAACATAAACGAGAGTATTGATGAAACATAACAGCACAAAAAGGCCCGTAAAGTTAATCCAAATATCCCTGTATGCTGTTTTCGCCAAAGGTTCCCGCAGTCCGCTAAACCAGACATACGCGAATGCCAGCAGCTGAGAGGGAATATAGGCAATCAAATATCTGAGAACTAAAGGCTTAACAGGCAGATTTGTACACAGCTCAAATGCAGCTATCCCAATCAGAAGGATCATAGCCCTGTCTAATTCATGCCAGTTGCCGCTTGGATCTTCATAAATACCATTACAAAGGTACAAAACGCTGTTCAACAATGTTATTACTGTATATATAATCGAGTAAATCGATACGATACGGATCCACTTTTTCTTCTTCATTTTCCCCTCCAGTTTCAACTTTCCAAACCTGATAACACGATTATTCTGCTCCGCCCAAATTGTATATAATAGCCAGCGCAATCTTTCCGGCCATATCTCTGTCACTTGTTTTCTGTGGTGACTTCCCATAAATAGCAAAATAGTATTCATCATATGTCCAGTCTATCATAAACATATCTCCGGTTTCATTAACTCTCATACAAGGAAATATATATTCCCCTTCTGCGGTTGATGCCGTCCATTCGATTTTGGTGGAATCCACAAAAACTTCATCTGGCAGAACGGATTCCTTCTCTTTACCGGCAGCAAACGTACAGAGCCCCACATTCTCTAATTCAAATTCAATCTGTAATTCATCATCCTCTGCTTTTTTTACTTCAGCATCTGACGTAATCGGCATATGATCCAACACTTCTTTTGGATTGCCAAATTCGACTGCGTTCACTATCTCCACTTCACCCAAACCGACACGATCTGCCCCAATCCCTTCCAATTCTGTTCCAATCTTCTGTCCCTCTGCATCAAGGCTTCTTTCTGCTTCCTGGTTCTGACCTTCCGTATCATATGGTACTGTAGTAAGATTAACGTCAGACTCAATTGCTTTTTCCTCTGTCTGAATTGATTGGGATGGCATGCTGCTGCACCCTGCCAAACCTGATAACACACCGGTTACAAAAACTATACAGCCTAATACTTTAAAACTTTTATTGCGCATACGATAGTCCCTTCCCTCATTCTGGAAATCCCGATTATTCGCTTTCTGTATCTTTCCTGTGAATTTTAATTTTATCATTCCCAATGCACCGGAACAATCTATTTGCCGCAGACGGTTTTCTAAATGACGTGAAATGTTGCAACGGGCAATGTTCTCACGAAAGCGCTCATCCATAAATGTCCCTGACATCTTTCATACGGCAAGTATACTATCTTTCCCAAATTCTGGATCTTCTGCCATATATCATTAGATTTTTCTAAGTTTTTTATCAATCCGACCCGTGGCTGGTTACGAAAAATGTGATATGATTTGCCGCTGCTGCTGTTTTAATTTCGATTTGCTTATTGTTTATGGAATGGTGAATTGCATTGGCCATAAAAATTGTCAATATCTGAAAAAGCCGTTCTCCATCTGCACAGAATTTAGGATAACTGCTTTCACTGATTTCCAGGCGCAGGCGGATTTTTTTACTGGTGCAGATTGGTTCATAAGCTTCATATAAGGAGATTAACAATGTGTCTATATCAATGGTATTTTTGCATAATGTCCATGATTTCGCATCAGAAGAAGCCAGAAGCAGCATATTCCTGACCAGTTTCGACATTCTCATGCATTCATTGTCTAATATTTTAACAGATTTTCTAAATTCTGTATCAGCTATTTGTAATTGTTCCAGCTTCTCTGGGTTTGCCAGAATCACAGCGAGCGGCGATTTTAATTCATGCGAAGCGGAAGCGATAAAATCCTTCTGGCTTTTCAACATTGCTTCCGTTGGTTCTAATGCTTTCTTTATTAGAAAATGGCTCATAATCGTCACGGCAATAAGGGAAAGAAACCATAAGGAAACATAAAGGAAAGCCTGTTTTGCTAAAATATCAAATAAGGACTGCTGCCTGTAAATCAGCGACAGGTGGTAAACCGTGTTATTTGGCATTACAATCGCTGCAAGTATCCCAAAATAGTCGTCATTTCTGGTTCCGTTAAACTCAAATATACCGCTTTGGTTTGTAGCCGGTTTATTATCATTTGTAATTATGAAAGTATCTTCTTTGTCAGTCTGTATGCGGAAACGCTCCAAAAGAGTGTCTGGAATTTCCGAGTATAATATTACAGCTGCCGTCACAGCAGTGAATCCTGTGGATTTTTCCAGAATTGCGGATGATGATGTAGACCAGAGTTCTGATTTGCTTTGTGTCAGCTTAATCGGCAATAAGGATATGGCATTGGATGCCAATGTCCTGTCAGGGAATGTAACACTGAAGGATGGGCGGATGATAACGGAGGAAGATGTTGACGTATGTATGATTTTAGAAGAACCTGCCGAAAAAAACAATCTGTCGGTTGGAAACAGGATACAATTCAATGACCGCCGTAATGTAGAGAATTGATTGATTATCTAACGACAGAGAAAAACGTACGGCTTGGCGGAACAAAAAAACCGCAGGATTCATTGGAGAAAGTAAACATTCCTTGTGAGGATTGGAAAAGAAATGTTTTGCAGCTATCGGGCGGTCAGCAGCAGCGGGCTGCCATTGCAAGGGCACTGCCGTTGAAACGGCGGCGTCTGTTCTGGAAAATCATAGAATAGTCTGGAACTTTATCCATAATAGCAAGACCAAGAAACCAACGGTATGCCATGTTTGAATCTCTTCTGATATTCTCTACTTCGTCATATATGAATGAAAATCTATATCTGATTCCTGGCTTTCCCTCTCCAAAATCCCTTGCTCCAATTCTTCATTGATGCATTTTAAAATAGACTTTTTCCAACAGACTTACCGCTATCTCCCTTGTAAGCTTTTTTGCATCCTTGAAATTCAAAAAAGCTTTCAGCCAACGGTTTTCCCCACTCATGCATTACTCAAAAGTTTCATACAATCATAAAGGTATTGCGTGTTGTTTCGCAGCCTATTGCGCTACAAAAACTTCATTCTAGCTGCAATCCGTTTGCCACAGGCATCCAATTGATCTTGACCTGCTACCACGCACAGTGCATTGTCATTCTTAATATCGTCAAGTATCTTGCAAAGCTCGACAATATCATCTGCAGTTGTGTGAATAAGCTGACTGTAATACTGGCATAAATCCTCGTAGGTAGTCCCCTTAAAGAAGCGATTCTCTGCCACCATCATTTTACTTTCTGCATTGAGCAGAGGGTCAAGGGAGGAAACCGCACTAAGAATATAACCAGTCAAAGATGGATGCTCCGAACAGAATCTGCGAACATAGTCTGCTGCATTGTTTATAATATCCAGAGATCGTCCGGGCTTTGGGTCTCGATAAGTATAGAAACCCACATCACCGTCATCCCGCGCCAGGAATCCACAGCCGTAAGCGGCGCCCTGTACACGAATCTCACTCCAAAGATAATCAAAATTTAAAATATTGGCCAACACCATAAGGCTGCCGTTGAAGCTGTCACCATGCCGCTTAAAATTGGCGCCTTTTCCTGCATATCCAACTGCCGCAGGAATCAAAAATCCCTCTTGCCGATTTCCAAACGGTATGTATGCAGCCGCTTTTGGCGTAATGCCATCAGAGGGGAATGAAAGCATATCAAGCAGGTCATCGGTTACTGTTTCCGAAGAGGAAATTGTCAGCCGTTCAACTGTAAAAATCTTACGGGCAATGATTTCCAAAGAAGAAAGCAGTGCATCCAACTCATGCTCATCCGCTGTACTGATTTTTTTCAGCCAGACAGCGTACTCAGAACCGCCTACATACTCTCTGGCAACCCCATAGGCGCTTCCATATGCACCCACACGGGTAACGGCATATTGATGGCCAGCAGCAGACAAATCCATCTGTGCGTCCATTACAGACTGGTTCAACAAATCACGCAAGAGTTTCCGGTCAGTAAACACAGTATCTCTCAAAATTTCTGTCAGCAAATCCACAGCACTACTTGCCTGATCAACAAGACAGGCAACAGATGCAGCCATCAGTACACGACAATGGTTAGGCGTTTTACATGGAATAACTGTAGGTTTAAAGCTAATATTGCCAATTTTCTGTTTTACCAGCATTTGCAGTATTTCTCCGCTATGGCGTCTTGTTGCCATGGTACCCAATACCGAGGTCAATGTGACAAGGACAGGAAGCTCTTCCAGCACAAGATCCGAAGCATCAAAATATGTATGCAGATACACCAGGTTATTCCCTGTGTCATTCCGCAGCACAGTGATGTTTCCCCGCTTCGTTATCCGCATCGGCAAGGGTTCTGGTTTTTCTTTCAGATCAGAAAGCCGCAACATAGGGATAGCTGCCAGTGACTCTGCACTGTCTGGCGTCTGCTGCCACTGGGTGAGCTTCTCTGCCTGGGTTTCCAATTCAGAGCGCTGCCGAGCTGTCCACCGGCTGCTCTCAGAGGCAATCCGCTTTTCTTCCTTTGCCACTTTCTCCTTCCCTAACGTATGGGAGGGAATCAATATCACAGTTACATTATGTCTTTCATTTAGGAACAATTCTCGGATAAGGTCCGGGAAAAAATCTGTATACAATTTTTCAGCAAGATCAGCAAGGGGCTCTTCCACCGTAAGCCCTTGTGCAGGATCGCCACCATAGAGCCAGGTATCCAGCATACCGATTGCCTCACGTAAGCTGCGGGGCATACCAGAATTATCCCTGTCACGCATTTTGAATGCAAAGTGATTGTAACAAGCTTCCAGCCGCTGATTGTCCAATCCCTCTACAGCCAGCTTCTCCAATACCTCACAGACGACACTGCGAATTGTAGGAATTACCTCTCTGTCAGTATTCCACACTTCCCAGGAAATCCATGATTGCTGGATGCCGCCATGAACGCTCACGCGCACATCCTGCCCCAGCCCAGCATTCAAAATAGCACGCTTAAGCGGTGCATCGTTATCACCAGTAAGATAATCTGCCAAAACAGATACACCGAAGTTACGCACCTGATCCTCATAAGTGCCCAGCAATGCTCCACAAGCCAAAATGGTGCGTTCTGCCAGAAGCTCTTTCGCACCTATCTCATAAGGAATCTCTTGCTGAACGGCTGTCACAGGCGCCTGCATCGGAATATCAAAAGAAACCTCCATCCGCTGAAAATCACGAAGAAAAGAATCAATCTTTTTCAGTACATCGTCAAAATGGATATTTCCCACCAAGGAAATCCTAGCATTAGAGGGGTGATAGTATTTTTTATGATTCGCAAGAAACTGCTCATACGTAAGATTGGGAATTTCCTCGGGATTGCCGCCAGAATCATGACGGTAGCAGTTATCTGGGAACAGGAGCTTATTCATCTCCCTTTCCAACACTGTGCCAGGAGAGCTATAAGCTCCCTTCATTTCGTTAAGCACCACACCTTGGTACTGAATTTGTCCATCCAGTTCATAACGCCAACCCTCCTGCTGAAAAATCTCTGGAATATGATAAATTGCCGGATGAAGCACTGCATCTAAATATACATCCATCAGGTTTAGAAAATCCTGATCATTTCGGCTAGATACAGGGTATACCGTCTTGTCTGCAAAGGTCATAGCGTTGAGGAACGTCTGAACAGAACTTTTCAACAATTCCACAAAGGGCTCTTTTACAGGATATTTGTCAGACCCACACAACACTGAATGTTCCAAAATATGAAACACACCTGTAGAGTCCTGTGGCAGGGTCTTAAAAGCAATGGAAAATGTCTTATTCTCATCTGCCCGCTCCAGCCAGCAAAGCTGCGCACCGGATTTTATGTGGATGAGTTCCCACAGCCTTCCCTGCAGCTCAGCCAGCTCCCGAACACGATTCACAGTAAAGCCATGGATGTTTGTACCAGCTTCCATTTTTCTGTCTCCTTTTATGTATCCATCATCAGATGAATGTATACTCTTAATAGCAGTATTTTTGGGGTTCATTTATATTTCCCTCTTTCATGTGATTATTCGCCATACAAAATCTTGGAAATCTCTCCCTGGATTTCTTCTACAGTGTGGAATCCACCCACCATACGGCCTTTCTCCTGACCATCTAAATAGAAAATCAGTGTGGGGGTGCCCTCTACCTGGTAACGCTCCATCATATCCCAATCATTCTCCAAATTGCACTTTGCCCAATTAATATCGGGGTTATCTGTAACAATCTGGCCGACAACCATGTCGATCAGCTTGCAAGGACCGCAGGCTGTAGTGTAAAAGTCTGCAATCCAAAAACCTTCTTTTACAGTTTCATCATAATCTTTTGTCGTGGGGTAAGCAATTGCCATTGTATTAACCTCCGTAAATCATTTTAAGTATTCTGCTTTCCAGTATCTGCATCATCTTCTGTTCTGCCTTGGAATCCTGCGTGGGATCTGCATCACTGCCCACAATCGCTCCAAGCAGCAGACAGTCCAAAATCGTCTTTTTTGCAGCCTCTCGTCTGCTCTCAAAGAAAGATTCCTTATCGGCAGTACCAAAAAGGAGTGCCACATCCGGGTAGATCTGTGCATAGAATTTGCGCAATTCTACTTTTCCGAATCCCTCCTTCCATTCTTTCGGAGTCATTTCATCCAGCTTGAACCGAACCCGCAGGGGTTCATACTCCAGCTCAATCACACTTTGAATATCTTCCTGGGCAGGGATATCTGTTTTTGCATAGGGAAGCAGTTTTTCCAGTAGAACGCCTCCCAATCTGGCAGCATACTCTGCCCTTATCTTCTGCTCCATGTACCGGCGATAAGCTGCCAGGGAAGAAATACCTTCCACCTGTAAATCCTGAACAAATGCATCTGTCAGAACAGGGTACTGCTTCTTCTCGGCCTTCAAAACGGTAAAGGATACATTCTCTCCTTTGATGGTAACCTCTGCCTTCTGTCCAACAACCATTCCACAAAGGGCTGTTTCCACAGTAGCATCATATAATCCGGCACCTACAGTGACTACAACTTTTTCCTTATTAAACTTGGGAAGGACACTTTCCATCCGCAAAGTAACCCGACAGGATTTTTCAATCGGAATATGAGCAGGCTGCTCTGTAAAGGTTACCCTTCCCCTGGTCAGCTCCTGTACGATTTCTTTTTCAATCTGCTCCTCTGTAGGGGCATCTGCCCAACCAATCTCCTGGAGCATTTGCTGCCAATCTGGAAGATCGTAGAGTTTCGTTTTCATTGGTTTAAACCTCCTGAGGTAAATATTGGGATTTTACAAAGCTACAAAACACCGGACTGATACGGGAAACCTCTTCTGGCGTACCCCAGGCCTCCACACGTCCGTTGTTTAATACAATGATATTGTCGGCATGAGAGATAGCAGAAACACTATGGGCAATCATAACTGTGGTCCTGCCACGCATCAAGTTTGCAAGCGCTGCAGACACCTCCCGCTCACTCTGGGCATCCAAGTTACTGGTTGCCTCATCCAAAAGCAAATAGTCAGGATTGCGCATAATAGCTCTGGCAATGGCAATGCACTGTCTCTGGCCGCCAGAGAAGTTGCCTCCGTTTGCCTCCACCCTGGTATCAAAGCCATCGGGCAATGTACAGATCAACTCCCAAATACCAGCTTGGCGGGCAACCTGATCCAGTTCTTCCTGACTGGCTATTCGGGTACAGCCATAGGTGATATTCTCCCGTAATGTTCCCGAAATCAAGGGACGATCCTGAGAAACCAACGCAAAAGCGCTTCTCCAGGAAATGGCGTTAAAATCTGCGGCATTTCGGCCACCAAACCGAATCTCACCGCTGTCTGGCTCATAAATCCGCTCCAGCAGTTTGAAAAGAGTGGATTTACCTGCTCCATTATCGCCGATAATTGCGGTTATTTTCTGTGCAGGAATCACACAGGATAAATCCTTAAATACCTTTTTATCACCATAGGAAAAACTCACATGGTCCACAGTAATGGAAGCATCCGGCACTTCCAGAGGAATACCGCCATCTGATTCTTCCTCTGCTTTCAACACCCGACTAATCTTGTCGAACACACCGTTTGCAGCAGTCAGATCACCATAAGCGGTGATGAGTGCACTGATACGAACACTCGTCATGGAAGAAACTGTATAGAAGCCAATGACTTCTCCCAAAGAAATCTGATTTTTAGACATCAAAATGCTGCCGGCAATAAAGGTAATGATAATCAGCGCCACCGGAGTGATTGCGATAAAGGATGCCATCAACTGATCACCTAGCATAGCGCAAACCGCCGCCCGAAACATCGCTCTGAAACGTCCGCCACCCAGCACCGATTCTTCTTCCACCATGTTGCTGGTACGAACCAGACGCAAATTCTTTACACGTTCCAACAGATACGCAGTTGCATCCGCCTGAGTTTGATACCAGCGGTTCTGCATCCGAAAAACCAGCTTGCCAGACAGGGCAGCGCCCAAGGACACCACCGGCACCAGGCAAATACTCCAAAGAGTCAATGTCTTGCTGAATCCCAACATACTGCGTACTGCTAAATACAAACCATAGACAGACACAACAGCCATAATAATCACGCCAAAGAATGCACTGGCTTTGCTACAGTCCACGGTAACACGGCTGACCAGGCTTTCTGCACTTTCCTCATCATAATAGCGCATAGGCAGCCGCAGCATCTTCTTCCACAGCTTGCTGCGCACGCCAATGTTAATTCTCTCTGAAAGAACATTGTTACAGAAAGTACCCAAAGATGCCAGCAGGCCACTGCCCAGCAGAAGGCCAATGTATTGCATCAAATCTTCTGTGCGGAGATTACCGTTAGAGTCCACAACCTTTGCTGTAATAACGGCACTGCCAATCATTGCGTTTGCCAGGAGAAAAGAACTGACAACGCTGACAAGCGCCAAAATCCATGGTATCTTTACACCAGAAAGTACCGTGCGAAATGTATCAAAAAACCTCTTTTTCATTAGGATACCTCCTCATCACAGAATACCAATGTCCGATAGGGGATGCAGCGTTCCATTAGTTCCATATGGCTTCCACTGTCTAGCACTTCACCGTCCTGCAAAAAGATTACATGATCCACCTTAGCAAGCAACCAGAGATCATGGGTAATCATCAATTTCGTAGTTCCAGGGAACAAATCAATGAGTTTTTGCTGCACTGAAAGGGCAGACATAGCGTCAAGCGCTGATGTAGGCTCATCCAGCAGCATCACCGATTTTTCTTTCAGAAGTTCCCTGCTCAACACAATTCTCTGACGCTGACCGCCGGAAACAGAGGAGCCATTAATGCTAATATTGGAGTCAAAGCCTTGGTTCAGACTGCGAATCACAGGCAAGACGCCCGTACGCTCTGCAACATATGTAAGTTCTTCATCCGACACATCTCGGGAAATTCCATAGGTCATTGCCGAACGGAAGCTGCCGCCAAATATACCGGCATCCTGCTGAACATAAGCAAAGTGATTCCGATAAGAAAACAGGTCATAATCTGCAATATTCCGTCCTGCTATAGTGATAGAACCGTCGCAAGGTGTATAGAGCCGTTCAAGCAAGCTAAGCAATGTGGTTTTTCCACTTCCGCATCGCCCAACCAAAGCAGTTGTTTTACCTTGGGGTATGGTGACATTAATACCATGAAGCACCTCTTTGTTCCCATAAGCAAACCGGACATTATGAAACATAATATCACCGTCCTCCACAGATTCAATAACTTCTGCCTTTTGCAGCAGTTCTTCCTCCGTGGTATAAATGCTAATCATACGTGCAGCCGCACCCTGGGCGGATTTGATGCCGCTCCAAGCGCTGATCAGGTTGTTCACACGGGTAATCACCTGTCCAGTAAACAGAAAAAATGCAATCCACTGCTGCATATTGATGTACTTATTCTGTAGCAGAATCATACCAAACACAATGGGCACACCCCTCTGCAGAATTTCCATAAAGTTTGCCGCCATATCACCCCAAAAAGCAACCTTGGCAGTACGGATTTTTGCATCGTACAGCCCCTGTGCCGCGCTAAGCCCATTCTTCTCTTCCTGCTTTTCATTGGTAAATGCACGGATTAGATAAATATTGGATACCCGCTCTGCCAAATAAGCTGTTAGCTTGCCAACGGAACGATTAATACCTGCATTGACCTCGTAGTTCCAACGGCCCAGTACCACCACATAGAGGATGTTAACCGGAATCAGCACAAAGATGGAAATCAGCAGCCGAAAATCGTAACTGCCTAGTGTGCTGCATACCTTTACCAAATAATAGATACCCGGAATCAGGGAAACCATTTGAGAAATCAAAGACTTGACAGCAGTTTCTGTGTCATTTGTCAGAGTACTCATTAAGTTGGCAGGATCATGGGTATCGTAATATACCATATCAAGCCGCAGCATCCGTCCCCACAAAGTTTCCTGTGCCCGCCGGACAGCCACATAGGATACATACCCCATCAGTATCATGGAACCAAACATCAGTCCAAAATTCAGCACATTATAGATTACTGCGGATGTTAGCGCACTTCC
Organism: uncultured Lachnospiraceae bacterium; assembly: GCA_947384285.1. GTDB lineage: Bacteria > Bacillota > Clostridia > Lachnospirales > Lachnospiraceae > Petralouisia. The sequence continues at coordinate 11,085 of CANDGI010000055.1, forward strand.
AGTAAACTCTCCGCTAAACAAAGCAGATGTGCTTACTGGGACATAGGCCATAACCTCCGAATAGGTCAGCTCAACCACAAAAGCAATGGCAATTAGCAACCATGGCAAACGGATATAGGGAATCAGGCGAAAATAGGATTTCCAGTCTCCTCTTCCGAAATTCTTATCCCGTTGGTTTGTTCTTTTCATTTTTTGTCCACCTTTTTTTGAAAAATCCCTTCCTGTTTTTGGACAGGAAGGGAAGAAATCAACTCTTGATAACTATTCTACCTCTATTAGACCAGACTGCATCAGATTATCAATCCAAGTCTGAAGATCGGGGATATAGGATTCCATTGCAGTGAAGAAAGCAGCATCGGAAGTGGCAACAACCGCAGTACCGTCAACCGTACCATTATCAGAAGTCTCAGCATATGCCTTGGCAGAATCCTCCGTGTCAAAAATGTCTACATTATACATATAAACACCCTTGCCATCTTTCCCATAGAGAACTGCAAAAGTTTGTCTTCTGCCTGCTTCGTAGGTTTCATCGCTTTCCAAAACAGGAGCATAAAGAGCAACACGCTGGTCATACTCCAGACCTTCTGGGTCTTTCACAGAATACATATCCATCAAGTTAACAACTGCCGGGTCTGCCTTAGCGGGCTCATCCTTCTTGTCTGCGTCATTGTTGCTGCCGCATGCAGGCAAAATACTAACAATCATCCATACTGTCACCAAAAGAGCTATTACTTTTTTCATAATAACCACCTCATATTCCGTATTTTTCTTAAAATTTGAGATAAGCATAACACTCTGTCTTACTATGTTCAATATAGGTAAGACATCCTGTTGTTCTGACAGGGTATTCTGTCGATATTTGATGAAATTATGTTTTTCTCACAAGCGCATGCTGTGTTGCAAAATAAACTCCTTTAGCTTAGCATACTTGTTCCTGCTCACTGGAATAACAGTTCCGTTATCCAGAAGCGCCTCATAAGATGTACCGAAGGCGGTAGATTTAACCTGCCGGATTCTGGCAACGGGAACCAGATATGATTGGTAAGTGCGGAAAAATCCTTTCCCCTCCAGCAAAATTTCCAGCTTATCCAGGGTATAGGCTACCCGATGCACCTGGCCATCCGTGCAGTGTACCTCACAAATGTTACCATTTTTGGCAATATATATAATTTCATACATATTGAGCATTGCAAAACCCGTACTAGTTTCAATCACCAGTCGGGAGGCGTTCTCCTCCTTCTTTCGTTTGGCAAAACGGGAAAACGTGCGTTCCAGACGCAGCAAATCAACAGGCTTCACAAGAAAATCAAAAGGCTCATAATCATAGCTTTTCGCTCCAAAATCCACATGGCCAGTGAGAATCACAACCTTCACCTTTGGGTATTTCTGGTGGATATACTGGCAAAAGGAAAAACCGTCGCTGCTTTTCAGTTCTACATCCAAAAAGGCAAGGCCAATCTGTCTTTCCTGCAAAATATCTATTGCCTCTTCTACAGTTGTGGCTAAATAGATTGATTGATCCGAAATATAGCGGGCAATTGCCTGTCTGGACAATTCCAGCGAAGCCTCTTCATCGTCCAAAAGCAGTACCTCTGTTTTGATCTCCTGCATTCTTTCTCTCCTTTCAGTTCGTTACGCCAGATTCAGGTGAATTGGAATGGATGCTACAAAATGTACGACATCACCCTCCAGCCAGAAGCTGACATCACCGCCGTATCGTCGGGCAAGGGCGCGAATGCTGCTTAATCCCACACCATCATGTCCCTGCTTGGTAGTATATCCCTGATGGAAAATTTCTTCCTTTTGCAGAGAAAATGCAGCCGGCTCCAACACCAGATTAGAAACACTGACCAGGCAGTATTCTCCACGCTTGAAAATACTCAGTTCAATGGTTTCCTGCCCATCATGCTGGGATATCTCGTCCAGTGCGTTCTGCAGGAGATTACCAATGATTTTATTTGTTTCGTATGCGCTGGTTACAACATCTGACATATCATTCCGTATATTCAATAATAAGGTATTTCCGCTTTGTGCGGTGAGCATCCGGTAATTGTGAATCAAGCTGGCAATTGCCGGGTCCTTGACAGGCAGAATATCATTCATTTCATTGGTATCCTGTACCAGTGCATTCACATAGCTACGGCATTCCTCCCATTTCTGCTGAGAAATAAGACTTGCAACAGTTTGCACGTGAAGATTATAATCATGGCGTTGAGAACGCACCACATTCATAAAAACGTTCATATCATTATGATATAGGCCCTCTGCTGCACTCTGCTGCTGCCTCTGCCCACAAATCACCAAAAGCGCCATAACAGATAAGCCCAGCCAGAAAATCGCTGTAGCCAGAAGGATTCGGACCACAAGCTCTAAAACCTCTGTACCTGGAAGCAACAAGACCAAAATTATCAAAATGAGCATTCCTAAGCAAATTGTGCAAACTTTAATGTTTTGTGTTCGTTTTGCTTTTAACTGCCAATCTCCGGGCAAACGAAATCTGTCGAAAGTCAGTAAAACCGCTGGAATATGCAACATATAAAATAAACTATATAAAAAAAGGACTACAGTTCCTTCCGTCACGGCTCCTAGTCCGCTGTGAAAGGTGATCCATAGTCCCAATTGACAAACACCAATACAAACTGCCAAAAAACCGTCAGTAAAGCTGCGTTTCTCCCTTACTATCATAATAACAGTGGTACAAAAACACCCAAGTGCAAAGCCAAACCACAGACTGCCTTGTCCCAACAGAAACGCAGCAATTTCCAGAATCAGCCCAGCACCGACAGCTGGCAGTATAGAATTATAACGCATCTGCAAAAAGATCCCCACAGATGCTGCAGAAAGACAAAGTACAACAAGCATCATTAACATAGAAAGCAGTTTCCTTCCCGAGGCTGCCCAAGGCGATGGCATTTAGCCTTCTTTTTCTTCCCGCAGAGCCTGTCCAATGGCAAGTGCAAGCTGATTTGGACAGGAGTTAGCGCCCTGGCAGGGGATTCCCTTCAGCCGCTCAGCCACTTCACGAGCTTCCAGACCTTCGGCCAAAATAGCAACACCCTTTGTATTGCCAGAACAGCCGCCTACAAATTGCACATGATGAACATAGCCATCCACAAGATCAAAAATGATTTTCTGGGTGCAAACGCCTTCCGGCGTATATTCGACATGTTTTATCATAATAATAGCATCTCCAATCTTTCAAGTCAAGGGCTCTGCCTTTAACGGCAAAGAGGGAATTCCAGCAGCCAAAAAGCTCACAATTGACTTGTAATAATCCCGCAATTTTCCAATTCCATAATTTATATAAAAAGAACGCAACACTTCTTCCCGAAGCCCATCTTGTTCAACTCTTTCTTCTGTTGTGTCAAATGCAAGGCAATAGAATGTCAGAGCCTGACTGTATTCAGCATCCGAGGGAGAGACATAATCCTCCTCTGCCAAAGCCTTTCCCCACAGATAAATCATAAAATTACGCTTATTCTCTTCATAATAGCACTGGTAACATTCATCCAGTGTTTTCTTCCCGTCGCTGCCGAAGGCTTTCAGAATACGTGCATCTACATCACCGCTGATATTCTGAAGCATAACCCGCTGCCTTCCGTTATATGCATCCACTTCCTCCGGGTCTAAAATGAACTGCGCAAGCGCAAGTACATTGCTAATCAGTTTTGGCTGTAATGCGTGAAACACCCGATCTGCGATTTCATCGCCATGATTTTGCAGATAATTCTTGCGATACCCTGTCACAGTAGTGATGTTTGAAATATTCAGACTTTGAATTGCCTCATCTGTCAACGGAAAAGCAATGATTTTACGAACAGCCAAGACACGAAGCACAATACCAGCAACAGAAATCTCCTGCCCACTTTTACAACCAAGAAGCGCATCTTGGTAATTCTTAAATGCCTTGCCTCCCAATTCAATATGTACCCGTTTTGTTTTTCCATCGGCGTGAATTACATCCGTCAGAACGTAGTCTCCCTTAACTGCACCATCCTGCTGGTCTGTAATTTGCCGGTACTGCATTTGCAACTTTTGGAAAATTTGTTCATCACTAACATGAATCCTTCTCTGTTTTTCAGGAATGTCCAGCTTCTCAAAATCTGGTATTCTTGTAATACACGACACGCTCACATTGATCACCTTCCCTATGTATTCATTATAATAATTCCTTTTGAATTTGCAAGTAAATGTGGTATTTGGTATTTATCTCCACTTATTCGGGAAGTATTTAGGGATATTGTGTGCAAATGGCTTTACCCGATTGGTCTGCCTGGTAAAGCCTCGGCCCGGGAGTTTGACAGTTGAATATTAGATAAATACCTTGCAGGCCTTGTAAAACC
>CANDGI010000056.1 GCA_947384285.1 uncultured Lachnospiraceae bacterium
TTTCTCTGGCTTACTGTTTTAGGTCGCATCTTTCAATGCCTGTTCTCTTGAATGTTCGCAGTTCTCACTGCTGTTCTGTCCCTCCTGCCAACCCAGTTTTAAGTCTGCAGGGGAACATTAACTCTTTGAATCTTTCAAGGTCATTCCATTGTTCAGTTGTCAAGGTTGTTACTGATGTTGTTGCCATCCGCAACAGCTTTTATATTCTATCATGCTTTTTTGCATTTGTCAACAACTTTTTTTATTTTTTTGTCGTTCCAAGTCATCTTCTGTCTTTTCACAACCAGCTTGAATATTCTACCATGCTTTTTCGTGTTTGTCAATACTTTTTTTAAATTATTTTCAAACATTACTTTGCACGAAATATCAAGAACGGAGAAGGAGGGATTTGAACCCTCGCGCCGCTATTAACGACCTGCACCCTTTCCAGGGGTGTCCCTTCGGCCAGCTTGGGTACTTCTCCATGCTGCAGAATAGTGATACACTATTAAGCTTTATGCACCGCTGTAGAATTCCTGAAACGGAGAAGGTGGGATTCGAACCCACGGTCCCTTTCGGAATCACTGGTTTTCAAGACCAGCTCCTTAAACCACTCGGACACCTCTCCGCATCTGTTCTCAACAGCGCATGTATGATTTTAGCAAAATTTTCCCAGAATGTCAATAGGCTTTTTTACTTTTTTTCACTTTTTTATTTTAACGCCTTTTCCGTCCTGGTGCTGGGCAAAAAAACCTTTGCCAGCTGCAGGTCTTCCGGCGTTGTTATCTTAATATTTTCATAAGACCCTTCTACTAATTTCACTTTTCTGCCGCAGATGATTTCCAACACCATAGCATCATCTGTCACAGAAAAAGCTTCCCCTCTCTTCTCACGGCGGAGCAGTTCCTCATAAGCTCTGTAAATCAGTGGAAACTCAAATACCTGCGGCGTCTGTATCTGCCAAACATATTTCCGTTCTGGAGTTTGCCGGGCAAATAAACATTCATCTGCTATTTTTATTGTGTCTTTTACAGGCATCCCGGCGGTACAAGCGTGAAATTCTTCTGCTGCTTCTGCACATCTTTGAATGATTCCATCATTTAAAAAAGGCCTTGCCCCATCATGTATCATAACATAATCGGGCTGCTGTCCCTTCAATTTTTCAAGGCCGCAGAACACAGAATGATACCGCTCCTTTCCTCCGGCCGTTATTTCTCTTATTTTCGTAAACCCATATTTTTCTGCTATTTCTTTCCGGCAGTATTCTATGTCATCTTCTCCAGTTACCAAAATTATCTCATCTACCATGCTTTTTTCAAAAGCCTGCAAGGAATAATAGAGTACTGGTTTTCCCTCCAGCATCAAATACTGTTTGGGGATGGCGCTATTCATGCGCGTTCCTTTTCCTGCCGAAAGAACAACTGCCGCATACTTTTTCTTTTCCATCATCGCTCTCCCAGCTTTAGGTTTGGCACTGCATTCAAATCCCATCCGCTTGTTTTTCCTGCCAAATACTCATAGTAAGCAGCGGCTCCTATCATGGCGGCATTATCCGTGCAAAAAACAGGGGATGGATAATAAAATTTTATCCCCTTTTCTTCACAAGCCTTCTGCATGCCGGCGCGCAATGTCTGGTTGGACGCCACTCCGCCTGCAATGGCAAGTTTATCCATTCCAAATTCTTCCGCTGCCATCATGGCATGATCCACCAAAACATCCGTTACAGCTTTTTGAAAGGATGCTGCAATATCTGCTTCTACAATGGGAATTTCTTTCATGCGGCATCCATTGATATAATTAAGCACTGCAGATTTTACTCCGCTGAAGCTGAAATCATAGGGATTGTCCGCTACCTTTGCCCTGGGAAATTCTATGGCGTCTGGATTTCCCTGTTTTGCAGTCTTCTCAATTTTGGGGCCTCCCGGATATCCCAGGCCAATGGCACGGGCTACTTTATCAAAGGCTTCCCCTGCTGCATCATCCCTGGTCCGCCCTAGAATTTCATACACTCCGTAATCTGCCGCTTTTACCAGATGCGTATGTCCCCCTGATACTACCAGGCAGAGAAACGGCGGCTCTAACTCTTTGTTCTCTATAAAATTAGCACTGATATGCCCTTCAATATGATGTACGCCGATTAAAGGCTTCTTTGCTGCATAGGCAATGGCTTTTGCTTCTGCTACGCCTACCAGCAGCGCACCTACCAGGCCTGGGCCGTAGGTTACCGCAACGGCATCCACATCCTCCAAGGCCATGCCTGCCTCTGACAAAGCTTCCTCAATCACCTGGTTGATTCGTTCTATATGTTTCCTGGACGCAATCTCCGGCACCACGCCGCCATACAGCGTATGCAAATCAATTTGGGAAGAGATAATATTTGACAATACCTCCCTTCCATCTTTTACCACCGCTGCGGCTGTTTCATCGCAGGAGCTTTCAATTGCCAGAATGTATACATCTTTTTGCCTGTTTGTCTCCATATCTCATTGCTCCTGATAAAATCCCAGTATTTTCCAGCTGCTGTCCTCGTCTTTCCTGAGAATATAAGTCTGGCTGACACGGCCTGATTTCTGTTTTGCCTGATTGCTTTTCATAAAATAAGACACATCCACATATGCATAATCCCTGCCGTCTTTTGTCTTATATTCTACTTCTTTGCTGCCTTCCAGGCTGATGCTGGAAATTGTCTTTTTATCTTCCTGATAATTGGAAATGTCCGTCTTTACCGCTTCCAGGTACAGATCCTGAGGATTAATCTCTTTTAACTCCTCATCCATCAGCATCCTGGCCTGTTCTGCCATCTTTTCCAGCTGATCCAAAGAGTACTCCTGGCTATAGTAACATTTTAAAATACGGTTATAAAACTTCACAACCTCCCTTGCCGTCTTAGGATAGGATTTTTCCAAATCTTTTGAAACAATCATCTCCACTTCCGACATTTCTTTTTCTTTTCCGCTGTCTCTATGGGAAAGATAATAATAATATCCCAGGCACAGAGCCGCGCAAACGACAACTATCACCGCTGTTTTTATACCATTTTTCATAAAAAAACCTCCTCGCCCTTACTTGAAATCCAATTCTGCCGTTTTTCCATCTTTCCCCAGCTTGGAGGCTGGAAAAATGCTGCGCACCTCATCCATATATTCCTCTGCATGCACCAAAGATGGGCTGAAATGCGTCAGCCACATTTCTGACACCTCTGCATCCTTTGCAATCTGCGCTGCCTCATAAAATGTCATATGCTTATACTGTTTGGCTTTTGCTGCTTTTTCTTTTTCTGCATACATTCCCTCTATGATTAATAAATCGGCATTTCTGGCATTTTCTGTAATAGCAGTTACCGGCCTGGTATCGGTACAGTAAGTTAATTTGATTCCTTTTCTTGGCGCGCCAAGCACCATGTCCGGGGTAAATGTTTTCCCTTCCAGCACAAGGCTTTCTCCTTTTTGAAGTTTGTTCCAGCAATTGACTGGAATTCCCAGCTCCTTTGCCCGCTCCACCTGGAACCGGGCGGTCCTTGGAATGTCAATGGTATATCCATAACAGGCAACATTATGGTTTACGCGAAAGGCAGTGATATGATACCCCTGCTGTGCAAGATGCTCCACTGGCTGCGCCAGCTCAATATAGCGGATGTCAAAAGGCAGCTCCGGCGCAATGGTCCTCAATGCATTCACCACCCGCTCCAGCCCCCTGGGGCCTATCATGGTCAAAGGCTCTGTCCGTTCCGCATTTCCCATCGTAAGCAAAAGCCCAGGCAGGCCACTGATGTGATCCGCATGGTAATGGGTAAAGCATATGGTATCAATGGGCTTGGCGCTCCAGCCTTTCTCCTTCATAGCAATCTGAGTGCCCTCCCCGCAGTCAATCAAAAGACTGCTTCCGTTATACCGCGTCATCAGCGATGTAAGCCAGCGATAGGGCAGCGGCATCATTCCTGCGGTTCCAAGTAAACACACATCTAACATAACATTTCCTTTCAAATTCAGACAAATTCTGTCACTTCTATTGTTTTTACAGGAATCTGAAAGCTTTTTATCCATTTGTCATAGCACGCTTCGCAGACGTCAAATTCCTGGATTTCTCCATCTTTTTTGGAGAAATATCCCCATTCTTTCTCTACATGGAGAAAGTCTGCGTGAGGTATCTGGCTTTTTTCCTGTATGATTTTTTTGCAGCAATTACATATAATTTCCTGGCGTTTCATTTTCATCTGCTGTCCTCCCTGCTTTCGAAGCGATTGAAACATGGCTTCTGTCCTTGTCCTGTGGTTTTTATCTGTGCTTTCAAGCGGAATGTGGAGCCGCCAGCTTCATTATAAGCAATAAAGTGCAGGGTTTGGAAGAGGGAATTGCAGGTAATGGGGCGTGGCAATGTAAAATTTTTTATATTTTGGATGGGGACGGAAATATAAATTTGGCTGCTCTGGCGTTTGTTTGAAAAATGCTCTAATACTCCAATAACATTATCATTCCGTCTTCTCTTGGCATTTCGTATAGGTTTTTCCGGATTCCGCAGTTTTGAAAGCCTAGTTTTTTGTATAAATGGATGGCGCTTGCATTGGATATGCGCACTTCCAGGATAATGCGGCTGATTCCTTTTTGGCTGGCCTGTTTTAGCAGGTGTTCCAGCATCTGGCGGCCGATTCCCTGGTTTTGGCTGGCGGGGGCTGCTGCTACATTGGTGATTTCCCCTTCTTCCATGCTGCAGTACATGCCGCAGTATCCGACGATTTCATTGCCGTCTAAAGCTATTATGAAAAGGGTATCTTGTTTCATGGCTTCTAAAAACGATTGTTCGGACCATGGCCTGGAAAATAGCTGGTGTTCTATTTGGGCTATGGCGGGAATATCCTTTGTTTCCATCTTGCGGAACTGTATTTGTCTTTCCATGGCCTCACTCATCTGCCTGCTCCTTTGCCAGCCGTTCCCGCTCTGCCTGGGACAGGCGCAGGTAATCGGGGCTGTGCTCTGCTGCTGTCTGGAGTTTTCCTTCTTTGTAATAAGTGGATGCCAGCGCTGCTACAGATGATGCACGCTGCTTATTCAAATGAGCTGGTGCAAAGGAGAAGGGCGGCTGGCAGTTTTCTTCAATAAAGGAAGAAAATACCGGCACTCCGTCCCCCAAAAATACAACGGGACGGTTTTTCTCATTGATTTTTTCTATTATTTCGTTTATGCCTACGGCACATTGGGGTTCCAGTACTTCCATTCCCTTTGGCGTAAATTCATATAATCCCGTATAGGTTTGGTTTCTCCTGGCATCCATCAGGGGGCATACCATATCCCGGCTGCCATACAGATTATAGGCAAGCCCGTCTACCGTTGGTATCTGAATCAGAGGTCTGCCTAAAGCAAGACCCAAGCCTTTTGCGGTAGCCGAACCAATCCGAAGCCCGGTAAAAGAGCCTGGCCCGCCTGCGATGGCTATGGCGTCCAGCGTGTCCAAATCCAAATCTATCATTTTGACAATCTGATCCAGCATGGGCAGCAGCGTCTGGGAATGTGTTTTTTTATAATTTACAGTATATTCCGCCAGCAGGTTATCCTCTTCCACAACAGCTACGCTTGCCACCAGGCCGGAGCTGTCCAGTCCTAATATTTTCATGCAGTTACCTCGCTTATAGTGATGATGCGGTAGTCAAATCCCTTTTCCAAATCCTTTTCTATCTTTATTTCCCGGTAATGCTCTGGAAGGATTTCTTCAATTAAACCGGCCCACTCAACCATGGTCAGGCCCCGCCCGTAAAAATAATCCTCGTAACCGATTTCCTCCATCTCTTCCACATCGCCGATGCGGTAAACATCAAAGTGGTAGAAGGGCATCCGGCCTTCCTCATAGACCTGCACGATGGTAAACGTGGGGCTGCTGATTGTCTCTTCAATTCCAAGACCCTTTGCAATGCCCTGGGTGAGCACGGTTTTGCCAGCTCCTAAGTCGCCGATTAAGGTATATACTTCTCCCGGCCTGGCCTGCTCTCCTATTTTTTGTCCCAGGCGGAAGGTTTCTTCCGGGGAAAATGTTTCTATTTTTGGCATATAGTAACCTCTATTTCCTGCTGCTTTTTTAAATGCGGAAGGGGTTCCGCTTCAGTTTTCATACATGAACCTCCATTTTCTGCTGCTTTTTTAAATGTGGAAGGGGTTCAATTTCAAGCGGTAGCCTTCCAAATGGTTGACGGCAAGGCCCACCACCTTCTCATACTGGTCTCCTACGGCTTCCCGGGGAATCACATAGGCATTGACCCGGCTGCTGTAAATCAGCAGACTGCTCTTTGTGGAAACCATTTTATAAATCTGCTTCCACTCCAAATCTGCAGTTTCTTCCCCCTGGGATACGTGGATCCCTCCATCGTCAATCCTATAGTGAAGGGCCTGCTGCAAAACCTTTGAGTTTTTGATCTGCTGCTTGGAGCGCAGATAAAGGCTTACAGGCACATAGACTAAGAATACCACTCCCAATACCAGGTACAGCAGAGTATAGGCAATCTCCACTTTTCCAAAGGTTACCGCCGCCATAATCAGTACCCAGACGCCCACAAGGGTTGCCACAATGCCCTGAAATCCATGATAGGCATGGTAGAGGTTGAACTGGTACATGTCTTTCTCTGTGATAGCTGTATCAAATTCTACTGACATTTCTCTGCTCCTTTTTGTTTGTTTCCGTCATATTATACTATATTCGGATAAGCAGTACAATAGTGTTATATTAATTACAAATTAAATTAGGAAAGTGGAATATTTATGGCTTTGGCAGCATTGGCTGCAAGAGTGGATGAAAACGATAAGGCCAATTTGGATTTACAATTTTATTTCCATGCCCGTTTCTTCTCAAGGCTTTCCAGAAAGAGTGTGATTTTAGAGAATTTCTTCGTCTGTTTGTTCATATTCTCCTCCTAAACATCCTTCGCGCAAAACCCTTGCTTACAGTTTTGCACCCGTGGAATCTTGACAAACAAACGCTTTATGAATTTAGAATATTCCTGGGTTGTGAATACTTATATCATTCCTGGCATGCCGGATGTTCCCAGCATCCAGCATGCCTTATTTTTGTCTGCTTTCTCTATGGTTACTGGTCCAGCAGCTTCTTCACCATTGCTGCATGGCGGGTGGTCTGTTTCCTCTCCCATTGCTTTCATGGCTTCTTCCATGGGCACATGGCCATACCAGTTTCCAGATATGGCAGGCTATTTCATATTCTGTATCAGGTTTACCATCTCAATGGCTGTACATGCCGCGTCATAGCCCTTGTTCCCTGCCTTGGTTCCGGCGCGCTCAATGGCCTGCTCAATGTTATCTGTGGTGACTACGCCGAAAATCACAGGGATACCTGTCTTTAACCCTACAGCCGCTACGCCCTTGCTGACTTCTGCGCACACATAATCATAGTGGGTGGTGGCGCCTTTGATGACTGCGCCCAGGCAGATGACTGCATCGTAATTCCCCGTCTCTGCCATCTTCTGTGCAGCCAGGGGAATCTCAAAAGCTCCCGGCACCCATGCCAGGGTGATATCGTCGTCGTTGACGCCATGGCGGATTAAGGCATCCTTTGCGCCTCCCACCAGCTTGGATACAATAAACTCATTAAACCTGGATGCTGCGATTCCTACCTTTGTTCCATTTGCTACTACATTTCCTTCTAATACTCGCATCGCTTTCTTCTCCCTTCTAACTATCAGTAATTGGTCATATGCTGCATTTTGTTTTGTTTGGTTTTCAAATAAAATACATCTGTCTTTTTCGCCGGCATCTGGATAGGCACACGCTCCTCAATGGAAATGCCGTAGCCGGAAAGCCCTGTGATTTTCTTAGGGTTGTTTGTGAGAAGGCGAAGCTTCCTTGCCCCTAAATCATGAAGAATCTGGGCGCCGATTCCGTAATCCCGCAAATCCGGCGCAAAGCCCAGCTCTACGTTGGCCTCCACGGTATCCAGGCCCTGCTCCTGAAGCTCATAGGCTTTCAATTTATTAATCAGGCCAATGCCCCTGCCCTCCTGGCGCATATACAGGAGAATTCCCCTGCCTTCTTCTGCGATGGCTTTCATGGCTGCGTCCAGCTGTTCCCCGCAGTCACAGCGGCCGGAACCAAACACATCTCCCGTCAAACATTCCGAATGAACCCGGCACAGCACCGGCTTTTTATCCGTAACATCTCCCATCACCAGTGCGACGTGGTGTTCGCCATTCAGTTTATTCACATAACCGTAAATTTCAAATTCCCCGTATTTCGTAGGCAGTTTTGCGTGGGCTTCCCTGTGTACCAGGCTGTCAATTTCCATGCGGTAACGCACCAAATCGGCAATGGTAATCACTGTCATCTGAAATTTTTCCGCCAGCTCTAAAAGCTCCGTGGTGCGCATCATGGTTCCATCTTCCCGCATGATTTCGCAGCAGAGGCCGCTGGGCTTCAGCCCAGCCATAATCGCCAAATCCACCGTGGCTTCTGTGTGGCCGGTGCGTTTCAGAACCCCTCCTTCTCTGGATTCTAAGGGGAACATATGCCCAGGCCTGCGGAAATCCTCTGGTTTTGCACCGTCTTTTACCGCTGCCAGAGCCGTCTTAGAACGCTCAAAGGCTGAAATCCCTGTATCCGTATCGATGCCGTCGATAGACACGGTAAATGCGGTCTGGTGGTTGTCGGTATTCTGTTCCACCATCTGCTTTAACCCAAGCTTCTGGCACAATTCCTTGCTCATGGGCATACAGATTAAGCCTTTTCCGTGGGTTGCCATAAAATTAATATTTTCCGGGGTTGCAAACTCCGTGGCACAGATAAAATCTCCTTCGTTTTCCCGGTCTGGGTCGTCGATGACCATAATAATTTTTCCCTGTCTGATATCTTCAATTGCCTGTTCAATGGTATCCATTTTTTTACTCATTCTATTTCTTCCTTTCTAACTTCCTGTAACCACCTGCCTCCCGGCAAACTGATTTTTAGAGAAAGCCATGCTCCATCAAGAAGCTTTCTGTAAGACTTGATTTCTTTTCCTCTGGCTCTGGACCTTTGAGAAGCTTTTCCACATATTTTCCAATTACGTCGCACTCAATATTGATTAAATTTCCTGCTTTTTTCTCTGGCAGGGCTGTCTCCTGCCGGGTGTGGGGTATCACCGACACCTGAAAATCCTTGTCCGTCACCTTTGCCACGGTCAGGCTGATGCCGTCTAGGGCGACGGAGCCTTTTTCCACAATGCCGCGAAGAAGCTTTGGTTCTGCGGCGATGGTATACCAGACTGCGTTTTCTTCCTGCCGGATTCCTGCAATCGTCCCTGTTCCGTCTATGTGCCCGGATACGATATGGCCGCCGAACCTTCCATCCGCCGCCATGGCGCGCTCCAGATTCACAGCTCCTGGAACCTTCAGCTGGGACAGGCTGCTGCGGCGCATGGTTTCCGCCATGACGTCTGCGGTAAAACCATCCTTTGCAAGGGAGGTTACCGTAAGGCAGATGCCGTTGACTGCTATGCTGTCGCCGATTTTTGTTCCCTCTAATACCTTGCGGCACCGGACTTTTATTCTTGCGGAGAGGGTTTCTTTTTTTATCTCAGAAATCTCTCCGGTTTCCTCTATGATTCCTGTAAACATGTTTGTATCCATTCCTTTCGATTTGTTATCACAGTATTTGGATGCAAAGGTCAAGGCAGGATGGCTCTTTCCTGTGTATTGAAATATCTATTCTGCACTCTGCCTGTTATGCACAAATCTTCGCCGAACCTTATGGTTTCTGTATCTTTAAGTCTGATGGCATCGCGCATGAGGGGGATTCCGCTTCCTTCTACCGGGGATTTGGCGTTCGCGCCTGCTACCAGCTTTGGGGCTATAAATGCATAGATGCGCTGGATAAGGCCTTCCTGCAGGGCGGAGGCATTCAGTGTTCCTCCTCCTTCCAGCAGGATGCTGTCAATGCCTCGTTCTGCCAATTTTTGCAATAAATAAGATAAATCCATCTGTGCGGAATCTTTCTGCTCCCAGGCTGAATTTTCCGGCATGTCCGCAGCCTTTAGATTTTCCCTGGATATCTCCGGCATGTCCGCAGCCTTTAGATTCTCCCCGGATGTCTCCGGCATGTCCGCAGTCTTTAGATTCTCCCTGGATGTTTCAGAAATATGTGCTTCCTTTGCAGGAATTTCCAACAGTACTATCCCTTGCTGTCCTAGCTTTCTTTTGGTTTCCTCAAGGCTTTCTGTTCCGGGCTGGGTTCTGTATTGTTCCGCCATTCCGGGGGCAAAGGCCACAATGGTTTCTATCTGGGAGGCTGTTTTTACAATCTGGCTGTCCATGGGAATCCGCAGCCTGGAATCGCAGATAATCCGCACTGGGTTCCTGCCTCCTTCCATGCGGCAGTTCAGCATGGGGTCATCGGTCAGTACCGTTCCAATTCCTGCCATAATGCCCCGGTAACGGTTGCGCAGTCTTTGGACATAAGCCCTGGATTCCTCTCCGGTAATCCACTTGGAATCTCCGGTTTCACAGGCAATCTTCCCATCCAGCGTCATGGCATATTTCATAGCGGCAAACGGCTGCCTGTGTTCCATATAATGGAAAAACACTTCGTTCAACGCCCGGCATTCCGGTTCCAAAATCCCAGTTTCTACGGAAATTCCGTGTTCTTTAAGAATTTTAATCCCTTGCCCTGCCACCTTCGGGTTGGAATCCAAACAACCCACATAGACCTTCTTTATCTTCTTTTCTATGATGATTTCCGTACAGGGAGGCGTCTTCCCATAATGGCAGCACGGTTCCAAATTCACATAAAGCTCTGCTCCCGCAGGGTCTTCGGCGCAATTTTGCAGCGCATTCCGCTCGGCATGGAATCCGCCGTACCTTTCATGGAAGCCTGTGGCAATCACTCTCCCATCCTTGACCGCCACGCAGCCCACCATGGGATTGGGCGACGTCTTCCCCTCTCCTTGTTTTGCAAGCTCCAGCGCCTGGCGCATATAATCTTCTGGCATTTTCTTCTTATTCTGCTGCATATTTCTCCCTCTCTATGCACGGTATCCTGTATTCTTCCTGAAAGTCCCAGCCCTTTTGTAATTTCCTTTTAAAAACGGGGACAAGGGCTTGTAAACCAGCATCGTAACTGCCACGCTGAGTATCCCTTTTGCAAAGGTAAATGGCACATTAAATACAATCAGGCATTGCAGCATATTTTTTACGCCTGGGAAAATCATCTGGTAAGCCGTGAGAATGGTTTCCTTCGGCATGAAATTATAATAAACCGGATACACAATAAAATAGTTGGAAAAGACGCTGGTAATTCCCATCAAAACTGCTCCTGCCACTGCCCCAGCCACTGCGCTTTTTTTGTTTCTCCATTTCTGGTAAACCAATCCTGCTGGAACTACAAAGCAAGCGCCTAAAATAAAGTTGGAAAGCTCCCCTACCCCGCCGGTGGTGGTCATAAACAGATGAAGCAGATTTTTTATCAGGCAAATCATCATTCCACTGACAGGCCCCATGGCAAAGGCTCCTATCAAAGCCGGAAGCTCCGATAAATCCATCTTAATAAAAGAAGGCATGATTGGCACGGAAAATTCCAAAAACATTAACACAAACGCTATAGCTGACAGCATGGCTGTCATGGTCATCTTCCACACATCTCTTTGTTTTCCTGGGGCTGTACTGTTTCTTGTACTCATAATACGTCTACACTCCTTTTTCAGCTCATTTTTCTCACACATATGTTCTTTTCTACAGGGAATGAAATGGAAAGATACTTTCCAAAGATATAAAAAAGGAGCTGCGGGAAAATGATAGGTTATCTACAATATATACTCTAATGCCTTCAGCGACACAACTATATATTGCGGATAAATCTCACTTTCCAACAACCCCATATAGCTCTATATGCTTTACGATGTTTTCTTCTCCCATCCAGACTGTACTGTCGGTTTTGGATTCTCACCAAATCATGCCTTGCGGCTCACGGACTTGCCCCTATAGGTATCACCGTCGGTCGGGAATTCTTTAAAAAAAGTCACCCTGCCCTGAAGAACATTATTTATTTTATGGCTTTATTCTACTCCTGATTCCCTGGTCTGTCAACAGGAAAATTCATACCTAACTGCCAGATTATTTCTCCATGCTTTTTGGTTCCCTGCGTGTTAAAAGAATTGGTGTATATTTTTCATTCAGCCTTTTCGTTATTTCTTCACCTTTTTTATCAGGTCTGATTGTCTGCGTCCCCATTCAGCTGCCGCATGGCCATCCTTACTATGGAAGTCGGAGACTTTCATAGTAAGCTGAATCCTCTTTTTCTGCAAATCCACGCTCATTACTTTCACTTCCACAATATCCCCCACGCTGACTGCCTCCAATGGATGTTTAATGAAACGCTCCGTCATCTGGGAGATATGTACCAAGCCATCCTGGTGGACCCCGATATCCACAAAAGCACCGAAATCAATGACATTGCGCACAGTCCCTTTTAAAATCATGCCTGGCGTTAAATCTTTCATCTCCAATACATCATTGCGGAGAATTGGCTTTGGCATATCATCCCTGGGATCCCTGGCTGGTTTTTCCAGCTCTTTTACAATGTCCTGCAGGGTCATTTCCCCGATTTCCAGTTCTTCTGCCAGCCTTTTGTAATCCGATATCTTTTTGGAAATGCCAGAAAGCTTCCCTTCCCGGATTTCCTCTGGCTCATATCCTAGCTTTTTCAGTAATTTTAAGGTTGCGTCATAGCTTTCCGGGTGGACGCTGGTGCCGTCCAAAGGATTTTTCCCATCGCTGATGCGCATAAAGCCTGCGCATTGCTCATATGCTTTCGGCCCTAGCTTTGCCACCTTAAGAAGCTGTGCCCGGGTTAAGAACCTGCCGTTTTCTTCCCGGTATGCTACAATATTTTTGGCAACTGCCTTGGTGATGCCGGAAATATACTCCAACAGGGAAGCGGAAGCCGTATTCAAATCCACGCCTACTTTATTTACGCAATCCTCTACTACGCCGCCCAGGGCGTCACTTAATTTTTTCTGGTTCATATCATGCTGGTACTGGCCTACTCCAATGGACTTGGGATCAATTTTCACCAATTCCGCCAATGGATCCTGCAAACGCCTTGCAATGGATGCCGCGCTTCTCTGTCCCACGTCAAAATTGGGGAATTCCTCGGTAGCCAGCTTGCTGGCGGAGTACACGGAAGCCCCCGCTTCATTGACAATCACATACTGAACCGGAGCCTGGGTGCTTGGAAGCTCCTTCAGCAAATCCACAATAATCATTTCCGATTCCCGGGAAGCCGTTCCATTTCCCACGGAAATCAGGGAAATCCCGTATTTCTGGACCAATTTTTTCAAAACTGCTTTGGATTCTTCTACTTTATTCTGGGGTGCAGTGGGGTAGATTACAGTGGTATCCAGCACTTTTCCAGTGGAATCCACCACCGCCAGCTTGCATCCGGTGCGGAAGGCGGGATCCCAGCCCAGCACGACTTTTCCAGCAATGGGCGGCTGCATCAAAAGCTGCTCCAGATTCTTCCCGAACACCCGGATTGCGCCGTCCTCAGCCCGCTCTGTCAGCTCATTGCGGATTTCCCGTTCAATGGCGGGGGCAATCAGCCGCTTATAGCTGTCCTCCACCACCGCCTGCAAGGCTGGGGTTGTGCTGGGGTTGTCCCTGGAAATCACCTTCTTCTCCAGATATTGTAAAATCTTCTCTACCGGTGCTTCCACCTTCACATTCAAAATTTTCTCCGCTTCCCCACGGTTCAATGCCAGAATCCTGTGGCCCGCCAATTTTGCGAGCCCTTCTTCAAATTCATAATACATTTCGTATACAGATTCTGCTTCTGGATCTTTCGCTGTGGAAACAATTTTCCCGGTGCGCATGGTCAGTCCACGGATATATTTCCGGTAATCCGCTTCGTCTGAAATATTTTCCGCCAGAATATCCATCGCCCCCGCAATTGCATCCTTTGGGGTCTCCACCCCTTTTTCAGCGTCTAAAAATGATTCCGCTTCTTTTTCCAGGCTTTCTTTTGTCATCTGCAGCAAAATAATATTTGCCAGGGGCTCTAAGCCCTTTTCCTTTGCAATGGTGGCCCGGGTCCTCCGTTTGGGCCGGTAGGGACGGTACAAATCCTCCACTGCCACCAAGGTTTCTGCTGTGGATATCTGCATCCTTAATTCCTGGGTCAGCTTTCCCTGCTCTTCTATACTGGACAATACCTGTTCCTTTTTTTCTTCCAGGTTCCTAAGATAGGTGAGGCGTTCAAACAAATTCCTTAAAACTTCATCATTTAAAGCTCCTGTAGCTTCCTTCCGGTATCTGGAAATAAAAGGAATGGTATTTCCCTCATCAATCAGCTTTACCGCAGCCTCTGCCTGCTGTCTGCGGATATTTAATTCTTCTGCCAGCTTTGCAATAATATCCATGGATGATTCTCCTTCTTTTTCTATGTTCTGCCGAAGGCAAAAACAACTGTAAGCTAGGCCTAAGCTCTTTTGCCAAAGCAGGCTTTTGCACTTCATTATAGCTGATTTCTTCCTGCCTTTCAAGAAAATATATTTGTGTTTTTCATCCACACATGCTACAATAGTCCGAGAAATAAATTTTCTAAGGAGGCATCTTATGGATTACGAACCAAATAAATCATACATAGAAATGCGTTCCGCTGGCATGTCTGTGGCGTCCTTAATTATTGGAATCCTCGGCCTTGTCATGAGCTGCTGCATCTATCCCCCCATTATTTTCGGCTCCCTGGCCATTATATTTGCCCTGCTTTCCCGCGGCGGCGAAATGCACATGAACAGCTACGCCAAGGCAGGCCTTATTTTAGGCATCATTGCAATTATCTGCGGAATTCTTTTCTTCATTTACTCTGTTCTTACTTTATTACTGCAATTCGGCGGAATAGAAGGATATTTACAATACATAGAAGACCTGATGCAGGACATGGGATACCCCGATTCCTCCAGCCCCTATGATTTCTACGACATGCTTTAACGCTACAGCAAACAATGAAATATTCCAATACACAGGAAAGAAATGGCTTGTTGGTACGACGGCCTCGATACTCTTTTAAAAGCCACAAAAATGCTGGAACGGAACAATCCCGGCTCCAGCCAGCTTGTCTATGAATATGGCCGCCTTCTGTATTGCTGCGCAGTGCGCAGGAAGGACTTGGAACAAGCGGCTTCCTGCTGCAAGAGACTGTATTGAAAAAATGTATAGACTAAAAAGGCTTGTTTTATAAAAACAAGCCTTTTTTCCTGCCGCAGACCGGAATCGAACCGGTACGATGTCGCCACCACAGGATTTTAAGTCCTGCGCGTCTGCCAGTTCCGCCACTGCGGCAAAATATCAATAAAAAATAATGGATGGAGAAGGATTCGAACCTTCGAAGGCGTCGCCAACAGATTTACAGTCT
>CANDGI010000057.1 GCA_947384285.1 uncultured Lachnospiraceae bacterium
ATTACCCGGAAACAGGAAAGGGATTTGCTCAAGTTTATTCAGGAAGACACTCATTTCGGTAAATACTATGACTCAATCTACATCCTTTTTCACACGGGACTTCGTATTTCGGAGTTCTGCGGATTGACAATACCTGATATTGAGTTTGGAGAAATGCGTATTAAGGTAGACCATCAGCTACAGCGTACATCACAGATGGAATATGTGATTCAGGAGCCCAAAATGGAAAGCGGTGTTCGTTATGTTCCCATGACAGAAGAAGTAGCAGCTTGTTTTCACAGAATGATTGCAAATCGGGAAACACCGAAAGTTGAGCCTATGGTAGATGGTTATATGGGAAAGGCTCATGATTATGATATAGTGGAAGGCTTTATGGCAGATGATACAATTTATAACTATGTGCAAGGATTTATTGATGGAAAGTATTCAAGGGCAGCATTTTGGGAACTGGCTAAATTTAAATACCCTACACATCAGATTAGTTTTCATACAGTCAGGGCTTTAACAACTTTGAGATTTTTGGAAGGAGCGCCAGTCTATGAAAAATGATAACAACTTGTTTTATGTTTGCAGCCTTATAGAATATATCGCAAGAAAAACACAAAACAGCAGATTTGACATTGTGGATCAATTAGGCGGTGATTTGCAGCGCATTTATAATTATGCAGATATTTTTCATTGTGAACCTATAGAAAAAGTTGCAGATGATTTTATGCAAAAAGATAGTATTGCAAATGGGAATACTGACAATTTGGAAAATTGTCAGTATTCTCTCCCGGATTATTGGGATATTGGAGAGGTTTTTGCCCGCTTAGTGGAGGATTGTTATGAAAATACGAATGTAATTAATGGGATTAAAGAGGTTTATGAATCATGGCTTGCAGATAAAATTTTGAATTTTAATTCTGATTTATATTATCAGCCAAGGGATTATATAGCAGCTTGCTATAAAGAAGGAAAAATACTTTCGGCATAGTTTGACCGTCTGCATTTTGCAAGTGCAGAAA
Organism: uncultured Lachnospiraceae bacterium; assembly: GCA_947384285.1. Lineage (GTDB taxonomy): Bacteria > Bacillota > Clostridia > Lachnospirales > Lachnospiraceae > Petralouisia. The sequence goes on from CANDGI010000057.1 coordinate 1,008, forward strand.
GTGGGGCAGATGTGCTGTTGACAACGGATATAAAATTTGCAAAAGCAAGTCAGCGAACAAAATCAAAAATAGCAATTAAAAATCCAGTTGAATTTGTAATAGAAGTGTCTGGGAATAATGAATCAAACAATGAAAGTAGTTATACCCGTGAGCGAAATCATTTGCCAGAAGATTGTTCATAGCTTTGAGGAAAAAAGCAAATGATTTGGCAAATAAGTATGCTCGTGAGTATAAAATCAGTGAAGTCAGAAAAGCAGGCACAGAAGCCTTGTTAAGAGCATTAGGTCCTGTTGGAATGGCTGGGTATCTTGAAGAACATGATAACGGAGGGCAAGGGATTATACGAAAGAGAAATATGAACAGCCAGATTACTCCATGGAAGAAATTTTAGCTATGAGAAGTAGGAACTTAATATAGAATTGGAAATGAGTTAAGGGGAGATGCTTTTGGGCATCTCTTTTTCCATGCGTTGTTTTTTAGAACAGGTGGATTTATCATAGAACTCCCCTCATCATGCGTCCAGACGGCAGGCTTAGCATGATGGGAGTTTACGATGAAAGTCTCCAGCTTTCACAGCATGGATGGACATGCGTCCAGACGGCAGGCTTAGCATGATGGGAGTTTGCTATGGAAGTCGAAGGCTCCTATAAATAATTGAATTATTATTTAAAAGGAAGGTGGCAGAAATGAAAATACAGGAACTGGACATTGCCCTTGATGGGGATGGAAAAAATATTTTAGTGGCGGATTTTCCAACAAAATATACAGACATAAAAGATTTCAGAGTGACGGATAAAGTGTGGGCAGCTCCGGAGTTTATGGGCATGCGGCTTTACGACCATATCATTGTAGGACGGGATTCTTGGTTCAGCTTTGCAAAAGAAGGAAAATTGGCGGTTGTGTTTTCAGAAATTCCAGATTATAATGATAACAGATAATGAAGGCAATTAAAGTGCAGGCACGGATGCACAGCAAGGAGAATTTATGGCAAAGACACAATGGCATCCAGCTTTTTGCGCTGCGATGCGGTTAGAATTAAAGGGAAACAGGTCGCTGCAGTTTATAAATGAGTTTAATTTAACGGAAAAACCATTGGAAGTTGATATGCTGATTATCAATAAACCTTCAGGGGTGGAAATTGAGAATGAGATTGGGGAATTTTTTGGCGGCCATAATTTGGTGGAATACAAAAGTCCCACAGACCATAATTTCAACCAGTTTTCCATTTGCCAGGCATTGGCGTACACATATTATTATTGTGACAGATATCAGACGTGGGATGTGACCTTGTCCCTGGTTGTCAGTAAAGGGCATTTCAATATATTAAACTGGCTTACTTCTAAGGGAATGGGGTATGTCCAGAGGCATAAAGGGATCTATACGCTTCATGGAATAAGTTTTTTGAAGGTGCAGATAGTAGTAACGGAAGAAATAGATGCTGGCCTCTTTCAGTGGCTGTCTGCGCTGACGGATAAGCTGACGGAAGAGAAAGCAAGAAATCTGGTGGAGACAGCCTATGGATTGACCCAGAATGAGGATAAGCGGCTGGCAGAGGCAATTGTGCAGGTTCTTACATCTGCAAATGAGACAGTGTTTGAAAAAATGAAGGAGGATGACGCTATGGCATCAGCATTGATGGAATTAATGAAACCGGAAGTAGAAAAATATGCGGAGAAATATGCAGAAGAATATGCGGAAAAATATGTGAAAGAAAAATTTACAAGGCAAGCAAGAATCATGCTCCAGCGTGGAGAAGATATTGAGTATATCAAATTGCTTACTAATTTGACAGACTGGGAGATTGAAGCGCTGCGGCAGACTGGGCAGTGAATGAGAACTATGCAAAAGCTGCCTAAGCATCTGGCATGATTATTGAAAAGTGGAGAACAAATGAATAAGGCATAAAAGCCAATAAATTGTAATGCAGCTATGGGGATACCTATAGCTGTATTTTTGTGATTTTATGGAATGATAAAAATGAGGGATTTATCCAAAGCCTGGAAATTTTTGATTTGGGGCCCATGGATAAGAAAATGGAAGTAAGACGGCAGGGAATGAAATCGCTTTGAAAAGTGTAATAGGAAAATCTAGCTTGGTCTATGGCATTATATAAAAGGGCTCTCATAGGTTTTCTCATTGTTGATTAAAAAATTTATCGGAAAAATTGAAAAAAATTCTGAGAAGGACAAACGTATGTCCTCTTTTGTTTGTAAAATGAAATAAAGATGCCGGAAATAAAATTGTCCCAAAATGTACAGAAAATTTGAGACAAATGTACAAAGATTGCATACAATTGTATTTTGAAAAAATCTGTGGAACCGTCATAATATAAGAAAGAAATAATTTGGACAATGGTGCAAAAAGAATAATTTTTATTTTATTACAAGAAAGAGAGGAAGAAAAATGGATGATACTATAAGAAAAATATGCAGAGAGATAGCAGATGGCACGGGAGAAATAAGCAGAAAGGAAATTATGGAAGCTTTAAAAATGTTTAAACAAAAGGAAAGGGAACAGCGCCAGGAAGAATATGAGGAACAGCTAAATTACGAAACGGCAGTCCTGCTTACGCTCAGAATGGAACAAAATCAGGCAAAAGTGAAAGAGAATGTGGAAAATATCTTAGAAAAGCTCCAGAATATGGCATTTCTGGATGGTTTCAGATATGCAATTAGTATATTGGAAGAAAGTGTTATACAAAAAGAGTAATGGTACATAAATGTATAATTTTAAACAGGCGCTGTAGATTTAGAGGAAGTCTGATTAATTCTGAAATTAAATCAAAAAATCTTGCTACCGGGATATTTGTTGGAAAACACGGAAAGTTTAGCCCAATATCCCGGCAAACAAGCTCTAGCTATTCTGGCTGTCTGGCAATGTCACAGATGATTTGCTGGACATGTGCCAGTTCTGTATCAGTAAGCCCGGTAACTTCGATGTAGTTCCGGTTATCCAACCCCAGCAGGTAATCTGTCTTAACTGAAAAGAAATGTGAAATTTTAATTAGCATTTCAATGGAGGGGAGGATGTTGTTATTTTCCCAATTGGAAATGGTCTGTTTGGAAACGTCAAGTTCACTTGCTAATTGAACCTGGTTTAAATTACGGGCAATCCGCAATTTTCTGATAATTTCGCCGAACATGAAAAGCCTCCTTTTGTGGTTTATTTGTCTCTGCCTTGTCCCTTGCAATATATGGAGAGACAATATCTGCATTGTGCGGCAAGATTAGTTGCCTCTGTCTTGCCCTTTGCAATTGCATAGAGAAACTTTATCATGCCTGGTTTGCTATTGGGGGCGGATAGTGCGGATAAAAGAAAAGTTTGTATTTAATCCCCGTTTTTATGCTGAAGGGGTTCCGGTTCGACAGGAGATATACAGGATAACCGCATAAATATACTTATTTTATACTCTACTGGGAAAATGGAACTTCTGCAAAATACGATAGTATGAGAAAACTAGACAAACCATTTACAAGATACGAAAGTATTGTAAATATTGAAAATTCTATTTACAAAAGCCAATAGTATTGTTAAAATGGTTAAAAGTAATATACCAATGGTCAAATGTGATTAGCATATGAAATTGACAAGCAAAGCAGATGCGTACATTAGATAAAGGATGCAAAGGAGAAAGGAATCAATAGGAAGATGAAAAAATCAGATAATAAATACAGGCTGTTAGATATTTTCTACAGGGTGATATGGGACAATCAGGTTACACTTGCTGGCATGGCCCAGAACTATGATGTTTCGGAAAAGACGATTAAACGGGATATCGATGTGATCCGCGCTTTCCTGTCAGAAAACAGAACGTTAGTGGGGAATGTGGAATTGCCGTTTGACAAACAGGAGCAGCGTTATAAACTGAACAGGCTGGATGGTCTTTCTTCTCAGGAGCTTTTAATAATCTTGAAAATTTTAGTGGGAAGCCGGGCCTTGGATAAGGAAAGCCTGAGGGAAGCAGTGGACAGGCTCACCATATGCGCAAACAATACTGGGCAGGAAATATTCCGGGATTTTTGTAAAAATGAACTGGATTATTATTGTGCAGTCAGGAAAGAAGAAGGCGTAGACATTCCGAAACTTGTATGGAAACTGGAGAAAGCAATTCAGAAAGGCAAAAGTATATCCATTGTTTATGAAAAATTAAAAGGAGTCTGCGTAGACAGAAATTTATATCCCATTTCGGTTGTGTTTTCTAATTTTTATTTTTACCTGCTGGCCTGCCGGAGTGATATAGAAGAATCAGCAGTGATTTATTATCGGGTAGACCGGATGAAGGAAGTACGGGAAGGGAAAGAACGGATTCCTGTCAGCTTAGAGAAAAGGCATCAACTGGATGATGCAAGATTATTTAACCAGAAAATGTTTATGGGGGAACGGACCAGGATTAGGTTTTGTTATACCGGGCCATCCCTCCAGGCTGTGCTGGACCGTTTTCCTACTGCTGAGGTGGTGTGCCAGGATGAGGCAGAGGCAGAAGTTTCGGCCATGGTGGAATACAGCAGGGGAACGATTATGGAACTGCTGCAGCAGGGAAGCTGGGTGAAAGTGTTGAGCCCGCCGAAGCTGGTGGAGGATATAAGGAAAGAACTGCAGAAGATGGAATTTCTGTATAATGATGATTTATGAGAGGAGACAAATGATGACAGAAAATGACAGATATAAAACAATGCTCAGAAATATGTATGAAGATTTCAGTAAAGAGCTCGGCAATTGTGATTTTTTTTCAGAGGACTATATACGGACAAAACAGCGGCAGATGAAAGAAAAAATAGAGCCTTTATTGGTTTACGCAAAACCCAAAATTATGGTATATGGGATTTATAATGGTGGAAAAAGCACATTGGTAAATGCTATTTGTGGAAGGGCCGTGGCGGAAGTTGCGGATCGCCCCATGACAGACCGTATTACGGAGTATGATGCCGGAAAATATATCCTGGTGGATTCTCCTGGCGTAAATGCGCCCATGCAGCATGAAGAAATTGCAGACAGCCACTTGGAAGGCTGCCATATGATTCTGTTTGTTATCAGTTCAAAAGGCATATTTGAGGATAGGGTTAATTATGAAAAAATGGGGAACCTGATTCAAAAAGGATTGCCATTCTATATTGTTTTAAATGAACGTTCCGTATCAAAAGAAGATAAGAAAAAGCATGAAGAAGAATTAAAAAGCATTGAAAGAAAGATAATAAAAAACCTGAGCGCTTACAGCGGCGTGCCGGATGTGGAAGGAAAGTATGAGGTTATCCGTGTGAATGCAAAAAGGGCCTGGACTGGAATCGAGAAAAAGAAGGAGGATATGTTTGCCTTAAGCAGCATTCCGGCTTTGATCCGGCGGATAGAATTTATATTAGAAGGAAGGGGCGCATTAAAACAGCTATTAGCTCCCTTATCAGCCATGGAACAAATCATAGGAGAAGCAGAGAAAGAGGCTTTTGCAGAGGCCGGCAAAGAGGATTATGCAGTAAAAAGAGAAATACTGCAGAAAAAAATTATAAATTTCCGTGAGGATTTTCTGGATGGCATAAGGGATATCACGGGAAAATATTTTGATGTTCTTTATAACAGGAAGCTGGGGAATAATGGAGCCAGTATTGGGAGTATACAGGATGAAATATGCAGGGATCTGGAAGAAGATTATAAAAATAAGATTTCTTCTCTTGCAAGGTATATGGAGGAGACATTTCCTGAAATTTCCATGAACGCAAGGAATAGCTATCATATGGATAAAATAGCATTTAAGAATGATGATTTGGTTTGGGAAGAGGGGAATAAATATTATAGAGAAGGAGAAAACCTCCGTAATGAAATGGAAGGATTTTCACCCGTAAGAGAATCAGATACAGATAATGCACAGGATATTGCAAAAATTGCCGGAAAAGTTGCCAGGAATGTTGGCGCATTTGTGGGTGTGCTGGAGTTAAATCCGGTGATTCTTGGCGGAACAATATTATTAAACAGTGTTTTGAAACATTTTCAAAATAAGAAAAAAGCAGAAGAGGAGGAAAGGGCGCTCAGGGCGCAGGCAGAAAAGAATAATGAAAAAATTTTAGAGATGGTAGAGGAGGACGTCCGCAGGCGAAAAGAAGCCAGAACTTATGCAAATGCCAAAATAGATGAAATGTCCGGTGAAATCCGCAGGCAGTTCCGGGATGGCATGGATCAGGAATTTGGCAGAATGGTAGATTCCTTAGACCAGATAATTGCAAAGAAGGACGAAACAAACAATGCAGTGCGGAAGTTTATGGAACGGTGCAAAGGATTCCGGAACCAGATAGCCGGAATGCGAAGGGAAATAGGCTGATAAAAGAAGGGGAGGCGTGAAATGTCTTTGTTAAATGCAGCAGATATAAAATTTCTTGAACATACAGTAGGAAAAGATTTTGCCACAAAGTGGAAAGGAATAAAACAAAAAAACAGCTCAAAGGATGTTGTCGCGATAGCAAATACGGGGCTGTTCAGTTCTGGGAAAAGCATGTTGTTCAATGCATTGCTGAACCGGACAGAAGAGGAACGTTTTAAGGTGGGTGCAGCTCCCACGACGAAAAAGGGAGACAGGGAGAAGCTGAATGCACAGATTGAAATCATTGACACACCTGGAATTAATGCCAATGATGCGGATGATGACGAAGCATTCCGTTCCCTTATGGAAGCTGATATTATCTTGGTGGTGCATAATATTAAAACAGGGATGCTGGACAAGTGCGAGTATGAATGGCTGAAACGGATTGCAGGTGAGATGGGAAAAGAAGAAATTAAGCAGAGAATGGCGTTTGTATGCACCTGGATTGACGAGTCTGGAACGAAAGAAGAGACGGAGAAAAAAGTAGCTGAAATAAAGCGCCAACTACGGGAAATTCTGCATGCAGACATTGATTTTTGGGAAATTTCTTCCAAAAGGTATTATGCAGCAAAAGAAAAACAAAAAGCAGAATTGGAGAAAGCCAGCAAGGTTCCCCAGTTAAAGGAATATCTGATAAAAAAGTCAGAAGAATATGCCATTATTTCAGAAGAGCTGCGGAAAAAAGAGGTTTTGGAATTATGCAGGCAGACAAAAGAATCCCTCCAGAACGAAAGGAATCTTATTTTTAATCAGATAAGCAGGAAAAGAGGGAATATATGTAAAAAATATGATTACAGAAAGAACACATGGGCAGGTATTCTGGGTAATTTTAAGGATTACAGGATGACTGTATGGGAGAAGCTTAAAAAAGTAAGAGAAGAAGATGAAGAATATGCAGAGTTTGAAAAATATATCAAGAACATTTAAGCAGAAGGGTATTTGAAGGGAGAATAAGAGAATGGCGGTTGTGTTAGGAGCAGTTGTAGCAGTGGGAGGATTAGCGCTTACGCATGGCGACTACAGTGATTATGGAAATTATGGGGATTACAGTGATTATAGCGATGCAGAAGCAAAAAAGGAAATGCGGATTAATAATTTAAAAGAAGAAACAGAAAGCGCTGCAAGCATGCTTTCTGAATATAAAGCAAATAGTGTAAATCCCGAACTGGACAGCCAGTTATTGAAAAAGCAAAGCGCAATGAAAGTTTCTGAAACTGAAATGGATCAGGATGTAAAGGCTTCGATAGAAAAAAAGATAGATGAGGAAACATTGCAGGATACGCAGACACTTCAGGAGGAGCTGCAAAAGATAGATGAATTATTGGATAAAATAGGGAAAATAGAACGGGGACAGTAAAGATGGGAATGTACGAAGGAATCAATGAATTTGTGGATGCAATGATAAGCAGTGAAGAGAAATTCAGAGATATCAAAGCATCATTTGACAAAAAGAACAGCGGAGTGGAACAATGTATCCAGAAGTTCCGGCAGGATATTTTGGGAGCAATATCGCAGAAAGTGGAAACAGAGGATGGGGACATCCAAAAGGCTTATGATGGCATTTCAGCAGAATTGAGCAATCTGCTTTCTGGAGTTGCAAAATGTATTGAGGATACGAAAAAGGGCATGAAATTTATCACTGACTATGAGCAGTCCTTTAATATTGCTGTTTTTGGCAAGGTAAAGGCGGGGAAAAGTTATCTCGGCAATTTTATCATGGGAAATGCCATCCGTGATTTGGGTAAGGAAACGTCCTATGATAAACTGGAAAGGCCCAGGGTGGAGGTTTATGATAGGGGGAAGAAAAGCACCAGGGAAAGGCTGGCTGAAATTTCAGAAGAAGGAAATGAGGAATTCCGGGTAGATCCAAATGAAGCTACCAGCGCAATCCAACTGTTCCGCCTGGGAGGCATGACCTGGTTTGACACGCCGGGAATTGGAAGCATTACCTGGGAAAATGAAATGCTGGCAAAAGAGTACGTGGATAATGCAGACTTGATTGTTTATACCAGCAATTCCGATGCGGCAGGCACCAGGCAGGATTTCATGGAGTTAAAGGATTTGCATCGAAAGGGGAAAGCATTCCTTTTGCTGCTTACCCAATCCGATACAGTAGACGAGGATATGGAAGGGGATGAAATAATCAGTGTTCTGGTTCCGAAAAGTGAGAAAGACAGAAAGGATACCGAGGACTACATATGCAGTATGTTAAGGGAAAATGATATTGCAGGCCTGGATCAGGGCCGAGAGGTATTGACGGTTTCTGTAAAGCTGGCATTTACAGCTTTGAAAAATGGAGATGAACAAATGTTTAGAGACAGCAATCTTGGAAAATTTTTGGAAATATTGACAGACATCACCAGAAATGAAGGAGCCAGGCTAAAAATGAAGACGCCTGGGGACAGGATTAATGCCACAATCCTGACAATTTTAGAGCAGCTTAAGGAAGCCAGGCAGGAATTGGAAAAATATAGAGAGAGCCTTATACAGAAACAAAAGCATATGAGTGAACAAAGAAAATTGTTTGTGGAACAGATACAGCCAGAGTGCCTGAAGAAAATTGGACGTGTGATCCGCGAGAAAAGCAATGAGATTGAAAATTCGGAATCTTCCATCAGTGCGGCAGAACTGGGTGGTTTGTTAAACCAGACAGTATATCAGGTGATATCCCATGCTTGTATCGGTGAGTTTGCCAAAAGCGGTGAAATTCTGACACGATATACAGAAAAATTGAATGTAGGTTCTGTGGGAGAATTAAAAATGAAGACGGATACCATTGAATACAAAGTACAAAAAGTTGTTTCAACGCCCAGGGATCCGCATGGGCTGTGGGAGCATATAGGCTCCTTTTTTGGGAAAATATACAGCAGAAGCGAGTTGATAACGGAAACAGAGACATCTGTTGTATCGTTAGGGGTGAATGAACAGCAGATTATGGCTGTGGCCAGGGATAAAATTAATGAGTTGTTTGAGGAAACGGTTCCGGCTATGGTAAAAGAAATTAGTGAATATTTAATTGCGCCTATGATACAGATTTTGGCGGCTTCTGAAGAAAGCATTGGAGGAGCAATAGCAGAACTGGAGAGCCTGAAATGCTGAGTTTGATTTTGAAAGGCACGAATGCATGTAATTTAAGATGCAGCTATTGTTCCTTGGGAAAAAAGGAGCAGGTTCAGATGCTTGGGCAGAAAGAGATGCGAAATGCATTGTTCTGGTTTTTGGAATATGCAAAAGCAAGAAGGCAGCACAAAGTTAATATTATTCTGCACGGTGGAGAACCTTTCATTGTGCCGGCAGAACAATATCGGTTGTGTTTTGAGAAGCTGCGGGAGGAGTATCCTGATGTGGAAATTTTCTATTCTGCCCAGACAAACGGGTACAAGCTGCCAGAAGAGCATTTAAAATTAATTCAAGATTATAAGATTCGCATTGGAGTTTCCTTAGATGGCGATAAAAACATTCATGACAGACAACGGAGAGATGTTTATGGAAATCCTACCTATGAAAAAATAATGGAAAATATTCATATGTTAAAAAAGAATGCCATATCTGTTTCATTGCTGATGGTTGTAACCAGTTGCCATCAGCAGATGGATTTTCGTTTTTTTGATTTTTTAGCAAAAGAAAAAATACCAGTAAAAATCAATCCATTGTATCAGGCAGGGGAAGCAAAAGAACATCCTGATTTGGCAATTTCCGGCGGGGGTTACGGGCAGTTTTTAATTACTCTGTTTGATTATCTGATTCAGCATGAGGTAGATTTGCATGTTTCGCCTTTGAAGGAATTGCTATATGCCATACTGTATGAGGATTCGCCCAGAGGATGTAACTTTTGTAATTCCTGCCTGGAATCCTTTCTCTGTATTAATCAGAAAGGGGATATTTACCCCTGCGGAAGGTTTTCCGATAATGAGCTTTGCAAAATCGGCAATATTTCTGAGGGGATTTGGGCAGAAGGGAATGAAAGAATCACTGAAATAAGAGCCAGGAGAAATGAAAAACTGCCTTTGAAATGCTTTCGGTGTAAATACTTAAGGTTATGCCATGCTGGCTGCAGCGCCTGCAGTTACCAGCAGGACAGTGAAAATGTTCCCGATGGATTATGTGAAGATTATTATATGGTCTTTGAATATTTATCTGGCCTGGGGCTAATGAGATATAAAAAGTATTTAGAGGACAGAAAAAGGAAAATTCAGATAATGTTAGCAGGTGGAAAAAATGAGTTATGACATGTTATTGCTGAATATCTCCAGAGGCGTGCCGCAAAAAGCTGCCCATTTTCAAGAGTGCCTGGGGCAGCATTTCATTGCTTCCTATGTCAAGCAGTTTGGATATCAGGCAAAGGTTTATTCTGGGGATGTCATTGGATGTAAGGAAATCATTTCACACGAAATCCTAAAGCATCAGGTGAAAATGGTTGGGCTGTATGCGGGGGCTGATAATATTCATTTGGCATCGAATATCATCAAATGGATAAAAGCCCATTTTTCTGTAGCAGTCTTTGTGGGAGGGCCGGAAAGCTATTCGCTGGACCGGGACTTTCTGAACCGGACAAATTGTGATTATATTGTATACGGCGAAGGAGAAATCCCGTGCCTGAATTTGCTTCGGTTTGCTGCGGATGGTACAGGAGAACCCAGCAGGATAAAAAGTATTAAATGTATCAATGAAAAAGGAGATTTTGTTGAAAATGAGATGGAAGATTTGATTATGGAGTTAGATACCCTTCCTTTTCCAGATAAAAAGAATAGTCTTAATAAGCGGTTCCGGTCAACTAAAATGATTGGCATATTAACTGGAAGAGGCTGTCCTTATCATTGTGGCTTTTGCTTTGAGGGGGCAGCTTCTAAAATAGTCCGGCTGCGCAGTATACAGAATGTGATAGAAGAAATTGAGCAGATAAGGCAGGAAAATACGGATTTGAAGATTGTCAATGTTTATGATGACACCTTTACGCTTAGCCGCAGCAGAGTCAAGGAATTCTGCGATTATATGAAATCTTCTGGATTAAAATGGACATGTGAAGGACATGTTTCAAGAATTTACAATGACCCAGCGCTGGTACAGATGATGGTAGATGCTGGGTTGTATGCTATGCAGATTGGGATAGAAAGCGGGAGCCAGAAGGTGTTGGACGCATATCAGAAGAATATCACCCCTGAAGAAATTATTGATGTGGTGCGCATATGTAATAAAGCAGGGCTTATCACATTGGAAGGAAATTATATTGTAGGAGGTGCGCTGGAAAGTGAGGAAACCATCCAGGAAAGTATTGCCCATGCAAAAAAACTGATAGAAGCGGGGCGGTGTATGGTTGACATCAGTACGGTATTCTTTGCTCCTTATGCAAACACGCCAATTACAAAAAGTCCTGCTGCCTATGAGATGAAAATAGAAAATTATTACAAAGACCATACGGTGGCTACCATGGCTGAAGCAGTAGTTTCCACAAAACATTTGACGGCTTCTGAAATTGTATCGTGGAAAAGAACATTTGACCAAGAACTTAAGGATGCTTATTTTTCAGAAGCCGCAAAGTGCCATAAAGATGAATTAGTGCAAAGATGGAGTGCAAAAGAGAAAGGATTGGAAATAAACCATAAATGGCGTGCCGCCCTTCGGGAACATTTGCACATGGAAGAATTTATAAAGCATCTGGATCGTGGGGAGCAGGAATATTCAGCAATGAAGCATCCTGTCAGGACAGTCCAGGGCTTAAAACATCAGGATGGGAAAATAGAGTTTGAAGGAACCATATTGGAAGGGGAAGAAAAAGAATATATTATGTCAGCAGACGGAAAACAGACAGCAGCAGAAATTTGTGCGTTGAAGGAAGAGACAGAAGAATATGTGGAAGAAATTTACAGAAGGCTGAATAACAGGTGTTTGGTATATTTTTCAGAATTTTAATAGGCTTTGAAAAAGTATGAAGGCAGAAATATTTTATACTCCAGAGCATATTTATTTGCCAAATGATTTGCTGTTTTTCCTAAAGTAATTTGAATCTGTTGGCAAATCATTTGGCTCACGGGTATAGAAGGACAGAGATGTGTCCTTCCTGTGGAACTGAAATTTTACCAGGTTTGAGCGTGAGCACCCTGCAGAGCCAGGTGTTGGTTTCGTGGGGCAGAGGAATCCGTTTTTGGGATATTTTAAGCATACGGAATGAAAAACGTGTCCAAAGCATTGAAAAAATGAACATATGGGGCAGTGAAACAAAGAAAGAGGAAAAAAGAAAGGGACAGGTGGAGAAATGAAAAAAACACTTAGTAAAATTCTTGCGTTTGCTATGTTGTTGTCGACAGTTCCGGTGCAGCCGGTATCTGCGCAGGAGGAAGTACAGGGGTATCTGGAAGAAACAGCCGGACAGTATTGAGGGAAAAATTGTGAGCAGCATCGGGTATGATGCATTTTATGATTGCAGTGGATTTAACGGGGAGTTGAAACTGCCGGAAGGCTTGACGGGTATATGATAAAAGGATATAAGGTGGAGATACCTATGTTTGACGAGGTATACGAGTGCTTTCAGTGCATTATTGCAAATCGGAAAAAGCCTGAAACAGAGCCTATGATTGATGGTAAGTGTGGTTTTCTGTATCTGGATAAGGATGATATGCCAATGGCAGCTATGCACTGGGAACATTATTTTAAACATATCTGCCAGAAGTATAATAAAATCTACAAAGTGCAAATGCCGAAAGTTACCCCTCATGTGTGCAGGCATACCTTTTGCAGCAATATGCAAAGACTGGCGAAATCCTGTTGATGTACGAGTTGTGAATTTACATCAATTTGTACATCAAATTACTTCAAAACTATTCCATTTCATTCCGATTTATTCTAATTTTACTGCAATAACAGTGAGTAGAAAAATGCTGGGATTGCCTGTAAATACAGTATTTACGGAGGTTTTAGCAACATGATAAAAATCCTATTCGTCTGCCACGGCAGTATCTTGAAGAATCCCGGAAAAGCCCATAAGATCAATGATTGTGCGGATCAATGAGGTGCTTACTACACCACTACTACACCATTTTTGAAAGAGCCTTGAAATCACAATTACCAATATAAAATATATTTTGAAAAAGATAATTAAGCGGCAGCTTCCTTTTATGAAAAGGACTGCCGCTTTTTAGCAAGATTATATACCTTGTGCAAATGCTCATGTACGGTAAAGAAGCAAGCAACCGAAAACAAGAGATAGACC
>CANDGI010000058.1 GCA_947384285.1 uncultured Lachnospiraceae bacterium
AAGAGCCGGGAAATCCAGGAAATCCAGGGGACACAGGAACCGAAGAGCCGGGAAAACCAGGAAATCCAGGGGACACAGGAAACGAAGAGCCGGGAAATCCAGGAAATCCAGGGGACACAGGAACCGAAGAGCCGGGAAATCCAGAGAATCCAGGAAATCCAGGGGATACAGGAACCGAAGAGCCGGGAAATCCAGAGAATCCAGGAAATCCAGGGGATACAGGAAGCGGACAGCCGGAACAGCCGCAGAAACCAGATGCTGGGACGGATAAGAAGGATACAACGCCGAAATTACTTCTTTGCAGGGTGTCATCTGCCAAGACTTCCAATACCATTCGTTGGAATTCTGTGAAGTCAGCAGATGGATATGAAATCTATGGTGCAGCATCGAATGGAAAATATAAACGTTTGGGGACGGCCAGAAAAAAAACGCTGCAATGGAAGCATAAGAATTTAAAGAAGGGAAAGCAATATAAATACTATGTCAAAGCTTATAAAAAAGCCGGCAGGAAACGAGTTATCCTGGCTAAATCCCTGCCTGTTTACACCACGACATTGGGAGGGAAATATGGGAATCCTTCAAAGATAGAGGTAAAAAAGACGCGTGTGAGTGTGAAAACCGGTAAGAAATTCCGGCTTCGTGTGGAGGTGAAAGGAAAGAAGATAAGGAAAGCAGGAAAAAAGGTGCGTTACGTTTCAGCTAATCCGTCTGTTGCAAAGGTTTCCAGCCAGGGAGTCATTACAGGGAAAAAGAAAGGCAGCTGCACAGTATACTGCATTGCACAGAACGGCCTCTATAAAAAAGTAAAGGTAACGGTAAAAAAATAAAAAAGAATGGACACAGGGACACTTCATATAAGAAAGTGTCCCTTACATCGTTTGAAAGAATTTTTGATAGCTGAGGAAGCGAAAAGGGTGGCGTATTGGCAGCCGCTAAATATGAATTGTTAATTTCTAACGCCTACAAGTTCATAGAGCAGTTTATGGTTGAAATTTCGGAATGCTAAGGCAAAGGCGTTTATATGAAACCAACACAGAACGTCTCCCCTCTCCACATCTCTGTGTGGAGGGGGGAGATTCCTGTTTATTCACTAAGCCGCAATTTCCAGGCAGATGGAAGAGCAGGCAATCAATTAATCTTCTTTTCTTCGGCAATTATATAAAAACATCATCAAGGAAGCAGCAATGACCAGTGCATATCCGATAAAACTGTATCTGTCTGGGATTTCCCCGAATAAGGCAAATCCCAGGACTGCTGCAAAGATAATCTGCGAATAATCAAAAATGGATATCTTTTTGGCGGGGGCATAGGTATAAGCGGCTGTAATCCCAAACTGTCCGCCAGCGGCAAACAGGCCTGTCATCAATAAAGCTGCGGTCTGAGCCGCTGTCATTGGGGCAAAGTTTATGGCAATCCATGGGATAAGAAACAGGCAGGAAAACAGCGAAAAGTAGAAAACAATCACCGGTCCTTTGATTCCCATGGTTCCCAGTCTGCGCACCATGGTATAAGCAATGCCCGCTCCCAGGCCTCCGCATACGCCGATCAATGCAGGAAGCAAAGATGCGTCGTGGAATCCCGGTTTCACAATAAACAGGCAGCCGCAGAAAGCTGCAAAAATGCAGGCTGCCTGGAAGGGAAGTATTTTTTCTTTCAGCAGGAAAAAAGAAAAAATAACAGCAAAAAAAGGTGATAGCTTGTTTAAAATAGAAGCATCTGCCACAAGAAGATGGTCTACAGCATAGAAGTTGCAGAGAATCCCTACTGTTCCAAAAGCACACCGCAGGAAAAGGGCAAGGCGGGCTTCTCCTGGAATACGAAGAGAAGCCGGATTTGCACCATGATTGTTTTTGAGGATAATGATTCCGGCAAAAACTGCGGCGATCAGATTGCGGAAAAAACTTTTTTGCATGGATGGAAGATTGCCTGACAAACGGATGCAGATGTTCATACATGCAAAGCAGAAGGCAGACATGATGATCATCAAAACACCCCGGATATAGTTGTCTTGAGGTTTGTTCTGCATTTTTATCAATCTCCTTGTTTTAATTCTTGTCTTTCTATATTTTTCTGCCAGTTTTTACTGAATGTGGAAGCGGTTCAGCAGGTTGTTCAGCGTATGCGCCTGCTCGGACAGTTCTTTGGAAACCTTTGCGCTTTCTTTTGCGGAAGCAGTATTTGTCTGAACCACATGTGAAATTTCCTTGATTCCATGTTCAGCCTGGATAATCATTTCAGATTGCTGGATGCTGGCAGCGGAAACTTGATCCATTAGCATTTTGATAGACTGAATGCAGTCGTTAATGATTTTCATGGCAGAGACAACAAGGTCTGTCGATTGTGTTCCTGTTTTCACATCTTCGATGGAATGGCTAATCAGATCATTGGTATTTTGAGCGGCTTCTGCCGATTTGGCTGCAAGGCTTCTCACCTCTTCAGCCACAATGGAAAAGCCAGTTCCAGCCGTGCCAGCCCGGGCAGCCTCCACCGAGGCGTTTAATGCCAGGATATTCGTCTGGAATGCAATGTCCTCAATGGTTTTAATCACCGTAATAATCTGCGTGGATGATTGGTCAATATTTTGTGTGGCGGTAATCAGCTGTTCCATCTTTTTGTCAGCCTCTTGTGCATAATCAGCAGCCTTATCAACCAATTCGCTGGCGTCTTTGCAGTGCAGTGCGCTGGTTTGGATTTGTGATGTAATGGATGTTACATTGGAAACAAGCCCTTCTACGGAATCGGCCTGTTCCGTGGTTCCCTGGGATAAATCCTGTGCGCCTGCAGCCACCTGGCCTGCACTGGTATTCACTTGCTCCGCCACGTTGGAAATGTCACGGATTACATGCACCAGGTTGGAATAGATGGATTTTAAGCTTTCCAATAAAATTTTAAAATCACCGATATAATAAGCTTCGTTTTGCGCCACGTCTACCGCAAGATTTCCATCCGCCATTTCCCCCAGAATCCGTCCCACGTCATCAATCGTTTCCCGCAGACAGCCGCAAACCCGGTGTGTGGTCTTTGCAATCATGCCGATTTCATCCGATCTTTTATAAAACGATTCCAGTTCCCGGTCTGCAGAAAGGTTTAAGTCTCCCAGATAGCTTATCGCCCGTTCCAAGACCATAAGCTCTTTTCCTTCCCGGTATAAAATGAAAAGCGTAATGATGGTGATGGCAGATGCCATAGCCGCGCATAGGGCACCCACTAGAAGGCGTACATTTTCTACAGAGCCATAGACCTGTGCGGCGCTGTTCCGAACCATAAAAACCCATCCGCGGTTTTGCAGATATTTGTAAACCACGAATTGTTCAATATTGTTTTCATCCCGGTAGGAATATGTACCTGCCTTAATATCGCTGCTTTCTTTCAAACGCTTAATAATCTCCTGATAACCGCTGTCTGTAGTTTCGGTGTTCAGCAGCTCTTCCTTTTGATGATAGAGGTATACGCCGTCTTCTACGTTTAAGAACACGTATTCGCTGTCGGGCAGTCCCTTGATATCCAGGTTCAGCAGGGAATCCATCAGCCGGCTGGCGTATACGCCTGCGCCTACATAGCCGATGCAGGTTTGCTCCTCATAAATCGGATAGTACATGGAAAGAATCATGCTGCCGGTTCCAGGCGATTCCATAATGCCCAGATTGGTAAGATCTGGATTTGCTAAAATCGTGTTTTGAAATGTTTCCAGGGAATCTCCTGTCCTTGTTGTGATTCCCACGGCTTCCGGGGAGGTATGGGTTAAAACGTAAGTGTTGGGCGTAGCGATATATAAGCCTTCAAACACGCCTTTGAAAGAGGCAAAATCTTCGGTATATTGCTGTGCCTGCTGTAACAGTCCGGCATCCTCTGGATGAAGCAGCAGTTCACGGACCTGGCTGCCTAAGGCGAAAGCCTTCATATATTCTTCCGCAGAAGCTACATAATCGTTAATAATGGCGGCTCTGGATTCTACAGCGTCCGTCATCTGGTTGGCAATGTCGTTTTTCACCATGGAAGCGGTGTTTGAAGATACAATCAGCCAAAGTACAAGCATTCCTGCTAAGTTGACTGCCGTGGTAATAATGCCGATACGTACGGCGAGTTTTTTGTTTACAAGAAATTTCATGGTATACCCTCCGCATAAGATAGATTTGTGGAATTTGTTGATTTTTCTTCTTATGCCGTCTGACAGGCTGATTTTGGCCATTGGCTTTTGGAAAAATCACACATTTTAATATACTACTTTTTTTATTTCCTGTCTATATTTTAGGTTTTCAAAAATAATTTATTATGGACGGAAATGTTAGGGAAATGGACAAAGCTGTAATTTTTATTGGTAGATTTTTATCCCCATTTCATTTATAATTGATAAAATCAAAACATAGAAGATAAGCCTGCCCATATGGAAACAGGGCGGCAGCCATTTTTTTAAAAATTATTGTCACACAGGGAAGGGAGCTGTGTCTAATAAAACAGGAGGTAAAATATATGGACAAAAAGAATGAAGAATTACAGGCTTTGGTGGATAAAGCCACCGCAGGAGATAAAAAATCTCTTGAAACCCTTATCGCAGGCGTGCAGGACATGGTATTTAATTTATCCCTGCGGATGCTTGGCACATTTGCAGATGCAGAGGACGCCGCCCAGGATATTCTATTGAAGATGATTACACATTTGTCATCTTTTCGCGGCGACAGCTTATTTACAACATGGGTATTCCGCATTGCGGTGAATCACCTGAAAAATTACAAGAGGCATATGTTCGCCCGCTGCGCGCCTACATTTGAGTTTTATGGAAACGATATAGAAAACGCAAAGATACAGGATGTGCCGGATTTGACGCAGAATGTAGAAAAGGACATTTTAGCGGAAGAACTGAAAATGTCCTGTACCAACGTGATGCTGCAATGCCTGGATGCAGAGAGCAGGTGCATTTTCATATTGGGCACAATGTTTCAGCTTGACAGCCGTATGGCAGGAGAGATTTTGGAGATGACTCCAGAGGCATACCGCCAGCGGCTTTCCCGGATACGCAGAAAAATGGCAGATTTTCTTGGAAAATATTGTGGAGAATATGGCAGCGGAAAATGCAGGTGTAAAGACAGGGTGAATTACGCCATACAAAACCATAGGATAAATCCCCAGCAGCTGGATTATGCAAAGGCCATTGAAATACCCATTGAGACCATGCTGGATGTGAAAAATGCCATGGAGGACATTGATGATTTATCCCAGGATTTTTCGTTTTGCAAGCCCTACGAATCTCCTGAGCGCACGAAACATCTGATACAGGAATTTTTAGGCTCCGGGCAGCTTTCCACTGTCCAAAACTCTTAAGCAGGAGCATTTGATACAGGAATTCCTGGATTCCGGGCAGCTTTCCACTGTCCAAAAATATAGAGGAGACAACAGATTATGAATACACAGATTATTTTGGATTACTTGACGGCATTGAGCATGAATAATAACCGGGAATGGTATCATGCCAACAAGGAGGATTTTAAAAAGGCAAATGCTGCATTTGAAGAATTATTGCAAGCATTGATGCTGGAAATCGGAAAATTTGATAGCAGTATTTTACAGAACAATCCCAAAGATCTTACCTTTAAGATTGTAAGGGATACCCGGTTCAGCCATGATAAATCCCCTTATAACCCTGCATTCCGGGCGCATATTTCTTCCAAAGGCAAACTGCCTGTGCCAGTGGGATATTATCTTATGATAAAGCCCGGCGGCCAGTCT
This sequence comes from uncultured Lachnospiraceae bacterium, assembly GCA_947384285.1. Taxonomy (GTDB): domain Bacteria; phylum Bacillota; class Clostridia; order Lachnospirales; family Lachnospiraceae; genus Petralouisia. Next base: position 5,725 of record CANDGI010000058.1, read on the forward strand.
TTTTTAGGCGGCGGCTTGTTTGCGGACATGTTTAAGGATGCCACAAGGATGGTACGGGATTATATCGTAAAGAATGGCGGAGCATGGGAAAAAATTATCCATGAGCCAGAGTTTGAAAAAAATTTTACAGTGCAGGGCACAGCGTTAAAGAAAGTTCCGGCTGGATATGAAAAAGAGCATCCCCAGGCAGAGTACCTCAAATTTAAAAGCTGGTTTCTGGAATATCCTTTAACGGACGAGGAAATAAAAGATGCAGGCTTCCCTGCAAGGGCGGCAGAAATCTTTCAAAAGATGAAGCCTTTGAATGACTATTTGAATCAGGCGCTTGCGGGATTTCAGATGCCGGAAAGGTAACGGGGAGTTACACGGAATCTGTCAGTGCTGCCAGGGGCATTAGGATTAATCTGGCAGTAAGAAGCGCTGCAGTGGACAATTCATGTTTCGGTACATAAGAAATGCAGGAGAAATGGCACTCCTGCATTTCTGTCCGTATTCAAATAAAAAACGAATCCTCTTCCATGTCCTGGCTTTTATCTGCTCAATTACACCACAGGAATCCATGCATATCTATCATTGTTTTTTGTATAAAACAATTTTTATTGAAGAACCCCATGTCTGGTGTTATGATAAAACATGGAATGGCACTTGGCAAATCATCAATTCAGGAGAATACAAATGAATCAGGATATGACATTACAGCTTTTGCAGGCTGCAGAAGAACCCATGCATTTCCACCCGGAAATGGAAATTATTTACGTAGTTGAGGGAAGTGCGGATGTAAAAATCAGAGAATGGGAATACCATCTCAAAAGAAATGATATCATTCTAATCAATTCAGGTATTGGGCATTCCCTGGCTTGCAGAGAACATACGATTCTTTGCATCGTCCGCTATTCTCCTAAATTGACTGCAGAAATGATCAATGGAGAAAACCTTTTTTTCCATTGCAGCAGCATAAACGAAAAAGGCTCCGCCTATGACAGGATACGCCAGATTTTCCGCAGCCTTATTTTAGATGAGGCGGATAGAGGCAGGGAGAGCCTTTGTACCCAGAAGAGCCTTTTGTACCGTCTGCTGGGAGAGCTGATAGCCCATTTTCTCGTGAAGGAGGCCGGGGGCATGGGAACCTGCCAGATTTTAGAGGAGGATATACGCCTGCACAAAGCTCTGCAGTATGTAAGCCGGAATTTCCAGGGGTCTATCTGCCTTTCAGAGCTGGCAGAGCAGATGTATACTTCTGTTTCCACATTGTCCCGGCTGTTTAAGAAGAAAACGGGGATATATTTTGCTGATTATGTCAAGCAGATGCGGCTTCGCTATGCCTGCCAGGAATTAACATATTCCAGTGAGAATATCACAAAGATTGCCATAGAGAGTGGTTTTACCAATCTTTCTGGATTCAACCGGGCATTCCGGGAAATTTACGGGATTTCGCCAACGGAATACCGAAAAAGGGAACAGGCGGCTCTTGTGTCTATGGAGTCTGGGAGCGACGGCCAGAAGAACCGTTTTTTGGAGGAAGCATGCCAGGAATTCACCTCTGGGCTGGCTGCAGGAAGCCATAGCATTACCGCCTGTGCAGATGCAGGGATATGGGAAGAATATCGGAAGGTATGGGGAACCACAGTGAATGTGGGGGCGGCAGCGTCCGTCCTGATGGCAAATATTCAGTATCATATTATATTTCTGGCAGAAAATCTTGGATTTCGGTATGTTCGTATCTGGAATCTGTTTTCCAAGCAGATGAAATTGACAGACGGGATTCATATCGGCAATTATAACTTTGATAAGCTGGACATTGTTTTTGATTTTTTAAAAAAATATCATCTGTACCCTTTTTTGGATATGGGAATCAAGCCGGAGACAGCCGTCCGGGCAGCCGTGGAAGTGGTGTATTTTGAAGACGAATCCATTTTGTTCCATTCCCAGGAAGCATGGGAAGAAACGGTGCGGGCTTTTTTACAGCATGCCGTCAGCCGTTACGGGAAGGAATATGTGGAACAGTGGATTTTTGAGACAGGCTATGACCCGGTTCACGAGAAAAAATATTATGAGTCCGTGGATTATGATTATTTTGATACGTATCAGTTTGTATACCAGGAGGTAAAAGAGCTTCTGCCCAGGGCTCAGGTTGGCGGCCCGGAAGGAATCACTAATTTCAAACCGGAACAAATCGAAACCTTTTTGAGGCGGTGCAAAGAGTGCGGATGCATCCCGGATTTTGTGTCGGTATTGCTGTTCCCTTACCGGACAAAAGAGTGTGAAGGGGGCATCTTCCGCCAGGCCATCGGCAAAGAAGATTATGAAACGGAAGAATTGAAGGTGATACATGAAATGATGGCGCGGGAAGGAATCAACAGCAGAGTGTATGTTTCCGAGTGGAATGGCACGCTTTCCAGCAGAAATTATCTGAATGACAGCTGCCACCGGGGCAATTACCTGATTAATAAGCTGACAGACATGTGGGATTGGGCAGATATGATTAATGTCTGGATGGCCTCTGACTGGGTAAGCAATTATTTTGATGTCCGGGGCGTGGCAAACGGGGGAAACGGCCTGCTGACCAAGGATACCATCTGCAAGCCGGTATTCTATGCCCTGCAGTTTTTAAACCAGCTGGATGAAAGGCTTCTGGCAAAGGGGAAGAATTATATGGTAACCAGTAACCAGCATGGAGAGTACCATATCTTGTGCACAAATTTTAAGCTGCTGGGCGAAGGGTATTTTCTCAAACAGGAAAACATAGACGATGCCAGGGAAGTAGCAGGACTTTTTGAAGACAGCCATCCATTGGGGGTAAAAATCATTATACGTGGAATGCAGACAGGCAGGTATGTGGTAAAAAGGCGTGCCATCAGCCCCAAGGAGGGAAGCCTTCTTGCAGAATGGGGGAAATTTGGATATGACAATGATTTGGGCAGCCCGGAGGTGAAATACATCCGGCAGCTTTGCGTTCCCCGGCTGTCCATGGAGAAGCTGGAGGCGGCAGGGGAGGAAGTTCAGATAGAAGAAACATTGTCTGCCCATGAAATTGTGCTTCTTCATATCTATCCTGTCTGACAGGATATCTTGGAATCCAGGATTTCTGCAAAGGCTGGAAAGTATATCATATCGTCTTGTTCTGGCAGAAAAGGCTGGAAGGTATATTAGATATCGTCTTGTTCTGGCAGAAAAGGGAGCGTAAGGGTTGGAACATGATAGCATGGGAAGTGAAAAGGGAGTGCAACAGTTGTATTACAAATGTTGCACTCCCTTTTCTGCCGTTCAAAAGAATGAAAATATTGACAGGAATCCTGCCCTCTAATGGGAAGCGGAAACAGAAAGAAGCCCGTATAATAAAACCATGCAAAAGAGATATCTCAAAACTTTGGCTGCCGGCGATGCCAGAGTTTAATCATCTTAATAAAAGAAAGGCGAGAAAAATGAATCAAAAGAAAACAGCTTCAAAAGCAGCCGTAATCTGTTACGGATTCGGGGATTTGGCGTCACAGTTTGTATGGACCTTCGTAGGTTCTTACCTGACAATTTTTTACACAGACATAGTAGGGCTTGCGCCTATTGCCGTATCTGTTATCATGATGGCTGCCCGGGTGTGGGATGCCGTAAACGACCCGATGATGGGGGCAATCGCAGAACGGACCCGCTCGAAATTCGGAAGGTTCCGTCCCTATATTGCATTTGGATGCCCGCTATTGGCGGTTTTCGGGGTTTTGACCTTTACCAATCCCTTTGGCGGAAGCTCTTGGGCAGGAGTGATTTGGGCGTCCGTTACATACATTGTGGCAGGCATGATTTACACCTTGACAAATATTCCGTACGGAGCCTTGGCGGGAGTTATGACAGAGGACGCCAACCAGAGAAACCAGATTAATACTTCCCGGAATATCGGCATGAACCTGGGCATGGTGATTGTAAATGCCTGTTCTGCAGGCATGATGCTGAAATTTTCTGGTGCTGGTGCAGAAGTGGCAAATGGAAAAGGTTATATGATGACAGCCGTTGTCTACGGGCTGATTTCCATTCCGCTGTTTCTCATCGTATTTTTTACGGCAAAGGAGAATGTACAGCCAACAGAGGAAATCAAGAAATTTTCTTTTAAAGAAACCTTCGGCAGCCTGGTAAAGAACAAATATTTGATGATTGTGACATTGATTATGGCAATTCAGATGACAGCGTTTATGGGAAGGATTGCCGTTACATCCTTCTATGTGATTTACTGTCTAGGTTCCTTTACCATGATTGCGCTGATTATGACCATTCCTTCCATCGGCGGCATTATCGGCTCCCTGTTCGTTCCGCTGGCAGCGAAAAAAATTGGAAAGCGGAATGTGCTGATGGGTTCCATGGTGATTCAGGGCATCGGGCTTCTGGTGATTTTCTTTGCGCCCTTTGACAATCTCACAATGGTTTTGGCTGGGTGCTGGATTTTCGGCCTGTTTAATGTGGGATTTCCCATGACCCTTTCCATGGTGGCGGATTCCGTAGATTATATGGAACTGAAAACAGGGCTTCGGACGGATGGCACGGCATATGCAACCTACGGCCTGGCTACAAAATTTGGAAATGCCGTAGGAGGGGCAGCAGGCGTACTTCTTCTGGGATTATTCGGCTATGTGGCAAATGCGGAGCAGACAGCCGAGGCTTTGAAGGGCATCAATATCGTAGTAAACCTGCTTCCGGCTATTCTGTTTTTCTTGGGAGCGGCGGCCTGCCTGCTGTGGAATATTACAGACAAGGATGCGGATGAGATCAGAAGGCAGTTAAGGGAAAAAGCAGAAAAGTAAAAGTGCTGAATAAGGAAGAATTTCCTAAAAAGAAACTAAAAACAGTTTCAAAAGAACGCGGAAAGTTAGAAAACATACACAAAAAACAGAAAATAGATAGAAAACAGGAGGAATCAAATCATGAAAAATGGAAAATTACAGGCAGCGGTAATCGGATGCGGCGGAATCGCAAATCAGAAGCACTTCCTGGCATTGAAGTCCCAGGCAGATAAATGTGAAATCGCTGCATTCTGCGACACTCAGGTGGAACGGGCAAAAAAGGCAGCGGAAGAATACGGCGCAGAGGGGGCAAAAGTGTATGAAGATTATCGGGAGCTTTTAAAGGACAAAGACATTGACGTGGTGCATGTATGTACGCCCAATGTGGCTCATTGCCCCATTACCGTGGCAGCTTTTGAAGCAGGCAAGCATGTAATGTGCGAAAAACCTATGGCAGCAACTACAGAGGATGCGCAGAAAATGATGGATGCGTGGAAAAAGTCTGGAAAGAAATTTACCATCGGATATCAGAACCGGTTCCGCACCGATGCACAGGCATTGAAACGTGCCTGCGAGGAAGGCAAGCTGGGCGAGATTTATTTTGCAAAGGCTCATGCGGTGAGAAGAAGGGCAGTTCCTACCTGGGGCGTATTTCCAGACAAATCCAAACAGGGCGGCGGTCCTTTGATTGATATTGGAACTCATGCCCTTGACATTACCCTTTGGTGCATGGACAATTATGAGCCGGAAACCATTACAGGCTCCGTATTTGAGAAGCTGGGCCATCTTCCCGAAGCAACGGAAGGAAATATGTTCGGCCCCTGGGATCCGGAAACCTATGAGGTGGAAGACTCCGCATTCGGATACATTAAAATGAAAAACGGCGCAACGATTTTCCTGGAATCTGCATGGGCATTAAACGTTAAGGATTCCAGAGAAGCAGCCACCACCCTCTGCGGAACGAAGGCAGGAGCGGAAATGATCGGCGGAATGAGCCAGGAGGGATATGACCTGGTATTCAATGAAACCACAGGGGGATTGCTTACAGAGGAGCATATTTCCGATACAGGGGCGATTGCATTTTTTGAAGGAAGCAGCGGCGGATCACCGGAGGTAAAGGAGTGCAAACAGTGGTTAGAGGCCATCCTTGAGGATAAGGAGCCGTTAGTAAAACCGGAGCAGGCATTTGTGGTAACGGAAATCCTGGATACCATTTATAAATCCGCAAGAGAGAAGAAAGAAATCCGCTTATAAATCCATTTGCAGCATCCATGAAATGAGAAGAAAGAAATCCGTTTGCAATATCCATGAAATCAATCAGGAGGAGATTATTTATGTCAAGAATTAAGCCGGCTGTAAGCCTTTACAGCCTTCAGGATGAATATTTGAATCACAGAATGAATCTGGCTGACATTATGCGTTATGTGAAAGAAAAGGGAGCCGAGGGAGTGGAAATCCTTCCAGACCAGATGTTAAAGGGCGCGCCCTGCATTTCCGATGAGACGCTGGAACAGTGGAACGGCCTGTTGAAAGAGACAGGGCTTGCGCCAGTGATTGCCGATGTGTTCTTAAATACAAACCTTTACAAAAACAGGACGCTGACCAGGAAAGAATGCATTGCACTTCTGGCAGAGGAAATCAAGCAGGCTGCCCGCCTGGGCATCCATCTCATCCGTCTGGTGTCCATGGTTCCTTATTGGGTGATTGAGCCCCTGCTTCCTTACTGTGAGGAATACGACGTTGCCATAGCATTGGAGATTCATGCCGGGATGGCCTTTGACATTCCCGAGACAAAAGCATTTATCGAGGAGATGAAACGGGTCGATTCCAAGTATGTGGGACTTGTCATTGACACAGGGATTTTCTGCAGCCGTTTCCCCAGGGTAGTGCGGGAATATGAGACAAGGAACGGAACCAGCAAAGAGGTGTTTGACTATATTGACACCCTTTTTGAGAAAGGCTCGGATCTTCACCGGGAAATCAGGGAAAACGGATACCAGTATCCCAAGGAGCTGGAGGAGGCCATTCAGACGGAGCATGACAGAATGTTTGTCCCCCTCTGCGACGGCTATGAGAATTATAAATTTGAAGATTTGGATGAGTATATGCCGTATATCAAACATTTTCATTTCAAATTATTTGAGATGACGCCGGAGGGGCCGGAGTATTCCATGGATTACAAAGGGCTGCTGCAATATCTTCACAGCAAAGGCTATGACGGATATGTGGCAACGGAATACGAAGGAAACCGTTTTACCCTTCCTGGAGAAAAAATGAAAGAAAAAGAACAGGTGGCGGCACAGCTTTCCTATATTAAGGTGTGCTTGGAGGAAATCGAAGGACAGGAGGGAAGATAAGATGTTTGACAATAATGTATTCAAAGAAAATACCTGTAAAAATATTTCAGAGAACGGCAAGGTTGTGGGATATGGGATGGAAACCAACATTACTTATTACAGAGGAATTCCCCTGTCCATGGTAGAATATATCAAGGTATCTGCAGACGGAACGGAAGTGGAACCGGAGGATATCAGAATTTCCGTGGATCAGAACGACTGGTTCACGTTAAAGGAAGCGGAAACGGTGACCAGCTATAAATGGGAATACGGAGAACCGCTGTACATCCGGGTGGATCAGGAAGGCGGGCTTACCGCAGGAACCCATAAGGTAAAACTGACGGTAGCCACCAGGACGGCATATATCCCGGTGCCCTTAGAGGGAATGAAAGAACGGGAAGTAACGATTGCGTAAAGGAGGCAGAAAGATTGGAAAAAAAGAATGTATTAGGAATTTCCTTCGGCCGGAAAATGGGCAACACAGACGTTATGGTGAAGGCAGCTTTGATGGAATGCGAGAAAGCAGGGCAAGAAGTGCATTTTATTCATGCAGATGATTTGGATATTAAGCCTTGTACCGGATGCATTTCCTGTGTGGCAGGCATGACTACAGGAAGAGGAAAAGGCGGCTGTCCGCTGAAAGATGAATTTCATATTCTGGAGGAAGCACTGATGGAATGCGACGCAGTGATTGTGGGTTCCCCCACCTATGTGCTTGGGCCTACAGGAAGATTTAAAACGGTCTGCGACCGCGTCGGGCCTTCCCATGACATTACCTTCCGCAAGGCCGCTTACGAGCAGGGGCTTGCAGCAGGAAAAACAAAGGAACAGCTTCCAGACGAAAGAAGCTTCAAAAAACGTGTGGGCGCGCTGCTCTCCGTAGGAGGCGCCATGACAAAGAACTGGCTTGCTTTTATGCTTCCCACCATGTATGAATTTACCATGTCCATGGGAATAGATGTGGTAGATATGCATGAATATCATGGAGCCATGGCGTATGAGCATGTATTGGGCAACGAAGGCCAGATGGAGCGCATGAAGAAAATGGGGCAGAACATTGCCGCCGCCCTTGCCGCCAAAGAAGAGGAAGAACGAACCAAATGGCGTGGTGAGGAAGAAGGGATATGTCCCGTCTGCCACTGCGATATGCTGACGGTATCCAAGGACAGGTCTTCCGTCGAATGTCCGGTCTGCGGGATTTACGGGGAACTGGAATGCCAAGACGGCAAGATCCAGGTGCATTTCAGTGAGGAGGAACAGCAGCGTTCCAGGCTCCGCTGGGATGGCAAGCTGGAGCATTCCACCGAGATTAAGACCAGAGCGGCAGGGCCTGGGCAGATTCCAAATTTACAGGAATTGAAGAAGCCTTACGTTGGATATGCGGAGGAAAAACCCCAAGGCTGAATGAAGCCAGACCTGCAGGGATGG
>CANDGI010000059.1 GCA_947384285.1 uncultured Lachnospiraceae bacterium
CAGAGGCTTAACTTATAGCTCAGACGGTTAGAGCGCACACCTGACAAATAGAGACGGCGGAAACCATTGTAACAGAGGCTTAAAGCAAAGAATATTTCAATAATAGTTACGGACGAAAAACCCCCATGGGCTTGCCATGGGGGAGTAATCATAGATTTATACCAGATATGGTTTTAAAGCTTCCAGGATTTCATCCACATCATTTTCCACATGGATGGCCAGGTCAATGGGCTTGGAAAGGTCAAGGCTGAAAATTCCCATAATGGATTTTGCATCAATGACATATCTTCCTGAAATCAAATCAAAATCATAATCAAACTGGGTGATTGCATTTACGAAAGATTTTACCTTGTCGATAGAATTTAAAGAAATCTGTACTGTTTTCATGTTAACTGCCTCCTTCATAATGATTCATATGTTTCAAAATTTATTTTCCTTGAAATATGTAACAAATATTTCCTATATATTATCGTTTTTTTCTGGAAAAGTCAATGGTGTCATAACCAATTTCAGGAATAAAAACCAATAGGTTTTCGGCAGTTTGCTATGGAAACAGATGGGGAAAGGATGAAAAAAGATGAAAAAAGCAGCATTACATAACCTGGGATGCAAAGTGAATGCATATGAGACAGAAAGTATGCGCAAGATGCTGCAGCAGGCAGGGTATGAGATTGTGCCTTTTGAGGAGCAGGCGGATGTCTATGTGGTAAACACCTGCTCTGTTACCAATATTGCGGATCGAAAATCCAGGCAGATGCTTCACCGGGCTAAAAAGAAAAATCCGGGCAGCGTGGTGGTGGCAGCAGGATGCTATGTGCAGACCTCCAGGGAACAGGCACAGGCAGATTCTTCGATAGACATTTTAATTGGAAACAATAGGAAGCACTTGCTGATAGATCTGTTAGAAGAGTACTTTGCCAGCCAGCCGTTGGATGCAGGGGCAGCAGAGGGCAGAGGGATGGACGGCCAGGCGGCAGAAGCGGAGAGCTCCCAGGATGGGGAAAACAAGATTGCATCCATCGGGGAGATTGCTGAGGATAGGGAATATGAAACAATGAGTATCAGCGGCACGGGGGAGCATACGCGGGCTTTTGTGAAAGTGCAGGACGGATGCAATCAGTTCTGCAGTTATTGTATTATTCCTTATGCCAGGGGGAGAGTGAGAAGCCGGGGCATGGATGACGTTGTCAAGGAAGTGGAGACACTTGCGGCTCAGGGATACCGCGAAATTGTATTGACAGGCATTCATTTAAGCTCCTATGGCGTAGATTTTCAGGATGAATTGGAAGACGTTGATTTATTGTCCTTGATTTTGCGCATTCATCCCCTGATAGGAATTGACCGGATTCGTCTTGGCTCTTTAGAGCCGGGGATTGTGACTGAAGAATTTGCCGGCAGGCTGTCAAAGCTTCCCAAAATCTGCCCTCACTTCCATTTATCCCTGCAAAGCGGCTGTGATGATACCTTACAGAGAATGAACCGGAAGTACACCTGTGAAGAATATGAGAAAGGCTGCAGGATACTAAGGAAATATTTTTCCCATCCGGCCATTACCACAGACGTGATTGTGGGGTTTCCAGGAGAGACAAAAGAGGAATTTGAGCTTACCAGAAAATTCTTAAAAAAGATTAATTTTTTTGAAATCCATATTTTCAAATATTCTTTGCGGAAAGGCACACGGGCTGCCCGGATGGAGTGCCAGGTGCCAGAGGAAATAAAAAGCGAAAGAAGCGATATTCTTTTTGAGGACTTGTCTTCCATGAACCGGGAATATCTGGAATGGCATATTGGGAAAGAATTGGAAGTCCTTATGGAAGAGGAGGTTTCCTTTGGCGGTAAAAGATATTTCATGGGACATACCAAGGAATATGTGAAGGCTGCAGTCCTGCTGCCGGAAGAGGGAGAGCAGCGGCTGGAAAATAAGCTGGTGAAGGGAACTGCGGTGTCTATGTTAAAAGAACATATTCTGCTGTTACAAAATATTTCATTTTTTTCAAAATAATGCTTGACTTTTTGGGACTGAGTATGTATAATGAACATGTTGAGTTTGAGTTACAACATACGGCTCGTTGGTCAAGCGGTCAAGACGCCGCCCTCTCACGGCGGAAACAGGGGTTCGATTCCCCTACGAGCTGTTGACTGTTTATAACAGCCCAACCCGATAAGATGCTGGAAGCCTTGATTTATATGGTTTCCAGCATCTTTTTGTTTTGAAAAAGAATTAGTTGGAAACATGTGAAAGTATGAGGGAACCCTTAAGGGAACAACATGGAAGTTGTAATACGAAAAAGAAAGGAAGAATCCTGTACATCGTGAAACTAAATATTCAGACATTACCATAAGTCATACCGTAGTGAGTCTTTCCCAGTCAATTGATATACTTTCCTTATATCACAAGAAGGCATTTCAAATGAGTACAAAGTTTACCGATGATGAATGGCTGCTGATCTTTCAGCAGAGAACGCAGAGCGGCCTGTCCATTCAAAAACCCTATTTAAGCCATATACCGCATCATAGGCATATCTTTTCACGCCTAAGATAAAACAAGTATTTCATGGCAAGAAAGATTCACAGGATGGAAAATTTAAACTTGGTGCCTTGTGAATTGAACGTAATCTCACAGATTCTCCGAAATAATTATTCGGCACTGGAGAAATTATTTTCTTGATTATATATGTAAATTAAGATATAATACGACTATATAAAATAGATAAAGGAGCACAGCTATGGAAACAATCAGACCATCTTCAGATTTAAGGAACCATTACAATGATATATCAAAACAATGCCATGAGAATAGATGTGCAACAATCATTACAGTAAATGGCAGAGGCGATACGGCAATAATTGGGTTACAGGATTATTACCAGATGAAATCGGAGCTTGAATTATTGCGGACATTGGCAGAGGCGGAAGAGGATGTTATCAATGGCAGAGTTGCGCCAATGCAGAATACTTTTGACGATATACGGAAATCACTCTTAGAGAGGAAGGCATGATGAAATATAAGATTATTCATACAGATAAAGCGGAAGAGCAGTTGAGAGAAATTATTTTTTATATTGCAGATGATTCCGGAAGCGCTGACATTGCCCTTAAATATTTGGATAAGATTGAAAATGCCATAAACCGCTTAGTTGACTTTCCAATGTCCGGGAGCGTCCCAAAATATTCAGTCCTCAAAAAGCAGGGATACAGAGTCCTTATAGTGGAGAAGCATCTTGCATTCTATAAAGTGAATGAGAAAGACAAAACTGTTATAATCTATGCCATTGTGGACGGCAGAAGAGAATACAGAAATTTGATATGATAAACTGCCAGTGTGCGTAAATGTACAGAGGTAGTTTTTTTATTTTCATAACCAAATCTAAATTACGGGAATAGAACTGCAAACATTTGTTCTGAAATTCCTATTGACAAAATCAAACAAATGTTCTATACTTATTATTGTCAACAGGATACAAAAAAGACCCGTCCAATCATGCAAACGGTGTTGGGACATCTCTGATTGGATAGGCTTTTACATATCAAAGCGCAGAGACGCTTCATTTGTATTTTACATATAAAAGTGATTTAGATCAAGTGGTAATTTCAGGGCGGTTCTGCATATATCCAATTATTGTCTGTATAATGGGGTTAAAACCCTCGCCTTTAGGTAAAGCCTATACCGACAAGTTTAGATAACATAAAAAATGGAATACTGAGCTTGAGGTGAAAATATGGTAAATTACAGGGAATCAGCACATTGCACATATGACATAAAGTATCACTTAGTATGGATAACAAAATATCGTAAACCCATATTGTTAGGGAAGATAGCTATTAGAACCAGGGGGCCTGGCAAATGCAGCCGGGATAGATTTCGTATAAAGCCATTGACGATGTATATACGATTGAATATGAGGAATTTGATAGGGGTTCTCCTATGGGGAAGGAAGTGTGGTAATGCATAATCCGAAGCAAGGGGATATTGTATTCTTGGATTTTAGCCCGCAATCAAGACACGAACAAGCAGGAAGAAGGCCAGGTGTAGTTATCAGCAATGAGCAATTCTTTATGAGGACTAAATTTGCTGTGGTGCGTCCGATAAGGAATACGGGTAATAAATTTCCATTACATATTCCGTTGGACTTTTCACTCGTTTATGGGTAAACGGAGTTCATAGGCATTCTGTATGATACAATGTTTCCGTTACAGGGACAAGAACTATGCCAGAATATGTGCCCGAAAACGTTCAATGTGTTCCTGGAACAATGCTTTTGGGGTATCAGAGTCACCTTTGCTGATACATTCAGTGGTCTTTACCAGGTTTTCATAAATATGCTCCTTGCCGATGAATTGAGAATAATCAACCCAGGCAGAAATGGAAGACGTGAAAAATGCGTTCATAATCAGGGGGGAAATGCAGTTTCCACTCAGAAGAACGATTGTCCGGCGGTAGACAAACAGGGCGGTGGCGAAGGCTTCCATGTTTTCTGGGAAAGCTCTTTTTGTATTTTCCTGTAGTTGTTCCAATTGCTTGATATCTTTTTGAGTATGGTTTTTGGCAAGGATTTCCATTGCCGGGCATTCTAAGTAAAGCCTAACGTCCAACAGGCTGGTAATCATCTTCTTATCCGGCATACCGCCCCTGTAACGAATGATGGCAAATAATGTGTCCAGGTTTCCAGTGCTGGTATAGTCTGCCACATAAACGCCCTGCCTGGAAATCACGTCTAAAAAACCCATGCGCGACAATTCCCGGATGCCCTCATGGACAACGGTTTTGCTGATATTCATTTCATCGGCAATTTCACGTTCAGTAGGCAGCCTTTCTCCTGGCTTTAATTCCCCGGAAAGAATCATTTCCTCTAATTGGGAGATGAACAGTTCTTTGATGGATAATGGGTTGATTTTCTTAAATTTCATAATGCTTCCTTTTTGTTCATAGTTATATAGTTACTTTATCAAAACAAGCGTTCCATGTCAATGAAAACGTGGTCTGACCTAGACCAGAAAAAAGATGGAAGTAACTTTGGGAATTATGTCAATTTACAACTGGGAAATTTTATTAGAAAATAGTAATAAGGCTTATTACGAGGTTTTCTGGATTTCAGGATAAGGAACGGCTCACAAGTCATTTTTGAACAGTTCCTAAGGATGGCCATGGAACCCCGCCGAACTCCAGGATGAGCAGGATGGAAATTTAATTTAAAGAAAGGAAGCGAGAGTATGCCGGAAATGAGTAAAGCAGTTATCCCTCCCCATATGGGAGACAAAGCGCCAAGTGAGAAAATCTTAAAGCTTGGGAGAAAAATTACAGACGTAGCGAAGCACAAAATCAAAGGGCTTACCGTAGCAGACCCGGAGTATTGGGGGCTGGCAGAGATTGTAACGGAGGAGATGGCAGATATTGCGTTAAAGATGAAAGTGCGCCATCACTACAAAATTGAAGAGCTCTGGGAGATGAATGAGGTAAAAGAAGAGGAGAAAGAGCATTTCCAGAAGGTGCTGGATGAAATGAGCTATATCGGCCTTCTGGAGTACGATTATGGGAATAATTATGACCATTATGGCTCCATTCCAGGACCCACGGACCGCAGATACTGCCTGCCCATGTTTGTTCCAGGTTCCGCGGAGCTTTTCAATATGGAGGAAGGGCCGGAGGGGAATAAGCGTCTCCGGGAGCATCCGGCGCTGGCAAGTTTTTTTGAGCGCATGACTTTTATTCCCTTGGATGGGATTACCCATATGGTTCCGCCGGGAGGAGCTGGAATCGGCATGCATGTCATCCCGGTGGAAAAGGCGATTTCTATGGAAAATGGAACCATTGATTTGGAGCACATTTCTTATTGGCTGAAAAAATACGAAGGACATATCGGCGTAGGCCAGTGTTCCTGCCGCATCAGCCGCCAGATATTAGGGGAAGGCTGCGGCGATGATGAGATGAACTGGTGCATCGGCGTAGGGGATTTTGCAGATTACTGCCGTGAGACCGGGAAAGGCCATGACGTTACCTATGAAGAAGCAATGGAAATTTTCCGCAAGGCAGAGGACAATGGTTTTGTGCACCAGATCACCAATATTGACGGAGAAAATAAGATTTTTGGCATCTGCAACTGCAATGTAAATATCTGTAATGCATTGCGTACGTCCCAATTGTTCAATACGCCGAATATGAGCCGCAGCGCTTTTACGGCTAAAGTGGAAAAAGAAAAATGTGTTGCCTGTGGAAAATGCGTAGAGTATTGTCCGGCTGGAGCCGTAAAGCTTGGGCAGAAATTGTGTAAAAAGGACGGCACCCAGGTTTCCTATCCCAAACATGAGCTGCCGGATAAGCTTGTGTGGGGCAGAGATAAATACGACGAGGAATACCGCGACAATAACCGGATTAATTGTTATGAAACCGGAACCGCCCCCTGTAAGGCAGCCTGTCCAGCCCACATTGCGGTGCAGGGTTATATCCGCAAAGCAAAAGAGGGGAAATACAGGGAAGCCCTTGCCTTGATTAAGCAGGATAATCCCTTCCCGGCTATCTGCGGCCGTGTCTGCAACAGACGCTGCGAGATTGCATGTACCCGGGGAACCATAGACCAGGCAGTAGCCATTGATGATATTAAAAAGTTTATTGCCCAGCAGGATCTCCACGAAGAAACCAGATATATTCCGCCAGTGGTCATTGCTTCCAACCGTCTCACCCAGTGGGAACAGAAGATTGCCATTATCGGTGCCGGGCCAGCTGGCTTGTCCTGTGCTTATTATCTGGCAGCCAAAGGGTATAAGCCCACAGTATTTGAAAAGCATGCATGTCCGGGCGGAATGATGACCTATGGAATTCCATCTTATAAGCTGGAGAAAGACGTGGTTGACGCAGAGATTGATGTGCTCCGCCAGTTAGGCGTTGAGATAAAATGCGGAGTGGAGGTAGGAAAAGATATCACCATAGAAGAGCTTCGTGCAGAAGGCTATCAGGCATTTTACATTGCAATCGGATGCCAGGGCGGCAAGGTTCCCAAAATCCCAGGAAACGATGCCGAAGGGATTGACTTGGCAGTAAGCTTCCTCCACCATGCAACGGAAAACCAGGATCAGAAAATGGAAGGGAAAGCAGTGGTAATCGGCGGTGGAAATGTTGCCGTAGACTGTGCAAGGACAGCATACCGTTTCGGCGGAAAAGACGTAACCATGTTCTGTCTGGAATCCAGGGAGACCATGCCGGCTTCCCAAGAAGAAATCCAAGAGACCTTAGAAGAGGATATTGCTATTGAAAATGGCTGGGGTCCCAAAGAAATCCTGAAAGATGAGGATGGGACAGTAAAGGCTGTTGTATTCAAGAAATGTACCAGCGTATTTGATGCAGAAGGAAAATTCAATCCCCAGTATGAGGAAAATGATTGCAAGACCGTGGAATGCAGCCATGTAATTTTTGCAATTGGCCAGTCCATTGAATGGGGGAATTTATTAGAAGGAACAAAGGTTGAGTTCTGGCATGGAAATTACCCGGTGGCAGACGCTCTTACATACCAGACCGCGGAGCCAGATATTTTTGTAGGCGGCGATGTTTATACAGGCCCGAAATTTGTGATTGACGCGATTGAAGCCGGGAAGAATGCAGCGGTTTCCCTGCACCGCTACGTACATCCAGGAACCAGCATGACCATTGGGCGTAACCGCCGTGAGTTCCATGAACTGGACAAAGAGGACATTAAGGTGGAGGGATATGATACCATTGGACGCCAGGAAGCTGGCATGGATCCGTCCATTGACCATAAACATTCCTTCCGGGATGCCCATAAGACCTTGACGGAAGAACAGGTGCATTTGGAAGCAAGCCGCTGCCTAAGCTGCGGAGCTTCCGTGGTGGATGAAAATAAATGCATTGGCTGCGGCGTCTGCACCACCAAATGTGAATTTGACGCCATCCATCTCCACCGTGACCATCCAGAATGTTCCAAGATGGTGAAATCAGAAGATAAATTTAAGGAAATCGGCGCCTATATGGCAGGCAGGGCAGCCAAGACGGCATTTTCCAAAACTCCAATTGTTACAAGGAAAGTGGCGGAAACTGTGAAAAAATCAGGAGATGCTGCAAAGAAGGCCGCAGGAACCATCCAAAAAGCCGTAGAGACAAGACGGAAAAAATCTGCCGCTGGGGCAGGAAAACACCCTGCAAGGACAGCAAGGAAAGCAGCAGGGAATGCCAAGAGAACAACAAGGGCAGGAAATAAGATGCAAAAGAAATAAGATGCAAAAGAAATAAGATGCAAAAGAAATAAAAAGGGCTAGAGCGTGTTTGAAAATTCATTCCCCCAGTCAGCACTAAGGAATCCACCAGGCTTCGCATCTGATACTCCCTTAGTGCAGAGCACGCCCCGCTTTGCGCGGTATTTGCACCATCGGATTGAACATTAGTAGTTCAATCTGCATGAATTCAGGTTACATAGCCCGCTATGGGTTCTTCATTTGGCGCAAATCCCCACAGGGCGCCTTCGGTGTTCCACAGACGGTGACGTACATCTTGGAGAAAGCAATTTTCAAACATGCGCTAGAGTAAATTTATATTCAGTACACAGGAAAGACGGGAGGGCTCTTTGGCTAGGCAAATGGTTCAAGGGCGTCCTTGGTGCAGGCAGAATCCACTGCTTACGAAGACTTAGGAAGGAAGGCCATCCAGACTTCCTAAGTCGCAGTTAGCAGTTGGTTTTCCGGAACGCTGCCCGGTTTGTGTGCCAAAGAACCCTCCCGTCTTTCCGTTCGTATCCCAATAAAAATTTGTTCTAGCTTTTGGAGGGTAAACATGCATGAATTAGGGATTGTTTTTCACATTGTGAAAACGGTAGAAAATATTGCGGTGGAAAACCAGGTATCCAAGGTGGGGAAGGTAGTGCTTCAGATTGGCGAGGTCTCCACCATCATACCTTCTTATCTGGTGGACTGCTGGAATTGGAAATGCTCGAAAAGCCAGCTGATGGAAGGCTGCCAGCTGGAGATTGAGACAATTCCTGCCGTTACATTTTGCGAGGACTGCAAAGAAACCTACCGCACAGTAGAGCATGGAAAAATCTGTCCCTGCTGCGGCAGCAGCAGCACGTACCTGCTGCAAGGAAACGAACATGAAATCAAGGAAATAGAGGTCTGCTGAAGTAAAATCTTAAACACGATCTAGTAATACCATAGAAAAAGGCAGAAGAATATATGTTTTGTGCAATATTTAATGTTAGACACTCTCTAATACTACAGCGAACAACCTTATATTTTGATGCCCGGGAAAGGCAGGAGGATCCTTTGGCTAAGCAAACGATGCATGGGCGTTCTTAGTGGAGGCAGAATCCACTGCTTACGGAGGCTTAGGAAGGAAGGCCATCCTGGCTTCCTTAGTCGTAGTTCGCAGTTAGTTTGCCAAAACGTTGCCCAGTTTGCGTGCCAAAGGTTCCTCCTGCGCCTTTCCGTCCGTATCCAATAAATGAAAAGTCCATTGTAGTATTATGCTATGAAGGGTACACGTAGAAAGGATGTAAAACGATGCAGGAAATTAAATGCCCCAATTGCGGAGAAGTCTTTGTGGTCGATGAATCTGGCTATGCACAGATTGTCCAACAAGTCCGGGATAAAGAATTTGATAAAGAGCTTAGGCAAAGAGAAAAAGATTTTGAAAAAATGAAGGAAAAGGACTTAGAATTAGCGAAAAGGAAGCAAAAAGATGAGTTTGATAAACTGCTTTCTTCCAAAGAAGCAGAACTTGTGGACAAGGATAAAGTAATCGAACAGTTAAAGGCGCAGGTATCTGGAAATGAAACTGCAAAACAGCTTGCAATCCGTGAAGCTGTGAGCGGGAAAGAAAAAGAAATTTCGAAAAGGATGGAAGAAATTAGTGTATTGAAAGAAGAGTTTTCTGCCAAGGACAGGGAAAAAGAGAAAGCCATTGAGCAGTTAAAGGCGCAGGTGTCTGGAAGCGAAACCGAGAAACAGTTGGCAGTCAGTGAAGCGATTAATAAGAAAGACCGGGAGAAACAGGAGGCGTTAGAAAAGAAAAGCGGGGAATTGACAGAAAGAAACCGCATCATTGAGGAATTGAAAGCCAAGCTTGGAAATAGCGAAATGGAAAAGAAGCTGGCTGTTTCAGAAGCGGTTCAGGAGAAAGAAAAGGAGCTTTCCCAAAAACTGGCAGAGATTACAGATTTAAAAAACCAACTGTCAAATAAAGATACAGAGAATCAATTAAAAGAGCAATCTTTACAGAGGGAATATGAAAATAAGCTGAAGTCAAAAGATGAGCTGATTGAGTATTATAAAGATTTCAAAGCCAGGCAGTCCACGAAAATGATCGGAGAAAGCCTGGAGCAGCATTGTCTGAATCAATTTAATTCCTTGAGGATGACCGCATTTCCCACGGCATATTTTGAGAAAGATAACGATGCGAAAACGGGGAGCAAGGGAGATTTTATTTTTCGGGAGAGGGCAGAAGGAATAGAATTTATTTCCATTATGTTTGAGATGAAAAACGAGATGGATGAGACAGCCACGAAGCATAAAAATGAAGATTTTTTTAAGGAGCTTGACAAGGACAGGCGTGAAAAGGGATGCGAGTATGCGGTGCTGGTTTCCTTGCTGGAGATTGACAATGAGCTGTATAACAATGGTATCGTAGATGTTTCTTACAGATATGAAAAAATGTATGTCATCCGCCCGCAGTTTTTTATTCCCCTTATCACGCTGCTGCGGAACGCAGCATTGAATTCCTTAAAATACCGGCAGGAATTAGAGCTGGCAAAGCATCAGCAAATAGATATCCTGCATTTTGAGGACAATATGAATGCTTTTAAAGAAGGATTTGCACGTAACTATAGGATTGCCAGTGATAAATTTAAGACGGCCATTGACGAGATTGATAAAACGATTTCCCATCTGCAGAAAACAAGGGAAGCCCTTCTCTCCTCCGAAAACCAGCTCCGGTTAGCGAACAATAAGGCGGAGGATTTGAGCATTAAGAAATTAACAAAAAATGCGCCGGCTGTGAAGGAAATGTTTGATGAAGCAAGGAGCAAAGATGTTATTTAGAATGTTTGGAAGTTTGGAGCGTTCAAAAGGAAGGAGATATGTCTAAGATAAGAGGACTACACTAATTAGATTGTCCATGGTTATGGGTACATTATATATGGTTACGATTATCTGTTGTCATATAATAGAGAATCAAGTGCCTATTCTATATGTATCACATGATGAAGACGACGGAATGTGGCAATTTTTATGTGGAGAAATACATGAAATAGATGAAGCAAAGTTAGTATCTCTAAAATGGGTTTTTGATTTAGATAACTCTGTCAGTGCCTTAAAGGATATGCCTTGCGGTTGCTATGCAGAAAGAAAAATGCAAGATGACGATTGGATTATTAGGAGACGACAACTTCAAGTTTAGCTGCTAACTGTCTTAACTTTCCTTTATTTTCAAGGCTTTGTGGTATGCCCAGCCTCAAAATATGTATCCTTTTCCCTTGTTTTTGCCCTTATGAGCAGGTTACAAGGGAAAGTTTTTGTTATTCAGTTTTCATTGCTTAACTCATTCCCACAACCTTATCCAATAGCTTTGCGGAATCCCGCTTCGCCTCC
>CANDGI010000060.1 GCA_947384285.1 uncultured Lachnospiraceae bacterium
CAGCACTATGCAATCGGAAATTAATGATTTGAAATCAGATATCAACGATTTGAAACCGCAGTTCAGCGATATGCAATCGGAAATTAACGATTTGAAATCAGATATCAACGATTTGAAACCGCAATTCAGCGATATGCAATCAAAACTCAGCAGCATCCACTTAACCCTTGAAAATGAAACAAACCGAAATATCAAAATCGTGGCAGAGGGGCATCTTGATTTATCACGGAAGCTTGACGACGCATTAAAAATCGAGAATGAAAAGGAAATGCTGCTAATCCGTGTCAATATTCTTGAAAATGAGCTGCGGAAAGTGAAAGAACAATTAAATCATATTGCATAAACTTTACTCTCTCCAATAAATCCGTTATAATGCCAATAACTTCCAGGCAGTATCATCCTAAAAAGGCGGCGAACGGATGGCAGGAGAAATAGCAGATAAAGAATTAATTGCAGTGGCCATTGACAAATATACAGATTTGCAGCAGATAAAAAAGCAAATGGAAACCACGAAGATGAAATACTTGACTACTTAAATTAAAGCAACTACTGCAAAGCTATCCTCTTTAGGCGTGAATGTGGAGGACATAGCACTTTAACAGACAACCAGACAGCCATTATCAAAGAGTGTAAAGCCTATGGAATTGCCAAAGGCTTTGCACTTTTTTAGTTCGTTATAAACCCACGTATGCAGATTCAGATATCAAATAAGCCCACTACCAATTTATGCTGCTATAACTGGTAACGGACTTATGCACATGCTCCAATATTCAATTGCGGTAACCCTTGATTTACTGGTGTTTTTAGTAGCGGAAGAGGGATTTGAACCCCCGACACCACGGGTATGAACCGTGTGCTCTCGCCAACTGAGCTATTCCGCCATTCCTTTTGTGGCCTTCCACAAAAATGGGACCTACAGGGCTCGAACCTGTGACCCTCTGCTTGTAAGGCAGATGCTCTCCCAGCTGAGCTAAGATCCCATGGCTTGCAGTACTGCTTTTCCTTGACTGCTTTGCTATTATACTATTATTTCCAAACAAAAGTCAATAGTTTTTTACAAAATTTTTCTATTTTTTTTGCAATACCAAAAAATCCTTGAAATTACAGGCTGCAGCCTCTACAATAATTCTATCCATATTTACAAAGGATACACATGGAGGACATTTTATATGAATACAAAAAGACATTTTCAACTGGTTGCACTTGATTTGGACGGCACCTTGTTGAGCACCAACGGAACAATATCGGAGGAAAACAAATCTGCCATTAAAAAAGCCACGGGCCAAGGTGTCACCTTTGCCATATCCACGGGCCGGCCCTATTGCGGCCTTCCCCTTGCCACAATGGAGGAACTGGGCATCCAATATGCCATCACCGCCAACGGTGCCTGCCTTTACAAAGCGCCTGGCAAAGAATGTTTGTTTGAAGACTGCATGGATACAGGCCTGGTCATTGACATTCTGGAAAAACTGCTGAAGCTGGAAATGCATATCAGCTTGTTTATCCAGGGAGAGGCTTACATGCCTGCCCAGTGCCGGGAAGCTTTGCTGAAAATTACCACACTCCCTGATTCCTTAAAAGAATACATCCTTTCCACCCGGGAAGGCATTTCCGATATTACCGCATTTCTCCGGGAATGCCAACAGCCTGTCCAGAAGCTTACGCTGAATTTCCTGGCAAATCCAGATGGAAGCTGCATAAACCGCGGCGAAACCATAAAGATTCTAAGCCAGTATCCAGAAATCAACTACCTTTCCGGCGGCTACGGCAATCTGGAATTTGCCAAGGCTGGCGTCACAAAGGGCAGAGGACTGTCCCTATTATGCAAAACTCTGGGCATCCCTCTGGAACAGGCCATCGCCTGCGGAGACAGCGAAAATGATTTGGATATGATGAAAAAGGCCGGGCTTGGGGTTGCCATGGCAAATGCACCGGAATTTATCCGCAGCCAGGCAGACGACATTACACTCAGCAATGACGAACACGGGATTGCTGCTATGCTGGAAAAATGGATTGTTTAAATATTTCTGTATTCTGGTACTATTTTCATAGACTTTTCATAAATTTACCACATTTTCTCCATATATTTTTCACAAAATATTGACATTCCAAAAAGCTATATGTTAAATTATAGATATTAAGATATGTTGGGTATCTGGCATGGCTGCTTACAAGATTTTTAATAAGATTTTACATTTTTATGAAAGGAGGCATAATTGTAATATAAAACAATAATGCATGTCCATATCCCAAAATAATTTTAAAATAATCTATGCAGCGTTATTTCTAAATCGCGCAAAATACATAAGTAAAGGAGAGAGTCAATTGAAAAATTTTGTGAAATCAACAAAAACATGGATGTTCGCACTGTTATGTGTATTATTTTTTAGTATTGGAATAAAAGCAGAAGCTGCACCGGGAACGGTTAGCAATGTAAAGCAGACCAATGACACAGTGAATACTGTCACAATAGAATGGACTGCTGCCACAGTTGGAAGCCCCACATTGTACGAAGTAAACGCCTATGACAATTCCTCTTGCACAGGCACGCCAATAACTACTACCTCACCCTATACCAAAGCAATTATTGAGAATCTTTCTGCTGGTAAATCTTATTATGTACAGGTGGTAGCTATTGATAAAGATAAAACCAAGGGAACTCCTTCCAAAGCTGTTGAAGTTGTAACTTCTCCCAATGCAAAGGTTACAAAGTTAAAACAGGGCAAATTAGCAGCCAAGAAAATTTCCCTTTCCTGGGCAGCGGTGAATGGCGCAAACTGCTACGATGTTGGTTATCGAAAAGACGGCAGCAAGGCAGATCCAAAATTCAAAGAAACAACAAAAACTTCTTTCAGCATCTCGGGAGCTGCAGACACTGCATATCAAGTTTATGTATATCCTATGAGAAAGAACAGCGCGGGCACATATGTTGCATCCGGTAATAACGATACTGCAGCAGCAGCATACATGTACACCACTCCAAAACAGGTTACAAAACTGGCATTGTACAGCACAGGTTATTTTTCCGCAACAGGCTATTCCGACAATCGGCTGTCCAAGATTGCAACATTTTCCGGTAAACTGAGTAAAGCTGCCGATGGCTATCAGTATGAACTGCGGGGATATAATGGCAAGAAAATCACAACTAAAACAGTGAATCTTAAATCTGTTTCCTCAAGCAATAAGCTTGTACAATTCACAAAAGGTATCCGGACCGGTGAATTTATGAAAATCAGAATCCGTCCTTATGTAACCTTAAACGGCAAGAAAACCTATTTAAAAAAATGGTCTAATTATACTTGGTTTGCAATGACACCGAAAACAGTAAAAGCGGAAATCACTCCTTCCCAGCGTGTGGAAGACGGCCTTAACATTAGCTGGTCTAAGATAAAGGGCGCAAAAGATTATTCTGTTTATGTTTCTAGAACAAAGGATGGAAAATATACGAAAGTTACTACCACACCAAATACCACCTATAACTTTAGAACCTTTAACGGCAGCCAATTGACTGGTGGCACATATTATTATTATATAGTTGCAAATAAGAAAGTCGGCGGAAAAACATACAAGAGTGATGATTCCTGGGTTTTCTCAAAATCAATCAGAATTACTTATTACTAGAATCTGAAAACAGGCATTACAGCGTAATCAACAGTTTTCATACTGTATCTCTGAAAAAGCAGCAGACCAACCTCTGCTGCTTTTTCCTTCCCTGTTCCAAATAAACTCTGTCCCATTTCTCCTATTGCTTCCAAATTGCCGCAATTCTTCCCTTATGACAAACAAAGCCTGTATGCTTATTATACCACACTGCGCAATTTAGGCAGCATATTTATTGCTCCAATGGCTAAATATCGCAGCAGATGGAGATTTTGGCCAACAAGATGTCGTGAAATTTAACCGCATGAATAATATCTAAGGAATGGTTCAACACGTACGTGAAGAATCCGTTACAGAAAAGCCAGCGGCTAAACTGTAACGGATTCTTCCGAAACCTCTATTACTTAAAGTAAGCCACTCCGCTCTCAAACAGCTTCATGTCCTGCTCTCCATAAATATTCAAAGCGACGCTTCTTCCCCGGCGTTCCGAATGAGCCATTTTCCCTAACACCCTGCCATCCGGGCTGGTGATTCCCTCAATTGCCATATAAGAGCCATTGATGTTCCATTCCTCATCCATGGTGGGGATCCCCTGTTCATTGACATACTGGGTTGCCACCTGGCCGTTGGCAAACAGCTTCTTAAGCCATTCCTTTGGCGCAACGAAACGTCCCTCCCCGTGGGATACTGGATTGCAGTAAACCTTTCCTGGCTCTGCCTGCATCAGCCATGGAGATTTATTGGTTACCACCTTGGTATATACCATTTTGGAAATATGGCGTCCGATGGTGTTATAAGTCAAGGTGGGGGAATCTTCTGCCTGCTGGCAGATTTCACCGTAAGGCACAAGCCCCAGCTTCACCAACGCCTGGAATCCATTGCAGATGCCAAGCATCAGGCCGTCCCTCTCTTGCAGAAGGCGGTTGACTGCTTCCGTCATTTTCTGGTTTCGGAACGCAGTTGCAAAAAATTTAGCGCTTCCTTCCGGCTCATCCCCAGCGGAAAATCCTCCTGGGAACATAATAATCTGGGACTCTGCAATGGATTTTACAAATATGTCCACTGACTCCCGGATATCTTCTGCGCTTAAGTTCCGAAATACTTTTACTACTGTATCCGCCCCTGCGCGCTCAAATGCCTTCGCACTGTCATACTCGCAGTTGGTTCCTGGGAAAACCGGAATAAATACCTTTGGCCTTGCTACTTTATGCTTGCACACATAAACCTTATCCGTATGGAAAATCTCTGTGTCTATCTCCTCTTTTCCTTCCACCGCAATGGTCGGGAATACCTTTTCCAATGTGCCTGTCCATGCGCCTATTGCTTCTTCCATAGAAATCACAGTGCTGCCATAGACAAATTTCTGCAAATCATTGACCTGGCCAATGATTCTGCAATAGGACAGATGCCCGCAGCCGCCGTCCTCTGCTTCCGTCTTAGCAAATTTTTCCATGGCCTTGGCAATGGCCTCTTCCACCAAACCTGTTTTCTCTGCTGGAACCTCTGCAATAAGCTTTCCGAAATGCGGGGAGAACATGCAATCCTCACACACATCCGGCTCTATGGTCACACCCAATTTATTTCCAAAAGCCATTTTGCTCACCGCAGCGGCGATTCCTTTTCCATCCAGCGCATAAGCGGAAACAATGGCTCCCTGCTGCATCAGCCCGTGGATGGCGTCATACAGTTTCATCACCTGCTCATACACCGGCAAATCATATTCGTCCGCTGCAATTTTAAATATCATCAATTTATTGCCCGGCTGTTTCAATTCCGGCGTGATAATATCCTGCTCCTTGGCTACATCCACGGCAAAGGAGACCAGGGTAGGGGGCACATCAATTTCATTAAATGTACCAGACATGGAGTCCTTGCCGCCGATGGAGGGCAAGCCGAATCCAATCTGGGCACTGTATGCCCCTAAAAGCGCTGCAAAGGGCTGGCTCCAGCGGCTGGGGTCTTCGTTCATTCTGCGGAAATATTCCTGGAAGGTGAAACGGATTTTCTTATAATCCCCTCCTGCCGCCACAATCCTTGCCATAGATTCCAGCACTGCATACACAGCTCCATGGTAAGGGCTCCAGGAGGACAATTCCGGGTCAAACCCATAGGCCATCATAGTAACGGCATCACATGTTCCTTCTGCTACCGGAAGCTTTGCCACCATGCTCTGGGTCTCTGTCAGCTGATACTTCCCACCGTAAGGCATAAACACGCTGCCTGCGCCGATAGAGCCGTCAAACATTTCCACCAGGCCCTTCTGGGAACATACATTCAAATCTGAAAGGGTGGACAGCCATGCCTCTTTTACGCTGCCTTGTGCCAAGGCCTTTGCAACTGCCGGAATCTCCTTCTTTTCAAAGAAATTCTCCTCCTTAGAGGGAATGTCCACGGCTACCGATGTCTCCTGATGGGCGCCGTTGGTGTTTAAAAATGCCCGGGAAATATTTACAATTTCTTTTCCTCTCCACTCCAGCACCAGCCTTGGCTCCTTAGTCACCACAGCCACTTCCACTGCTTCTAAGTTTTCTTCTTTGGCATAAGCAAGGAATTGCTGTTTATCCTGGGGCGCAATCACCACCGCCATACGCTCCTGGGATTCGGAAATCGCAAGCTCCGTCCCATCCAGGCCCGCATACTTTTTGGGAACCTTGTCCAATTGCACCCGCAGCCCGTCTGCCAGCTCGCCGATTGCCACTGACACGCCGCCTGCCCCAAAATCATTGCATTTTTTGATGATGTGCGCCACTTCCTCCCTGCGGAAGAGACGTTGGATTTTCCGTTCTGTGGGCGGATTTCCCTTCTGGACCTCTGCGCCGCATACTGCGGTAGACTCTGTATTGTGGGCTTTGGAGGATCCGGTTGCCCCACCGATTCCGTCGCGCCCGGTACGTCCGCCCAAGAGGATAATCACATCGCCGGGGTCTGAGGTAAGGCGCTGCACCGCCCGTCTTGGGGCTGCACCCATCACAGCACCGATTTCCATACGTTTTGCCACATAATTGGGATGGTAGATTTCCTTCACATACCCGGTTGCCAGGCCAATCTGGTTGCCATAAGAGCTATAACCATGGGCAGCTTCCCGCACCAGCTTTTTCTGGGGCAGCTTGCCCTCCAGGGTATCCTTTACCGATACCGCAGGGTCTGCGGCTCCTGTCACACGCATAGCCTGATAGACGTAGGTACGCCCGGACAGAGGGTCTCTGATTGCTCCGCCCAGGCAGGTGGCCGCGCCGCCGAAAGGTTCAATCTCCGTAGGGTGGTTATGGGTTTCATTTTTGAAATTCACCAGCCATTCCTCTGTCTGCCCATCCACTTCCACCGGAACCACAATGGAGCATGCATTGATCTCATCCGATTCCTCCTGATCCTTCAGCTTCCCTTCTTTTTTCAGCCGCTTCATAGCCATCAGCGCAAGATCCATCAGGCAGACAAATTTATCCTCACGACCCTGGTACAATTCTTTGTAGGTATTCTGGTAATCGGCGTAAGCCTCCTCCATGGGCTTTTTGTAAAATCCTTCCCCGAAGGCAACCTCCTTTAACTCCGTGGAAAAAGTAGTATGGCGGCAATGGTCAGACCAATAAGTGTCAAGCACACGGATTTCCGTCATGGAAGGATCCCGCTTCTCTTCCTTTTGAAAATAATTCTGAATATGAAGAAAATCCTTGAAAGTCATGGCAAGCCCCAGAGAATCATACAAAGCCTTAAGCTCCTGCTCTGGCATCCCTGTAAATCCATCCATCACCTTCACATCTTCCGGCTCTTCGAAATCATCCACCAAAGTTTCTGGTTTCTCCAACCCGGTTTCCCTGGAATCCACCGGATTGATACAGTGTTTTTTGATGGCTTCTAACTGCGCTTTGCTGATCTGCCCTTCAATCACATAGGTGGATGCGGAACGGATGATAGGATTCTCATCTTCATTTAACAGCTTCACGCACTGTTCTGCGGAATCCGCCCGCTGGTCATACTGGCCCGGCAGATATTCCACGCTGAACACCTGCCCATTTCCAGCTTCGAATTCCTCCTCATACACCATATCCACCGGCGGCTCGGAAAATACCGTGGCCACTGCCTTCCGATAGGTTTCCTCGGAAATATGTTCTACGTCATAACGAATCAATACCCGCACCCCGGTAACCTCCTGGATGCCCAGGTAGCTTTTGATTTCTGACTGCAATTCCTTTGCCTGAATGGCAAAATCGGGTTTCTTTTCCACAAAAATTCGTCTTACATTGCCCATTTTGATACCTCCTGGAATTTGTTTTTGCTTTTGCTCTGGTTTGGTTTTCCGCATGAATCTTCCATCTGGCTGGTTTTATCCTGCAGCAAGCCGCATGGCCATCCTCACTATGGAAGCTTTATCTTTTCATAGTATATCATAAGTTTTATAATTAATATAATTAATATATCTAATTCTTTTTATATGTTATTCTTATAAATTGCGCTGGGTATAACAACGATTTTCTTTCCTGTCCATTATAACAATGAAACAGCTCCATTGCCATAGATTTACCCCAAGAAAATCTTTTACTGTTATAATCTTTTTATCCGCTATTGACATATTTATAAACCAAGCTTATAATCAAATTGAATTTTACTTATATTGTTTTCCATTTGCTGACAGGAGGCGCCTATGGATATCAACTATGAACATTACAAAGTATTTTACCTTGTAGCCTCTTCCCTCAGTTTTTCCGAGGCTTCCAGGAAACTATTCATCTCCCA
This sequence comes from uncultured Lachnospiraceae bacterium, assembly GCA_947384285.1. Taxonomy (GTDB): domain Bacteria; phylum Bacillota; class Clostridia; order Lachnospirales; family Lachnospiraceae; genus Petralouisia. Next base: position 8,332 of record CANDGI010000060.1, read on the forward strand.
ATCTGCAGTCAGCCAATCCATCAAAACACTGGAAAGAAAGCTGGAGCAGCCATTGTTCATCCGCAGCACAAAAAAAGTGCAGCTTACCCCGGCTGGAGCAATGCTGCTAAAGCACATTGAGCCTGCTGTCCACCTGATTGAACGAGGGGAGCATCAGATTATGGATTCCGGCCTTCTGGGACTGGGGCAGCTCCACATCGCTGCCAGCGATACCATCTGCCGCTACTTTCTGGTACCTTACCTCAAGCAGTTCCATGAAAAGTTCCCACAGGTTCCCATCAAGGTCACCAATGCAGCCTCACCAAATTGTGCGGATCTGATTGCTCAAGGGAAAGTGGATGTAATTGTAACGAATTATCCAAACTCCCGGCTGGATGGCTCCTATATCCAAAAGACAGCCGCCTCTTTCACAGATGTATTTATCGCCAATCCTGATTGCTTTCCTTTAAAGCAGCAGGAAATCTCTTTTGCAAAGCTGCAGCAGTATCCAATCCTGATGCTGGACAAGAACAGCGCTACCAGCGAATTTTTACATAAACTGTTTTTGCAGCACCAATTGGATCTGGTTCCCGCCATGGAATTAAGCAGCAATGATTTATTGATTGATCTGGCAAAAATCGGCATCGGCATTGCATTTCTTCCAAATTACTGCCTGGAAAAGGATTCCACTGAGTTCTATATTCTCCGAACGAAGGAACCCATGCCCAACCGCCAGATTGTAGCCGCAATCAATCCCGGATTGCCGGCTTCTCCCTCAACAATGGAATTTTTAAAGCTTTTGCCAAACCAAACAGAACAGGAGGAATGAACCATGAAATTTAAAATGTTCCACGAAAATTATAACGTACAGGACTTGCAGAAATCTATGGATTTCTATGAGAAGGCTTTTGGACTCACGGAGGTGCGCCGCAAGGAAGCTGCAGACGGCAGCTATATCATTGTATACCTTTCCAATGAAGAAAGTGATTTCATGCTGGAATTAACCTGGCTGAAGGAAAAGGAAGGACCCTACGACCTGGGAGAATGCGAGTTCCATCTTGCCTTCCAGACAGATGATTATGATGCTGCCCATGCAAAGCATGAGGCCATGGGATGCATCTGCTATGAAAACCCTGCCATGGGCATTTATTTTGTAGAAGACCCGGACGGCTACTGGCTGGAAGTGGTTCCCGCAAGAGACTAAGCCTGCTGCTATGGCTGTCGAATCCTGGCACCTGCCAGTTCTGGGGATTCAGCAGCTTATAAACAAAATAAATACTATTTAAGAAATGCACACAGAACAGATTGAGACCGGGCAGCCGGGAAATGATAAGTTATCCGCAACATATACCGCGGCGTCTTCAGCGGCGCAACGGTATATGGTAGACAAATTCCATTTCCCGGCAATCTCTTTTGGCATTTTGGACGAAACCGGCAAACAGTCCAAAAACTATTCAAACAACTTTCTGACACACTTTATCTAACATATCCAGAATAAAATTATTATTTTTCTAAAGTTTCCTTCTGCAGCCTGTCAAATTCTGCCATGCACTCGTCCACCGTAGCCCCGCCCAAAAGATCCCGTACAATCAGGCAGGTATTTCCCCACTGTTCCAGCTTCATGCCTGCATTAGAGCCAAGGACATAGACATTTTCTTCAATCCTGTCATTCAAAGGCTTTAGCGCTGGAACACAATCCACTTCCACATTTTTGGAAGGGGAAATCACCCGATTGGTTTCCGTGTAAATCTTTAGGGCTTCATCTGAAAGCGCCACCTCCAATACACGCATGGCATCCTGGGCATGTTCTGCATTTGCACCCACGCCAAACCCTGTCATAGGCATTACCGGCATCTGTCCGCGGCTGCTGGGAAATCCTATCACCTGCATATTAAAATCTGCTGCCCCGTAGGCGGTCTCTGTATTGGCTGCACCCCAGTAAGCCATAACAATAGGCGTTTTCTGATTTAGAAAATCCTCTCCCTCTCCGTCAATTGCCTCGCTGACAAGAGCCTTCGCAGCATCCACATACCCGCAATCTATCAGCTCCTGAAGGAACTCAAAGCCTGGGCGCATATAATCGCTATACTTACTCTCCCCGCTGTTTAATGCTGCAATTTCTGCCTCTGTGTTTCCACCATTGTACAAATCTGCATACGCCTGGGCAAGTACAAAGGTCTCCAGCCACCAACGGTTGGCTCCAACCGGAGTCTCAATGCCGTTTTCTTTGAATACTTTGCAGCACTCCAAAAACTCTTCCGGCGTTTCCGGCAGCTCTAAATGATATTCATCAAACATATCTTTATTCACAAACAGCCCATAAGCCACAACCTCCTGGGGAATGCCTACCAGCTTCCCATTGACGGTATTGGCTGTCTTCACCACATCCCTTAAATTTTCCACGCAGGAAAGCCCTGATAAACCCATCAAACTCCCTTCCTCCCCCAATGCCTGAATCACATCCGGGTTCAGCAGGTAAAGGTCATCCATATTGCTGCGCACCCGTTCCAGGGCCACTTCGTCATATGTCTTATCCTGGTAATTTTCTGCTGTATAAGTAATATACTCTACCTTTATGCCGTATTTCTCCTCTGCCATGACGATTGTCTTATCCGAGGCGCTCCTTGCAACATTATCCGCGTCTGGCTTCGTCTTTTCCATAGGGCTGAAGAAATTTACAATCCTTTCCTCCTTTTCCTCTGTAATAGACTCTCGGAATCTCAAAGCCTTATTTTATGCGGCTTCCAAGACCCCATTT
>CANDGI010000061.1 GCA_947384285.1 uncultured Lachnospiraceae bacterium
TATAGTATATCATGTATTTCCCATTTGGTGTTACAACTTTATTATACCAGCTCACTTTGGTTGTATTCATTGTTAAAAAACGGTATGAATGGGACCCTGCCCAAATTATGCTGGTAAGCCTCTGCCTCCTGGGAATCCATGCCTATAATGCAGTAATCAAAAATGGAATAATACAGAAGGCTTTCCACTGGGCTGTTTTCCTCCCGGCAGAAAGCCTGGCACTCTGTCTCTGTCCATATCTCATAAATAATATAAATCTTCCCATCATCCATTACTTTTCCATATGTCCGAAGTGCCGCTTTTAATTCCCTGTCTAAATCCTCCGTCCATACCGGGATTATCTGCCTGCTGTCTACGGAACCATACCGGAATTTCCCATCTTCATCTATCCAGTAATGTATCCATGCCACTGTGCTGTTAGATGCATTTACGCATAGGCTTTTACATATTTTAGCGAATTTTTCTCCAAGAACCTCTGCCACTCTTTTGCTGCCTTCCTCCGTCCCCACGCCAAATAATGGCGGGCGGGTAAACATGTAGGATGCTTTCTGGTTGACTAGGAGGCCATGGAAATTATGGGGGATGCGGTTATCCGCATTCCGCAATGGGTTCCCTTCTTTTTCTTCCTCCGGTTTTTCCAGGAACAGGATGTCGTTCCGGTTCTTGTAATACCGTTCTGCTACATCCGCATTCCGCACAAACTGGCTGTGTCCTGCTGCATATTTCTTTATCAGTTGCTTTGCCTGTTCCAATTCCATCTCTCCACCCCTACTTTAAAACAGATAATCCGGCTGGTTTATTCTCGTAGGAATAAATCGCATACCTGATGGCATCCTGCACATCATCAAAGGCCTTTACCGGCTCACCTGTCTTTTCATTCCACACATACATGTAAATCTCTTCCTTGAACCTTTCCACATCATCCACGATATAAAGCTTCCTCTGCTTGTACAGCTGGGCAACCCTCTCAATCCCGCTTAAGACATTTTTATTGGCATTGACGGCTTTCAGCCCGTTTTTCTTGAATTTCTTTACATATTCCGGCCTTGCGGAATCACAGTAGAACGCAATGTTCCCGTATTGCGCTTTTAATTTCTTCGCTTCTTCCAGCCAGAAGTCTATTTCCTCGAACCTTCTGGCAATTTCCTTTATCAGGTAATAATTCCCTTTATCATCCAGCCCGATCAGGACAATGGCGCCGAAGTGCTCATAACCCCAGTCCACGCCAGCCATATATTTCACGAAATTGACGGATTGCAGCTTTTCCCTTGAAATATAATGGACATTCAGATTGAAGTCCTTATATATGACCCCTTTCCCCATCACCCACAATCCTTCAATATTGCGGTCGTAAAACATGCCGGAAGGGGTTGTCTCTTTCATGTTCTGCTTATACCGTTCATTCAGAAACGTGTTATCATCCAGCCTGTAATGTACTGCCTTGATGGTCTTCCCGTCCGCTTTGTCAATGTAATCCTTTTTCAGCCAATGCTCCGGGTTGTCCGGGTTGGTGTCTATCAGCATCCTGGCTCCTTCGCCGGAACATCGGGATTTTATCTCGTCAAACACTTCATCTTTTGCCATGGTAGCTTCGTTGATGTACGCGCCATAGGCGGTCATTCCCCTTATCCTGCTAAGGTCATTGATTTTAGAATGGCCGAAGCAGCATACCCGGACGCCGAACATTTTAAAACGGTTGTGTTTGTCAAGATGGAATTCTATCCCGTATTTATTTGTCAGCTCAATCAGCACATTGCGGTTTAACGCCCCCAGGTCTGCCCCTGCAAGGATATACTGGGGCTCCCTGATTCCCCGGCCTGCTGCAATCCTTTTAATCCGGCGCAGTTCATACAGGAACAGGTCATTGTCAAGCACTGTTTTCCCCGTCCTCTTTGCCCCATGGTTGATCAGCATGAAATAATCATTGTTCACCGCAAACCGGAATGTGTCAAGCTGCTTTGGCGTATACAGTTCATTCAGCATCCTTAAGCGCATCCTCTAATTGCCCGAATAAGGCGTCCAGCTTCTCTTCCTTCCCATCCTTCCCTGATTCCGCCCGGGCTTTCAGCAGGGCAATTTCCGCCCTCTGTTTCTCCGTCGCCATGTCCATATGGCTGGACAGCCATTGCAGCGCCTTCATCCTGTCTGCAAGCTTTACCTTCACTCCGTCTTTGCCTTTGGACACCTCCGAAAGAAGGGTTCCGTCCACTTCGCTGCTGTTTTTGACGTTTACATAGCTGATGGAGATTTCTTCTTTTTTCCCAGTCGCCGGGTCTAGCACTTCGATTTTCCTGCTGCCAAATTCTGTGTAATCCGTCATGTCTGCAAAGGCTATGTCCATGTATTTCTGGAATACGTCTGATTCACTGAAAAACGCCCGGTTCAGCTTGTCCTGCTTCATCTCCTCTATTTCTTTTGCGATTTCCTCATTTGACAACAATTTATACCCGTGCGCCCTTGCTGTCTGATAATTCACCCCGTATGCTTTCTGGTATGCCTTGGTGGCATTGAAGCATCTGACATAATAAATACAAAAAAGCCGTTGCTTGTCTGTCAAATTTGTGTTTTCCATCACTCCTTTGACTTCATCCGCTACAGCTTCTTTTTCCTGCTCTTTTTTGTTTCCGAACGTTCGCTTTTTTTGTTTCCGAACGTTCGCTTTTCTTCCGCCGCCCCGCTCTTCCCATTGGTAAGTGCTTTTCCAGCGTCTTACAGTGCCTGCCGGGACTCCCAGCTTTTCCGCTATGTCCACCAGCTTCATGCCCGTATAATACAGCTTTTCCGCCTCCTGGGCTTTTATATTTGGTCCACGCGCCAAAGCACCCACCCCCTTATTCCTTCTGCACTGCTGCATAATCTGATATTCCTTGCTCCCCCAACGCAATAAGGATGCTGTCATATGCAGCATCCTTACAAAAAAAAGACAGGGGAGGTATGTAGACTTGTCTTCTGCCATGTTTTCCTTCCATGGCTTATTAGCATATTACCACATCCAATCGGGACATTTGGGACATTCGGGACAAACTTTTATTTTTTTATAAATTTTCTTTCATAAATCTTTGGTATTCCTTCTTCACGCTGTCCCCGGTTGCTTTCCTTCCTATCCTCTCTGCGGTCTCTTCCCATGACAGCCCCTCAAAAATCTTGTATTTTACAATCCTCTGCATCCGAACAGGAATGCCGTTCATCCACTCTTCCGTCTGTGTTTTTATTTCTTCCGCCTTTTTCTTCCGTTCCTCCAATGCTTTTTCTATCCGGCGCAGGTTCCTGTCGTCCCTGTATCCAAATTCTGCGCCGGATATATGGAAATTCTGCGGCTGGTATGGAAAATCGGGATTGCTGCCTTTCACAACCCCTTTTACCATCCGCATTTTCTTTTGTTCCAGCTTTTTCATTTCCTGCTCTGTCTCTTTTACTATTTCACAAGCGTCTATATAATCTGATAATATCTTTTTATCCAATCCTGCCCCTCCTGATGCATTTCAGCTTTTCCTGCCTTCCCATTTTTACTGATGTGTTCACTTATCTTTTAATATCTTTACGCCCGGCTTCCACTGCCGCACCCATTCCACATGGCGGAACCTGGAACACCGGGCTTCCCAAACCTGCCACAGCTCCCTTGTAATTCCTTTCTTCCCCTTTTCTTCCCTTTTTCTTCCCATTCCACTCCTTTCCCTGCCGGGCTTCCCTGCCCGGCAGTAATGTGCCTGGTTTCCCTGCTGCATGTGATGTATCCCTTATCCTTTCCAGGTAGGTACCGGATTCTTTTTTTCTAATAATCTTCTATGCCCATCTGCCCTCCCATACCCTCACTGCCTGGTTTCCCCACTTCCAGTGCTTCCAGCCTGTCCACTTCCGCATTCCACTGGCAGCGCAGCATGATTTCATGCAGCAGGTACATGTCATCCTCACTTACTTTATCCGCCCGCTGCATGATCTCCCTTGCGGCAAACACTACCCATTCTATATTGCCCCAGTCCTGCTGGGGCGTGTCCATATCGGACACCCTCAATACGGCATCCGCAGCGGCTTTCGTGGCCGCGCTTACGCTTTCCCTTACCCATTCCCGCAATACTTTTGCGTGCCGGGCTGCCAGTTCCGCCTCTTCTGCCTTTTCCTCCGCCTCTTGCCGCTTGCGTTCCGCCTTTTCTATCTCCTTTTCGCTTTCCTCCTGCTGCTTTTCACAATCTTCTTTCGCCCGTTCCGCTTCCTCCGCGGCTTTGGCCGCTGTCTTTTCCGCCACCTTTGCCGCTATTTCTTTCGCCCTTACGTCCTCACCGGACGCAACTTTATCTGCAATGGCTTTCTGCTCTTCTGGCGGCAATTTTGCCGCCTCATATGCGGCAGTGATGCCTATACTGCCGTTTTTAAGCTGCTCTTTCACTTCCGGCGCGGCGTTATTATTAATGCTTTCCATCCTGGCCACGTTGGTGGGGCTTTCGCCCATCATGGCCGCTATCAGGTCACGCATTTTCCCTTGTATCTCCAGCCCGTCCTCTTCCTTTGCACGGATTAAGGCAGCTTTGGTGCGCTCCACAAGCCTGGTCTTTTCGTATGCGGTTAACGGCTGGGTATACCCGTTCCCTGCAAGCAGGCGCAGTTCATACATGGCTTCGCTCATGTCCATGCAACGGTAAAGCACTTTTTCATATTCTTGATGGCCGCGTTCCAGGTTCAGGATGTTTGCGGCGTTCCTCCTGTGCCCGTCTATGATGTAATATTCGCCCTTTATCCTTGCCAGCACTGTGGGCTGTTCCTGCCCTACTGTCAGAAAACTGTCTGCCAGCTCTTCGATCCCCTCCAGTTTCTGGTGCGTGTTTTCCGGCGCGTCCCTCACTTCACGCGGGTCTAAATAAATTTCCTGGTACCCTGCTGCACGTGCCCCGGATTCTTTTGCCTTTGCATTTAAAATGTCGTTGATTCCAAACTTTGCCATATGCTACCTCGCTTCCCCGGTATATTCCGTCACAAATTTTTTATACCCCTGGGCTGCCCCGCAGCATGGGCTGTATTCATAAATCGGTTTCTGCAGGAAGGAATTCTCCGCCACCTTTTTGGAATATTTGATGACCCCGAGGATTTTATATTTCCCCTGCCCCTGCAGCCATTCCAGGGCTGCGCTCTCGCCGTCTGTATTCTGGTATGAGGTTACCAGGACCCCCGCCAGCTTTATTCCCGGGTTGAACCTCCTTGCGTCCTTTATCTGGCCTGCCACAATATCCAGCCCCTCCAGGGCATAATTGTCCAGCTTTACGGGCACTATGACCTCGTCTGTGACTGCCAGCGCATTTATCACGTTAAGCCCTATGTCCGGCGGGTTATCTATGATGCAGTAATCGTACTTTGCCCATACGGTGCAGTCCCCGTGATGCTCAATTTTGGATTTCCCCAGCTGCGCATACCGCAGCAGCTGGTTTTCGCTTTCCTCCCTGGCTAAATTCCACGCAGCGCCGAAAAGCGACATATTAGCCGTTGCAATGTCTATGCCCTCATAGTCCGTATGCTGTATTATCTCGTCCGGGCGTGCCCATTCCCCGCTAAGCAGCTTTGTCATCGGCGCTACGCTCTCTGCGTCGTATCTGCCGTATGCCCTGCTTAAATTCCCCTGCTTGTCATTATCCAGCAGCAGGACTTTGCAGCCCCTGCGGCAAAGCTCATACGCCATGCTGGCCGCCGTAAATGTTTTCCCGACGCCGCCCTTTAAGTTTAAGATGCTTATTGTCTTCATTCCCTGCTTTTCCCTTCCTTTCCCCATGTCTGCCCCGGCTCCCCTAACTGCCCCGCATGCAGCAGGTATGTCTCTATCAGTTCTGCCGCTGCCTGCCATCTGTAGCAGACTGCTGTAAAATATCCCTGCTGCTTTAGATATTCCAGCCACCGTTTTTGGTTTTCCGTGGCGGCATTCTTCCCTGCTTTGAGCTCTATGTACATCCCATGGTATCCTGCCCGCGCTGCCGGCAGCACAATATCCGGTACGCCTGCCTTCACGCCCTGCCGCTTCATGGCCGCGGCTGCTGCCTTATCCCTTTTCCCTCCGTTCGGCACATGGTGCAGGTATTCCAGTTCCGGCATCCGCGCTGCCTGGCATCCTGCCCATTCAAATAATGCTTCCTGGTTCCCGCTTTCATCATCCAGCCTGTAATTTTTCATCCCTTTTTTATCCTCCTTCCGTTCCCTGCCCTGCTGCAAATCCATCTTCCAGCCCTGCATCCAGTTTTACTAAGGTATACCGGAAATATCCATACCCAAAATATTCTGGGCTGTGGATCCCCTGGCTTATGCTTTTTTTATCTACATAGTAGCCTTTCCTTGGCTTTGCCTCTGCCCGGAAATACTCACGGTCTGAAATGATGCGGTACTCCGGCTGCGGCCTTTCCAGATTCTTGCTGCAGTTCCAGCGTTTCCCTTGCAGCGCGCCGTCTTCCACCGTCCTGTGCGTGTCTGTGTATTTTATCAGGTATGCCGCAAGCTCTGCATAGTTCCCGGTGTCATCCAATGGGAAGACTTTTATCCGGTTATGGCCTTCGTATGCTTTGTACCAGCACTTCTGTAAAATCCTGGTGTCTATTTTATTGACCACCAGATGGTGGTGGCGCGCCCCCTTTTCCCCTATCTCCATCACATGTATGTATTTGAATGCCAGCCCTGCCTTCCTGCATTCCTTCCGGCACTCCCTCAAAAACACATCCATGTCGCGGCGCATTTCCTCCCGCGCCCGTTCCGGCTCCCCCTCCCTCCTGATGTAATCCAGTACCAGGTGGTAATCCCCGTACCCGTAATTCGCATTTATCAATATCCTCAGATCCCTTTCCGCTTTCCTCTTGTTTATTTTCTTCTGCTGCTCCGAGGTCGGCTTTACCTTATCCCCCCTCTTTATGCCTTTCTTTTTATATCTGCTTGTAAAATACCGCTCTACCTCTATCGTTTTCCCAGCCCTTGTAATCCGTTCTATGTATGGCATATTTTTTCTCCTCCCCTGCCCCTTCCCGGGGTTCCTTTCCGGGGCGCCAAATTCCATCCCTGGTCGGAAAGCTAATGGTTTTATCAAGTGTTAAAACGGGCTTCCTTCCCGCATCCCCCTTGACTTCCTGCCGTACAGCGTTTATACTGGGCACAGGTTTTCAGGCTGTATAGCTCTGCCCTGGCAGTGTTCCCGCACTGCCAGGGCTTTTTTCCTTAATTCTCTTCCACAAATACGACACTTCATAAAACCACTTCAATGCCTCCAGTTGCGGAAACTGCTATGTAATTCACCCCTAAAGCTTCTCCACTTTTCCTTTGTTTTGGAGTTAGCTTATCCATGTTCCACCGCCCATACAATCCTTAGTCCTCGTGATAATAATAACAATCTCCATCACACGTTCCACAACCGATAGGGCAATCATCAATATCAAGCGGACTTCTCTTTTTATCATCTGCGGAACAATATGCATTATCCGGCAGACAATACACGTCAACACCATCCTGTAACATCTTCATTTCTCTTTCCTCACTCTCGGCTCCGCGCAGGAAAATGACGTGCATGTGTGGAAGGCGTTCCCCTTGCAGAAGTCGCAGGCGTGGTCCCTTGCGTAATCCGCAGACTGCTTTCCTTCCATTTCCTGTACTTTTTGCCGCATGAATTCTTCCGCTAATATTTCAAAACCAACGCTGTCATGCAGTTGACCGTCCTGGAGCTTTGCTATCTGCCTATAATATCCGCACTCGCGCCCTCCGTGTTTTTTGATGAAGTTACGGTATCCCCTTATTGCCGGGTTGTCCGTATAAGCGCACCATGAAACTCTGTTCATGTGGTATGCTTCAAACAAGTCGCAGACAGCCTTATATAAATCTCTTGCAAATTCAATGCTTCCTTTCTTAAAGCTGATAATGCCAAACCCATCAGCCGACATTGCAGCCCAGTCGACATTGTAAGCTATGCAGCCTATGACATTATCATCCTTATCGACTGATGCAAATTGGTGGCAATCATAGTTGTTTTCTTGGATATTGATCTGCGAATCCCCACAGCACCCATTCCAAAAAATATTTTCAGGCTTGTACCATGCTTTTATATTCTCTTCCTGCAGCTTTTCTTTGTACAGCTGCGCCGGCTTTAACATATTCCATCCCTCCCTGCTGCACCTTGCCGCACTCCGGGCTCCCTGTACGGCTCCGGCAGCGGCCTCCATGCCAGGACTGTGTCTTCTATTGCACACACATTATTTTCATCTGCGTAACGGCTGCGTTCCCACCAGCTTTCCGGTATTTTAAAATCTTCCCGTTCATCATCCCACTCAACTGCGCCATCCGGGAAATACCATAAATAAAAGCTGTCCCCGTTCCATACTTCCCCGTCCTCAAAAAACCCCCGGACTGTAAAATAATATCCTTTCCCTCCCATTGTGTGTTTCACGGATATTTCGACCTCCTCTTCTGGCTCCGGGAGCCTTTCCGTGCATGGTATCCATCCGTCTTTCTCCGGGCTTTCCGCTAAACCTTCTTTTGCTATTTCCAGGCATTTTTCCCTTTCCAGGTATTGCCCGCGATACTTTAACTGGATGCTGGAGGGCGTGTCGGCCCCGCAGTCCATCCACCTCCTGTATGCAGTTTCCTTCCATTCTTCCAGTTTTTGTATTATCCTGCCAGCGTTTCCCATTTTTCCTTCACAATCCTTTCCGATTTCATTCAATGCCGCCTGATTTTACAATTTCGATAGCAACCTTAAAAGCCGCTCTTAATGTAACAAGTGCGCTTTCTTCTATGCCTTTTTCTAATTCATGTACAACCTTATCAACATCATAAGCAGTCGGCTGTTCATCTATAAGATTCTGCGCCGCTTCTCTCGTGTCTTTTGCAAAATCAGACGCACCTATAAAAACTTTTCCAAAATCAATTTTATCTGCATCAATCAGTCTCATTTTCCCTTACCTCATTCCATTTCCCCACAAACCACTTCAACACTTCCACCTGTGAACAGCTATTCATCAGCTCCACATCTTTCGCCGACATTTCCCCGTTTTTCTTACGGTATGGCTGTTTTTCCGTTATGCGGTATCCGGTAATTATTCGGTTCTGCTGTTCACTGTAGAATTGGTATGTGTTTATTTTATAGATATAGCCTTTTGCAATCAAAGCGGATTGCAGTTTATGTATTGCCTGCCTTATCTTCATTCCTGACGCACTCCCTGATGTAGTTGGCGATATTGTCCGTGCATTTCTCTCCGTCTTTTATATTGCATGGTTCATCTCTGCAAACTTTACAAAATCCGCATAATCCGCCGTTTAAAAGAAGCCAAGCCATCTGTTCTACTTTTCCTTTTGGCATTCCTTTATCTTTCATACGCAAATATGGTTTTAATCCGTCATCGCCATCTAACCACATTTTCTTTTCTGATTCGGTCATTTTATTTTCCTTTCCGCTGTATCAGTGCTTTTTGGAGTTTGTTTATTGTTGCTCTGATGTTCATAAAAGCTAATAATCCAGTCTGCAATGCCCCATTTACTCCCTGGATATTTGATTATCGCCTTCGTATTTCTTCCCTGCACTTCCTGATTGCCTGCACCCCCTTGCTTCTCCCCCTGTCCCTTTTCCTCAATTCCCTTTCACATGCCATAATCCGCGAAGCGTTCCCTTTCCTTCCCTGCCCCTCCATGATGGAGATTGCTTCCTTGATTTCCTCCGCGGCCGCCATCTTCAAATGGCTTTTAAAATTTACGTCCGCTGCCGGGACCGTCGTAAGCCAGCTTATGTTATTATCCATTTCCCTATCCTTTCATTTTCATGATCCCTTCCCGTTTTTTCCGTTTCGGATAGACCCGTGCCGCGAACGTCCTCCCGTGCCCGTCCTCCCAGGTAACCGTCCTTGCATGGCTCCCCTTCTTTTTTCTCTGTGCTGTGTGCCAGTAATTCCCTTCCTGGTCCCGGTAATGCCTGATGCGGCACGCCCTGTTATCCCGTATTGCCACAAGTTCCCAACCTTCTGGCGGTTCCCCTTCAAAATACCGGGAACAGGCTATAATTTCATCCATTGTCTTTTCCATTTCCTCCATCCGTCTCCTTTCTATCACAGAATTTTAAAAACCCTTACGCCCTGCTGCATGATTTCCAGTTCATACCCTGCTTCCACCAGTTTCTGCACCGCTACGGCCGGGGCTGATTTTATTACAATGCCCTGCTGCACCGTCCCTCCCGCGCCTGCCCATCCTATGCTTACCTCAATCGGCGCACTGGTTCTCTGGATGTCTGCAAGCAGCTCCAGGATACCTGCCTGTTCTTCATGCCTTTCCATTTCTAAATCACTCATTTCACACTAGCCCCTTTCCCAAATCATTTTCCTCTGAATTATCCAGGATCCCAAGAAACCTGTCCAATTTCTCACGGAATATAAAATAGCTTGCCTTCTTCCGCCCCTTCCCAGGCTTCACATATTCACCTAAGTCCCATTCCCCTTTTTTCATCTGCTGTCTAAGGAATTCTTTGCAGCACCCTATTTCCTTTGCCGCTTCTGTTAAGCTCACCCGTTGGCTCATGCCCT
>CANDGI010000062.1 GCA_947384285.1 uncultured Lachnospiraceae bacterium
GAAAGGAAGTTATGGTGTTTTTGCTTCTATAAACATCATACAAGGTTATTATGGAATTTAAATTAAATGATGAGCAGGAATTACTGCGTGATACAATTCGTGAATTTACAGAAAATGAGATTGCTCCAATTGCAGCAGAATTGGATGAAAATGAACGTTTCCCGGAAGAGCTGATACCCATGCTGGCGGACATCGGCGTAATGGGAATTCCGATTCCAGAGGAATACGGCGGAGTGGGAATGGGCAATTTGGACTATGTATTGGCAGTGGAGGAAATCTCAAAGGCATGCGCAAGCACCGGGGTTACTGTTTCCGCCCATACATCCCTCTGCTGCTGGCCGATTCTTGCGTTCGGCACGGAAGAGCAGAAGCAGAAATATCTGCCAGACCTGGCGACAGGCCAGAAGCTGGGGGCATTTGGATTGACAGAGCCTAATGCAGGAACAGACGCAGCAATGCAGGCGTCCACCGCAGTGGATGAGGGCGACCATTATCTGTTGAATGGAAGCAAGATTTTCATCACGAACGGCTCCTATGCGGACGTGTATGTGATCTTTGCAATGACAGATAAAAATGCAGGAAATAAAGGAATCAGCGCATTTATCCTGGAAAAGGGCATGGAAGGGTTTACCTTCGGAAGCAAGGAGCGCAAAATGGGAATCCGCGGTTCCGCTACGTATGAATTGGTATTTGACAATGTAAAGGTTCCCAAAGAGAATCTTCTTGGGGAAGTTGGAAAAGGATTTAAAATTGCAATGGCAACCTTGGACGGCGGCCGTATTGGAATTGCTGCCCAGGCTCTTGGAATTGCCCAGGGAGCATTGGACGCGGCAGCTGCATATGTAAAAGAGCGTATCCAGTTTGGACGTCCGATTTCAGCGTTCCAGAATACCCAGTTTACCTTGGCGGACATGCGCACACGGGTGGAGGCAGCGCGTCTTTTGGTATACCGTGCCGCAGCCAAAAAGGATGAAGGGGAAAAATATTCTGCAGAAGCTGCTATGGCAAAATTATTTGCATCAGAAGCCGCAAGGGACGTGACCTGCAAGGCAGTCCAGCTTTTTGGCGGATACGGCTATACCCGGGAATATCCGGTAGAGCGCATGATGCGCGATGCCAAAATTACAGAGATTTATGAAGGAACCAGCGAAGTGCAGAAGATGGTAATTGCTTCGGATATGGGCATCAAATAAACAGCTAAGGAGGAAGGCTATGGGTGAAATTATTTTTTCAATCTGTATCGGAGGATTTCTTGTGCTATCAGGGATTGCCATGAATCTAATCCTGAAACATGAGGAAAAGAAAAATAACATCAGATAACATGGCCTCCCAAAATCTGGCGCTGCCTGGAAAGAATTATAAATAGAGCACCTGCTATCTGCACCAGGCAGCGTCAGCGGCAAAATAGCGGAGGTGAGGATGTGAATATATTTTTAATTGGAGTGATTGTCAGCATCCTTGTATACCTGGTAGTGGGCCTGTATGCGGGCCGCCAGGTCAAGGATGTGAATGACTACTATGTCAGCGGCAGAAATGCACCGACCCTTCTGATATCAGGAACATTGTTTGCGTCCATGCTGTCAGTGAATGGATTTATGGGTGACCAGGGCTGGTGTTATACTGGAAATATTACGTCATTGGTATTTTTGAATGCTCTCTGCGCCTGCGGGTATGTGTTTGGTCCTCTGGTTTTCGGACGGTATCTGCGCCGCTCGGAGTGCACCACGATGCCGGAATATTTCGGCATGCGGTATAAAGATAAAAAAATCCGCCGTACGGCCGCTGTCATTACCATCGTATCACTAACGGCTTATCTCTTAGCCTGTATTACAGGCGTTGGAATCTTGATGCAGGAATTGACCGGTTTTTCCTACGAGGCATGTCTGCTGCTGGCCTGGGGATGTTTTACTGCATTTACTTTTTATTCCGGCTCAAAAGGGGTGGTGCTTACAGATACCATTATGTTTTTGGTATTCCTGTTTGCGGCAGTGCTTTCCGGGCCTGTGATTTTCAAGGCGCAGGGTGGAGTTTCCCAGCTTCTGGCCAACCTGATGAACAATCCGGCAACGCCGGAAGGCCTGCTGGATTTCCATGGCAATATTGCCGGTACTGGAGCAAATGATGTGTTTGGGGCAATGATGTATGCGGTGACTATGGGGATTATCTGGTTTATTACTGTGGCAGTTTCTCCCTGGCAGGCAGGACGGAACCTGATGGCCAAAAGCGAGCATGTGACCTTCCGGTCCGGGGTGATTGCGGCAGTCTGTACCGTGGTTTTTCTGATGTATCTCAATTTGCAGTCGGTGGCTGTTTTGAACCTGAACGGGGCTTTGGAAGATCCCCAGAGGGTTTTAATCTGGGCATCCTTTCATGTATTGCCCAAGCTCCTTGGGACATTGCTGTTGGCTGGCATTATGGCGGCAGGGCTGTCTAGTGCATCTACGTTTCTATCGGTGATTGGGTTTTCCATGACTTCTGATATCATCAAAAAAGAATTCAAGGATGAAGCAGAGCAGCTTCGGTTCAGCCGTATGATTATGCTTGCTGTGGGCGTGTTTGCCTTGGTGCTGGCTTATATGGGATTGGGCGGAATCCGTGTAATCTCCTGGTTTGCATCCACAATCATTGCAGCCAGCTGGGTAGTTCCGGGGGTAGGCAGTATCTTAAGCAGAAAATTATCTGCTACAGGCGCCCGCTGGTCTATGATTGCTGGTTTTTTAGGATTTATGGTGACCAAATGCCTGGTTGGCTTTGGGGTGCAGCCGTTTGCATCCATATTTATCAATTTCCTGGACCCGTTTTTTGCAGGATTGTATCTCAGCCTGGTTTTTGCAATTGCAGGAAGCAAGCTGCATCCGGCCGGAGCGGAGGAAAAGGAGTGCCGGGAGGCCTTGTTAAAGCTTCCAGAATCGGAGCGGGCGGCATCTGAGTACAAGCGTGACCGGTATTATGGATATCTTTTGATTGCTGTGGGGATAGCAACTACATGTTTCCTATTGTTTGGCTGGGCGCTGCCCTATAATGGTATGTTGTGATGAAAAAAGGTTCTAGGACGATAAGGAGCTGGTGCTGCCTGCTCGGCGGCATCCTGCTGTATGCATTGGCATTGGCGTTGTTTTTAACAGGTAACAATATTGCGGCGGGAGGACTTGCAGGGATTGCGGTGGTGCTGTGCAGCTTCCTGCCCCTTGGGGTTGGGATGCTGACCTTGATAATGAATATCCCAATCCTTGCCAGCGCCGTTTGGATTAAGGGGTGGCGGTATACCGCAGGCACCATTGCGGCGGCGTTTCTGTATTCATTTACAGTAGAAATATTTGATAAGATGATGCCGGCCCTGACACATGAGCCGCTGGTGGCAGCTATATTCGGCGGAGTGCTTTACGGTATCGGCATGACGCTGCTTACAATTGGAAATGTATCGGTAGGCGGTACGGATCTTTTGTGCCGCCTGCTAAACGAAAAAATACCGTCTCTAAGCGTTGCAAAGCTGAGTCTTTTCATTGACGGGGGCATTGTGGTGCTGGCAATGGCGGTATTTGGCAATGTGGAGGTTGGGTTATATGCCATTGTTACAATCTTTGTCTGCTCTACGGTGGCAGACCGGGTGCTTTTGGGAATTGGACGAGGAAGCATCTGCCTGATTGTCACCGGAAGGGATGCGAAAGAGATTGCAGGCCCTTTGATGGAGCATATGGGAAGGGCTGTGACAAGATGGGGCAGCAATGGCATGTATACCGGCGAAGAACGGAATGTTTTGATGGTGGCAGTTCGTCCCCGGGAAGTATTCGAGGTGAAAATGCTTTTGAAGGAATTGGACCAGGAGGCATTCGTGGTGGTAGTTCCAGCCAACGAGCTGATCGGAGGACATTTTAGCAGCAGTAAATAGGAGGAGGGCAATGCGAAGCATTCTGGAAATGCCTTCCGGCGACTTGCCGCCGAGCCAAAGGCGAGGGGGCATTACAATGATGAAGGAGGAAAAAATGGCTAAGACGAAAAACAGTGCAAAGATTATTACGCTTATTCTGATGATGTTGTCCTTAAACACCATCTATGTATTGCCGTATCTGATGTACACTTACTATACGCCCCTGCAGGAGGCAATGAACCTGGTTGGGCAGGATGCGGCTTACGGAAAATTGCTGAATATATATGGAATTGCAAATGTAATTTTGTATCTGCCGGGAGGATGGATTGCAGATAAATTTGACGCGAAAAAGCTTCTGGTGATTTCCATGATTGGTACGGGAGTCCTGGGGCTGTGGGAGGCTACCTGGCCAAGCTATACCATGCTTATGGTCATCCATATTGCGTGGGCGTTCACTACCGTGCTTACCTACTGGTCTGCATCCATCAAATGCATTAATCTGATTGCAGGCGCTGACGAGCAGGGGAGCATGTTCGGTACCCTGGAGGCAGGGCGTGGTATCGTAGGTATCGTCCTGACCTCTTTCTTTGTTGGCATTTTCACGAAATTTTCCGCAGACAGTGCGAAAGCTATGAGTTATGTGGTAGCTTCCTGCAGTATCGTTATGATATTGGTCGGGGTTGCCATGATTTTCCTGATGCCGAAAACCAGCAGCAACGGTTCCACAAACGAGGGCTTGCTGGACAGTATCAAAGCAATGCTTTTTGCATTCAAGCTTCCTATTACATATCTTCTGGCAGGCATGATTTGCGGGGCATGCGTGGCACAGGCAGGTATTTCTTATCTGGCTCCCTATCTTGCAAATGTCTGCGGCATGGATCAGAATATGACCGTTATTTTTGCAAATTATAACCGGACCGTCTGCACGCTGATCGGCGCTGGCGTTTCTGCAATTGCGGCGAAAAAGATGGGACGTTCCAGCAAGTTCATGATCTATGCAGGGATTGGCTCTATTGTAAGCTACCTGATACTGATTTTGGTTCCAGGCTCTGGTGCTATGATGTATCCGATTATGATTATTATGATTTTCTCCACCTTGTGCTATCCAGTATTCCGCGCCCTCTATTATGCGGTCATCGATGAAATCGGCACGCCGAAAAACCAGGTGGGCAGCGTTATCGGCATCGCTTCCCTGATTGGGTTCCTGCCGGATACTTTCTACACCTCCATGTGCGGGGCACGGATTGAGGCAGATCCTGTGGGTGGATATAAATTTGTATTTATCACCTGTATGGCAGCCATGGCGCTTGGCCTTGCATGTGTTATCATCAGCGACCGCCTGGTGCTGAAATACAGGCAGACACCGGAATATAAGGAGGCCCTGAAGGCAGAGTAATGGTTTGTAATTTCAGTACTGCAGGGAGCAGTCTGTATTTGATACACAGGACAGGCAGGATGGATCTTTGGCTAAGCGAACAATCTATGGGCGTCCTGCCTGACCGTTCGTATCCAAATATAAAAATGGAAGAATGGAGGCGGAAAAATGTATAAATTTGAAATGCCAGAGCGCAAAGTGGATATGGAGATAAATAAACCAGATCCCTACCCTCTTCTTTCGGAAGGGATGAAGCGTGTTATTGATTATCAGGCGGAGCATTCCAAAGATGCTTTTGATACTAACTGTACCTGGACCGAACTTCGGGAAAAATATATCATAGAGCGTAAGTTCTGGAATGAAGGCGGGCCAGAGCCTTATAAAGTTGTCAATACAGAGGTGGAGGGTCCCATTGGGCCAGTGCCGGTGCGTATCTATTACCCGGATGATGAGCCCGGCAGAAGCGCCCTTGTCTTTATCCATGGGGGCGGGTTTACCGTTGGAAATAACGATACCCATGACCGGATGATGCGCGCAGTCATGGAATCCGGAAAATGCGTGGTCATTGGCGTGGATTACCATCTGGCGCCGGAAGCCAAGTTCCCGATTCCCCTGTATGAATCCGCAGCGGTAGTGCGCCATTTCCATGAAAATGCAAAAGATTATAATATATCCCCGGAAAAAATGGCAATCGGAGGGGATTCCGGCGGCGCCAATCTGGCGCTGGCAGCCAGCCTGTATCTGAGGGATGCCTTTGGCGGGAATGATTATATTGCAGCGCTTCTTTTATATTATGGAAGCTATGGCATGTTTGACGGGTATTCCTGGCGGCTGAACGGGACTGCTCTGGATGGCATGACAAAGGCAGATATGCTGGCCTATGTCAGCTATTATCTGGAAGAAGGGATGGCGGATATGGAAAATCCCTATTTCTCTACCTTGAATAATGATTTGACTCATGGCATGCCTGCCGCATATCTCTGCTGTGGGGAGTTGGATCCCCTGCTGGGAGATTCCCAGGCGTTGCATGCAATCTTAAAAAGCCACGGCGTTCGCACAGAGCTGGAAGTGATTCCTGGTGTGCTCCATGCATTTATGCATTATGGGCGGATGATGGATGAGGCGGTGCATTGCTTGAAAGCAAGCGGAGAATTCTACGCGTCAGTACGAGAAGGAAAATAAGAAAGATATTTTTGATTTTGCGGGCAGCGGAAAAACCGTACCCATGTATATGCTTCATTTCATGCTGCAGCAGCGGGAAAATAAAAGTTCCTGTCTGCTGCAGCATTTTGTGCTTTCCGTCTGTTTCTAAATATCAGGATCATTAATCGCCATCTATATATTCAAAAAAGGTAACTATTCTGAACCCCAAGCCACAGACATGCCAGCAAAGCTGTCATTCGCCTCTAACGAGGCTTTTGTCTGTGGCCGAGGGGGGGGGTCTGAATAGTTGCCAAAAAAGTTATAATTCCACATAAATAGGTGGATCAGGGTCAAGGACAACCCTAAGGTCAACATCCTCCCCTCTAAGCTGGGACAGCAAAAGCTTAGCGCTTTCCCTGCCTCCCCGGACAAATCCTGGCCGGCTGGTCAGAATCCTGATATTAGGAATGACAGGAATGTCTGCATCCGAAAGCAGGGCAATCTTCATCGGTTTGCTATGCCTCTGATATAATGCTGCACAGAGATGCTTAACCATCACGCCCCAGCTGCAAATGACAGCGTCGCTTTCTTCGAAGGAAACCAGATGGGGCATTACGTTCTGAACCAGGGACTGTCTGCATACATCATCAATGAGGGGATAGCGGTCATTGGAAATGGAATGATCCGATACGTATGGCATTTTGCAGATTTCAATGGAAGTTCCAGGATATAGCTTCATTGCATTTTCTAATCCTGTGATCCGGTAGGATTCCTGGAAGGTGGGGGCGTCTGGCTGCCAGTACAGGATTCTTTTGGTTCCCTCTCCGAACAGCCGGCATGCAACCTCAAAGGCGCCTTTTTCATAGTCAAAGCTGACACTGGCCAGGCTCTCTTCATCCGGGCAGCAGTCGCACGCCACGAATGGAAGATTGTAATCCTCAATGTCTTTGCTGCAGGATGGAGACAGCCCGTCCGAAGAGACATAGATGATACCGTCTGCCCGCCGCTGCAGTACGCTGTCAAGGTAATAAGGGTGTTTCATGTTATCCCGTGTCTGGAAGCCGGTCAGCAGAAGGCCGTATCCCTCTGCACCCAGTTCTTCGCGGATGCCTTGAAGGATGCCGCTGAAACGGCTGTGGGTAATGGATTTTTCCAGAGCCACGGTAATGCAGTGGGTGCTGTCATTGCGCAGGGAACGGGCATTTTCGTTGGGAATATAATTCAGTTTTTTGGCCGCTTCTAACACCTTCTTTCTGGTTTTGTCTGAAATTTTCTGATTTGGGTTTTTATTTAAGACATAGGAGACGGTGGTGTGTGAAACACCAGCAGCCGCTGCAATGTCTTTAATGGTTGCTCTTTGCATGGTTCTAATATCCTTTGCTCCAACAGCATCCTGGCTGTTGGAAGAGTTTTCTTTGATGATATCATCTTTTTGGGGCGCTTTCAAGTTTCAAATTGATTTGCTTACACAAATCCAAATCGTTTTCAATGCTTTGGGCTGTACAGAAAATGGAATTTTTTTATATATCATTCCAGCCATCATTTTCGAAAGCACTATTTGGATGGTAGAACATATTGTAATTATAAACCACGATTTTAAAATTTTCTCCTCTGCTTAACAAAAATAAGTGACAAAATGATACTAATGTGCTATAATGCATAGAAAAGAATTGAGGTTGGGATGATATATTAGTTTTTAAATAAGGCAAGAGAATCAAAGTGGGAGTCATTATAGAGGTGGTGAAGGTACAGACAATCAAAAGATAACGGGGGTTTAATCAGTGAGGTGGATTTTTCACAATTTGGACAATAAGCGTGGTATGAAATTGTTTGGGAGGAGAAGAGTTGTTTGGCGGAGGAAGAAGAGTGTTTTGCCCTGATGCAATGGTGAATTAGATTGCAGTTGATGGAGAAAAAGTCTTATTTGATTAATGAAGTGGGTCTATCCCCATATCTTTGAGGTTCTGTAAAAACAATGTATTTTGTGTTCGAGACAGGAATTTATAAACTGTATCTGTGATAAAGTCTCTATAATTACCTAAATTATTATAAAAATGTACAAATATACAAATATACTTAGTTCTATATTATTGCGCCTTTGATAAGGGAATGGATATAAAATTAAGGTAACCTGGAAATGCTAACGGTGAAGCAAGAAAAATATAAGGGTGGATGGATGAAAAAGAAAGCGGTAATTTTTGGTTTTTTTGTGTTATCATTCCCATTTATATTGGATTATATGTATGGGGCAGGATTTTTTGTTGGTTGGAAGAATTCTTTTCCAGGTGATACATGGTTTTCATTCATTGGAAGCTATTTTCCAGCTACGATAATCGGAATACTGTCATTATATCAGGCGAGTATCATACAGGAACAGGAGGCAAGGTATCGGAAACTTTTAAATCTTCATTTGTTTATGCCGGACGGACATGCGCATGTTTACCGATATAATAATGACAGCCATGCAATTGGACAGTATAGTGTGACAGAAATAGAGAAAATATTTGTGCGAAACGGAAAAAACTACTTGTCAGAGGAATGGGAATCAGGGTATGTTATTGAATGTGGGATATACAATGCTTCAAATATGGAAATAAATCAGGTAAGTATAAAAAAGATTGAGTGGGAAATTATTGGGCAGTCTATATATCGCCAAGAAGATATAAAACGGATGGCTGTTGTTGTTAATAGGGTTTCTCATTCCAGACAGCAAGTGGTTATATTCTGGCTATTTGATGAACAGGAAAGGGCAGGTGAAGAAATTGCCCGGTGCATGAACAATAAAATTCGATATGATAATCAATATGAAGTTTCAGAGATTACCATTATTCTTCAGAATGCAGATGGTGATGAAACTTGTAATGTGGAGATGCGGTATCGTCTACAAGCTCTGAGCGATATTTATAAGATGTCCAGCATAGAAGAGAATTATAAAGTTCAGATGAGTCCAGCTAATAAATGTCAATAGATAAATGAAAAAAATTTTCTGCTAAAAAAG
>CANDGI010000063.1 GCA_947384285.1 uncultured Lachnospiraceae bacterium
GTTCATCCGACCGATGAATCTTGGTCGGCAGGCTCAAGATTCCGAGAGCCTATTTTTGTTCTAATTGATGGTGTTGAAATTGTTTGGATTTTGTTTGAATTGATGGTTTTAAATCTGTTGTGGAAGGATGTAGAAGTTTCTGGGTGAATTATAAGGGAAGTCCTGGCTCGGCACAGGAAGCTGGTTATAAGCCCCCACATGCAGATCCAGGCACTAAAATAAGCCCATTGCCAATTCATAACTATAACTGGCAAGGACTTATGCATGTGTCCGGATATTTAATTTCACAATGTAGAGGATTTTTTAAAGCTGCTGACGGGAATCGAACCCGTGACCTCCGCACTACCAATGCGACGCTCTACCGACTGAGCCACAGCAGCAGCTATATTTGACTGCCAGCTATTTACCTAACCGACTTGTCTAATATACTATATTCTCCATATCTTGTCAATATTTTTTATAAAATTTTTGCAAATTTTCCTCGAATACGCTGTAAGGCATTGTCAATTGCCTTGGGTTCCTTTTCCATAACCTCAGCAATCTGGCGGTAATTCATCCCATCCAGATAAAGCTCCAGAACCTTCTGTTCAAAAACGCTTAAGCTGCATCTCATCTTTTCCTGAATTGCACGGACATTCTCCCGGTCAATCAAGAGCTGCTCTGGATTAGCATTTTCAAAAGCCTCCAGCAAATCCAGCAGCGTATCCCGGCCGTCCTCCCCCATGCCTGTACTCAAAGAAATGTAACTGTTCAAGGGCTGGTGCTTCTTCCTCTGGGAAGCCTCTACCGCATGATAAATCTGCCTGGTGATACATAAATCTGCAAAACGGAAAAAAGAAGCCTCCTTTTCCTTGCGGTAATCCCGAATCGCCTTAAACAGGCCAATCATCCCCTCCTGAATCAAATCATCTGTATCACCGCCAATCAAAAACATGGCGTTGGCGCGCTTGCGCACCAGATACTTGTATTTCTCCATGATATAATCCATAAGCTCTGGCTGTCCGTCTCTTAGCGCTTCGATTAGCATCTCATCTGTCCGGCTCTGATATTCCATATTCCTTTGCACTTTTTCTTCCTCTAAAATTATTTATACTTCTACACTGCTAATCATGATATTGCCCGCATAAAGACTATTTTATGATGTTAGACAGGTAATCACTTTGCCTTGCAAATTGGCTGCAGATTCTGCCTTACCACTTCGTAAGCCAGTACTCCTGCCGCCACGGAAGCATTCAGGGAATCTATATTCCCAGCCATGGGAATGGCTGCTGTAAAATCACAATGTTCCTTCACCAGCTTGCTGACCCCTTCTCCCTCGCTTCCAATGACAAGCCCGATTGCCCCTCGCAAATCCAAATCATACATAACCGTTCCATCCATGTCAGCGCAGACAAACCACATCCCTTTTTTCTTCAACTCTTTTATGGTATTGGAAAGGTTGGTTACCTTTGCCACTGGCGTATAGTTGATTGCCCCGGCAGAGGTTTTTGCCACGGCGGCCGTGAGCCCCACAGCCCTGCGCTTGGGTATAATCACCCCATGGGCACCTGCCAGGTTGGCGGTACGGATAATAGCCCCCAGGTTGTGAGGGTCTTCAATATTATCTAAAAGCAGCAAAAAAGGCGGC
The DNA here is from genome assembly GCA_947384285.1 of uncultured Lachnospiraceae bacterium. Lineage (GTDB taxonomy): Bacteria > Bacillota > Clostridia > Lachnospirales > Lachnospiraceae > Petralouisia. Next base: position 1,628 of record CANDGI010000063.1, read on the forward strand.
TCTCCCCTTTCCTCTGCCAGCTTTAACATATCTTCCACCTGCGCATACTCATAAGCCGCCGCAAAAGCAATGACTCCCTGATGCTTCTTCGTCTCAGAAAGCTGATCCAGCCTTTCTTTCGGGACGAAATTTATGATCGTATCATGTTTTCTGGCCTCCCTGGTGATGGTACGCACAGGCCCATCCTGGCAGCCATCCAGCACAAACAGCTTGTCTATGGTCTTCCCGGAACGAAATGCTTCCAGCACTGCATTTCTTCCCTCAATGGTGAATTCTTGGTATCTCATTTTCGTCCCTCCATGCTTTCATCCCATCCAGCCCCTTTAAAATCAACTCCATCATCCGGTCTGTCTCATTTTTCAGATACAGATAGCCCATCAACGCCTCAAAGCCCGTTGCCCTGCGGTAATCTCCCACTGTGGCATTCTTGGCCATGGTATATGATTTTGCATTTCTTCCCCGTTTGTACACTGCAAGCTCTTCCTGGGTCAGCTCCGGCTGCAGTATTCCAATCATCTCAGATTGGGCATGGGCTTTTACCAGCCGGCTGACCCTCCGGTGCAAGTCATTTACATGGGCGTTTCCCTTTCCCATTATCATAGAGCGGATGACCAAATCATAAATCCCGTCGCCGATATAGGCCAGTGCCAAGGAAGAATAACTTCGGGCGTCTATGGGAGCCATGCCGGATTTTTCCAAAATATATCCATTTATGCCCTTTTCCATTTTACCCCTTCTCTGGTATCCTCCAGGATAATTCCCTGCGCTAAGAGCATTCCGCGGATTTCATCTGCCCTGGCAAAATTTTTCTCTTTTCTGGCTGCCTGGCGCTCCTCAATCAGCCTTTCGATTTCCTCATCCAGAATCTCCTCTTTGCCTTCCGCAAGGATTCCTAAAATACCGCACAGCTTTACAAGCCTCTGGTACAGGCAGTCCAAAAACTCCTTGGAGGAATCTCCATCCGCCTTGGTATTTGCATATTTTACCAGCTCAAATACCGCTGAAATCCCATCTGCCGTGTTAAAATCATCATCCATGGCCGTCTCAAACTTTACAACAAATTCTTTGCTTTTCTCCCAGAGTTCTTTCTCCTCCTCTGTCATCTGCGGGCTTTTGGCATTTTTCCACAAATGCTTTAGATTTTCTGCTCCATTGCGAATCCTGTCCAGCCCATTTTTTGCTGCTTCCATCAGCTCCTCACTGAAATTCAGGGGGCTTCTGTAATGGGCGCTTAGCATAAAGAACCGCAAGACCTGCAAATCATATTTTTCACTGATTTCCCGTACGGTGAAAAAATTTCCCAGGGATTTGGACATTTTCTTATTGTCAATATTTAAAAATCCGTTGTGAAGCCAATATCTGGCAAATATTTTTCCATTGCACGCCTCACTCTGGGCGATTTCATTTTCATGGTGAGGGAAAATCAGATCTTCTCCTCCTGCATGGATGTCAATTTCCTCTCCAAGATATTTTTTGGACATCACAGAGCACTCAATATGCCAGCCTGGGCGTCCCTGGCACCAGGGAGATTCCCAATAAGGCTCCCCTTCCTTTTTGGGCTTCCACAACACAAAATCCAGGGAATCCTCTTTCTCTTCCCCGGTTACTTTTATCTTTCTGTGGCCCGCCTGCAGATCATCCAGGTTTTTGTGGGATAATTTACCATATTCTTTGAATTTCCTGGTGCGGAAATACACGGTTCCGTCCCCGGCAGGATAAGCGTAGCCTTTATCAATCAAAGTGGAAATCATCTCTAACATCCCGTCAATTTCCTCTGTTGCTAAAGGATGGGTGGTTGCCGGCTCCACATTCATAGCCGCCATATCCTTCTTGCATTCTGCAATGTAGCGGTTTGAAATCTCCTGGGTGCTCACACCCTCTTCCATTGCCTTTTTGATAATTTTATCATCTACATCGGTAAAATTAGAGACAAAGTTTACCTCATACCCTTTATACTCCATGTAACGCCTTACCGTATCAAAAACAATCATAGGCCTTGCATTTCCAATATGGATCAGGTTGTATACGGTGGGGCCGCACACATACATTTTTACCTTTCCATCCTCCAAAGGGACAAACTCTTCCTTCTGCCTGCTCAATGTATTATATACTTTCATAAATCCTCCTGTTTTTCCAGCAGTTTTGCATATATTTTATTCCTTTTATCCTCAATCTTTTTTCTGCAGCTGGCGGATTTCCTTTTCCAAATCAAGCACCCGGTTGCAAAGCGCCGAATTCTCATGCTGCAAAATTGTAATATCCTCCATGACCGGATCTGGCAGATGCACCTGGTCCATATCGCTTCTGGGAACTTTGATATTATCGCGTTTTACAATTCTTCCCGGAACCCCCACCACCGTACAGTTAGGAGGAACCTCCTCTAGCACCACGCTTCCGGCTCCGATTTTACTGTTTTCACCGATGGTAAAGGAACCGATAATCTTAGCGCCGGCGCTTACCATCACATTATCGCAAAGGGTAGGATGGCGCTTTCCCGTTTCCTTTCCCGTTCCGCCTAAGGTCACCCCTTGATAAAGGGTCACATTGTCTCCAATAATTGTAGTTTCCCCGATAATGACGCCGCTTCCATGGTCAATAAAAAACCCTTTCCCTATGACTGCGCCTGGGTGGATTTCAATTCCTGTTTTCCTGGCCGCCTTCTGGGAAATCTTTCTTGCCCGGAAATAATGGCCCTTCAAATATTGCTTATGCGCCTTCCGGTAGCTTAACATCACACGGAAACTGGGATACAGCAAAACCTCCCAGGGGGACTTGATTGCCGGGTCCCGTTCCCGTATCACTTCAAACTCTTCCTTCACATGCTTTAAAAATCCCATTGCACGCCATTTCCTTTCAAACACGCTCTATCCTATACCCACTCTCTCAAATAGACATGGGTATCCATAAGCAGCATCTTCGCAAGCGCCTGGATATCCATTTCCACTTCTGCCTCTTCTTCTGGTATCTCCCGCAGACTGCCGCCATCCTTATGGATCTCAATCCGAAAGGATCCGCAGTTGCTGGGAATCATTTCATCTCTTACCCTCACATCATAGCAGCAAGCCTTTTCACATCTCATCAGGGATACAAATTCCCGCAGATCGGCAATCCGCAGCATCATGGAAAACCCACCCAGCGCAGCCTCCAGTCCCGGCAAGGCTTCTCTGCACACCTCCAAAGCCTGCAGGCGGCCATCCTCCGTCGGATTGGACTCTGGATCTGATAAATACCTGCTGTGGATCCCTCCGGATTCCAGCAGAATCTCCTGGATTTCTGCCTTTTTTTCTTCCACCCCATAAATCAGAATTCCTTTCAGCCCAGGCTTTTCTTTATCAATTGCAGATTCCTGCCGCACTGTATCCAGTTTGGGCTTTAACAGCAGGACTTTTCCCTGCTCCGCCTTGATTTCTGCAAACAACCGCTGATAATAGTGTACATCCCGCTTTATAAATATATGATAATTCTCTTCTAAAATATTATTCGAAAATTCCACCATTTCAGGAATATCCGCTTCCCTGGCTTCCCGCCACTGGAATTCCTGAGAAAAATTTTCCTGGCTGCCCTTTGCCAGACAGGAGTTCCAGCTATCCTGGCAGGGCGCAGATATAAACCCCTGCCCGTCATAATATGCTGAATCTGCTGGCAGCAAAAAAGTAAACGGCGCATGCTGCCTTGCCAAATCCTGCAATGCCTGCTCCATCACTTGTCCCATTTTTCCCTGCCTGCGGCAATCCGGGCGTGTTGCGACTGCCACAATATACGGAAGTTCCCGCAAATGCCCATTAATCCAAAGCATGTATGGATTCAGATGCATCATTACCTGCAGCATGCCTGATTCTTCCATAACAAGAATCCTGTTTTCCCTGGCTTTCCACTTATAATAATAATCCACAAACTCCCTGGAATCCTCTGGAAAAATTTCCTCATACATAGCTCTTGTCTTTTGCTTTTCCTGCTGTTTTAAGTAGCGTATTTCTCCCATAATACCCCCATCATGACCTGCCTGCACATCCGCCGCACCCTGCACAGTCCCTTCCGCTGTCATAAGCAGCCATGCTCCCCTCATAAAATCCTGTGAGGGAACAGATTGCCTGTGCTGCAATTCCAAGCTCATTTCCGGTAAAACCCAGCCCCTCCTCTGTTGTGGCCTTAATGTTTACCTGGTTTTGCGCAAGATGCAGGACCTGCGCCACATTGGCCTCCATCTGGGGGATAAAAGGCCGCAATTTTGGCTTCTGGGCAATGATGGTAGCGTCAATATTTTCCACCACATAGCCTTCCTGCCCTAACAGCTCTCCCACATGAGCCAGCAGCGTCATGCTGGAAATCCCTCTGTATGTTTCATCCGTATCCGGGAAATGCTTTCCAATATCTCCCAGCGCAGCCGCCCCCAGCAAGGCGTCCATAATGGCATGCACCGCCACATCCGCATCGGAATGGCCGTCAAGCCCCATCGCATGAGGAATCTCCACACCGCCTAAAATCAGTTTTCTGCCCTTTGCGAGCCTATGCACATCATAACCTGTCCCAACTCTCATAAATGTCCCTCTATTTTTATTTTCCTTCATATGTAATAAGGCTTTCTATCTCATATCCAGATAATTTTTCTCTTCCCTTTAATCCGGCAAGCTCCATAACAAAACAAATTTTCACTACTTCTCCGCCCAGCTGCTCCACTAATCCGATAATCGCCTCAATGGTTCCGCCAGTTGCAATCAAATCATCAATAATTACAACCTTCTGCCCTGGCTTTATGGCATCCTTATGCATCTCAATGACTGCGCTTCCATATTCCAAATCATATTCCGCTGAAACCGTCTCACAAGGCAGCTTACCCTTTTTGCGGACAGGGACAAAGCTTTTGTGCGCTTCATAAGCCACCGGAACGCCAAAAATGAAGCCCCTGGACTCTGGTCCTACAATCACGTCATATTCCACGTTTCTTAACGCTCTCAATAATCCAACAATCGCAAGGTGCAGCCCGTCTGCATCCTGCAGAATGCTGGTAACATCCCGAAAAATAATCCCAGGTTCCGGAAAATCTGGAATGCTTCTTACATAATCTTCTAATTTTTTCATAATCGTCCTCCTTTGGAACAGCCATATATGGGATTTCTATATCAGTATAGTATAACAAACTGGTTTTCACAAGAGATTTTTCTGCAAAATATGCCCGAAAACTACCGTTTCTTTCCAAAATTTTAACACACAACGCGCTTATTTTCTGTTATAATGGCAATGAGGTGATTAAAATGGTAGCTAGCAATTCTTTCAATCCATCCGATAATATGAAACTGCTAGAAAAATTACAAATTGAGAATCAACTTCTAATCGAGGAAAATAAAAAACTAAACGATACGGTAAACTGGATGCACGATACCATCTGGCGTCTGGTACGCACGCAACGTACAGAAGGATAATTGTTCTAAAACGCCCCTTGCGGCAGCTGCTTTCATTCTTATAGGAAATAATTCGCAATTTTCCATAAGAATGATGCGAAAGACCATACCCATCTGCCAAATGATTTCCCATTCTTTGTTAGAAAAGCTTATTTGGAAATCATTTGGTTCACGGGTATCGAAAGCTTTCAGTCTTCCCTCTTTTTTACCAATACAATCTTTGTGATTCCATTGCTGGAATCATCTTTCCTTGTCTGCAGTTCTGGAAAAGACTCTATCAACTTGCCAAACTTATGATATCCATAATTCCTGCAGTCAAAATCAGAATAAAGTTTCTGAATCATATTCCCAAGCTCTGACAGATACATCCACCCGTCCTCGTCCGAATTTTCATCCAAGAGGGAAATCACGGTAGACTTGATGGATTTCAGGTTGGTAATCGGCTCCGCATCTTTCACCACCGTCTTCTCTGAATCAAAATTCCTGATATTCTGTCTCCTGCCCCGCTCCTGTACATTCGTTCTGTTTTCCTGGCTATTGCCCTTGCGTTCCGAATTATTGTTTTTATACAAAACATCCAGCGTCTTAAACTGCTCACATGCCCGGACAAACGGCTTAGGGGTCTTGCTCTCCCCCATCCCAATGACGCGTTTCCCTGATTCCCGAAGACGCATCGCCAATTTTGTGAAATCACTGTCTGAGGATACAAGAATGAACCCATCCACATCCCCGGTATATAAAACATCCATTGCATCAATAATCATAGCCGAATCCGAAGAATTCTTTCCTACCGTATAATTGTACTGCTGAATCGGGGTCAGGGAGTTCTCCAGCAAAGAATCCTTCCAGGAATTCTTGGAACTTGAAGTCCAATCTGCGTAAATCCGCCTTATGGTTACATTTCCCAGCGTCTGCGCCTCTTTCGTAACAATTTCTATATATTTGGACGATACATTATCCGCATCAATTAGTAAAGCATATTTCTTTTCATTGTCCATCTTACCTCTCCTTTTTCTATTTTCCGTCCTCTATTATAATACTTTCCGCTGGCAGAAACAACCATACCTGCAAAGAAAGACGAACTTTTGCTGCCGTCTGTCCCATTTCCTGCAACATAATCTGCCGATGCAGCATCCGCCCTCGGCTTTCTTGTAATAATTTCTGCACTTTTGCACCATACTGTTACTGAGGTGATTTTATGGCATCCTATGTAGCGCCCAGCATACGGGACAAATTTGAAACATTGTCATCTGAACTCAAAGACTGCATTCTGGCGCGGAACGTCCGGCTGCAGACCCTTCAGGATCTTATCCAGGTTCTGGAAGAAATCGTCAAAGAAGGGGAAGCCTGATTTTCGGGGAAGGGCTGTCCATCTCTGGATTCCACCCTTCCCGCCCCAGGCTTATGCAAATACATATCTGCGGCATTTACGCTGCGGAGGATTTATGCCTTAATGGTTGCACAATGATCAAGATTCGCCATGGCCTCCAGCACCGGCCGGCGCAATTCCTTTTCCTGGGCGCTGTTTATTAATTCAAACGTATGGTAAAGGCCGCTGATCTGCTGATCCAGCTCATACAAATCTTCCCGCCTGTTCCGGTTATAAGTTCCTTCCTGCAGCTTGCTCTCTACCTTTTCCTTTAAGTAGTCCGTTTCAATATTTATCACAATATCCCTCCTGTCTCTTTCTGAAATCCGTGACGCTTTACAGCTTGCAGAACATTTCTTTGACATGCTCTTTCTATAGTATGCGTCAAACTGCTGTATTTCATGCCAAATTACAGACAGCCGCCTCTTTTACTTTCAAATACGCTCTAACATGTGTGCTTCTTCGCTTTTGCACTTTGACAATTCCATAGACTTTACACTCTGGATATAGTATAATATCAACAGATAAGATTCTAGAAAAGGAGCGTGATCTTATGTCCCTGACGAAAGAAGATTTACAATCTATCAGCAATCTGCTGATGCCAATACATAATGAAACAAAAAGTATACACTCCGAAATTACTGATATGCATTCTGATATCGGCAATTTGAAATCAGATATTAACGATTTGAAATCGCAATTCAGCACTATGCAATCGGAAATTAATGATTTGAAATCGCAGTTCAGCACTATGCAATCGGAAATTAATGATTTGAAATCGCAGTTCAGCACTATGC
>CANDGI010000064.1 GCA_947384285.1 uncultured Lachnospiraceae bacterium
ACTATATGGGGTAATTGCAAAGCTTCTAAGCGATTGTGCCGTCGATCGGTTTCACAATTCTTTCTTTACTGCATCAAACTCAAAATCATCTGGGCGGCTTCCACCAGCCCTGTACCGCTGTCCATACTGCTTTTTTGTATATAGCGGTGTGCCTCCTCTTCCGTCATATGGTTTCGTTCCATCAACACTTCCTTCGCCTTTTGAAGCGTCTCCTTTTCCTCCTGGCTCCGCTCTGGCTGCCGGGATTTTTTCTTCCGCTTCTTCCGCTCCATGGCATAGGCCATCATTTCCACGGTACTCACCAGCTCATGGACTTTCAGGGGCATGGTTAAATAGAGCACATGCTCCATGGGTTCTTCCTCCAGGCAGCCTGGCGCAGACATCACCAGCATTTCAAAGGAATCTGGAAGGTATTCCCGAAGCTGATGGCAGGCCATATCCATAAGCCTTCCGGCGCACACCACAATGCCTTCTTCCAGCATGTCTGCATATTGGAGCGTCTTAGCCCCTGTGGTGCACAGGCCGCTGACATGGAATCCTTTTTTTACCAAAATGCTTTTTATGCTTTTTCCGTTTTCAATTTTCGGGAACGCCACAATTATATTCACCAAAACACTTCCTCCGTGGAATTAAATTTTGTACAAATAATTGCTGATTTCCCAGTCTGTAATCTGTTCCCGGTAAGCCTCCCACTCTGCTTCCTTTGCCTTTGCGTATCTCTTTGCGATATGGTCTCCCAGTACGCTGCACACAAACTTATCTTCCCTCATCTCCTTGACCGCCTCGTGGAGGTTGGAGGGCAGCGATTCAATATTCAGCATTTCTTTTTCTTCTTTTCCCATGTGGAAAATATTGGCCTTGACCGGGGCAGGGGGCTTAAGCTTATTCTTAATGCCATCTAATCCTGCTGCAAGGCATACGGCAAGGGCAAGATAGGGATTGGCTGCCGGATCCGGGCACCGCAGTTCAATCCTGGTAGCTTCCCCTCTGGCTGCCGGAATCCGAATCAAAGGGCTTCGGTTGGTGGCCGACCAAGCAATATAAATAGGCGCTTCATAGCCTGGCACCAAACGCTTGTAGGAATTTACCAGAGGATTGGTGACAGCCGTCATTCCTTTCATATGTTTCATCAGGCCGCCGATAAAATAGTAAGCCTCCTGGCTTAACCCCAGCTCATCTGCCCCGTCATGAAAAATGTTTTTTCCATTCTTGGACACCGACATATTGATATGCATGCCAGAACCATTGACGCCGAATTTAGGCTTTGGCATAAAGCTTGCAAACAAGCCGAACCGTTTTGCAATGGTCTTTACCGCCAGCTTAAAGGTCATAATATTATCGGCGGTTGCAAGCCCTTCCCCATACCGGAAATCAATCTCATGCTGAGCCGGGGCAACCTCATGGTGGGAAGCTTCAATTTCAAATCCCATCTCCTCCAAGGTTAATACCATGTCCCTTCTGGCATTTTCCCCTAAATCCACAGGTCCCAAATCAAAATATCCTGCCCGTTCATGGGTCAGCGTAGTGGGACAGCCGTTTTCATCTGTGTGGAACAGAAAAAATTCGCATTCCGGCCCCACATCAAACTGATACCCCATCCTGGCCGCTTCTGCAAGAGTTTTCCTTAAAATATATCTGGGGTCGCCTTCAAAAGGCTTTCCATCCGGCCGGTAAATATCGCAGATAATCCTTGCCACTTTTCCTTGCTGAGGCCTCCAAGGAAAAATTGCAAAGGTGTCTAAATCCGGGTATAAATACATGTCGGACTCCTCAATGCGTACAAACCCTTCAATGGAAGAGCCGTCAAACATACACTGGTTATCCAGGGCTTTCTCTAACTGGCTCTTTGTTATGGCTACATTTTTCAAAGTTCCGAACATGTCTGTAAACTGAAGGCGGATAAATTCTACATCTTCTTCCTCCACCATTCGGATGATGTCCTGCTTTGTGTATCTATTCATGATTTTCCCACTCCTTTTTGGGTGTTTTTGGTGCTGCATCCAGCTTTATATATTTGGATACGGACGGAAAGGCAGGATGACCCTTTGCCACGCAGACTGGGCAGCGTTCCGGCAAAGAGCCATCCAGCCTTTCCTGGGCATCGAAATGTGGATTGTTTGCTGCAGCGTTTGAGCGTGTTTGGATAGCACTCTGGGGTTAATTATACGCAATGCTTTTTCTTAAGTCAAACCTTGTGGAAAGTTAACAATTTTTCATAAGCCAAGCGTTGCAGAAATCCGGTTTTTTTGTAAACCAAGCTTTGTGGAAAGCTAATATTTTTTCGTAAGTCAAGCGTTGCAGAAAGCTAGTACTTTTTCAAGGGGCATGCTGCCTCCGAACAGGTCTAATGCGCTGCCGATGGTTACGTGCAAACGGTTCTGCCCCAGTTGCTTTAATTGCTCTAAATCGGAAAAGCTGCCGACGCCTCCGGCGTAGGTGATGGGTATCCTGCCCCAGTTTCCTAAAAGCTTTACCAGCTCTGTTTCTATTCCTTGCGCTTTGCCTTCCACATCCACGGCATGGACTAAAAACTCATCCGCATAACCCGACAATTGTTCCAGAAGTTTTTCTGAAATCTTTTCTTGTGTAAATTTCTGCCATCGGTCTGTGACGATATAATAGTCCTCGCCTTGTTTCCGGCAGCTTAAATCTAATACCAGATGTTCCTTTCCTGTAATTTTCTGCAGTTTTTCTAAATTTTCAAAATAAATCCTGCCATCCCGGAACACATAGGAGGTAACAATGACATGGCTTGCGCCGGCCTCCAAAAATTCCTCTGCATTGTCTGGACAGATGCCGCCTCCTGCCTGCATTCCGCCGGGATAGGCAGCCAGCGCTTTCATTGCCTGGGCTTTTGTGGCTTCATACCAGGGGCTGTCTGCCGGGTTCAGCAGGATAATATGGCCGCCCCGGATTCCATATCTCTGGTACAATCCGGCAAAAAAAGCTCCATCCTGCTCTGATACAAAATTTTCTGCCGCCTGGTCCCCTTCATCTTTCAGGCTGCCGCCGACGATTTGTTTTACTTTTCCATTGTGAATATCAATACATGGGCGAAATTCCATGGGACTCTCCTTCTATTTGCAAAACGTTTTTTATTTACAGCAATTACATAGTTTCTCCCCAAAATATTACAGATGCTTTTCTAAAAAGCTCCCTGCGCAGCGCTGGGTCATCCTGCCCAAGCAGCGGCGGCACACCACCTCATAACGCAGACGCAAATAGGAGTGCTCCAAAACCTCACATTCCTGCAGTTTCAAGACGCCTAATTTTGACAGTTCTCTCTGTGTAAGCAAAGATTTGCCATCAATCAAAGTCGGCGTATCTTTGCCGCCAACCAAAACCGGGGCAACAACAATATCAACGTAATCAAACAGCCTTTCGCGAAGAAACAGGCCATTCAGCGTCCCACCGGTCTGTATCGTTATTCTCTCACAGCCATATTCCGATTTAAGCTTTTCCAGTGCATTTTCCAGCGATAACTCTTCTTGAAATATGATATGGAAATTATCTTCTTTTATCTGAAATGCCGGGTGTTCTTCATTTGACGTAACCAGCACGAATTTTTTTGATAAAGCACAAAAATACCGTATCCCATTTTCATTCAAATGATTGTTATCTATTACCACAAAAGATACAGGCGTCCTACTTGGCATTTTCTTCGTATTGACGCCCATTTTGGCTTGAACCCGGCCGGAATTGAGCGTCCACAAATCTGTTGTCTGCTCTATCTCATAATATTGATGCAATCCCTCGCTGACTCCGGGAATTTTTGGAAAATCTTTGTCCACATCTAAATCATCCGTGGCGCCAGTGCTTATTTTCCCGTCAACCGACATCAGCATAAATAATGTTGTTACAGGCCTGTTCATTTTCACTTACATTCCTTTCGCTTTGTCCAGGCACAATAGGCTGAAATAATTTCTTTCAGCCCATTCCTCCACCTTCCCGCCTGCCGCCACTCCATTATATATCTGTTTTCGCCAAAAGGAAAGCATTTCTTATGCTTTCTGTCTGCCATGAATAATATTCGGGCATATGTAAGGGAAGTTGTGGAGAGGGAGATACTTTATTCATAAGCAAAAAGCAGCACCTCTGCGGTATGTAGAAGTGCCGCTAAAACAAAAACGAAAACAGTTCGGTAAATTACTATTTAATCTTTCATAATGTATCGGCCTTTTCCAATTTTGGTTACGACATTATCTTTTTCAAATTGATTCAAAATGCGCTGAAGTTGTCTTGGGCTGCAATGAAGTCTAAAAGCGGTTTTTTCTATTCCAGATAAAATATGATTGCTGCATTTGAATTTCATATAATTGAGAATGCGTTCAGAAAGTGAGGATGGCGCTGCATCAGCATTTGTCATTGCACTTATCTTATTTGCCAGTGTTGCAGCCATTAACTGCAGAAAGGCTATGTTTTGGAGCAGCTTATCCTTATATTGAACGGTGTCAATTGCAATTGTAAGAAGGGAGCTTATGGCTTCAGCAAGAACATTATCATCACCAGCTACAAATAAATCCATTTCACCAATGATGTAATTTTTACCGCCGTTTGAAAGACTGTAAGCACTGCCGTCGTCACGGATAAATGATATGGAAAGGTTTCCGCTTATTACAACTTGGAAATAGTCATAATTTGACACGCTTTCACCAGATTCATATTCAATCAGAAAAAAAGGAGCTTGCAACGAACGGAGCGTATCAGCATATATACAGGAGTTTAGCGCTTCATCGATTTTTGAAATGTTGTATGTTTTCTTCATTTAAAACCTCCAAACAGGACATTTGTCTTGTTATTTTCTTTCATTGTACATTAAAATTTAATGGAAAACAATGGAGAGGTGAAAATTTATGAATAACGTATTTGAAGAAAAGAGTATTTCAAAAGCAGTATTGAAACTTGGGATACCTGCAATGTTAGGTTCTCTGACAACACTTATTTATAACACAGCAGATACTTATTTTGTTTCTTTAACAAAAGAACCTGCTATGATTGCTGCCGTTACGCTATGTGTACCGGTTCTTTTAATTATCATGTCAATAGCCTGTATCTTTGGTATGGGCGGCAGTTCTGTAATTGCGAGAATGATAGGAGAGGGCAGGAACGAAGATTCTGCAAAGTGCTTTAATTTTTGTACTTACGCAATGGCAATTGCAGGCATTTGCATGATGATAATTGGTCTTCTGTTCATAAATCAGATTGCTGATATTATTGGAGCAGATGAAGAGAATTTTGAATATACATGTGACTATTTGAGATGGATATTTATAGGGACTCCTGCAATTATGCTTTCCAATGGGCTGGTTCATTCGTTCCGCTCCATTGGGCTGATTAAGGAAGCTGCAATCGGTCTTGCTATTGGAAATGGGGTGAATATAGTATTTGACTGGATTTTAATTGTATTGCTTAAGATAGGAACAAAAGGAGCTGCTATTGCTACGTCATTTGGATTTGTCTGCGCGGCGGTTTATTATATTATCTGCCTGATGATTCAGGAAAGAAAAAAGAATGAATGTGTGAAAATGTCATTAAGATATTTTTCTTGCGAAAAGGAAATGACAGGCAATGTCATTAAGATTGGAATCCCAGGAGCGCTTATTACAGTTATGATGAGTGCAGCAAATATTGTTCTGAATAATTTTATTGGAATATATGGCTCTGATGCAGTGGCATCTTATGGCATTGCCTACAAAATAGATATGTTCCCGATTATGTTGTCCGTAGGACTGTCACAGGGAACTGCTCCTTTGGCGGGGTATTGTTATGGACAAAAGAACGAAAAAAGGCTTGCTTGTTCTATACGTATTGCAACCATATATGGAGTTGTATTAGGGGCGGTATTCACGATTGCTTTATTCTTTTTAAACCGCATATTAGCTGGAATATTCTTGGATAATGAAGAACTGATTACGCAGACAGCGTGGTTCTTACGTTTGTTATGCTTCCATGCTCCTTTATTGAGCGTAATAAACATGGTGACTGCATATTTCCAAGCACTTGGCAAAGCATTAAATTCATTGATTATCACATTGTTTAGAAATGTTGTTTTATTTATACCTGGAGTTGCGGTGCTAAACTATTTCTTTAAGCTGAACGGAGTAATCCTTACACAACTTATTGTTGAGATAATTCTTACGGCGATTTGTTTGATAATGTATATGAGCAATCAGCCTAAAAAGGTTTTGAAAGTACAGTAGATTAGTTGACGATTTTTCTGTTTTTGCGTCTGCCATATCTATTTTCCTTTCTTCTCACGAAAAAAAGACAATCTGTTAGGACTGTCTTTCTTCCCGAAAACAGAAAAAGCAGTGATTTGTTTTCTTATACAAAAACAAATCACTGCTTTACCGCTTGTGTTATTTAGTTACTGTGATTATGCCAGTACAGGCTCTCTTTTTCTAATGACAGCCTCTACTTCTTCAATCGTCTTTTCCACACATTCTGCTATCTGCTCCAATGTATAACCTTTCCTGTGCATATTTAAAATATTTTTTCTTCTCTCTGCCCCGCCTTTTTCCTTAATCCCCTGTGGCAAATTACACATGGCACTCACGTCCTCTCTTATTCTATTATCTACCACAATACTATACTCTTTTTCAATGATCCCTAAGTTTTCATCAACGGTCAGCTCCATGGAAAGCAACGTACTCTTATTTTCTGATCTGCTTTCTTTTTTCCCATTATGGTTCTCCTTCCCATACCTTTATTTTATGACGCAAGAAGTTTCTCTGTATCCTTTGTCATATACTGTCCAAGATATTCCTCCCGGTGCGGCATGGCGATATGCAGTTTCCCATGCACATTGATCCACTCTACAACAAACCAGAATCCAAGCCCCGGTTATCCGGTTTCCAGATGCCTTTTTCATCAAATCCTCCACGCATCATATAATCTATGATTGCAGGGTTTGAGAGCTTCTCCGCAATCTCCGCTTCCTGTGCAAACGGCTTTGCGACCTCCACTTTTGCGGTTTCAAGCTGTCGCTCCACGTTTTCCAGTTTTGTCTGTGCTTCTGAAAGCTGTTTTGGCATGGATTCTAAGGCATGGTTGATACGGGCAATATTGCCGAGAGGGTCAGAGCCGATCTCTAAGTTGTGGGAAAGCTGCCCTTTTAAGTTCATCACAAATTTATGGTTGAACGAATCAAAGGACACCGCCATTTTAAACCCGGCATATTCCCCGACTGCTGCAGGCACATTGACGGTTTTCATCTCCTTGCACATCTCCACGAGTGCGGTTCCGGCTTCTTTTTTATCCGTATAAGGCTTATCCCCGACTTTCATAAAAAACCTCTCTTTATCTGCCGGAAGATTTGTCTTTGCGGTCTGAATGCCAGCTTCCATGCCGTCTATCCTCTCTTTCAGAATAGCTATCTGCTTATTTTCGATCAACTGCCGTTTCTAATTGAGAAACAGATGGATGGACAGTTCTTGTCCTTGTAACGATGCATTGGCCTCGCCCCCGTGAAGTTCCACGATGCGCTTTACAATGGCAAGCCCCAGCCCGGAGCTTTGGGGGGTGCTTCTGGCTCGGTCTCCGCAGTAGAAGCGTTCAAAGATCCGGTCCGGCTCAATGCCGTGACCATCCGTCAATCGGTTCGTGATGCAAATATGGAGCCGGCCCGTCTCCCGTGCCGTCACGGTTACCGGAGCGGAACGATCGGCATATCTGCGGGCATTGTCCAGCAGATTTTGAAACACCCGCACCATCTGCTGCGTATTGATATAGGCGACATGGCTTTTTGCCCCCAGCTGCCATGAAAGCGTCAGTCCCTCTGCCTCCATAAGAATTTTATATTCATATAGGATATGCCGCAGCAGTTCCAGCACATTCCTTTTCTCCATGTCAGGAAACCGGTCGGCGGAGTTCAGCTTTGTATATTCAAATAATTCGTTGATCAGCCCGTTAAGCCCCGACAATCGCCGTTCTACCACTTCCATGTATTCATCAAAGCGCTGCCTGTCTTCAGACCCCGTTTCCTTAAGCAGCTCCACATAGCCGATGATCGAGGTAAGAGGACTGCGCAGATCATGGGAGACATTGGTGATCAGCTCATTTTTGCTCTGCTGCTGCCTTTTTTCCCTTTCCTCCTTTTCCCGAAGCTGGACGGACATCTCGTTGATGACAGCGCACAGCTGGGTGATTTCATCGTCCCCCTGCAGTTCCATGCTTCTTCCAAAGCCCTCCTCCCGGATCTTCTGAATTTCCTGGGACAGATACTCCACATACCTGACTCTGTGGTTGACCCTAACGGAAAAGGAGACGACAAAGCATATCATGGGAAACGCCACTGCCAGCACCGACGGAAGATATTCAGCGGCAATGAGGTATCCATAGCCCAGCTCATAAAAAAAATCCCACATCCCGGAATGGAGCAAAAACTGCATCATGCTCAGCGTCACCGCCAGCGCCGCTAAGCTGATAATAAGGGAAACGCAGGCCGCTTTCAGGAAATATGCCGTGAGGCGTTTTTGGAATGAGGAGGACAGTTTTCTGTAAACCAGAAATATCACGAAAACCGTTCCTCCGATGGCAATGCCGTTGATTAAAATATAATTTGGAATCATCTGAAATAGCGTCATATCTGATATCCTCTTCCCCAACAGGTTTTGATAAAGTCCGAATGCACATTGTCCCAGTTCAGTTTATTGCGGAGATTGGAAATATGCATCATCACAGCATTCTCCGAACAGAAAAATTCTTCATGCCATACCGCTTCATAAATCTGCGCCATGGTCA
>CANDGI010000065.1 GCA_947384285.1 uncultured Lachnospiraceae bacterium
AGATAACTCCGAATTATCCATACTTTTTACGCCAATAAATCCCTCTCATTATCATTCCCAGCATACCACATCTTCTCATTTTTTTCATCATAATTGCCGGTTTTTTCCATTTCTTAACACTATCTTTACACTCTTTCATGCCAGCCTTCCTTATATTCCTCCCCTGCCTCTCTTTTCTCTCCACCATAAACTTCCCCACCCTCCTTTATTTCTTACCAAACATACACATACATCCATTCGTCCCCATATTTCTTCCACCCCAACGCCACAACAGACTCCCCCTAAATACAAATCCAAAAACACAACATTGCCTTCCCCCACACAAGCCCGGCACCCTTCCGGCAAAACCAACCGCCAACTTCATCTAAGGAACTCAAAAATTTCCCTTAAACCTCCATAAGCGGCAGATTTCCCCTGTACGAAAAACACCCAGAAACAGCTTGTCTGGAAAAAGGCAATTCTGCATTTTCTACATATTGAGAGATATAAATTTCATCCTGCTATCAAGGCATATCTAAAACCATCCCATAGCGTATTTGAAAAAAGCTTTCTGACACGCTCTAAGGCATAATTGAATACCCGCCATCCACCAGCAGACACTGTCCAGAGAAATAGCAGCTATCCGGGCCGCTTAAGAACGCAATCACCGGCGCAATATCATTTTCTGCATCCCCCAGGCGGCGCATGGGCTGCTGCTGAATGATTGCCTGATATTTTTCCGGGAATTTCTTCGCCCACTCTTTGGCTGCAGGCGATTCCGCCCCAGGAAGAACACAATTTACGCTGATTCCATACTGTCCCCACTCCTTGGCAGCAATCTTCGTCATGCCGCGGATAGATTCTTTGTTGCATGCGTAGGCAAGCTGCCCGGCGTATCCAAACATTCCGGTTGCAGATGCAAAATTGATAATCCGCCCTTCCTGCTGCTCCTTCATATACGGAAAGCACTCCTGCATAAAATTCAGAGAGCCGATGGTTCCGGTAGACCATGCCAGATACATGTTTTCATAAGTAGTCTCCTCTACCGGTGCGTTTGGCGGGATGCTCTGGGCATTGTTAATCATAACGTCAACGGTTCCAAAGGTTTCCACCGTCTTTTTCACAGCCTCCTTTACCTGTTCCCGGTCTGCCGTGTTGCATGACATGGAAAAGCTCTGGCTTCCCAGCTCCTCAACCTCCTTGGCTGTCTGGGCAATGGGCTCCGGGCGCCTTCCGATACACACAATCTTAACGCCCCGTTTTGCCAGGTGAAGGGCAATTCCTTTTCCGATTCCCTGCCCTGCCCCTGTGATAATTGCTACTTTTTCGTTTAGTTGTTTCATAGCTGATACCTT
The DNA here is from genome assembly GCA_947384285.1 of uncultured Lachnospiraceae bacterium. Classification (GTDB taxonomy): domain Bacteria; phylum Bacillota; class Clostridia; order Lachnospirales; family Lachnospiraceae; genus Petralouisia. The sequence continues at coordinate 1,335 of CANDGI010000065.1, forward strand.
CTTTCCTGAAAATATAGTGTGACACTCCCCATCTTGATAGTATAACATAAAATTTCAGAAAATAGTAACGAAGAAAAAACTTTTTCATGCTTTTCATAGAATTCCACAAACGTTTGTGATAAAATAAAATACCACCGAAGAAAGGATAAAATCTGGGATGGCTTTGCGCCTTCCAAAGGGTAAAATAAGCATGATGGAACTTACAATGTTAGGAACAGGGCATGCAATGGTAACAGAATGTTACAACACATGTTTTATAATAAGCGAACAAAACAATTGTTTTTTGATAGACGGCGGCGGCGGAAACACCATTTTGCGCCAGTTAAAGCTGGCAGGCTTCCAATTCAGCCAGATTCAAGATATCTTCATCACCCATAAACACATTGACCACCTGCTTGGCATTATCTGGGTATGCCGCTCCATCTGCCAGCAGATGATAAAAGGCGAATATGCTGGAAAACTGAATATTTACGCCCACGAAGAGGCCATTGCCCTCATCTGGGATTTGCTGCAGAAATTACTTTTGAAAAAGCAGCTGAAATCAGCGGAAAAACACTTCTGCTTTTTCCCTGTAGCGGACGGAGAGGTAAAGACAATCCTTGGCAGAGCCGTAACCTTTTTCGATATCCAATCCACGAAAGAAAAACAATTTGGGTTCTCCATGGATTTGGGAGCAGGGGAAAAACTTACCTGCTGCGGGGATGAACCCTACCGCCCTTGCGAAAAAAAATATGCGGAAAATAGCAAATGGCTGCTTCACGAAGCCTTTTGCCTGCATACACAAGCAGATTTGTTTTCCCCTTATGAAAAGCACCATTCCACCGTCAAGGATGCCTGTGAAACAGCAGAACAGTTAAACGTCCGCAACCTGATTCTCTACCACGCAGAGGACCACAGCCTGCCCGACCGGAAAAAACTGTACCAGGAGGAAGGGCGCAGCTATTTCCACGGAAATCTTTATGTGCCAAATGACTTAGAGGTTTTTACACTTGAATGATTTTTAACTGGTGCTATCGGAAAAATGCAGGTAAGCTGTGCATTTTTATTTTGCAGCAATTCTGAGCGCATACCTGAAAATTCATTTCCGCAGACTATGCCGCACATTTGGGGAAAAGCATGTTTCAGGCACGCTCTAAGGTAAGGAGACATCCAATGCATTTCGCAAAAGCAAAAGGAATATTATCCCCTCAAAACGGAATGAATTTATACCGGGGCTGCTCCCACGGGTGCATTTACTGCGATTCCAGAAGCAAATGCTACCATATGGAGCACGCATTTGAAGATATTGAGGTCAAAGAAAATGCCATCGACCTGTTAGCGTATGCTCTGGCTCATAAACGCAAAAAATGCATGATCGGCACAGGCTCCATGACAGACCCCTATATTCCGCTGGAAATGGAGCTGGGATATGTCCGAAAAGCCCTGCATTTGATCTATGAGCATGGATTTGGATTTACGGTTATCACAAAATCAGACCGTATTTTACGGGACTTAGATCTTTTGCAGAAAATCAACGAAAAGACGAAATGCGTCGTGCAGATGACGTTGACTACCTATGATGAAAATTTGTGCAGAAAAATTGAGCCAAATGTAAGCTCCACAAAAGAACGCTTTGAAGCGCTCAGACAGCTGCGGGATGTGGGAATCCCCACCGTTGTCTGGCTGACGCCGGTTCTGCCCTTCATCAATGACACAAAGGACAATATTTCTGGCATTTTAGATTTGTGCATCAAGGCAAAGGTTTACGGCATCATTTGTTTCGGCATGGGGCTGACCCTCCGGGAAGGAAACAGAGAATATTTTTACCAGCAGTTAGACCAGCTATTTCCTCATCTAAAAGAAAAACACATCCAAACATACCAAAACCAGTACATCCTTGAAAGCCCCGCCAACAAAGATTTGATGCGCCTTTTTCATAAAACATGCGAGAAAAACGGCATAATACATAATAATGAGCAGATATTTGATTATCTGCATAGCTTTGAGGAAAAAACAGAGTGCAGGCAAATGAGCCTTTTTGAATTCTTATAGTATGAACTGTTTTTTCCCGTAATAAAATAGCTTAGGAACTGTTCGGAACTTATTTTTAAATAGTGCACAGAATTGAAAAGCTTGTTCCGAACAGTTCCTTAGAAAGCCATGCTTTACAGCATAGGTTCATCAAAAAAGAAAAGAGGAACTGCTATGTGCACCAGTATTGCAATGAAAACAAATGATTTCTATTTCGGACGCACCATGGATCTAGACTATCATTTTAATGAATGCGTCGTTTTTACTCCCCGGAATTTCCCGGTCGCCTTTCGGAAAGCCGGCCCAATGAAGCGCCACTACGCTTTGCTGGGCATGGCTTCCGTGGCAGAGGGTTTTCCTCTGTATGCCGAAGCCGTCAATGAGATGGGGCTTTGCATGGCAGGATTGAACTTCCCGGACAACGCTTACTACCCGCCGGAAGAAAATGCAGAATGCAGCAACATTTCTCCCTTTGAGATAATTCTCTGGCTGTTGGGAAAATGCGCCACTGCAGCTGAAGCAAAAGAGCTGCTTTCCACTACTCATCTCATCCACATTCCCTTCAGTGAGGAAATTCCCCTGGCTCCCCTTCACTGGCATATTGCGGACAAAAAGACCTCCCTGGTACTGGAAATGACGAAAAACGGCATGGAAATTTACGACAATCCCATAGGAGTACTGACCAATAATCCCACGTTTTCCTTTCAAATGACAAATACCTGCCAGTATATGAACTTGACAGCCGGCTCCCCTTCCAACTGTTTTTCCACAGACGTTAGTTTAAAGCCTTTCGGGCTGGGTCTTGGAAGCTTCGGCCTTCCCGGTGATTTTTCCCCTTCCTCCCGATTTGTGAAAGCTGCCTATCTCCGCTTAAATTCTGTCTGCGAGTCAGATGAGTCCGAAAGCGTTGCGCAGTTTTTCCATTTGCTGGACTCTGTGTCCATGGTGCGCGGCAGTGTATTAACGGAAGAAAACAAGTATGATCTCACGTTGTATTCCTGCTGCATTAATGCAAGCCGCGGAATCTATTATTATAAGACTTATTCCAATAATCAGCTGACTGCTGTGAACTTAAACCATGAGAATTTGAACGGCTGCAGCTTAAGGAAATTTCCGGTGAGAAGGAAACAGCAGGTTGCCTGGATGAATTGAGGGGATTGGTAATGTAAACTACCACAACGAACATTTAGTATGTGGATACGGAGGTCAAGGCAGGCTCTTTGGCTAAGCAAACTGGGCAACGTTCCGGCAAACTAACTGCGACTAAGGAACTGTGCAGAGATAACTTTTAAATCGTGCGAAAAATTTGAAAGTTATCTCTGCGCAGTTCCTTAGGAAGTCAGGATAGCCTTCCTTCCTAAGTCTCCGTAAGCAGTGGATTTCACCTCCACTAAAAACACCCATGAATCGTTTGCTTAGCCAAAGAGCCATCTTGCCTTTCCGTACGCTTTCCAGTATGAAACGTCCATTATAATTCCAATGCCCTGTACTCCGAAATCAACTCCTTGAACTCTTCCCGTTCCCGAAGAAAAGCATATGCTTCATCCCTTTCCATTGCCGACAAAACCGCTGGCAGCATTTGCTTTGGGTCAGAAGTTTTTGCAATGCGGTAGAACAGGGGGGAACTTTCCATGTCCCACGGCACCAGCATTGATGCAAGCATTTTCCGCAACAGGCAGATACATTCGTCAGCATTTTTCTCCCTGGCAGCTACTTCCAAAGGATCCAGGAAGGAATTATACTCCCATAAATCAAAAAGTTCTGTCATCCGGCTTGTTTTCTCCGCAATTCTTTTCCCAGTCTCTATTCTGCCATCTGCCAATTCTGCCTCAACCATTTTATGGAGCAGCATTTGAACCTTATTCACAGCCAAAAGAAATGCATTCTGCAAATCCTTCACCGCCTTCTCTGTTTTGCCCTGGGATAGATAGATGTTCACCTGAAGCATCCGTTTATCCGCCATGCCGCTGGCAATCTCCTCTTTATCCGGCATGCAGTCCAAAATCTCCTGTGCTTTCTCGTAATTACCGTCGCGGATAAACCTGCTTGCCAGCATAAAGTTTGCACTGTTGCTTATTTTGCTGTCGCTGCTTTCTGCCAGATGATAATACCATTTGACAAGCATAGCATTGTATTGGCCAGCTTCATCCTCCGGCAGTTCCAACATAGCAAGCAAACCATCAAGCTGCATGGCAAGGCACTGCAATAACATTTCATTATGGGGATATTCGCAGATTTTTTGTTCTGCCACTTTAAATCCGGCGGCAATCCCTTTTTCCTGCACAACCATCAAAACCTCTTTGCAGAAATATCCGATTTCCTGCTGGGACATATCTTCCTGAAAGCAAAACAAGGTATTCAAATCAATTTTTAACAAACGAGCCAATGGCGGCAGAAGTGAAATATCCGGGCTGGTGGAGCCCTTCTCCCACTTGCTGACAGCAGGGATTGACACATTGAGATACCGGGCCACCTGCTCCTGGGTCAGCCCTAATTCTTTTCGCTTTTCCTGAATGACCAGATTCATTGGCATACTTACATCCTCCTTTTGAAACTGCACATAAATTTCTGCTGCCTCCATTGCACTGCCAGGCTCCATGCACTTGAGCCGCTTCCATTGCACTGCCAGGCCGCATGTATTTTTGCTCTTTTATTGTACTACCGGACCATATACAAAACAATGGAGTAGAAATTAACTTTTAGAAAATCTTTTTAATCTCTGGTTAATTTTATACACATTTTACGGTTCAAAAACGAAAATCCTATTGACTGTTAACCTGATTGATACCATATAATAAGCAAAAGGAGGCAGAAAAACCATGACAATAAAAGAAACCGAACAGCGCACTGGCCTGGCGCGCTCTCACATTCGTTTTTACGAAAAAGAGAAACTGATACATCCAGCCCGGAATGCCAGTAACGGATACCGCGAATATTCAGAAGAAGACATCAGGGACATTAAGAAAATCGCATATCTTCGGACTTTGGGGATATCTGTCGAGGATATCCGTAAACTTTCTAATCAGGAAACCAGCCTATATGATGTAATAAAAAACCAAAGACAGGTTTTGAAGCAACAGTTATCCCAGCTGGAACATGCAAAATTAATCTGTGACCGGATGCTGTCATCCAACGGACAAATGGATTATAAAGATTTGGATATTGAAATGTATGTTTCGGATGCAAAGGATTACCTGGAAAAAAACCACAATGCTTTCAAATTGGATACTGTCAGCTTCTTTTTTCTATGGGGCAGGGACTTAACCTGGGGCATACTGGCAACCGCCTGTTTTCTGGCGGCGGTATTTTCCATCGGGCATCTGCCCGCTAAAATCCCTATCCAGTGGAACGACGGCATCGCCAGTTCTTTTGCAGACAAAAGATTTATTTTCGCCTTTCCTGCGGCATGTATCATAATCCGTTTTGCCCTGCGGCCTTTTCTTTGGCGGTGGCTTAAAATACATGTGGCGGACAGTGATTCTATTACCGATTACATTGCAAATTATCTATGCTTCGCAGTGCTGTCAATAGAAATTTTCATCATTCTTTATGTAAAAGAGATGGCGGCATATGTGACGAGGATACTCTATTTTGATACTTTTGTGTTCCTGGGACTATTGCTAATGGCTGTATACCGAATGTCTGGAAAAAGGTGAACAAATAAGATTTCTGCCTGTACAAGACAGAATTTTTCAGGTATAATAAGCGGCAGATATAACTTCATTTCTTTATCATATGTTTTTGTGCATCATCTCCGATACTTTTTATGGTATGGCTTTTACTAATCTATGTGGAACGCTGTAAGTGCCTATTTATGGGCATTCCCGGCGTTTCTTCTTTTCATCCTATCCCACTGAAAACCATAAAATCCCAGAAAAACGGTGTCAAAAATGGTGTCCGTTTCTGGGATGTGTGCCAAATAATAAGGGATAATAATTTTCGCCGGATTCCAAAAAATGCAGTTGATTTTCAGATACAGAAATGTTATATTATAGAAAAGGAGCAACCGCCCACAAGTGTGGTTAGCCTCTAAAGATTAGTTTATAGAATAAACCTACCTTATCCTGCTAAGATACAAGGTAGGTTTATTTATTTTCGCCTGTTGTTCCTATTGTCCAAATAGGCAAGCAATGCAATCAGGAAATTACCGCCCAAAAATAACAGGCTTAAAATATCATATGTATTCTCCATCTGCACCACCTCCCATCTTCTGTGAAGTGAGGGAGGCTCACCACCCCGTAACGCGGCTGCTCCATAGGCAGATTATAGCACACCAGCCATTATCCGGCAATCCAATTTTCACATACCGCAAAAGCCAAGGAGCCTGTCAACCCCTTTACCGGAAGGCACTTGCAGGGCAAGTGGGGGTTTACAGGGCGGAACCCCGGCATCAGAACCCCAAGCATGGGAAAAGGGGTATTCCAATGCACTTCTATTGGAATATCCCTTGGTTATAATAAACCTTCCCCCTGACACCCTTCCAGCCAGAGGGTGGGGGAACGCTTCCAACAGGCATCCCCCACATGCCAGAGCCATTGCCTGTCTTGGTTCCAATAAAGAAATTTACAGGATTAAGGGCTGCACTCTGACTAAAAACAAGCCCTACCAAGAAAATTTGGTAAGGCCTGCATATTTCTATGGAACGCTGTATATAATACTATTAGTCAACATCCATAAAGAATGTTCCTTTAGGGTACTTCTCCAATGCCACAGAACTGCCGTTAACTACTTTACCAGTCTTCTTGTCAAAGGATATCATTACTACGGTGCCCCAATGATTTCCATGACCAGTATGGACGGTACAATCACGGGCATTCGCATTAGCCATTACAAAATCAAATGTTGTTTCACCACAGCCCTCACACTCACTTGCCTGAGCAAACACATTAATCCAACCGTCACCGTCGTCTTGCGCCCCTAAGGTTACACCACATGCAGTGGTCTTGCAACCATTGTAATCCCAGTTGAAACGTTTGTGGATTGCGCTGGCATAGGTTCCGTCTTTGTCTTTCTTAGGAAGGTTAGTTTTATTAGGAGTAACCGCTTTACCTGAAACTTTAACCAGCTTAGACCAGTTGCTTTTGCCGTCGAACCTTACCGTCATGTAGGCGTTTTTGTAAGATGCCAGCTTCTTGTTGCTGATTGTAAATGTGTACTGGTTCCTGCCTTTCTTTGTGACCTTTGCAGTCGCCTTGGCAGCCTCGAACTTCTTGCTGTTCTTGGTGGAGCCGTAAGAGACTGTAATCTT
>CANDGI010000066.1 GCA_947384285.1 uncultured Lachnospiraceae bacterium
AAAAAACATATCAAAATCTTTTTCAAAAAGTTCTTGACATATCACCAGAATGCTGGATAGACGAATAGCCCTTCTTCGCAAACAACGCTTCAAAATCATCTGCACATCCAAGGGCAAATGCAATTTTTACAAGAGAAGCTAATGATATTTCCCCCGTCTGTTCAAAACGCTTCAAAGAGCCAAGGCTGACGTTGGAACGCTCACTCAACTGAACCTGTGATAATTTTTCCTCCTTTCTCCTCTCCCGCATCCTTTTTGCAATATCTGAATTCACATCCGCTGGCGATTTCAAAAACATAAAGTTATCCATAGATAATATTTTGTCCCATTTTGCAGTTTTCATCAATAAACAGCTTATATTTTATCCCAAAATTTTCCCATCCCCAGACTTTTACTAAGAACCAGCTTATATTCTACCCTTTAAAATTTCCTCATCCTGCAATTTTTATCAATTATCAGCTTTATATTCTATGCTATATAGAATTTCCTTAATCATTATTTTATAAACAGGGCATAATTATTTTGCCAACTACCACTCTATTGTGTTAAAATAACTTTATCAAAAAAATTTATGCCGTTTCCTAAATGCCGCAGCAGACAATCCATATTTCGATACACAGGAAAGGGCCATCCTGCCTTGACCTACGTACCCAAATTATCAAAAGTCCTCTGCAGCATTACGGCAGAATGGAGACTACTATGCCCGGATTTACCACACACTACCTATTTGGATTAAATACGTATAAGCGGCTGGCTAGCGCCCCCATAAAGCAGATAATCCACAAACACCACGAAGCCTACAGCCTAGGGCTGCAAGGCCCCGATTTGTTTTTCTATTTTCTGCCCTCCTATGCCATCCACAAAAACAACATCGGCGCAGTAGCGCATACAGAAAAAACAAATCTATTCCTCCGCCATCTGCTTCTAAGCCGGAAATTATTCCAAACCCGGCAGGAGCGGGAAATTGCAGAAGCCTACATTGCCGGCTTCCTTGGCCACTATACCCTGGACACCCGCTGCCACCCTTACGTTTACTGGAAAACAGAATTCAAAGAAAAAAACAGCCAATACCACGGCAGGCATATGGGACTGGAAACAGAGATTGACACAAAGCTCCTCCAATTTTATAAGCACCTTCCCCCTTCCGCCTTCCGGCAGGATTCCACCATCGCACTGTCCAGGCTGCAAAAACGCACCATTACGAAAATCCTGCATTATGTTTACCACGGCACATATCCAGAACTTGGAATTCTCCCGATTACCATACGCACTTCCATCCGTTCCATCCAAATGGGGACAAAATTCATCCACGACCCATCTGGAAAGAAGAAGGCTGTAATCGAAACCTTAGAAAAACTGTTCCTGGGCCATCCATTATTTTCCACATTGATTCCCAGCAGCACAATTTCTATCCACACAGACCCCTTAAACCTTAGCCATCAACAGTGGAAAAATCCCTGGGATGATTCCCTGGTTTCCCACAATTCTTTTTTAGACCTGATGCATGGCGCGCAAAAAGATTATTCAGCCATCCTGTCCCAATTAAACAGCCTGCTCTATCCCCAAATACAAAAGGAACCCAGGACATCCAGCCAGAAACCTTTCCGGCTCCAGCAAGATGCCCCAGGTTCCAAAGGCCAGAAACATCATCCCAATTGGAACAGGTTCCTAAAAAATCTGGGAAACCTGTCCTACCACAGCGGACTGGACGCAGGAATTCCAAGCTAATGCCATAGCGCAGGCTTTTCATATTTCTATACGAACAGAAAGACAGATTGTTTGCTATAGAAAAATGGAAATGGTATTATCAAACGAAGAAGTTCCCGCTTTAACCTCCACATTTAGATAAATTCTTTGATTTGCCCCAATATCGTCTCCATCAGCCTGGTTCTGGCCTCCACGCTTGCCCAGGCAATATGCGGCGTAATCAGCAGCCTGTCGCTGTCCTTAATTTCCCGCAAAGGATTGTCCTTACTCATAGGCTCTGCGCAAAGAACATCCAGGGCAGCCCCGCGGATTTCTCCTGTGCGCAAGGCATCCGCTAAATCCTGCTCTGACACAATGGGGCCTCTGCCCAGATTCAGGAAAAGAGCCGATTTCTTCATTTTAGCATAGGCATGTTTATCCATAAGCCCCTCTGTCTCCGGCGTCAATGGGGCATGTATGGATACAATATCAGAATCTGCCAGCAATTCCTCAAATTCTACCCGCTCATATCCTGGCTGGTTGTTTTTCCCGGAAGTGGAATAATAGATCACTTTACATCCAAACGTTTTGGCTATTTCCGCCACCCTTCTGCCAATGGCTCCCATGCCGATGATTCCCCAGGTTTTTCCCGCAAGCTCAGAAAATTTCTGATCAAAATGCGTAAACAAGCGGTCCGCCACATATTTTTCTGATTTTACATATTCGTCGTAATAAGGCAGATGCTCAAACAAATAGAACATCATTGCAAAGGTATGCTGCGCCACTGTCTCTGTGGAATACCCAGCCACATTGCGCCAGGCAATCCCTCGTTTTTCCAGGTACTCCTTATCCAGATTATTGGTTCCCGTTGCTGTCACGCAGACAAGCTTAAGATTTTTTGCGCTCCCAATACTTTCCTCGTTGATTAATACTTTATTCAAAACCAGAACATCTGCATCCCTTGTCCGCTCGCTGGCCTCCTCCGTTGTGGAATAGTCATACTTTACCACTTCCCCTAAAGCCTCAAAACCGGATAAATCAATATCCTCCCCGATAGATTTTGCATCCAAAAATACGATTTTCATGTAATCTCCTCCTTGATTGTTAACTTAATGCTGTCTCTTCCAATGTTTTTTTCAAAATCGGGCGCTAAGCCCCATTTATTTCCATCTATTTCCAGCTCCATCACATAACCGCAGCCATTTGCTGCCTGATAAGCATAATACCCTTTGGGAGGATAAGAAAATGCTTCTAAAACAGCCATAATGGTTCCCCCATGCACTACAAATCCCACCTGCTGCCAGTGATTTTCCCAGGCCTTCCTGATACATGCCCCAAATGCGCTGCAGCAGCGTTCCTTAAATGAGCCCAAATCTTCACCGCCTGGAAACCCTGCCGCTCCCCCGCTGTCAATAAACCTCTGATAGTCTGGGTTCCCGGCCAATTCCTGATAATTCCTGTACTCAAATTCCCCAAAATCCATCTCCCGGAAATCCTCTATTACTTCTGTTTTGGATTTCCAGCCAGATGCGCCAGAAGATGCCTTACCACCGCCCCTTCCCCGCTCCAGCAGGTTCAATTTTGGGAGGTCCAGGGGATGTTCCGCCGCCTCTTCCGAAAAAAGGATTTCGGCTGTCTGCCTGCACCGCAGATAGGGACTCACAAATACCATATCCATTTCCGGGAAATACGATATCTTTTTTCTCAGCTGCTCTTTTTCCGTCTCCAGGATTCCTTCATCGGTGCGCCCTACATAACGATGCTCCCGGTTCCCCAGGGTCTGCCCATGCCGGATAAAATACAACCTCATAGGGACACCCTCTTCTCATTAATGAACATCCCCTGGAACCGCTCTACGCCAAACCGCTTGGAAAACAGCTGGCATTTGCACAAAAACAGGTAATAAATGTTCTTTCCGCATCCATATAAGGATTCAAAATTACCCTGCCCCTTGGCAAGAATTATATCTGCGCCGTCAAGGATTTCCTTTGCCTCCCTGGTAAGCTTGGAGAAAATAACACCCTGGATGGAACTGTTATTGGTAATCACTGGAACCTCCTCTGTAACCCCTGTCATTTCGGCATCTTCCATGGTGGCATCATTGATGGCGTCCGCTCCCCGTACCATGGCAGTAATCTGCAGCCTGGGATAAGCTTTTTTCAGCTCACGGATAGCAATTTTATCAAGAACAATTTCTCCGCAGTTATCCATAATATAAACCAAATTAGAAGCGTTTTCAAGTTCCCTGCACAGATGGCCGTACTCTTTTTCATCTAAACAATCTTTTTCGTTGCGGAACAATTCCAAGAATTCTTCCTTTGTAACATTTTCTACTGCTGAAAAGTCAATATAATTCCCAATTCTGGCAAACCGAATGGCTTCCTTTCGTGTATCCTCTTTCTTTTGGATTTCCTGTACCAATTCCGGTTCCATCTGCAGCAGAAGCTGGTTGAATTCCCGCTTCATCCGGGCGATTTTTTCATCTTTCCCGTAATATTTCTCCCGGATTTCCGTGATTAATGCGCTCATCCATGGTGCATTGTGCTCCGGCCCGCTGTTTCCAAGCAGAGCCATCACCTCACGCATGAAGGATGCTTTTTTCTCCTCATCCTCAAAATTTTCTATGAGACGTTCCTGCTGGCTGGCCAGGCAGCACATGCATTTTGAAAATAGAAGCATGGCGGTTTCCTCCTTGTAATTATGTTGTCTTTATTTTACTCTAAAATGGAAGAATACGCAAACATTCCTTTGATTGCTTTGGAGTAATACAGCTATAGTATTCCTGATTTTTACTTTGGGGCAATGCAGCTATAGTATTCCTGATTTTTATTTTAGGGCAATGCAGCTTTTCCTGCCAGCCGCAGTTCCCGCTGTATCATGGGAATGCCGGAATAACGGTTTTCTGGTATGCCCAGGGTTTCCATCGCCCGTGCCAAAACCGGATTCCTGGTATCTGCTGCACCTTGCCAATTTATCCAAGGCAGGCTTCTCATCGATTACCATGTTTAAAAATTTTCCTATTTCCAAACCCTCATTTATCTGTTTTTCATTGACGTTTTACCATTTTTGATGCATACTAAATCTTAGGCATAAGTGCAGATTATCCATTTCAAAAAAAGAATGAAAGAAGGAAATAAACCAATGAAAAAAAGGAAAATCTTAACACGCATCTGTACATTGACATTGGCGGCAAGCCTCGTTTTCACCACTTCATCAACTGCTTTTGCGGCAGCCCCAGAAGAGGAACCTGCAGTAAAGGAACTGGAGCCAGCAGAGGATGGTTTTTCTAACGAGGAGATGCCTGATACCCCTACAGGTGCCACAGAGGAAAATGAATCCACACAGGAAACCGAAGATCCTGTCAAAAACGACGCAGCCCCGGAAACGGAACAGCCTAAGGAAAGCAGTGCCAAACCAGAAGTTTTTGGCAATGCACAAGAAGATTCAACCATTCCAGCGGATACCGAAGGAAATCTGGAACCCCCTGCCAATACAGAGACAACTCCAACGATTTCCGAGGAAAACGAGGAAAAACAGGATACTTCTGATGAATCACAGAGAAGGCAGAGGAATCCTGGCCGGGCAGATGCAAACCCGTCTGCTGCCCCTGGGCCGGCTGCAGATGGGGAACAGGAGACAACAAACGGCATACAGATAAAGGATGACAATTTGGTCTATTTGGACGGCGCCCTTTACAACGGCTATTATATGGACACCGCCGGTATCTTGTATCTCGCAGCCAATGGCGTGGCAAAACCGGTAAGCGGAATCGTAAATGGGGGAACCCCATACTATAAGCTTCCCAGCAGCGAAAGCCTGACACTGCAAGCGCAGACTGTATTTGTAAACGGAAAAATTTATTCCGGCTATTTTATGGACACCGCTGGCATTATGTACAGCGCATCCAATGGCACCGCTGCGCTGGCAACCGGAATGGTAAATGGTGGAACTCCATACTATAAGCTTCCCAGCAGCGAAAGCCTGGCATTGCAGGCACAGACCGTATTTGTAAATGGAAAAATTTATTCCGGTTATTTTATGGACGCCGCTGGCATCCTGTACCACGTATCCAATGGAGTCCCTGCACTGGCAACCGGAACGCTGAAGGCAAACACCTCCTGCTACAGCCTTTCTGCCAAAGGAAATGCGGTAATCTCCCAGCAGACATTATATGTAGAAGGAAAAGTATATTCCGGTTATTACCTGAACAGCAAAAATAAAATGTACCAGGTAAAAAAAGGCTCCCCTGCCCTGTTCACCGGTACGATAAAGGCCAAAGCCAAATATTATGACTATAACAAGGCAAAAGAACAAACACTCTCAAAGCAAACGCTGTATGTAAAAGGCAGACTATATACCGGCTGCTATATGAACAGCAAAAATAAAATGTACCGGGTGAAAAAAGGCTCCCTTACCCTGCTTACCGGCACGTTGAAAGCCAAAACCAAGTATTATGACTATAACAAGGCAAAAGAACAGAGACTGTCAAAACAAAAGTTATATGTAAAAGGCAAATTGTATTCCGGCTATTATTTGAACGGCAAAGATAAAATGTACCGGGTGAAAAAAGGCTCCCTTACCCTGCTCACTGGTACGCTGAAGACCAAGACCAAATATTACAGCTATAAAAAAGCCAAGACATTGAAGCTGTCAAAACAAAAGCTGTATGTAAAAGGCAAATTGTATTCCGGCTATTATTTGAACAGCAAAAATACGATGTATTACTCCAAAAAAGGCTCCCTTACCCTTATAAGCGGAATGCTGGGCGCTGGCACAAAATACTATGGCTATAAAGCTGGCAAAACCCAAACACTGCCAGCGGAAACACTATATGTGGGAGGAAAAACTTATACCGGATATTATATGGGAAGGGATAACAGGATGTACCATGCGGAGAGGGGAATATGCACCCCAATCAGCGCAGCGCTTGGCGCAGGAACCCCATACTATAATCATAATTCCAAAGGAATGCAGACACTCCCGGCACAGACCGTATTTGTGAACGGAAAAGCGATGGAAGGCATGAGCCCGGAATCCCTGGCAACCCTCCAAAGAGCACAGGCCATTGTTGCCAGCATCACAAATGACAGCATGTCAATGGAAACCAAATTGCAGGTATGCTTTGATTATGTAAAAACATACCAGGAAAGCAGGCCGAGGATGCCCCACTATACGGGAATGGACTGGCCGGTGATCTATGCAAACGATATGTTTGTAAATGGAAGCGGAAATTGCTGCAGTTACGCAGCAGCCTTTGCCTATATGGCAAAAGCAATTGGGTATGAAGAGGTATACTGCTGCAACAGCGGCGGCCATGGATGGGCTGAAATCAATGGATTGGTTTATGACCCGGAATGGAGCAAATGGCATCATACTTATAATTATTATGCGCTCAGCTACGATACCCCAACCGATCAGGACTATAAGGGCGCCATCGGAGCCGGCAAACCCTGGATGCGCATAAAACTCTAATGGAATAGTAAAAGCACCATCCCATCTGTGTAAGCTTCTTGGGATGCCATAATAATTTTTCATACGTTTATGAAAAGAAGGAAAAGGGAAAATTTATGAAGAAAAAAAGAATTATGGCCCGCATTTGTGCATTTGTATTGGCAGCAAGCTTCATCGCTGCCGAAGCAATGCCCGCTTCTGCGGCCTCAACAGCAGAAGATTCTTCTGCCTGGGCAATGACTCCTGTTGAGGACGTACAGCCAGAAACAGCAGAAGATT
>CANDGI010000067.1 GCA_947384285.1 uncultured Lachnospiraceae bacterium
CTGCCCTGCTGCCGCCTGGCCTATAATGCTTTCTGTGCTACCTCTGCCCGGTAAGGCTCCCCACCACGTTTCAATTCATTGTAGATAGTTGCCCTATGCACTCCCACTTCATCCGCAATAGCAGAAACCTTTACCCCTGCTGCGTGCATCCTCTCAATGGTCTGGCGGTCCGTGAAGTTCAGCCGTCTATTTCCTTTCCTCATGCCCCTTTATCTCCTTTCTGCTTTTGGTGAAATAAAAAAAGAGTGCCCACAAGAGTTTTTTAATTCTCTTGTAGCACTCTCTTATTTTCTGTTAAAAATAAGATGCTTTAGAGTATATTTCCCTTGTCGCATCTTATTTTACAATGAACCATTTTCAAATATGGAATACATATTTCCCCAACCGTTCAAAGGCCTCCTGCACCCTGGAAAATGGCAGCGCAAGGTTCATGCGGATGGCGCAGGGTCCATGGAACATCCTGCCATCCTGCCAGGCAACGCCTGCCTCCCATCCAGCCTTCAGCACTTCATCAATGGTTGTTCCCTGGCTTTGGCACCACTGGGAACAGTCCAAAAACAACATGTATGTCCCCTCCGGCCGGCTCACCTGCACTCCCTTAAAATGATTTTTGATGTAATCGCATGCAAAGTTCACATTTTCCCCCAAGACCTGGCACAGCTCGTCCACCCATTGGCTGCCTTCCTGCCGATAAGCCCCGATTAAAGCGTGCATCGAAAGCACATTCATGCTGTTGTAATGGGATTTGCTTCCGTTGGCATTTACCCGGTCCCGCAAATATTTTGAATAAATGATGTGATAGCTGCCCACCAATCCAGCCAGGTTAAAGGTCTTGCTGGGGGCGTACACCGCTATGGTCCGGTTTCTTGCATCCTCGCTGACTGACTGGGTAGGGATATGCTTATTTCCATTGAGAATAATATCAGACCAGATTTCATCGGAAATCACCACACAATCATTGTTTTTGTAAATCTCCATGGCTTTCTCTATCTCCCATTGCTCCCAGACACGTCCGCATGGATTGTGGGGGCTGCAGAATACCGCCGCGTGAATGTGGTTTTCCTTTAATTTTTTATCCATATCCTCAAAATCCATCCGCCAAACCTGGTTTTCATCCTGCCGTAATGGGCTGTGGATAATCTTGTAACCATTATTTTCGATGCTGTTGGTAAACCCTATATAGGTAGGGCTATGGAGCAATACTTTGTCCCCCGGCGCCGCAAAAGCAGACAGCGCAGACACTACGCAGCCCAAAACGCCATTTTCATATCCGATGCATTCTGCTGTTAATCCTGTTACCCCATGCCTGGTTTCCTGCCACCTTATAATGGATTGGTAATACTCCTCGGTGGGGATAAAGTACCCGAATGCTGGATGTTTGGTGCGCTCTATCACTGCCTCCTGGACAGTGGGAACCGTGGGAAAATTCATATCTGCTACCCACATGGGAATCACATCAAATCCATCCTTCGGAGCACCCGGCGCCCCATCCATCCCGCTTCCCACTGCATCTACTGCAATGGCATCTTTGCCATGGCGGTCCATAATTGTGGTAAAATCATATTTCATAATCCTTCTCCTTTTTCTGGTATTATTTTTCGGCAGCTGCAAAGCTTTGAAATTGTGGTAATTTCACATGCAATTCAGATCGTTTCCTTTAAATATCACATTCTGCGGCATTTCCCATAGTGCTGATTTCATGTACAATTCGTATCGTTTCCTTTGAATATCACATTCCGCGGCATTTTTCATGGTATTGTAAGGACAAATTCTTCATCGTACTCATCATCCTCGTCATCATAAACCATTTTGAATTCATCCTCCGACAGCCATTCCACGTTAAAGTGTACCGTTTCCATAAATCCGCTGCCTGGATACTCCCAAATCTTCTTTTTCCCTATCCACATCTTTTTATAAACGGAGGGGCGGCATACAAAATCGTATTGGACAATAATCGTATTGGTTCCCTGGGGCGACACAAAAATTTCCTGTTCTGTATGGATGAAAGCATGACAGCAGCTTTGCCATAAGCCAAACATACAAAAAACTATTGCAGCTATTATAACATACCTTATCCATCTGCGCTTCATGTCCATCCCACTTCCAACATTTTCTAAAAATTATGCAATCTTTAACTTTTCTTTAGGCTTCCTCAAAAATCTGTTTTTTTACAGAGTTTCATTGTATACTGTAAAAACAGAAAGCTTTCTTGCTATTTTAACAAAAATATGGAGAAAATGCTATGCGTCAGACAATTTTTCATGAGAAAACAGAAAATAATACGAGACTGCCCGGCAAATTGAAGGCAGGCATTGAACGCCTGTCAGGCATCAGCATGAATGACGTGAGGGTTCACTATAACTCCCCCAAGCCTGCAAGGCTCCAGGCTCTTGCATACACCCAGGGAACGGAGATACATGTGGCACCCGGCCAGAAACAGCACCTTGCCCACGAAGCATGGCATGTGGTCCAGCAAAAGCAAGGGCGCGTCCGGCCGGATACGCAGATACATGGAATGGCTGTCAATAATAGCAGGGCGCTGGAGCTGGAAGCAGATGTGATGGGGAAAAGGCTGCAGATGTGATGCCGCATTCTTTATAACAGCATAACAGGGGCTGCCGTACTAAAAATAAAAGATACCGCAGCCCCATGAATTTATGCTTTCTTCTGATACAACACCTTCAGCGCAATGGGCGTGATAACAGAGGACACCAGAATCAGAAGAATCACTGCGGAGAAATATTTGGCTTCTATCATCTGCACCTGCAGCCCTTTTTGTGCCACAATCAGCGCAACCTCTCCACGGGTCATCATCC
The DNA here is from genome assembly GCA_947384285.1 of uncultured Lachnospiraceae bacterium. Taxonomy (GTDB): domain Bacteria; phylum Bacillota; class Clostridia; order Lachnospirales; family Lachnospiraceae; genus Petralouisia. The sequence continues at coordinate 2,817 of CANDGI010000067.1, forward strand.
CCACCCCAATCTTAAGAGAATCCACCATCTGGAAACCTAAAAGCCTAGACATGAGCCCGCATCCGATAATCTTTGTAACCAATGCCACAATCACAAACAACACGCAGAATCCAAGCAGAACAGGGGTCATATCATCAATGGAAGTCTTAAGGCCGATGCTTGCAAAGAATACAGGCGCAAACAGCATGTAGGAATTGATATCCACTTTCCGGGCTATGTATTCAGAATCATCAATACTGCAAAGTACAATTCCAGCCACATATGCTCCGGTGATATCTGCAATGCCAAAATACCGCTCAGCTGCATATGCCAGGGCAAAGGCGAGCACAAACCCTAAGATGGGAATCCGCCTGGTGTGGGGATATTTTCTATCCAATATCTGGAAAAACTTATAAATAATAATCCCAAAGACAATGGCCATAATGAAAAACAGTACCGTGCTTATGATTACAGAGGACGGCTTGGAATCAGGATCCTTCATGCCCACCACAAAGGTCAGTACGATAATGCCGATCACATCATCAATGATGGCGGCGCTCATAATGGTGGTTCCAGTCTCGGATTTCAGGTATCCCAGCTCTTGCAGGGATGCAACGGTAATACTCACAGAGGTTGCCGTCATAATCACTCCGGTAAAAAGAGCGGAGTAGAACTGGCTTGTTCCAGAGGGTGCAAAGCCGTAATAACAGCAGTAGAGGAGATATCCTCCTGCCAGCGGGACAAACACACCTGCGCAGGCGATAAGCAAAGCCTTCCAGCCGGTACGCATCAAGTCCTTCAAGCTGGTCTGCAATCCTGCGAAAAACATCAGGAGAACAACTCCTATTTCGGCCATGCCGCTAATCAGATCCGTCTGCTGTACAAGTCCAAGGATGCTTGGGCCAATCAGAAGCCCAGCAACAATCTCTCCCACCACCTGAGGCGCCTTAAGCTTTGCAGCGGCAAGCCCGCATAGCTTGGCAGAAATCAGGATGATGGCAAGGTCTTTGAAGATGACATAGGTTTCCATGTGCAAATCACTCCTTTGTAAAACAGGTTTTCTAACGCCATTTATTATAGCGCCGCCATGGAGGTTGTGCAAGAATATTTCTGCAGACAACAGGGCAGACCGGCTATCTTACGTTACGTCCATGAGAAAAGGACACTTCCCTAAAATTTTCTTTTTTCCCGGCAGCAGATTTACAATTGCGATCGCCCTTTACCACCCAGTTCCTCTGGCTCGTAATACTCAATATTACAATGCCGGACGGATTGGCGGCTCTGTCAAAACGGGAAACACCTGGCTGGTTCCCAAAAGCGCAGAAAAGCCTGCAGACGGAAGATTGAAAAGCGAAAAAAACAAAGAAAACAGCCCCAAGGAGAATACTTGTAATAAATATAACATTATGGTCGTGGACGACGAGCCGGATATTCTGGATCTGCTTGGAAAGTCTTTGAATATGGAAGGATCTCCTGCACGTCATAAAAGTTGATACAGGAATAAAAGCGGTAAATACCTGCAAGGAAATACAGCCGGATATCATTATTTTAGATGTTATGCTGCCAGATATTGACGGCTATGAAGTATGTAAACAGATCCGGCAGTCCTCCCACTGCCCCATTCTGTTCCTTTCCTCCAAAAATGATGAATTAAATAAAATCCTGGGTCTGGCTGTGGGCGGCGACGATTATGTTACCAAACCGTTCAGCCCCAGGGAAATTGCTTACAGAGTGAAAGCGCAGCTGCGATAATACGGTTATGGTCCATATCCGGCACCTGCGCGAGAAAATGGAAAGCGGCCCTGCCACACCGCAATATCTTATCACAAGGAAAGGCTTAGGCTATAAGCTGGTAAATCCTTATGAAAATTAAAAAGAATTTCAACCCTTTCTTCCAGATGATCCTGCTCCTGTCAATGACATTATTGATTGGTGTTATCACGGCAATCGGCCTATTCTATTATATGTTCCCAACACCAGAACCGGAAGGAATGAGCCTCGCCGATTGGCCGCAGACTTTTACAGACAGCTTTTCTTCCTGGACGAGCTATGGGGACGGAGAACTCTCCATAGAACAGATCGGACTTGACCGTCTGAACGAATATGGTTTATGGATTCAGTTTGCGGATAAATCCGGACAGGAAATTTTCTCCCATAACAAGCCTGCCGGGTATCCTTTAAAATATTCTGCTGACCAACTGCTGGGCCTTGGCACCAGCGATTATGAAAACGGATATACGGTATTTGTAAACAGTCTGGAGGGTTCCCAAGAAGCCTGCAGCTATATCATAGGATTCCCTTATGACATCGGAAAATACATGCTGCATTACAACGGCGGCAGGGTTTCCAGGCTTTCCCCAGCAGCAAGGGTAATTATCCTTGCTGCTATAGGATTCCTTATTATTGTCGTGCTTGTTTACGGTTTTTGGCTCTCACGAAAATTATCAGGCATTACAAAGGGCATCAAAGCCATCTCCCTCTGTACCTACCAGCCATTGCGGGAAAATAGAATGTTCAGCGAAATCTACGGGGCGCTGTAACAAACCTTATCACAAATGCCCTGATACACAATCCTGCGGATACAAAGATCAGCATCCTGCTTGACGCTGACAGGAACGGCAGTATTTTGCTCTCAATCCGCGATAATGGAAAAGGACTCCACGAGTCGGAGCAGGAAAAGCTGTTTGAGCGGTATTACAGAGGGACGAACACAAAAGAGAAGCCGGAAGGCAGCGGACTCGGCCTTGCCATAGCCAGCCAGATCATAGCGCTTCACGGCGGTGGGATTACAGTAAACAGCCAGCTGGGTATTGGAACAGTACTCGTACCCGTGCTTTTTATCCCGCTGTTTCTCTCCCCCAATGGGACAACCGGGGCATACAACCTGACATTGTTCCTGCTGCCTTACCGCTGCGTCATGCCGGAAATTGGTAAATATATTTCCTATCAGATCAGTGGGCTGGTTCTCGACGCCCTTTCCATGCGAGCCATCCTGTATGCAATCCTGACGGAAGTTATGCTGCCCCTTGCAAGGCTGGGCTTCAAGAAGCACCAGGCTGCGTGAGGTGCGGATATGAAAAGAAAAGGCTGCCGGTTCTGGATAATTACAATACATCTTTGTTTTCCACATTGCAGATTGACAATACGGCAAACCCGAAAGATACAGCCGTCAGGACAAGGGGAAATACTGCGTTATCTGCCATGGTAAAATCACCCACATTTGCCTGTGTAAGAAATATCAGCAAAAATGAAGTAACAATGGCCGCTTTCGAGGATTTCACCGCCATCCCTGCAAACAGAGCAATAAAACTCATGCTTACAATGACGAAGGATTTCAGGATCAGCTGGATATAAAAGGATAAACTGCCCATATCGAAATCAATTGCAAAGGATGAACGCATATACTTTGAACCCATAACTATACACAGATAGATTACCAGCTTTGACAATGTTAATGCCGCGAAGTTAAAGCTCCACACCGCCATCATCTGGGATGCCAGTATTTTCTGCCGTTTCACCGGATAAGTAAACATCAGGTTCATGGTTTTATTTTTATAAGCGCTCACAATAAAGGATGCCAGCATGACACTTGTAAAAATGAGAAAAGCCATGCCTGTAAACAATTCGATGGGGGCGGAAATGGTATCCATCCCCGGCGCGGCATCCAGCGTCCCATCCGGATCATCTGCAATTCCCAGGAAAGCAAGGGCAAACGTGAACAGACACAAGAGCGCCGTTAGGATAACGGCAGTACGGATATACTTCCTGATATTGTTTTTCTTCCATTCCAGTTTCATCAGCTTTAGCATGATTTTTCCACCTCCCCTGTCAGTTTCAGGAAATAATCCTCCAATGATTCCGTATGTTTCGTGATAGATATCATCTCCACGCCGTTTAAAAGCAGCTCTTTTGAAACGCTCTGTGCTGCAGCAGAAGGCTCGTAGATACGGATTCTCGAATCATCCATAATCTTAAAATTGCTCAGATTCAGTTTTTCCGAAAGAATATAGGCGGCTTTCTGCGTATTTTCCACAGTAAGCTCTATATAGGCCGTATTCATTTCGGAGATTTCCTGCATGGAAATTTCCCTTAACAATTTTCCATGGCTGATGATGCCGATGGTATCTGC
>CANDGI010000068.1 GCA_947384285.1 uncultured Lachnospiraceae bacterium
CTGCCGCCCGGCAAGCCCCAGAGCCGCTTGGGCTGTGAACGTCTAAGCTTCTCTTTCACCCCCGCTGCCGCTTTGCCTCATACATCAGCAATGCCGCCGCAACCGCCGCATTTAGGGATTCCACCTTCCCTTCCATGGGAATCTGGATGCAAACGTCTGCTAACCCGGCAGTCTCTGGGCTTAACCCATTTCCTTCATTTCCAATTAAAAATCCGGTATGCCCCCTGTAATCCGGCTCCTCATAGGACAGGGTGCCTGACAAATGCGCTGCATATATGGACACGCCTTTTTCTTTCAATTGCCGTATGGCTCCCTGCAAATCAGTAGCGATGAAAAAAGGCATGCGGTACAATGCTCCCATGGTAGCGCGGATGGTCTTAGGGTGGAACATGTCTACCGTGGTTTTGTCCATCAGAATGCCGGTGGCTCCTGCCCCCTCCCCCGTCCGTATCATAGTGCCAAGGTTTCCCGGATCCTGAATTCCTTCCAGTATCAGCAAATGGGCACATTTGCCCCTCTTGTGCCTGTCTGGGCTGTCTCCCGGCTGTTCTTCCCCGGCGCCTTGGCTGCCTGGCTGTCCTTCCTCGGCGCCTTGGCTGCCTGGCTGTCCTTCCCCGGCGCCTTGGCTGCCCGGCTGTCCGGCTTCCCCATCCTGCCAGCCTGCCGGCGCTCCTAGCAAATCCTCCAGCCGATACTGAGGCATCCGCACCAGGCATAAGATTCCCTGGGGCGTTTTCGTATCGCTGACCGCCCGGAATACGCTGTCTTTTACCACCTCATAAGAGTATCCCTGGATTCTCTTACACTTACCCTCATCCGCCAGAAAGGATTCTGATACATACATTTTTACGATATCCTCCTGGGGGGCTTCCAGACACATTTTTATTCCTTCAACCACAAAAACCCGCTGTTCATAGCGGGTTTTTGACTTTTTATTTAACTGTAAAATATGCTTGATCTGCTGGTTTGCAACACTCGTTATCATATTTTCTCCATTTTCACTAAACACTTAAATTCCTGCATACCTGGAACTGATACTCTGGAAGCTGTTTTTCCATAGCCAGCGCTTCATCAATATCAAAATCCACGAAATCTCCATGGCGGTATCCCACCACCCGGTTGGACTTGCCCTCACACAGCAGATCCACTGCGTAGGCGCCCATGGTAGATGCATATACACGGTCTTTACAGGTAGGGCTGCCGCCCCTTTGCATGTGCCCCAGAATCGTCGCCCTGGTCTCAAGGCCTGTGGCTGCCTCAATACGTTTTGCCATGCTTGCAGAATGCCCGATTCCTTCTGCATTGATAATGATATGGTGTTTTTTTCCGCGCTTGCGGTTTGCAATAATATTGTTTACCAGCTTCTGCTCATCATAATCATATTTTTCCGGCAGAAGAATATCCTCTGCGCCGTTGGCAATGCCGCACCACAAAGCAATATAGCCTGCCCCGCGTCCCATAACCTCAATGATAGAGCATCTCTCATGGGATGTGGAGGTATCGCGCACCTTATCAATGGCATCCATAGCTGTATTTACCGCCGTGTCAAAGCCGATGGTATATTCGGTACAGGCAATATCCAAATCAATCGTTCCAGGAATTGCTACCGTATTAATTCCAAGAGCCGCCAGCTTCTGTGCTCCCTTAAAGGAACCGTCCCCGCCGATTACAATCATACCGTCAATGCCATGCTTCCGGCAGACCTCTGCGCCCAGTGCCTGTCCTTCCGGCGTACGGAACTCGCTGCATCTTGCCGTCTGCAGAATTGTGCCGCCCCGTTGAATTGTATCTGAAACACCTTTTGCTTCCATGTCGACAATCTCTTCCTGAAGCAGTCCGGCATATCCTCGCTTAATCCCTTTTACTTTTTTCCCTCTTGCAATACCCTGACGCACCACTGCGCGGATTGCAGCATTCATTCCCGGCGCGTCGCCGCCGCTGGTTAGTACACCGATTGTCTGAACTTCTTTTCCCATAACCGTCCCTCCTGTTTTCCTGTCCTGTTTCTCTCTAATCTATCTTATTTTAATCTCTTTTGGGAAGATTTTCAATGCTCTTTTCTACAACTTTTACATTTTTTTCTCCTAAAAAGTTAGTGAATCTGTTCACCATTTCCGTGGAAGCCTCAATACTCCAGTTTTGAGGAAGCCGTTTCATTAATTTTCCCTGGGAAATATAAATCACCACCCGCTGCGTTCCATCACTGGATGCAAGCAGCTCCATTACCTTCTCCTGCTTCTGTTCGTATTCCTCTTTGGTGGCAAACTGAAGCCACAGCTCCTTTTTCGTATCATCAAAGGAGTATATTTTCTCGCAGATCAGCTTTCCGTTTTTCTCCTCTTCCGTGGAAACCCGGCCTTTTACAAAGACTTTCTCATCCACGTTCAGCAGCCGGCTGTTTTTTTCATAGTTCTTTGGAAAAATAATAATTTCCAGGTTCCCCACCAAATCTTCCAATGTAATAAATGCCATGGTCTGGTTCTGTTTTGTATATTTTACGGTCTTATCTACAATCATGCCGCCCACCATGGCGATTTCCCCTTCCTGGACCTTGGTCTGGCCGGTTTCCTCTTCCAGAAGAAAATCTGTGGTCACCCTTGTAATGTTTTTCTTTAATTTCTCCTCGTATTCCTCCAGGGGATGGCCGCTGATGTAGATTCCAAGCACCTCTTTTTCAAATCCCAGGTACACTTCCCGGGAATATTCCCCTACATCAGGAAGCTTTACCTCGAAGTCGGATTTTTCCTCTTCTCCTGCCAGGTCAAAGAGCGTCATCTGCCCTGCCATAGTGTTTTTCTTATCCTGGGCAATCCCATCCATAATGCCTGCATATACCATCATGCTCTGTTTCCTTGTAGCTCCGAAGCTGTCCAGCGCCCCTGCTTTAATCAGGTTTTCCACCACCCGCTTATTGATTTCCTTATCTGCCATGCGGGTCAGGAAATCATTGAGGCTGGTGAACTTCCCACGCTCCTTCCGCTCCTGGCAGAGATTTCTGATAAATGCATGGTTTACGCTTTTGATGGCGGACAGCCCATAGCGGATGGCTCCGTCTGATACGGAAAAGCAGCTTTCCCCTTCGTTGACGCTGGGGGGAAGCACCCGGATTCCCATCTGCCGGCAGGTAAAAATATACTCTGAAATCTTTCCAATATGCCCCATGACGGAGCTCATCAAAGACGCCATATACTCCAAGGGATAATAATATTTGAGATAAGCCGTCTGATAGGCAACCACCGCATAAGCCGCTGCATGGGATTTGTTAAAAGCATATTTGGCGAAATCAATCATTTCATCATAAATTTTGTTGGCAGTCTTTTCATCAATCCCATTGCTGACACAGCCTGGAACCCCTTCCTTTGGATTGCCGTACACGAAATTCTTCCGTTCCTGCTCCATCACAGCGGCTTTTTTCTTGGACATTGCCCGGCGCACCAAATCACTGCGCCCTAAGGTATATCCTGCCAAATCCCTTACAATCTGCATCACCTGCTCCTGGTACACGATACAGCCGTAGGTAGGGGCAAGAATGGGTTCCAGCTGGGGGCAGTCATAGGTTACGGATCCCGGGTTATTCTTTCCCCGGATATAGGCTGGAATGAAATCCATAGGGCCTGGACGGTACAGGGAAATGCCCGCGATAATATCCTCCAGGCTTTTTGGCTTCAATTCCTTCATGAAATTTTTCATGCCAGCGCTTTCTAACTGGAAGACCCCTTCGGTTCTTCCTGTTCCGATGGAATCCAGCACTGCTTTATCATCAAAATCAATCTTATCAATATCCAGTTTTCCTTTCCTGCGTTCATTCACCAAGTTAACTGCATTCTGCAGCACAGTTAAGTTCCTAAGCCCAAGAAAATCCATTTTCAAAAGCCCAAGCTCCTCCAACGTGGTCATGGTGAACTGGGTGGTGATGGCACCGTCGCTTCCCCTGGATAAAGGCACAAACTCGTCAATTTCCCTGGAACTGATTACCACTCCCGCCGCATGCATGGAAGTATGCCTGGGCAGGCCTTCCAGCCGCCTTGACATGTCAATCAGCCTGGTGACGCTCTCATCATTTTCATACAGGCTGCGCAGCTCCCGGTTCATCTGCAGCGCCTTGTCTATGGTAATTCCCGGCTCTGTGGGAATCTGCTTGGCAATGCTGTCCACAAATGCGTAGGACATATCCATCACCCTGCCCACATCCCGGATGACCCCTCTTGCCGCCATCGTACCGAAGGTGACAATCTGCACCACCCGGTCCTTGCCATACTTCTCACTGACATAGTCAATCACTTCCTGCCTGCGCTCCACGCAGAAATCAATATCAATATCCGGCATGGTCACACGTTCCGGGTTCAAAAAACGCTCAAAAATCAGGCTGTAGCGGATGGGGTCAATATTGGTGATTTCCAGGGAATAGGATACCAAAGAGCCTGCCGCGCTGCCCCGTCCCGGGCCTACTGCAATGCCGCTTTTCCTGGCAAAATGGATAAAATCCCATACAATCAGGAAATAATCCACATACCCCATCTGCTGGATAATGCCTAACTCGTACTGAAGCTGGTTTTTTATCTCTGCAAAGGAAATATCCCCCTTTCCAGGAATAAACACCCTGCCTTGTTTTTCAGGATATCTTCGCTCCAATCCTTCATAACAAAGCTTCTGCAGATACTTCCAGGAGGTATAGCCATCCGGCACATCAAATTTGGGCAGCTTTGTCACCCCAAATTCAATCTCCACCTGACATCTGTCTGCAATTTTCTGGGTATTTTCCAAAGCCTCCAATGCATAGGGGAAGAGCTTTCGCATCTCCTCTTCCGATTTCACATAAAACTGGCCGCCCTCATAGCGCATACGGTTTTCATCCGTTAATTTTTTCCCGGTCTGGATACACAAAAGGATATCATGGGAATCCACGTCTGTGTCATAGGTGTAATGGACGTCATTGGTGGCAGCCAGCGGAATGCCGGTATCCTGGCTGAGCCTTAACAGCTGCTGGTTCACATTCCGCTGCTCCGGCAGGCCGTGGTCTTGAAGCTCCAGGAAATAATTTCCATGGCCAAAGGTTTTCTCATGCCACAGAGCCGCTTCCCTTGCTTCCTCATATGCCCCTCTGGACAAAAGCTTCTGCACTTCCCCCGCCAGGCAGGCGCTTAACACAATCAGCCCTTCATGGTAAGCTTCCAGCACCTGCCGGTCTACCCTGGGCCTGTAATAATACCCTTCGGTAAATCCCCTGGATACAATCTTCATCAGGTTGGCATAGCCCTGGTTGTTCTCCGCCAAAAGCACCAGGTGGAAATAGCGGTCTTCCCCTTCCACCTTCTCCCGGTCAAACCTGGAGCCTGGGGCAACGTAAACCTCGCAGCCTAAAATGGGCTTAATCCCTTCTTTTTGGGCAGCACGGTAAAAATCAATGACCCCGTACATGGCGCCATGGTCTGTGATGGCGGCTGCATTCATCCCCAGCTCTTTTACCCTGGCAGCATATTCATCTATCTTATTAGATCCGTCCAGCAGACTGTATTCTGTATGGACGTGAAGGTGTACAAATGACATAAATACCTCCGTTTTATGTATGGAATATTCCTAAATTCCGCATTTTTGTGTATGGAATATTCCGAAATCCC
>CANDGI010000069.1 GCA_947384285.1 uncultured Lachnospiraceae bacterium
AAAAAACATATCAAAATCTTTTTCAAAAAGTTCTTGACATATCACCAGAATGCTGATTGGAATGTACTTATTATAGCTTTCCCATTGGAATATGTACAGAGGGATTATGTATTTTTTTCATGAAATGATTGCACAACCATATAGAAACCATGTATAATAGGGGCTGAAATGAAAAATTATAGATAGCCATGCAGCCTGCCGGACGGGTGGGAAGAGTATGGCGGTAGTTTTGGGAAGACAGCAGGACAGAAAGGAAAGAGGAAAGAAGCATGGGCGGTTTTTTTGGCGTGGCGTCACAGCAGGATTGTGTATTTGACTTATTTTTTGGAATTGACTATCACTCACATCTGGGAACAAGGCGCGGCGGAATGGCAGTATATGGAGAAAAGGGATTTAACCGGGCAATTCATAATATTGAAAATGCTCCGTTCCGAACAAAATTTGATAAAGATGTCAGTGAGATGAAGGGCTGGTTTGGAATTGGATGTATTTCCGATTACGAGCCCCAGCCGTTGATGATACGGTCCCATCATGGAACTTATGCAATTACAACTGTAGGAAAGATAAATAACAGTGAACAGCTGCTGCAGCAGCTGTTGGATCAGGGCCATTGCCATTTTATGGAGCAAAGCGGCGGAGAAATCAATGCCACAGAGCTGGTGGCGGCATTGATTAACCAGAAGGAAAATCTGATTGAGGGCATCCGCTATGCCCTGGATGCGGTAGAAGGTTCCCTTTCTTTGATATTGATGAACAAGGCGGGGCTTTATGCGGCAAGGGATAAGTATGGCAGGACTCCGGTGGTAATTGGAAAGAAGGAGGATGCATTCTGCGTTTCTATGGAGGATTTTGCCTTCCATAATCTGGGCTATTCGGACTATAAAGAGTTAGGGCCGGGGGAAATCGCCGCGGTAACAGACAAGGAATGCATTACCTTGTCTGAGCCTGGGGAGGAAATGAAAATCTGTACCTTCCTATGGGTGTACTATGGATATCCAGCCAGCTCCTACGAGGGCATGAACGTGGAGCGTATGCGTTACCAATGTGGAAAAAGAATGGCGCAGCGGGATGATGTGAAACCGGATATTGTAGCCGGCGTCCCGGACTCGGGCGTCCCCCATGCAATTGGATATGCAAATGAATCCGGGATTCCTTTTACCAGGCCGTTTATCAAATATACCCCTACCTGGCCAAGATCCTTTATGCCAACCATACAAAGCAAGCGGGATTTGATCGCGAAAATGAAGCTTTTGGCGGTAAAGGATTTGATTAAGGACAAACGGATGATTTTGATTGATGATTCGATTGTAAGAGGAACCCAGCTGAGGGAGACGGTGGAGTTCCTTTACCAGAGCGGAGCTACGCAAGTGCATGTCCGGCCTGCCTGCCCGCCGATTTTGTACGGCTGCAAATATTTGAATTTTTCCCGTTCCACTTCGGATATGGATTTGTTTTCCCGCCGTGTGATTGACCGGCTGGAGAATGGGAATGTCACCAAAGAGGCGCTGGCGGAATATGCAGATCCAGAAACAGAGAGATATGAAAATATGGTAGAGGAAATGCGCAAGGAGCAGAAGTTTACTTCCCTGAGATTTAACCGGCTGGACGATATGTTAGAGGCTACGGGCCTTGATAAATGTAAGCTTTGCACCTATTGCTGGAATGGAAAGGAGTAATAAAATGTATCATTGCCGGTTGCAGTTCTATTTTATAGGACAGCCATGCAGAATGTTTGAACGAATAAAGGAAATGCCCTCTTTGGATCATTTTTCCCATGAGTGGATGGAAAGTGAAAAGCTGCAGGATGATTTGGCAGCAAAAGCAGATGTGATTTTTTCTGATTTGCAGAACCAGAATGCCAGGGATGCGCTGCAGGCATTGGTTTTGGCAAAGAAAAAAGAGGCTGAATTGATTATATGTATCACCCAGGAACAACGGAGTCTTTTGCCGGATGATCTGCAGGGGGTGAAAGATATATGGATTTGCCCTATGCCGGAGGAGGAAGCCAGATTCCGTTTCCAGCGCTGGCAGCAGGGATATAAAATGAGCAAGGATTTCTGGCAGACCAGCCATTATTTTGAGACTACCATCAATGGCGTGCCAAATTTAGTCTGGTATAAAGACAAAAACGGAATTCATAAGAAAGTCAACAACAGCTTTTGCAAAACAGTCAATAAAACCAGGCAGCAGGTGGAGGGAAGGGGACATGCTTATATCTGGGATGTGGAGCATGATGATCCTGCCTGCATAGAATCTGAGCGGGAAGTGATGGAAACAGGCAAGACCTGTGTGTCGGAGGAAATTATCGAGACAGGGGCAGGAAAGCGGACGCTTATGACCTATAAATCCCCTCTGTATGATTTGGACGGCAGCGTCATGGGAACTGCGGGCGTGGCCATTGACGTTACCCAGGAGCGTACATATGAAAAGGAGATTATGCACAAGAACCGGACCTTGGAAAAGATTTTCACTACCATTGACTGCGGAGTGATACGGCATACCATAGATGGAACCCGGGTGCTCAGCATTAATCAGGCTGCCTTGAAAATTCTGGGGTATGAGTCCAAGGAAGAAATGATGGATGATGGATTTGCCATGGTGGCAGAGACCGTGGTGGATGAGGATAAGGTTAAGCTGCGAAGGTGTATGGAAAGCCTGGAAAAAGAGGGGGATATTGTCAGCACAGAGTACCGTGTGCGGCATAAAGATGGAGAAATTCTGCATATCATGGGAAATGTAAGGCTGCTTGAGGAAGATGGGGAGCTGATTTACCAGAGGTTTCTATTGGACTGCACTGCCCAGAAGCTGGAGGAAAAGGAGAATGAGAGACGGCACACAGAGCTGGTGCAGGCATTGGGGATTGATTACAGCATTATCTGTTATCTGGATTTGGATGAAGATACCGGGATTCCCCTGCGCAATAATGAAGAGGGCGGACAGGTATTTGCACCTGTGGCAGATGGAAAGTTTTCCTTTGAAGAGAGTATGGAACATTATATCCAGAAATATGTACATGAAGAAGACAAGGAAATGTTAAGGGGATTTTCTTCCAGGGAGAACCTGAAAAAAGAGATGGGAAAGCGGAAGATATGTTATAGAAACTATCGGTTTTATTTAGAAGGGGAAATGAAATATTTCCAGTTGAAGGTGGTGCGCACCAGGGACTGGACGAAACAGCGGTGTGTTGTCCTGGGATTTCGCAGTGTGGATGAAGAGACACGCAGGGAGATGGAGAAAAAGAATCTGCTGGAAAATGCTTTGATGCAGGCAAATCAGGCAAACAAAGCAAAAAGCACCTTCTTGTCAAATATGTCCCACGATATCCGTACGCCTATGAACGCCATTGTGGGATTTACCACTCTTGCCATTACACATATCAGCGACAGGGATCAGGTGGAGGAATACCTGAAGAAGATTATGACTTCAGGAAATCATTTGCTGAGTTTGATTAATGACGTCCTGGATATGAGCCGGATTGAAAGCGGAAAAATACATTTGGATGAAAGTCTTTGCCGGCTGCCGGATATTCTGCACGGGCTCCATAATATCCTGCAGGCGGACATCCACGCAAAGCAGCTTGAACTGTGCATAGATGCAGTGGATATCGTAGATGAGGAAATTTACTGCGATAAACTGCGGCTGAACCAGGTTTTGCTGAATTTGTTGAGCAATGCTGTAAAATATACAAGCGCCAGGGATACGGTAAGCATCCGGGTAACAGAGAAGCCCGGGGCGCCTAAGGGTTATGCCAATTATGAATTCAATATCAAGGATACTGGAATCGGCATGAGCGAAGAATTTGTAGCCCGGATTTTTGAGCCTTTTGAACGGGAGAAGAGCAGCACAATCAGCGGAATCCAGGGTACAGGGCTTGGAATGGCCATCACGAAAAATATCGTGGATATGATGAATGGAACCATTGAAGTGAAAAGTGAACAGGGCGTGGGCACTGAAATTACCCTCTGCTTCACCTTCCGCCTGCACGTGGGGCCAAAGGAGCCCCAGGATATCCCGAAATTGAAAAACTGCAGGGCGCTGGTGGTGGATGATGATTTCAACACCTGCGACAGCGTTACCTACATGTTAAGCCAGATTGGAATGCGTGCGGAGTGGACGCTGTCAGGAAAAGAGGCATTGCTGCGCACCCATCAGGCGCTCACCCGGGATGACATTTATACCGTGTATGTGATTGACTGGATGCTGCCGGATATGAATGGTATTGAGGTTACCCGCAGAATCCGCAAAGAAATGGGAGAGGATGTGCCGATTATCCTTTTGACGGCTTATGACTGGCTGGATATTGAGGAGGAAGCAAAGGAAGCGGGAATTACGGCATTTTGCAGCAAGCCGCTGTTTTTATCGGAGCTTCGCAGCTGCCTGCATTCCATTGTGGGCGAGGAAGAACAGAAGCTGCAGAATTGGGAAGAAGAACCAAGGAAGAATTACACCGGACTTATCCTGCTGGCAGAGGACAATGAGCTGAACCAGGAAATTGCCAGGGTTATCTTGGAGGATGCTGGATTTACCGTGGAGGTTGCCGGAAATGGCCGGGCTGCGGTTGATATGCTGCAGAAATCCCAGCCAGGGTATTACCAGCTGGTGCTGATGGATGTGCGGATGCCGGAGATGAATGGCTATGATGCAACCAGGGCAATCCGCCAGCTGGAAGACCAGCAGCTGGCTTCCATCCCAATTCTTGCGATGACAGCCAATGCCTTCGAGGAGGACAAGCAGGAAGCCTTAAGGGCGGGGATGAACGGCCATTTGGCGAAGCCTATTGATGTGAATGCGCTGTTTGGCACGTTGGATAAAATATTAGTGTGATGGTGCGGAAAGCTCCTGGTGCATGGATTGAGGAGCTGGGATTAGGATTAGATGCAGAGCCGGCAGACGAATGGGGGATGGTTTGCCGGCTATAAAAAATGAGCAGAAGAAGACGATAGGTCATTTTCATAATATGTTAATCTTGTGCTAAAAGAATATTTGAAACAAAGAATGAAAAGTGAAGAAAGGTGATTACTTAAGGGATATTCCAGGAGAGTGTGTGGAATATCCTTTTTTTATTTTGTGGGGTGTGCCTGTGGTCTATGGTATTTCATTTGAGAAGTTAGGGGATGAGGGGGAAGTGGTGGAAGAAGAGGGGATTTCGTTAAAGGTGTAAAGATAGTGCTAAGAAATGGGAAAAATGGGGAATTGTGATGAAAAAAGTGGGGAGGTGTGGTATGCTGTGGAAAGTGGTATAGGTTATTTATTGCTTTGTATGGGTGACCGGAGATTGTTTGTTTTATTTGGTTATTGGATAATAATGGATAATCAAGTGTTATCTGTCAGAAATCAAATTGGAATTAAATACAGGATATAATACCAGATTATTGGGGATTGGAGATTATTTGATATAATGCGAAAAAGGCAATAA
>CANDGI010000070.1 GCA_947384285.1 uncultured Lachnospiraceae bacterium
CATGGCATCCATCATCTGCTTCATCTTTTCCTGGTTCTCCTCAATGATGGAAGCGGCCTGCTCCGTTGCCCTGGCGGAAGCCTCCGCCCCTTTCCGGCTGCTGTCCACCTGCTCTGCCACGGTTGCCGTGGTTGCAGTCAGCTGCTCAATGGAAGCAGCCTGCTGTTCTGCGCCCTCCGCCAGGATCTGGGAGGCGGAGGCAAGCTCGGAAGCCCCTACGGACACATGCTGGGAGCTTTCGTTGATGCCCAGCATCACCTGGTTCATGGAGTCTGAAATGTTGAGAAGCGCGGTTTTTATTTTCTGGAATTCCCCCACATAATCATTTTTCAGGCTGATATTCAGGTTGCCGTCTGCAACCTGCGCCAGCACCTCCGCTGTCTCGTCGATGTATACAATATATTCTTTCAGCCGTTCCACTGTCTTCTGGATGGACTCGCCCAGCTCCCCGATTTCATTCTGGCTTGTGACAAGCAGGTTTACATCCAAATCCCCGGCGGCAAGCTGCTGCGCCGTCTGGTTCAAGTCCATAATCGGCTTGGTGAGGCTGGCGGAGCTTTTGCGGATGCTGACTGCGATCAGGACAGCGCCCGCTGCAAAAAGAAGGAGAAGCCCCAGCACCATGGCAAGAAAAGTGGCATAGTATTCCGAGAAGGGCAGGCTGCTGAGCACAATGTAGCCGGTATCCCCGGCATGCTGCAGGAAGCCGTATTTTGTGGTTCCGTCTGTTTTGTATTTTAAAAATTCATTTTTCCCGGACTCCAGGGCATCAACAGCATTTTTGGATATGTTTACATCCTGGATGTTTTTCTGGATCATGTCGTTCTGGGGGTGATAAAGGAATATACCGTTTTCAGACAGCAGCAGAATGTATCCTTTGCGGCCGATTTTATATTCGCTCATGATGTTTGTCATATGATCCAGGGAAATGTCCATGCCTACTGCGCCCAGAACGTTTCCATTCTCATCAAGAACTGGCGCTGCAGCGCTTAAAATCATTTTCCCGGTGGAAGAATCTACATAGGGCTCTGTTAAAATGGTCTGTTTTGTTTCAATGCAGCCATACCATCCCCGTCCGGTGATGTCCCAGCCTTCTTCGCTGGTAAAGCCGTCGGATTGGGTTAACACGCTGGCATCCAGGTCGGAAATCCACACAGCCAGGAGATTTTCTGTATCCGTATCTGCAATACTTACCAGGTTTGCCATAACGGTATCCATTTTCCGGGCCTTGCGGATATCATCTCCTGCCTTTGTTTCTGTCATGACCTCTTTGATTTCCGGGTTGGCGGAAAGCTGTTCTACGCTTTTGGTATATTGCTCTAAAAATCCGGTCAGCTGGTTGGCCGCTGCATTGGATTCCTCTGTCAGCTCCGTTTTTTTTGAGGAAAGGCTGAGCCAGCCCACCATACAGATGGCAGTGGCTGCTATCAGCAGGAATACCAGAATCACGCTGCCTCCGATCTGATGGAGTATCTCGTCTGCAATGCGTTTTCTGGAGTTTGTGGTTTTCTTTTGTCGTTTCATAAATAACCTCCCAATTTATTTCATCCATTCTTCTTTCATTATAGACCTATTTTGTGATTAGCACAACGAAAAATTCAAATCTTCTGGACGGTCCCAGGTTTTGGCAGAGAGCTGTGGCTGAGAAAAGAGAGGGTTGGCGCAGAATAGAGGGAAGCGTTGTCATAACTATGGAAAATTCTTCATACATTATAAAAAACAGTGTATGAGGGAATTTCGTTGAAAGGGTACATAGAAGAGCGGGCAATCAATATAGCTAATTATATAATTGAGGAAAATGCTACTGTACGGCAGACAGCTAAAAAATTTGGGATTAGCAAGAGTACGGTACATAAAGATGTAACAGAACGTCTCACCCAAATCAATCCAGCCCTGGCAACCCAGGCAAGAAAAGTTCTGGATGTGAATAAGTCAGAGCGGCATATCCGGGGCGGACTGGCAACAAGGGAAAAATATCTGCATCAAAAAGGTATTGTTTAAAAAGGCTGCAAAGGAAAGGATGGATAAGTTTTGAACCCCTGAGACGGCCGATCTGTCCTTTTCTTTTTCTCTGCCGGGATTCACGCTTTCATGATAAGTATGGAAAAAATGCTGCATCTGGTTTCGAATGGACAAATAGAAAGACAGCATGACAGAATAATAAAATAAATCAATAAAACTGATTAAAATTATCACTATACAATTTTAAAAATCTGTGTTAAGATAAAACCCGTGAAAAGCGAAGAAAGGGAAGAGTAGCTGTAAAGGAACACACAGAGAGCCATTGGCGGTGGAAAATGGCAGGGACGATACAGTGAACTGGCTCTGGAGCCTCCGGCTGAAGGATGCGGTATGGAACAGGCAGGAATATCCCATACTATCTGGCGCAAGGCAGAGTTATGGAAGGTGCGGCATCAGGCGCTGCAAAAGGAAAACCTTCCATAATTATCTAGCGCAGGGCAGATAAAGTGCAAAAGTAAGCCAGGACGGGATCTCCCGTTACAGAGATAGGCGTAGCAGCGCCGATAAGTGCATGTAAATACATGAAGCAGAGTGGTACCGCGCAGGATTTTGATATCT
Organism: uncultured Lachnospiraceae bacterium; assembly: GCA_947384285.1. Taxonomy (GTDB): domain Bacteria; phylum Bacillota; class Clostridia; order Lachnospirales; family Lachnospiraceae; genus Petralouisia. The sequence goes on from CANDGI010000070.1 coordinate 2,581, forward strand.
TTCGTCTCTATTGTCCCAGTGGGATGGTAGGCATGGAAGATTTTTTTGTGTGGATTTGGAAAGGCTTTGCATTTCTTAATTTTATAATGGAGGATGGAAAATGAAGAATTTTGAAAAATACGAAAGACAATATTTTATGCCCCCGGAAGTCACCTATGACTGGGTAAAAAAGGAGTATATCACCTCCCCGCCTATCTGGTGCAGCGTGGATTTGCGGGATGGAAACCAGGCGCTGATTGAGCCTATGAGCCTGGAAGAAAAGCTGGAATTTTTTCAGTTATTGGTAGAAGTGGGATTTAAAGAGATTGAAGTGGGATTTCCAGCAGCATCTGAAACAGAATACAATTTTATGCGGGCATTGATTGAACGTAACATGATACCAGAGGACGTGACGGTCCAGGTGCTGACCCAGGCAAGGGAACATATCATCCGCAAAACCTTTGAGGCAGTAAAAGGAGCCCCCCATGCGGTAGTGCACCTTTATAATTCCACCTCTTTAGCCCAGCGGGAGCAGGTGTTTAAAAAGAGCCAGAAGGAAATTCTTGATATTGCAGTCAGCGGCGCAAAGCTGCTGAAGGAGCTGGCAGAGGAAACAGAAGGGAACTTTACTTTTGAATACAGCCCAGAAAGCTTTTCCGGGACAGAAGTGGATTATGCCCTTGAGGTATGCAACGCAGTCCTTGACGTTTGGCAGCCTGCGCCGGAACAAAAGGCAATCATCAATCTTCCCACAACGGTGGAAAATGCAATGCCCCATATTTTCGCAGGACAGGTAGAATATATGAGCAAGCATATGAAATACCGGGAAAATGTGGTGCTTTCCCTGCATCCGCACAATGACAGGGGCGTTGGAATCTGTGATGCGGAATTTGGGATTCTGGCGGGCGCAGACCGCATTGAAGGAACCTTGTTTGGAAATGGGGAACGCACCGGGAATGTGGATATTGTAACACTTGCCATGAACATGTTTTCCCATGGGGTGGATCCCAAGCTGGACTTCAGCAATATGTCCAAAATTGCAGAAACCTATGAACGCTGCACCCGCATGCAGGTTTCTCCCAGGCAGCCTTATGCCGGAGAGCTGGTGTTTACCGCTTTTTCCGGTTCCCATCAGGATGCCATTGCCAAAGGAATGGCTTGCCGGCAGGAGCGTCCAGACGGCGCCTGGACCGTGCCTTATCTGCCTATTGACCCGAAGGATGTAGGGCGCACCTATGATTCTGATGTAATCCGCATTAATAGCCAGTCAGGAAAAGGCGGCGTAGGATATATCCTGAAACAGAATTACGGCATTACAGTTCCAGACAAGATGAAGGAAGAAGTGGGATACACAGTAAAAGGGGTATCAGACCACCAGCATATGGAGCTGTCGCCTTCCCGCGTGTATGAGATTTTCGAGGAGCATTATGTGAACCATATGCCCCATTTTCAGATTCCAGAATGCCATTTCCGCCAGAAAAATGGAATACTGGCAGAGGTGGTTATTTCCCACGGCGGACAGAAGCGCAGCGTAACCGGCAATGGAAACGGCCGCCTGGACGCAGTAAGCAATGCTTTAAAACAGTATTTTAATGTAAGCTACGAGCTGTCTGTTTATGAGGAGCATTCCCTGTCCAGAGGCTCTTCGGCAAAGGCGGTATCCTATGTGGGGATTTCCTGCCAGAATCAATTGTACTGGGGCGTGGGAATTGATGAGGATATTATTAAATCTTCCATTGCAGCCTTAAGTGTGGCAGTCAATAAGCTTGAGCAGATTCAGCAGGCGGAGCAGTGCCGGGACGAACGGCTGAATGAGATTATGAATTACATCCAGGAGCACTATCTGACCGTGACATTAGATGAGCTTACGGAAAAAATGCATTTGTCTAAACCTTACCTTTCCAAATATATCAGGGAAAAATCAGGAAAGACCTTTGGGGATATTGTGAAAAATGTGCGGATGAAAAAGGCGCGCACGCTGCTGAAAAATACCAGCGTGACAGTGGAAAGCATCGCGGAGAGTGTAGGATATCAGAATGTTGAGCATTTTAACCGTTTGTTTAAGAAAAAATATGGAATGACGCCGGTGCAGTACCGGAACAGGGAGCAGAGCGTGAAGTAAGAGAAAGGCGGAAACAAGGGGAAGGGTGTAAAATAAGGGATTGTGGTTTTAAATAAAGGCTATATATTTGGCGGAAAAATGCCAGATATATAGTCTTTTTTGCATAGATATCTTTTCTTATTTCAGAAATTGAGTATATATTCATAAAGTATATATATTTATAGTATATAAAGATGCAATATTTATTTTTCTAATATTTAGGTATAATGTGTCTAAATAGAAAGAGGTACATATATGAAGTATTTACATATTAGAATTGTAGAGTTGCTGCAGGAGAAGCAAATAAGCAAAACAAGAATTTGCAAGGATTTGGATTTGCAGAGAGGAAATTTTAACAGGTATTGCCGGGATGAATTCCAGAGAATTGATGCAAATTTAATTATTAAGCTGTGCGAATATCTGGATTGCGATATCCCAGACTTATTGGAGATTAGAGAAAAAGATAGTGCGGAGGATATATAAAAGAAGCCGGCATTGGGTATGATTGCCGGTTGCCTGAATGGCGTCAATACTGCAAAAAGCCAGCAGTTATGTTCTGTATGGGGTGTCAATGCTGCAAAAGGCTGGCAGATATGTCCTGTATGGGTCGGCGGTACTGCGAAAGGCTGGCAGATATGTCTTGTATGGGGCGGTGGTACTGCAAAAGGCTGGCAGATATGTCCTGTATGGGTCGGCGGTACTGCGAAAGGCTG
>CANDGI010000071.1 GCA_947384285.1 uncultured Lachnospiraceae bacterium
CAGGTTTTACAAGGCCTGCAAGGTATTTATCTAATATTCAACTGTCAAACTCCCGTGTTTATGATATCCGATAAAAAAATCCAAAATCATGTGGATAATAATTTGCAATGAGGTAAAATTTGTGATATGATTGATTTGCTAGTGTTGTGACATAAGTGTTTACATACATGTTATTTTCTATACCGGAGGGATATATATGGAAAATGGTAATTCACAAAGGAAAAAAGTACAGGTATTTTCAGTAATTTCAATATTTGTATTTTTAGCAGATATTTATCTTATTGTTAATATGAAAGATAACTACCTTATGCTGGGACTTGCTGCTTTGGCTACGTTGGTTTTCGTCCGCTCGGCGGTCAATGGATGGACAAAGTGGAGAGAGGAGGACAGCCAGAGGGAGGAAGAGCACTACGTGGATATTATGAAGGCTGAGAAATCCACACATTTGATTTCCCAGAAGAGACTCCAGGATTTAGATGAGAAGATGAATTTTATCGGACAAAAGATTATGCCCTTGGAAAAAGCCGGTACGGTCAGCCAGAAGAAGATGAATGCTATGCTGGAATCCCTTGTGGATGAGCAGAAAAAGGTGGCCAGGGTGACAGTAGACCGCAGCAAAGAGAATGCAGCCGCATTGATCAATTCCAATGACCGGCTGTTAAAGAGGATGGAAGAATTTCAGCAGTCCATGGTGGATATCAAATCAGAGATTATAGAAAAGCAGAATGAAATTTATGACAAGAAGCTTCAGAAAATGGATGATAACCAGAGGGAACTGGTTGAAAAGATTCAAAAATCCTCTGATTTGATAAAGAATATTATTGAAGTGATACCAGAAAAAATCGAACAGATCCCTCAGGCAGTGGTGAAGGAGATTCCTGTTCCCCAGGAAGCCGCCCATGTGGAAATGAAATCAGAGCCGGCAATTTCACCGGAAGCAATCAAAGCGATGGTGTCTGAGCAGGTAACAGAATTAGAAGAAAAATTGATGGAGGAAGTTCATTCCGAATCAGAAGCAATGAGGCAGATTGCACCGGAATCGAAAGCTGTTCTGCCACAGACTATGCCAGAGGCAGAAGAAACTGTTCCACAGCCAGCAATAGAAGAAGCAATGCCGGAAACAGAAGAAGCCCTTCCACAGCCAGCAATAGAAGAAGCAATGCAGGAAACGGAAGAAGCCCTTCCACAGCCAGCAATAGAAGAAGCAATGCCGGAAGCAGTGGAAGAAACCGATCTGCAGCCAGCAATAGGAGAAGCAACGCCGGAAGCAGTAGAAGAAACTGTTCTGCAGCCAGCAATAGAAGAAGCAATGCCGGAAGCAGTAGAAGAAACCGATCTGCAGCCAGCAATAGAAGAAGCAATGCCAGAAGCAGTGGAAGCCCTTCCGCAGGCGGCAGAAGAAGCTATCCCGGAGGAAACAGCAGAAGGAATTTTACAGGCAGCAGCAGAAACAGTAATGGAAGAGGCTATGCCGCAGGTTATACCAGAAGCAGCAGAAGAAGCCCTTTCCCAGATTATGCCGGAGGAGACTCTGATTCCAATACCTGCAGCGGATGCAAATGGAGTAATGAGCCCAGAGGAAATAGCGGCATTGGTGGCTAATACCGCAGAGCCGGAACCACAGCCAGAACCAGAGCCAGCTCCGATGCCAATACCTGTAGCAAGCGCAAATGGAATCATGAGCCCGGAGGACATAGCAGCATTGCTGGCCAATACCGCAGAGCCGGAACCAGAACCGGAGCCAGCTCCGATTCCAACGCCTGTGATTGCAGACGCAAACAGGATGATGACGCCAGAAGAGATAGCGGCATTGCTTGGAAATACCGGAGTGGAAGAATTGCCGCAGATGGTTGATAAAATAGAAGAGGAGCCAAAGCCTCCGCTGCCGGATCTGTCTAATCCAGGTAAAATGATGAGCCCGGAAGACATAGCGTCCTTAATCGCAAATATGTAATTTACGAAAGCGTGTTTGAAAATATGTTTCAAGCACGCTGTTTTTACTTCCATCCTGCGGACTGCTGCAAACTCAAATTTCTATCACAATTCATTGTTATAATTTGAATCATCATTTTTGGAAGAAGAAAGCAGCGATGGAAAAAACAACAGTACTGATTATTGAGGATGAAAAGAAATTATTAAAAACCATGGCAGATTTTTTAGAGATGCATGGCTACCAGGTATATACAGCAGATAATGGGTTGGAGGGAATTGGGCAGTTTAAAAAGCACAGCGGAGAAATCAGCTGTGTCTTATTGGATGTTATGCTTCCATTTATGGATGGCAATGAAGTATTAAAGCAGATTCGTTTGTCATCAGATGTTCCGGTTATTATGCTGACAGCTAAAGAGGAAGTGGAAGACCAGTTAAAAAGCCTTTCCAATGGCGCAGACAATTATATCGTGAAACCATATTCCCTGGCTGTCGTAAAGATGCATATTGAAGCTTTGTTAAAACGCTACAGGCAGGAAGAGGTATTTTTGACGGCGGGGGATATCAGAATTGAAGTTGGGGCACAGAAAGTATATGTAAAGGATATATTTGTGGATACAACGCCAAAAGAATTTGAATTGATGCATTTTTTTGTGAAAAACGAGGGGGTTGTCTTGACAAGGGATCATATTCTTGACAGCATATGGGGATATCATTATGTGGGTGATACCAGAACCATTGACACAATTGTAAAGCAGCTCCGTAAAAAATTAGGAGATGTTTCCTACATACGGACCGTATATGGCGTAGGTTACTGCTTTGAGGGAAGAGGAAATGAAAAAAAAGCTTAGTGCAGATGTATTTTTCATACAATGTCTTTCTTTTGTAATTATAATAGGAATCAGTATCTTATTATACACGATTTTTATGCCGGTTTATTATGAACAGATGAAAGATAAGCAGATTATACAGGCATACCATGATATTGAGGAGCTGGATTTATCCGATTTGGAGGAAAGAGATTATGCTTTGTTTGCAAATTATGAAAGTGAAAACCTAAGCTTTTATATTGCAGATGAGAATATGACGCCTGTTTACGCATCGGTGGTAAATGAAAAAGAAGAAGTGGCCATACAACGGAATATTGTGAAAAAAATAGGTCTTTTTTCCAAGGAACTTGAAATTATCCGGAACACAGGGAAGCTTGTGGAAACAGCCAGATACAGGGGAATCATGGAGCAGGACAATAAGGATTATTATATTGTAATTAAAGATATTACTGCCGGGTGGAAAAGCATTACCATGGCAGAAAAGTTCTATATGATTTTGTTCTTGGGATTGATGCTTCCAGGAAGCATCTTTATGGCGTGGCTGTGGAAAAAAAGACTGGAGCCTTTCGAACATCTGGTTCAAAGGGCAGAGCAGGCAGCAAGTGGAAATTTTTCTGCCAAGGTGCAGGAAGAGGGGAGATATCAGGAAGCAAATCAACTGGCGGTCTGCATTAACAAGATGTCTTCGCAGCTTGAGGAACAGTCATTCCAGATAGAAGAAAATAAAATGTATATGATGCATCATAATGTTCAGCAGGATCAAAGACAGAAAAGGCAGAAAGAGTTCATTGCAAATGTTTCCCATGAGTTAAAGACTCCCCTGGCGGTGATTGCCAGCCAGGCAGAAATGCTGGTCTATGCAAAAGAGGATCAGGAATATTATGTTTCTTCCATTCAGGAAGAGGTGGCAAAAATGGCTGATATGGTCAGCCGGCTTTTGAACAATTCTTTGATGGAACATCAAATGGAGAATTTAATTCAAAAAACTTTTAACATGAAAGAAGTGATGGATTACATTATTGTAAAATATGAAGCGATGGTGAAGAAAAAAAGGATGCACATGGAAACCTTTCTGTCGGAGGACTGTAATGTGGAGGGTGACCGGGAATACATTGAACAGATTGTCAATAATTATATGACAAATGCATTGGAACATACAGAAATCGGTGGAAATATCCGATTGACCTTGAAAAGGCAGGGAGAATCCGTCCGTGTAGGCGTTTATAACGAAGGAAGACAGATTCCAGAAGAAGATATGGACCATATCTGGAGCGGTTTTTACCGGAACCGGAAGGAACCAAAATATGAAGAAAATGGGTTTCCCCATGCGGGGCTTGGGCTGTACATTGTCCAAAGCGTGGTGTCTATGCACGGCGGAAATTACGGGGTGGAAAACCTCTCTTCCGGCGTAGAATTCTGGTTTACCCTTCCAGCAGCAGACAGCAGCTTACCGTAAGAGGAAAGCTGCTGTTTTGGTATGATATTTTGTTCCTGGCATATAATAAAAAGAAAAACAGGAAAATTTTATGAAACATAAAAAAAACATGAAACAGAAAATTGCGGAGGCAGCCTATAAAAAACCAGTTCTCGCCAAGAAAATAGCAGTCCTGGAGAAATCCCTGAAAGAAGTTAATAAAATTATAAATGAGGGAAAGTAAATTTTTACCACAACGAAAAAAACACCGTCCCCGATGCTCATAGTCATCAAAAACAGTGCTTTTAGTGCGCCTCCAGGGGCTCGAACCCTGGACACCCTGATTAAGAGACGCTCAAAGGGGACAAACTGCGCCAAAAATTATCAGGTATCTTAAAGCACCTAATCTGCAATTTCAAAGAAAATCAGAAGAAGCGGTTCGCGACCAGATTCGCGCCCAATACGTTCAGGAAAATTTAATAAAAAGTATATTGAAGAAATTATCTGCATATGATATAATGCCACTAGGCAAAAAGATATGAGTATAACATGAAATCAAAGAACGAATCCCTCAACCGTGATGCGACCATAGTTGAGGGATTCTTCTTTTTGTTTATACTGGAAAAGAACCCAGTAGGCTATTTGTTGCCCTTATCATTACTGTCTAACCATTTGATGATGTAGTGGCAAGCTACACCAGCCGCGACAGTAACTAAAAATGATATGAGTATTGACATGAAATCACCTCCTAGTATAATAATGGTGTAGTCAATCAAGACTACTTGTTTAATAAGTT
>CANDGI010000072.1 GCA_947384285.1 uncultured Lachnospiraceae bacterium
TGTATGGAATATTCCTAAATTCCGCATTTTTGTGTATGGAATATTCCGAAATCCCGCATTTTTGTATATGGAATATTCCGAAATCCCACATTTTTGTGTGTCGGAGCGTGGGCTGCCCGCTGCAGGATGCGCTACATATATTCGGGATTGAGAAAGGGAATCACAAGCTCCGTAGGTTCGCCGTCTGCGCCAAGCCCCCAGTAGCCGCTGTAAATGCCGTCCCCTAACCCGCTTGCAAACATTGGCAGCCGATAACCTGTCCCTGGCATCTGCCAGAGGAGGAAATCGCCGCTTTCCCGTTGAATCTCTGGGTACATCTCATAGCTCTTCCGGAAAAAGGATGCAAAGTAATCATAATACTCATTTTTACCGGGATTCTCTTTTTTCCAGACGCTGATAAAATCACGGTATTTTTCTGCTGCCAGCACATCTGAAAAACATGCCAGCCCGGCATCCACGCCAAAAAACGCCCAAACGCCTGGTTTGTCCCGATCCTTCTTATCGCTTCCCTTGGGCATTGCAATTTCGTGGCGGACTGTCTGGCTGTCCCGGAGCACAAGCCTTGCCGCTGCAATGCGAAGCCCCGCCTTTTGCGAATGGCAGATGGAAAGTTCCACCGGATAACTGCCTTTTGGAATCTTTTTTTCCAATGTAACCATGTATTTGCTGCCCAGATATACAATGGGGTCTGAAAGCACAATCTCCCCTGTGGGGAAATCCGCTTCCCCGATACAGACAGGCTCTATCATACTGCCCCTCTGGAACAAGCTCTGGAAAAACTCTTCTGGATAAGTTTCCTTATTTAAAAATTTTAGATTATTTTCAAAAATTTCCTGCAGCGGCGGTTTTACCTGCTCCCTGATTTCTTCCCCGGTTCTGGCATCCACAAAATAAACGCCAGTCTCATCCTTCCGAAACTCCAAATCCGCACCATATGGCAGGTAAAAAACATTTGCCACCGCCGGCTCTATATTTGCCAGCACATTAAAATCTACCACCGTCATATTTTCCGGGTTATCCACATATTCCTGGGTGTCTGTATCTCCAAAGGCAATCCATCCGTTTCCGTGTCCATCCTCCTGGCGGAACAGCCATTTCAGCTTCGATCTGCCTTCCAGGATTGATTTACTGACAATGGTGCCGCCTGCCCCTTTGATGTATTGTTTCATGCCAGTTTCTTTTGATTCTGCCTGGGTATTCTCGGTTTTCGGTTCCCCGGCTTTTGTTTTCCCATCCTTCGCTTCCGCTTTGCCAGCCATTGCCTCTGCTTTCTCAGCTTCTAATTCTTTTTCTTTCTTTTTCCTGTTAAATAATCCCATACCTGCTCCCTTTCTATGTACAATGCCGCGTCCAGCATCCCATCCGGTTAAAAAATGCACAAACGTAATTTACAGCCAAATGGGACGCTGGTTCTGCCGCAGAAAAAATTTCCATTTCTATCTTACCCTTAATTTTGGAAAAGTGCAATAAAAATTGAGGGGTAGACATAAAATTGCAAGGGTTCCAGTCATAATCCATGCCCAAATACAGCAAAAGCATTCTAAAATCTGGCATGGCGTGAATTGTAACGGATTCTGGATACCATTTACTCTTCCAAATACCGATCCATAATATATTCTGCTGACTCCGCCCACAATGCATTTCAGCAAATCATGCCTTATCTCTTCAATCCCAGAAATGCTTCATAAATACCGCAGATTTCCTCTGCCCTGTCCTTATCCGGCATTTCGCAGAAAATCCGAAGAAGCGGCTCTGTGCCAGAGAAACGTGCAATCACCCAGCCGCCGTTCTTGAAATAAATTTTGCTGCCGTCCAGGTAGGAAACATGGTCAATTTCCTCTGGCAGCTCTGGGAAAAGCTTGTCCTCCATAAGGATTTTCTGCATCTCCTCTTTCTCTTTCTGGGTAAATTTGTAATCCCGCTCCTCCATATGGATGGAGCCGCACTCTTTTCTGATACCTTCCATAATCTGAGAAAGCTTCTTTCCAGTCACCGCAAGCATTTCCACCAACAGAGCCGCAGCATAGATGCCGTCTTTTCCATTGATATGCCCCTGGACGGTAAGGCCGCCGGAGGATTCTCCGCCGATAATTGCCCCTGTCTCTTTCATTTTGGCGGAGATATGTTTAAACCCTACCGGCACTTCGTAGCAGGCTTCGCCAAATGTTTCCGCCACCTTATCCAGCATGTGGGTTGTTGCGATGTTTCTTACCACCGGGCCGCTCCAGCCTTTGAATTTTACCAGGTAATAATAAAGCAGCACCAGAATATCATTGGGATGAAGGAAATTTCCTTTATCATCAATTACGCCGATGCGGTCTGCGTCCCCGTCTGTGGCTATTCCAATGTCAAAATTCTTCTCCACCACGTAATTTTGCAGAGAATGGAGGGTTGCTGCGGTAGGCGCCGGAAGCTTTCCGCCAAACAGCGTATCGTGCCTGTCATGAATCGTTGCCACCTCGCACCGCGCTGTCATCAGAATCATCTTCAGGGAGGTCTCACTGACTCCATACATAGGGTCTAAGGCTACCTTTAAGCCTGCTTCCCGGATGGCGTGCATGTCAACCGAAGCAATGATATTATCCAAGTACTCATTCAAAGGATAAATCTCCTCAATATACCCTTCTTGTTTTCCCACTTCATATTCTACTTCTGATACTTCCCCTGTTTTGATCGCCTCGATATAAGCTTCAATCTCCCTGGTCTGAGCCTCATCCGCATCCCTGCCGCCAGCGGTAAACACTTTGATTCCGTTGTAGATTGCCGGGTTGTGGCTGGCGGTAACCATCATCCCATAGGGAAAATTGTGCCTCATCACATAAAACATCACCAAAGGCGTGGGGGAAGACTTATTGATTAAGTATACTTTTATGTGTGCTGCTGCAAACACCATTGCCGCCCACTGCATAGCCTCCTTTGAAAGAAATCTTCTGTCATATCCCATAATGATTCCCTGATCCGCTGCGCCTTCGCTTTTCATCTTATCCACCATGCCCTGCGCCAGCAGCTGTATGTTTTCTTTTGTAAACCCGTCCCCAATCACAGCTCGCCAGCCGCCTGTCCCAAATTTTACCATTCTCTTCTCCTCCCTTTTTAATGAAACGCCCCCTTCCCTTCGGTTCGGCGGCAAATCGTCGGAAGGCATTCCAAATAATGCTTCGCATCTGCCTTCCTCCTGTTTCTCCTAATGCTTGATTTTTCCTGACTGTAATTCTATAATAACCAGTATAGCAAAATACTCCATAGAAAGAAAGGATTTTACGTGATGAAAGTTTTAAAAAAAATCGGAAGCATCCTGTTTTGCCTGCTTCCAGTTCTTCTCGCCTTAGGCATTCAGTTTTTTGTGGTTGCTGCCGGGTTTGCAATTAAGATTTTTATTCTTATCAGCCAGGATCCCTCCCAAATAAGCGAGATCACTTCTCCTGGTTTTATCTATCCGCTCCTTAGCGACAGCCAGTTTTTAATGTTGTTATCCGCCATTTACGGGATAACCGCCGCGTTCGCCATGGGCTTCTGGTATTGGAAACGTTTCTTTCATAGAAGACCCACTGGCATGCGTAACCTTCCGTCTGGCGGGACGCATGTCCATCCTGCTATGGAAGCCGGAGGCTTTCATAACAAAACTGAGAAACGTACATTCTCTTCCATCATCCATCCTGCCATGTTCCTCGGCCTGATATTTTTGATGGTTGGAATGCAGTATATTTCCACGTATTTGATTGCGGTTCTGGCTGCGGTTAACCCTGCCTGGTATTATTCCTACGAAGAGCTTATGGAAAGCGCTGGTTTTGGAAATGTAACTTTGGTTCTTGTCCTATATTCTGTCATCATAGCTCCCATCAGCGAAGAATTGATTTTCCGGGGTGTCACGATGAAATATGCCACAAAAGCTATGCCATTTTTCCTGGCAAATATTTTCCAGGCGTTCCTGTTTGGCTTGTTCCATGGAAACGTGGTGCAGGGAACTTATGCTTTTGTGGCGGGACTGTTCTGCGGCTGCGTCTGCTTCAAAGGCGGCAGTATTTACCTGTCCATCCTGTTCCATATGATGTTTAACCTGTGGGGGACTTTTCTTCCGGACTTCTTTACTTATGCCGGGGATTCTGTCCTGATTCACCTAGGCATTTTTGCCGGGGCAGTTTTGGCAGTGGCGGCTGGGATGTTCCTGTACCAATGGGGCGTGAAGAAACGTTCTGCCTAGAGCGTGTTTGAAAATTGGATGCAAAAGAAGTTGGCGCGGCAGGCTGTGAAAAATCCTGTGTCAGTCAGATGACATCATCCTTACATTGAAAAGGCGAGGGCTTACAAGGCTTCCCTTCCAGGCTCTGTTGGATAAGCGCAGGGATAACAGCCATATCCTGGTGTCCATCCTGTGTAATAGTCATTCAGGAAATAATTCAATGTCTCATATACCCTTTCCGCTAACTCATCCACCATTTTTAGCATGATGGGCTGTAAAGCTTTCTGTAATTGGTTCATGTTGCTGATATGCTTTGCGATTGTGCTTGTTGTCCTCCTTTGGATTTTTGATAGACTCTCGGAATCTCAAAGCCTTATTTTATGCGGCTTCCAAGACCCCATTTT
>CANDGI010000073.1 GCA_947384285.1 uncultured Lachnospiraceae bacterium
ACTATAGGCTTTGTGTCCGTTCTATTACTTTTCAACTGTCAAAGATGGGATTATACTATGGCTGCACACATTCTTCAATGTTTCCGTTTATAAAAGGCGTTATCATGCACTGCTGCATTTTTGTGCAGAAAAAGAGAGCCTGAATTGTTCCCAGCTATAACTTCAGCAGCTTTTTTAAAAGCTCTGTCCGCTCTGGCAGCCCAAATGTCCAATCTCCATCCAAATCAATCTCCCGGGGTATCAGAGTATCGAACAGGACATTCTCAAATATCCCATCTGTGCGCTGTAAATCTGCCGACAACTCAAAGTGTGTAACAGCCTGCAAATATGTTTCGTCTATCTCCCCTGCAGTATCAGGGGAAGGACATAGGACAATTCCAATATGGCGCTTCTTTACCTGGTAACTCTGCGCTCCAAGTATTGGTACATTCGTGGAATGTTCCAAAATCTCTGCCCTCGGCTCACACTTTGCCAGCAATATGCGTCTGCCGCCAACTATGCCATATAATTCCCCATGCTCTAATTGGATGGTTTTAATCAATCTTTTAGCCATTCTTTCATTCCCCCTCTGATCTTTCTCTGTTATTTGTGCCATTCCACTTGTATTTTTTCAGAAATATGGTATAAAATACTTAAGAAAAGACCATTTCCCGTCCCCTTTGTCCTAATTCGCAAGAATTAGTTGACCGGACAGATAGATGGTCTTTTTACTTTCTTTCATATACCTTAAAATATTCTTTTTACAATAACCAAGAAATTATTGGCGGGTGTGCCCCCTCCCGCATTTCTTTTGACCCAAAGGGTGCGTAGCAGCACATTCTCTACTTCAATAATCCCTTAGTTAATGATCTTTTATTGAGATCCTGGTATTTAAAGCTCTCTGGTTCTCATAAAATAGTTTTATCAATTTTCTAAATCTTCCTCAGCCATTTCTAAACAATCATGACCCATGTATTCTTCAAACTCTTTTCTTACATCCTCTGGCGCATCTTCTGTTAAATGCCAGTTATCAAGTTCCGGGACAAAATATGGGCTATCCCAAAACGAAGGCCTAGGTTGTGACAACTATTTCACCTCCTTCATCAGTTCTTCCAACTGTTTCCCAAATTCTGTAGCAACTGCCCTTGGATGGTCAGAGCACATATACTCTGCAAAACATTCCGCAAACCATTCTTTTTGATTTTGGGTTGCATATTCGCTAACATGTTCTTTTACATCTCTGCCTCTCACCGTTAAATTGCATGCGCTCATTACTTTTGAGCGCATCTTAGAAGAAACGTATCTTGGTTTTCCATTTATTTTTCCTGCTATTCCTAATGTATTCGTTAAATAATCATCAATAGAGTGTCCTAGTTCATGTGTAATAATCGAAAAAGCAGACGTATTGGCTGTATGGAAGCCTGCTTTCACATCCTTTATGTAATCTTTTGTTACTTTGTTTATGTCAGAAAAATATAACGTATTTACCTCTATCAACCCATTTCCAGACCCCATTGTACATTGTGCATATGTATCCTTTTTGAGCCTGGCAGCGCTCACTGCTGCAAACTTATTTTTTAATTGGGGAAATTTATAAAGCACTTGTTCATATGACCTGTAAATCCCTTTTGCACATTCTAAATCGCATCCTTTCAATGACAAACTTTCGTCACTTCTCCATCCCTCCAGTTTTCCTGTGCCGTGAATAAACCAATCCTGTTTCTTGAATAATGCTTCCACTTCATCCACTGATTTGCATTCATCTAATGTTAAAATATCATTTTCTTTTACATGTGTCAATCCATCCTTTTCACCTTCCACAAAGGCCTTCTGCCATTCTTTATATGTCATATCCCCAGGCACGTAATACACTTTCCCATCCGCTTTCCTGGCAGCGCGCTTCCCTATGCGGTCAAATTCATCATCAAAATACGGGCAGGTGCAGGATCGGCAGTATACGTGGAAAGGCGGTGCCGTGACCCCTGCTTCATATTGGGACATTGGGAAATGCTTCCCATCCATTTCCCTGCAGAGCTCTGATGTATGGCTGTCTAAGGTGGCCACAATTTCATACTGCTCCACATCCAGTTCCTGGTAGCACTCCTTCTGTGCCGCAGAACTGAAAAATGCGCTTTCCGTCATTACCAGCCGCCCGGCAACGTTTTGGGAAGTCTTCATTTTCCGGGCTATAGCATTGATGGCTTTCTGCGGGTCTTCCCCCATGATGATGTTCCTGGACAGTTCTGTATGGAGTTCATTGACCAGCTTTTGCCGGTTCCCCCAGATGCGTTCTGAAAAATTCCTTCCATCCGGCGCCCAGGGCTTCTTCACCACTTTTTCAATTTTTCTTTCGTCTATGCTGGCAAAATCCCATCCAACCCCGATCCCTTTTTGTATCTCATAGGCCGTCTTATAATAACTGTCCTTATAAATGTTCCGCATTGTGCTGTCTACGGAATCCAACTGGTTTCCAAACATGGATTCCAGGCTCTGCTGTATCTGTAGTTTTAAGGATTCCAGCCTGTTGATATGTGCTCTGGCAGATGCGTTTTCCAACTGTTCCATCCATGCGCCGTTCCTGGCATTTTCTTTCCCATGCCGGATATAATCATTTACCTCCCACCGGAATTCTTCTAACTCCTTATCTTTTAGCATCTGCTTGGCCTGCTGCATGGTGATTCCATTATTGTCTGCAAACCTCTGATACCAGCTTGCAATCTTCCCTTCTATTGCCCTCTGTGCTTCCCGGTACTGCCTTTCTACCTCGGCATAGCATTCCCTCCCCTGCCTGTTCTGGGCTTCCTCTAAAAGCCTTGCCCGTTCCCTCCAGTACTCCTTATGGTTCATCCCTCTCACCGCCATTCAGATTCTGCCCTGTTTTATCCTGCTGCATATTTTTAAATGGGTCATACTGGCTCTCCATCTCTTTGCGTTCCTTCTCTTTTTCCTGTTCCAGGCGTTCCAGTTCTTTTTCATACTCTGTTACAAAAGGATGGTTTTTCACGATTGTTTCATTGGAAATAATTCCGCTGCTCTGGCTGCATATGGCTGACAGCTCAGCATCGCTCTTTATGCGGTTCCTGGTCCAGGTCTGTTCTACCTTCTCACAGTTTATCCCTAAGTATCCGCATATAGCGCGAATGAATTCCCCGAACCCGATCCGGAACTCTGTTTCCATTAATCCGGCTTTCAGTTCCAGTAAGGAATACATGAATTTCAGCGCTTCCCCGGATGCATTTCCATAGTTCTCCGGCTGCGGATCTACGCCCTGCCCCTGCTCAAAAATCTCTTTCCGTGTCATGGCAAGCATTTTCTCCCTTGCTTCCACCGGGATGTCTATGGTAAGCGTGGAAAGCCCTGGTTTTCCTTCGTCTTCATCCAAATTCACGGTCTTAAACTTTTTCAGGTCCCCCAGGAATTCCGCAAGATTCGTCCCGCCGTATCCGCTTAACACAAAAATAATCTCCTGAATGTCCTCCAGGTCATTGAAAAATCCGCTGTACACCCTGTCATACACATCTATCAAAGGCTTTACATTGCTTAAATCGCTTTGAGATGGTCAAGCTTTTTTGTAACACTTACAAGGAAAAGTTTTGACAAGATCA
>CANDGI010000074.1 GCA_947384285.1 uncultured Lachnospiraceae bacterium
AATGAGTGTCTTCCTGAATAAACTTGAGCAAATCCCTTTCCTGTTTCCGGGTAATTGCTTCTCTGGTAACAGAATCATTGACAATTACCGATGCCAGTTCAAATCCGAATGGATTTTTACGAATCAGGTCGTCGTCTACAGCCATCTGAAATGCGGTCTTAGAACACCACGGATAGAATGAATGGAACTATATCCTCTGCCGTCTACCTGCTGAAGCTTAATGAGCCACGCCTTTGCGTCTGACACACGTACCTTATCAATATGCTGCCTGCTAAATGCTTCTTTTCAAGACATTGATGACCGTTTTATATCCGGCAGCTGTGTTGTGGCGGACTCCTGTTTTCAGGGACACATACTTCTCCACCAGCTCCAGTACCGTGTAATTGCCGCCATTGGTTACGATATGGTCAAATAAATCCGCTTCAATCTGTTTTTCTTTCTCTCGTAATGAAAGTTCCCGCTTCTTGCCTTTCGCCATTGGGTCATTCTTATCCAAACGCCAACTGTAAACATTTTTCTCTTTTCCGTCCTCGTCAATATAACGGAACCGATACCTCCCATCTGAGCGCTGATACTCGCCCTCACGCAAAATACGATTACGGTTATCCCTTCTTTTCTCACTCATCGAATCTCTCCTTTCAAAGAAGGAGAGTCATTAGGCGTTTGCGAAACGCCAGAACCCGCATAAATACGGGATTCTCTTTGTTACAAAATAAAACAACTCTTCCCCGGCTTGGCGGTCTGTCGGTACTGTTCGGATGGCAGCACTTGGCTGAGCCAGTGGCGCACATCCCGCAGCACTTTTACGTCTGCCCAAACCGCTTCCAGCTCCTTTCCCTGTTCCGGCAGGGCAGAAGCAAGCTGTTCCCGTTCTGCTTCCAAATCTTTGTGGGAATAGGAATCGCCTTTCAGGTTGGCCTTAAAATATCGGACAGCGGCATTGTAAGCGCCCGGTTCTTCCCGGCGGCTCTCCGCAAACTGCTCCTTTTTCTTCTTCCAGCCAACAGCGGCATACGCCGCATGGACTGGCTTGTTGGCTTCGTATTTGTCAATGCAGGGCAGCATGGTGTTGATTGCTTTGATACGCTTTTCGCTTTTCTCACGCTCTCCATGGCAGAAACGGCGGATTCATTGCTGCTCCGCTTAATGATAGTGATTTTACAATGCGGGCATGGCAAGTGTGCGCCCTCCTTTCTCCCGGATTCCGGACATAGAAAAAGCAGGATACCTTTTCAGATTTCCTGCTTGGGTATGCCGCTAATAGGCGGCGGATGATTCCGTTTTTTGATGGGCTGTCTATTCGACAAACTTGAACTTTGCTTTACATTTATCAGTCCCACACAATGGCGAAACAATGAAAACCATCAGGAATAGGCGGTCTGCAAGAAAATAGGGAATCCATCGCAGATTCATCCCATTCCTCTGCCCCTCCAGAACACAGCCATTCGCATCTTGCAAGTGTTTCCAATTCCGATGCTGAAAGAGAGGTACATATTATAGGCGATTCTCCCGCAAGAACCAAAACCTCTTTTCCATCATACCCTGTAATTTCCGTGTCATTGTGCAGTTCAATACGAATCCATGCGACATCTGGCCTTTTCTCCAGTTCCCGCATCAGTTCCCATATATCAGCAATGGAAGGGCGTCCAAAGTCACAGTCATTTGGTGCAATAGAATCTTCCTCCATATTTCCCTCAAAAAATTCGTCAAGCGTCAAAAGAGGCAGGCGGTCATCATTTTCCTCCATTAGCTTTTTAAACGCATTTAGCTCAATCATGGTCTTTTCCTCCTAACTCCGATTTTCCACTGGCTTCATTATACGCTATCCCATTGAAAAAGTTAAGTGAGGATGTGTCCCTGGTTCGCCACCAGAAGG
Organism: uncultured Lachnospiraceae bacterium; assembly: GCA_947384285.1. GTDB lineage: Bacteria > Bacillota > Clostridia > Lachnospirales > Lachnospiraceae > Petralouisia. Next base: position 1,877 of record CANDGI010000074.1, read on the forward strand.
TAGAAAAGATCATACTCCTTCACCGTAAGGCTGATCTTCTTACGGCCGCGGTATATCTTCCTGCGGCTGGGGTATATCTCAAGCCCCGGTATTGACAGCACGGAATCTTCATTCAACTGCTGGCAGTCGAAGTCAGGGCGGCGTTTCAGGACATCCATCACCTCGTCAAAGGCGAGGGAATCCTGCTCGCCAAACTCAATCATCAATATGCGCCCGATGCCATCACCTTCTTTCGAAAAATCATTTCTATCTCACGCTTTTACATCAAAACCGCCCTGCTCCCCGATTCCCCGATCTGCCGGAAACTAGGGAAACCTGTCCTTGTTCGCCTGTGGGTTATTGGGGATATGCGTTGGTAAAACTGTATGCTTTTATTATCCTTGTGTCTTCTTTCTGACGAACATGGAAATCAGCATAGCCATTATCCCTATAACGAGATAGACAGCCGCATACAGGATAAATGCTGTTTCCCCCATGTCAAAGAATATCCATGCGCCTATCAGAAATAGCGCTGCTGAAATAACCGGAAGGCTCCATAAGTGCCGGATGTCCTTTCCAGCAAATGCTCCGATTAGCACGGAATAGAGTGGATTGACTGCAAAAAACAGAAGAAAACATACCGCCATTCCTGCATCGCCTTTTACAAAAGCAACCGCAAGCCACGGCAATGCCAGCATGACTGCTATCGAAGCCGCAACCCATAAAATAATGTTCTTTTTCATGTTATCCTCCTCAAAAGTCTGGTTCTATATCCCTTTAATCTGCCGGAATGCCAGGGATACCTGCCCTCTGTGCCATATTAGTAATATGCACCCATAAACAGCCCTCCCCTCCATAACCCTAAAATCCCCAAAACTTCGATGCCAGCTCCCCGATTCCTTAATATGCCGAAACACCGGGTAAACCTGCACTGGCTGCCATTCCACACTCTGTTAATGACAGAATACATGCCAGCGCTAACAAAAATCCTTCTTTGTTCTTATGTGCCTGTTGCAAGCGTTCTTTTATCCTGCAGGCATCTACATGGTATAACTGCGGCAGTGTCCTTTGCAGATTATTGATATCCATTGGCCCTCTTCCTTTCTGTCATTTATGCCTTGATGTCAACAGGCTTATGGTACGCATCGGATATCACGGACACTGACTGTGCTGAAATCTGAATCTTTTCCAGACGTTCTTCTTCCTGTTCCTTCTGCTCTTTTCTCTTTTCCTCGGCGCGCTCCTGCTCCTTTTTCTCCTTTAATTTTTCCTCCCGTTCCTCTGCCAGTTCCCTCCAGCCTTTTACCCCGCTGTCGGAAGTCACCGTGGTGGACGCCATCATGGTTATATTTCCTGTGCTGTCGATGCTCCAGCTTTCCGTATGGTTCACCACCCTTGCCCCGATAGCCCTTGCATTGGCCTGGGCGCTCTTAAGGCCGCTTTCATAACCTTCTTTGAAAAAAGCAAGGCTTTCTTCCAGTTCTTTCGCCTTTTCCGGGTTCTTTGCACACTCCTT